>JAHKAJ010000029.1 GCA_018826075.1 Candidatus Omnitrophota bacterium
GAGAAGTAATTTTTTCCAATATCTTAATCGATCAAAATAACCAGCCTTTTTGGATTGGAAGCAGCCGGCCTGTCCCGCACGAGGGAATAAATTACTTAGGTTCTTGGCATCCCGGCAAAGCCGATAAACAGGGAAATGAAATATCAGCTTCTCATAAAAACGCCCGCTATACCATCCGCCTTAAGAACTTAGAAAATGTCGATGAAAATTTGGAAAATCCCCAGGGGGTTATAGTTAAAGGTCTTATTTACGGGGGAAGAGATTCTGACACTTCGGTTCCGGTTGAGGAGGCTTTTAGCTGGCAGCAGGGAATTATTTTAAAGGCTGCCAGCCTTGAATCAGAAACTACAGCCGCTACTTTGGGCCAGGAAGGAGTAAGGGTGTTTAACCCGATGTCTAATATCGATTTTCTTTCGATTTCTCTCGGCCGTTATGTAGAGATGAATTTAGAGTTTGGTAAAAAACTGGCTTCGGCTTCTTTGATTTTTTCAGTTAATTATTTTTTGAGGGATAAAGAGGGTAAATTTTTAAATGCTATCCAGGATAAGCGGATTTGGTTGAAATGGATGAGGCTTCGGGTCGATGGGAAAGTTAAAGCTTTGGAGTCGGCTACCGGCCTTATTCCTAAATATGAGGATTTAAAAAGTTTGTTTGAGAAGGTTTTAGATAAACCATACAGTCAAAAAGATTACCTGGAACAGTTTGTTTTGCGGGTTCCTGAAAATTTAGCTAAGATCGAAAGGGTCAGGAATATTTATAAGGAACTTAAAAAAATCCCAGCGTGTTTATTTCAAGAGCTGGATACCCAGGAACAAAAGTTAAAAGATTTTCAAGCTAAGTTTGGTGATTATCCGGCCCCCTCTAATTTTAAAGAAGTTTTATGATTGAAGGTTTAAAAATATTCCGTCAGGGAAAAGTCAGAGACGTCTATGATCTAGGCGATAAATTGTTGATGGTGGCTACCGACCGAATTTCCTGTTTCGATGTGATCTTACCTACTCTGATTCCCGATAAAGGAAAGATCTTGACCGAGGTTTCCTTGTTTTGGTTTTCTTTTTTAAAAGATACTGTGAAAAACCATCTTTTTAGTGCTAAGGCATCTGATTTATTCGAAACTATCTCCGGATCAGACCAAGAATACCTTCAAGGCCGGATAATGATCGTGAAAAAGTGTAAAGTGGTTCCTTTCGAATGTGTGGTCAGGGGTTATCTTTCCGGTTCCGGCTGGAAAGAATATCAGAAATCTCAAAGCGTCTGCGGAATAAAACTGCCTGAAGGGTTAAAGGAATCAAGTAAATTATCCGAACCGATATTTACTCCGGCTACCAAAGCCGAAGTCGGCCATGATGAAAATGTCAGTTTTGAATATATGCGTTCTAAGATCGATCCAACATTAGCCGATCAAATAAAGCAGCTTAGTTTAGATATTTACCGAAAAGCTGCTGATTACGCCGATAAAAAAGGAATAATCATCGCTGACACCAAATTTGAATTCGGTTTGGACGGTGACGAACTGATTTTGATCGATGAAGTGCTTACCCCGGATTCATCACGCTTCTGGCCAAAAGCTGAATACCAGCCGGGCCGGCCTCAAAACTCTTTTGACAAACAATTTGTCCGCGACTATTTAGAAACCCTTGATTGGAATAAAACTCCCCCCGGGCCAGTTTTACCCCAGGAAATCGTTAAAAAAACCCAGAGCAAATACCGCGAAGCCTTAGAGGCTTTGACTAATCGCTGATTAAAGATCTCCTTCTAGCCCGTGGTTTTCAGTGTAGCGAAATAAAGAAAAAGGTATTTTATTATTATTAGGTTTTAGTATGTCTTTCCAGAAAGAATAGATTGTTTCATGGAAGATAGGGTAAGATAAATCAGTAAAGCATTTGCCAGTTCCGGTATGTACCCAGCCGTCTTTGTCCCAATAAAATTTTCCTGCTTTTCCTGTTCCCCATTCCCAGCCAAAGTCACTGAGTGATTGGTAATCTTTAGGGTGAGGGAAGTTGTAAGCTTGGCCAAATTCATCTAAGTGACGGCCATAGGCGCCTAAATAATCAGAGGCATAAGGGTCAGGCCCGCTAGCTAATTCATAAAAATTTCTATAATGGTCAATGAACCAGGGGTTTTCAAAATTAGGCAGATGTCCAGTGGTATGTTTAAGTTTTAAGTATTCTTTCCGCATATCTTTATTTAGCCCAAATACTAAAAAGGGAAGTTTTATGTCGTATTCCTTTTCGATAGCTTCAATCCCTTTGTATAGAGCAGAATTAGTACCACCTAGATCGCGGATATGCCCATCTCCGGCGAAAATCACATGTAGAGCTTCGGGATTTTTGGCAATTCGCGGCTCCATATGATATAGCCAATTTCCTTCTCGTCCAATCCTTTCTAGCTTCATAGCTCTTTGTTGCAGCCAGCTTATAGCATCGACTGTTTTCATTTGGTGAGTTTCTTCTTTTTTAGCTATTTTCATCTCTACCGGTTTTCCTCCGGCATACTCTAAATAAATCAATGTTTTTAGAGTATTTCGTATATTGCTATACTCAATAAGCGTAGGGTTAACCATGTGTTCTATCCCAATCCGGCTCATGCCGACAGAACTTAATTTATTCAGGCTTTCCGGAGAAAGATTATTTTCTAATCCCATCACTTCTACTCCGTGCCTCATCAGTAGTTCGATAGAGCCAATTTGACTAGGCCAGGTATATTCTCGGTTTTGGAGAATTTCCCTTTTTATCATTTCTGATTTGACAGTTCCCGAGATGTCTTCATCAAGACTGGTTATTTTACCTTGGGGTAGTTCTTCATAGTAAGCGATAATTTTTATTTCGGGATTTTTAGCTTGTAGCGAAAGTATGTAGGCAGCATCTTCGACATCAGTCCTTTGGTCAGGATTATTTTCTTCGTGGCTTATACCTATAAATATCACCTTTAGTTCAGGTGGTGTTTGTTGAGGATAGATTAAACTTCGGCCAAAAGGAGTTTCCTTATCTGAATAATATTCGGGGAACCACTCGTCTTTAACTTGGCTATCACTTACAACAGTGACAGTCTTCTTTTCACCACCATCTTCGGGGTTTATGCGTACGGTTTTATTCCAACCAACGTATCTTTTTCCCTCAGAGATAACCACACCGGTAGGGTTTACATTATATCCTTTGGCTTTCCAGATTTCGAGAATTCTGGCCTTTTCTTGCTTAGAGAGTTCGGGCTTAGTTGGGTTTTGTTCTTTATCCTTAGTTGGGGGTATTTGACTGTCAGATTTAGGTTCAGGTTTATGCCGGCTGAAGTAAAAAGTAAAGGGGTCTTGAGCTAAAACTACATGGTTAAAGAAAAGGCTGCTTAGAAGTAGAAGCGTAACCGCTAGGCTCATTAAGAAAAGTAGTTTTTTTTGGTAGTATCTATCCATACTGTAAAGATAGAGAACGCATTCAAATATACCATATTTATATATTATATTTAACCCCAAAATTCATATTTGGCGAAAGCGTTTTCAGAAAATCATTCTCTTTATTTATGGTTGACCAATCGGCGATTCTATAGTATTTTATTAAAACTATGAAGATAGTGGTTTGTATAAAACAGGTTCCCGATACCACCGACGTTAAGATCAACCCTGAGACTAATACTTTGATCCGCGAAGGGGTGGTTTCGATCATTAATCCTTTTGACATGTACGCCATAGAGGAGGCAGTTAGGTTAAAGGAGCGCTTTGGCGGAGAAGCAATTGTGGTTACTATGGGGCCGCCTCAGGCAATTGATGTTCTCAGGGAAGCTATCTCTTTAGGGATAGATAAAGCAATCCATCTTTCTGACCGGGCCTTTGCCGGTTCAGATACCTGGGCCACCAGCCGGATTTTAGCTAAGGCTATAGAGAAAATCGGCGGCTGTGACATGATAATTTGCGGTAAACAAGCTTCTGACGGCGACACTGCCCAAGTCGGCCCGGGAATAGCCGCTCATTTAGATTTACCCCAGGCTACTTATGTCCGCAGGATTGATTCAATCCATCTTGACACTACTCCCCGGATAATGGTTGTAGAAAGGCTTCTTGAGGAAGGCTATGAGTTATTAGAGGTGGAGCTGCCGGCCTTAATCACAGTGGTAAAAGAAATCAACGAACCGCGCCTTCCCTCTTTAAGAGGAAAAATGGCTGCCCGCAAAGCCGAAATTCCTTCCTGGAGCAATAAAGATTTGAATATTGATGAAAATCAGATTGGTTTAAAAGGATCTCCGACCCAAGTGATTAAAATATTTACTCCGCCGCCTAAACCCGGAGGCCAAATATTACAGGGAGAGCCGGAAGAAATTACCAGCAAACTGGTTGAAGAAATAAAAGACTTATTATGAGCGGAATAAAGGTAATTTTAGATAAATGCGTGGGTTGCGGGTTGTGTTTAAAAGTCTGTCCGGTTGATGCGATCAAACTGGTAGATAAAAAAGCAGTTATTGATCTGGATAAATGCACTCTTTGTGGAGCCTGCCCGGACAGCTGTAAATTTGAAGCGATTATCATTGAACGGGAAAAGGTAATCGTTAAAGATGACCTTAGCCAATATAAAGGAGTTTGGGTTTTTGCTGAACAAAGAGACGGGGTGATTGCTTCGGTAGTTTTTGAACTGCTTAACAAAGCCCGCCAGTTGGCCCAAGGCCTGGGGACTTATGTCGGTGCGGTTTTATTGGGCGATAAGGTGAGTGAAAAAGCCCAAGAGCTAATCTATCGCGGGGCTGATAAAGTTTTCCTGATTGATTCTCCGGGTTTAAGCCACTATACTTCTGAAAATTACACTAAGGCGATTTCCGGCCTGGTCGGTAAATATAAACCGGAGATTATTCTGGCCGGAGCAACTACTACCGGAAGAAGCCTGGTATCCCGGATTGCCGTAGGTATCTATGCCGGGCTGACCGCCGATTGTACCGGGCTGGATATCGATCCCGAGAGAAAAATTTTGATCCAAACCCGTCCGGCTTTCGGCGGCAATATCATGGCTCAGATCATCTCGCCTAATTTCCGGCCTCAGATGGCTACTGTGCGGCACAAGGTAATGCCGGAGTCAGAGAATAATCCCCAAGCCAAAGGCGAGATTATTAAAGAGACCTTTGATGAGGCTACCAGAGATAACCGGATAAAATTCCTCGACTTTATAAAAGAAACTATTACTACGGTTAATCTGGCTGAAGCTGATATAATCGTTTCCGGCGGCCGCGGCTTACAGGAGCAGAAAAACTTCTCTCTGATTGAAGAATTAGCCGAAACCTTAGGAGCAGCTGTTGGTTCCTCAAGGGCTTGCGTAGATGCCGGCTGGATCCCTTATTCACATCAGGTCGGCCAAACCGGAAGAACAGTTTGCCCCAAGATCTATATTGCCTGCGGCATTTCTGGCCAAATCCAGCATTTAGTGGGAATGCAGTCTTCCAAACTGATCATTGCCATAAACAAAGACCCGGATGCTCCGATCTTTAAAGTGGCTAACTATTGCATTGTCGGCGACCTGTTTAAGGTAGTCCCGCTTTTAATTAAAAAATTTCGGGAAATTCACGCAAAATAATGTTATAATTCATTTATGTATCTTAAGGAACTCGAAATCTTCGGCTTCAAATCCTTTCCTTATAAGACCATCCTTAAATTTGAATCGGGAATAACTGTTGTGGTCGGCCCCAACGGCTGCGGAAAATCAAATGTTTTTGATTCGATCAAATGGGCTTTGGGAGAACAAAGCCCTAAATCTTTACGCGGCACTAAAATGGAAGATATCATCTTTAACGGCACCGAGCGCCTGGAGCCTTTAAACTATGCCGAAGTAGCGCTTACCTTTTGCAATCAGGATAAATACTTGCCGATAGATTTTAACGAGGTGTCGGTCAGCCGCCGGCTCTACCGTTCCGGAGAAAGCCAGTATTTTATAAACAAAAATGTGGTGCGCCTTAAAGATGTCCAGGAGTTATTCATGGGCACCGGGATCGGCGAAGCGACCTATTCTTTTGTCGAGCAGGGAAAGATCGAGATATTTTTAAGCTATAAGCCCGAAGACAAGCGACTGATTTTCGATGAAGCCAGCGGCATAATAAAATATAAGGAAAGGAAACGGGAAACTCTAAGAAGGCTTGAAGAGGCCGAGAACAATATGCTTAGGCTGGATGATATCCTTCTGGAGGTAAAGCGGCAAACTCGTTACTTGGAGCGCCAGGTTGAAAAAGCCAGAAAGTATAAACAAACCCAGCAGGAACTCATTGAGGCTGAGAAAAAAATCGCCAGCCTGCAGCTTAAAAGTTTAGATGAAAAAATAAACCAGCTGCTTGAGGAACTAAACTCCTGCAAAGATAAAGAAAATACTAAGGATGAGCAGTTAAGGAACTTTAACCAGGAATGGGAAAGCCTGCATTCAGAGCTGAAAGCTTTGCGGATTAAGTTGGAAGAGGCAAGTTCAAAGCAGGTTTCTTTACAGGCTCAAACTGAAAGTTCAAGAAGTCATATCATCGTCAACAAACAGAGGATCGAGGAACTTACCCAGCGCAATAAACAATTGGAGATGGCTAAAGTTAATCTCAGCCAGCGCCTGGAATTACAAACAGAGCGCAACCAGACTGAAACCCAACGCTTGGGTAGCCTGGATGCGATAATCGCCGAGACTGAGGAACGTATACAGGCTTATATCCGGGAAAAAGATTCGCTTCTGGCTAATGTAGATACAGCTAGAAATAAAAGTAAAGAGCACAAGAGTGCGATCCTCGATTTAGAAAACAAGAAAGCCCAGCTCCATAATGTATTAATAGAGATCCAGACTACCCTGGCGACCCTGGCTAACCGTAAAAAACGCTTTATTTTGGACAAGGCAAAGTTAGAAGCCATGCTTTCAGATAACCGCCAGCGTTTAAAAGAGTCCGAACAGGTTTATAATTCAGCCGGAGAGCGTTTGAGGAGCCTCGAAGGTAAGAAAAAATCCCTGGTTGACCGTCAAAGTCAGATTTTTTCTTCTATCGAAGAGGCCAAGAAAAATATAACCGAGAAAGAAAAAGAGCTGCTGGAATTAAATACTTCCTATGAATTCTTGAATGATTTGAAAGTTAAGTATGAAAAATTTTCAATTAAGAAAAAAATAACCGTTATTTTCGATGAAGAACCTAAAGATATAAGCAAACTGGTTGCTTCGATTGGCGGCGCGATATTCACTAAAACTGAAGGCGGTTTCCAGGCCCAGATCGAAGCTAAAGTTATTTCTTTTGAGGAGCAGCAGCTAAAGGACAGGATAACCGCGGTCAAAACCGAGATCGATGAAGGAAATTCTTGCTTGGGAGTTTTTGAACAGGATAAGAAAAAATTAGGCGAAGATTTGTCTAATGAATCAGTACAGTTTGAAGACGAACGCAAGAAATTCCAGGAGGCCTTACAAGTTAAAGATGCTTGTCAGAGAGAGTTAAGCCGCCTGGAGGAGGAATCTGAGCTTCTCGAACTTGAAATGAAGACCGTGCTTGATGAATTTAATGATTCTCAAAGAAAGCAAACTGCTATTTCCGAAGAGACCCAGGTTATTACCGATCGACTTTCAGTGATTAACCAGGATTTGAACCAGACCCAAACATCTATCACTAAATCTTTGGAAAGGGGTAATGAGATAGATATTGAAGTGGCCAGAAACCATACTCACAAACAGTCTTTGGCCAAGGAAAAAGAGACTTTGGAGTCAAATATAAAACTGTTCGAGGGTGAAATCGATAACATCGAGAGTAACTTAAACCAGGTCCAGCAGGAAAAGGAAGAGAATTCACAGCGGATCAACACTTTTGGCAATCAGATCAATGAATTCGAGCAGAAGATCTTAAGCGATACCCAGGCTATTGCCGAACATAGCCAGGCCAAAGAAGCTTTGGAGAAAGAAGAGGCTGAATTTTCAGGAAAGATCGACCAAGCTAAAGAAGCTCTTCAGAATCTGGAAAAAGAAAGCCAGGAGTTAAGAGCTTCTACCTATAATAAAAAATTAGAAATCCAGAGTTTAGAATACGAAAAAGAAAAGGTAAAGGATTACTTAAAACAGGTTTACAGCCTGGAGTTAGACCTTTCCGGTTTAGAGCATCCTCAGGAAACTTTTGAGGAGCTAAATTTAATTAAAGAGAAGCTTCAGTCCCGGATGAAGTCATTGGGCGAAGTCAACCTGGTTGCGATCGAGGAATTTGAGGAGTTAAAAAAACGCGAAGAGTTTTTGGAAACCCAGAAACAGGACTTGATCACTTCCAAGGAAAACTTGAAAAAAGCAATCGCTAAAATCAACCGGACCTCTAAAGAAATGTTTATTGAGACTTTTACCAAAATCGAACAGGAGTTTAAACAGCATTTTAAATTTCTCTTTAACGGCGGAAGAGCTAATCTTATCTTGGTTGATCCGGAAAATGTTTTAGAATCAGGAGTTGAGATCGAGGTTCAGCCGCCGGGTAAAAAACTTCAAAATGTATCGCTGCTTTCAGGGGGCGAAAAAGCCTTGACTGCCACGGCTTTGATTTTTGCTATCTTCAAAGTCAGGCCTTCGCCTTTGTGCGTGCTTGATGAAATCGACGCTCCCTTAGACGAGGCTAACGTTGACCGTTTTAACCATCTCTTGAAGAAATTTTCCGCTTTCTCCCAATTCATTTTGATCACCCACAATAAAAAGAGCATGAGTAACGCCGATGTCTTATACGGCGTGACTATGCAGGAAAAAGGCATCTCCAAACTAGTTTCGGTTAAATTCGCCCAAGAGGCTGAAAAAGCCCCTGCCGTTTAAGCTAAAACTACCTGGTTTTTACCCTGGCGTTTGGCTTCATAAAGGGCTTCGTCAGCCCGTTCAATGAGGGTTTTTTTATCGGTAGCATCTTCGGGGAAAGAGGATATCCCGATGCTGACTGTAAAGTCGCTATCAAGGATGTGGCTTCGGGCAATTGATTTTCTGATCCGTTCACCTAACAGCTGGGCGTCTTTTTTTCGGTTAGCCGGCAAGATCAGGGAAAATTCTTCGCCGCCGTAACGGCAGAGAATGTCGATTTTACGGCAGTTTTTCTGGATTATTTGGCTGATCATCTGCAGAGCCGAATCGCCTTTTATATGCCCGGCGGAGTCGTTAAATTTCTTAAAATCATCCAGGTCGATCATCATCACTGACAGGGGTAAATTGTTTGATTGGGCCTGAGTCAGTTCTTCGTCAAGCTTATACTGGAAATAGCCGTAGTTCCAAAGAGAAGTCAAAGGATCGCTGTGTGAACGGATAAGCGTATTTTCAAAATCCTGGGAATTTTCTATTGCTCCTTGAGCTTCTTCAATAAACATGCTGAAAATCTTTACATCATCGTCATTGATCGATTTTTTGGTAATGTAATTGTCGACTACAACTAAACCTTGGGGGTTGCCTTTTATCCAGAGAGAGGAAATGATAAATTCACCTAAATCCATTTTTTGAACTAGGCCTTCTTTTTTGAGAGTTTCAGATTCATTTCCCTTTATACAAATCGGGAGTTTGCTTTCCAGGGCTTTGGCCAAGAGGCTTTCTTTTTTGTTAAGGTTGAATTTAAGCGATTGGATTAATTCCATGAATCTGGAATTTTGACGGGACTGTTTGATTTGATGGTAATTATTGATCAGGCCATAGAGGTCTTTTTTATCGTTTTCAATGCCTTTCCAGATCTGGCTGGCTTCCTCAGAATCTATCGGCCCGATACCCATATAACCCTTGAGGGATTTATTTTGTTCGTCGATAAAAAATATAGCTGCTCGGTTGAAGCGTAATCCTTCGTGAGCAGTAAGCCCGGTTAGGATAATGTAGGTTATTTCATCGAGCCGCAAAGTCGTACGCATGGCTTTGGTGAGTTCATAGAACACATAAAGTTGAGAACGCACCTTTTCCAGCTCTTCTTTGAGCCGTTGGATTTCATCACCCATGAGTTTTTAAATAGCATATTTATCGACAAAAGTCAATAGAGCAGCTATCTAGTAGGGGCAGAAAATTTTCTGCCCCTACCTTTATTTATCTGATAAAATAAGGCGGTCATGAAACAGGATTTGTTCAGCTTGGCTAATTATGATTTTGATATACCTGAGCAGTTAATTGCTCAGCAGCCTTTGCGGCCGCGTGACAGTTCCCGGCTTCTGATTTTTAATCGCGAAAAAAACTCTATCCAAGAAAAGATTTTTAGCGATATTCTTGATTTTTTTAAAGCCGGGGATGTCTTAGTCCTAAATAATACCGAAGTGATTAAGGCCCGTTTGTCGGCCAGGAGCAATAAGGGAGCCCCAATAGAGGTATTGTTACTCAGGCAAAAAGACCGCGATACCTGGGAAGTTTTGGTCAAACCCGGTAAAAAAGCCAGAGTCGGCCAGGAACTTATTTTTGGCTCAGGAAAGAATAAAGCTGAAATAGTCGGTGAAACCAGTCAGGGCGGCCGGATCCTAAAGTTTACTGATATCGATTTTAAAGGTTTTTTGAAGAAATTCGGAAAAGTGCCTATTCCTCCGTATATTAAAAAAGAGATTTCTTCGCCCGACGACTATCAAACGGTTTATGCTAAAACTCCTGGGGCAGTGGCTGCGCCTACAGCTGGTTTGCATTTTACTAAAGGTTTATTGAAAAAACTTACACAAAAAGGGGTCGAGATAGCCAAGATTACTCTTCACTGTGGCTTGGCAACTTTTCGCCCAGTTAAAACTGCCGATATTCGGGATCATAAGATAGATCCGGAATGGGTAGAGATATCTCAGGAAACTTGTGAGGTCATTAACCGGGCTAAACGATTAGGTAAAAAAGTGTTTGCGGTAGGGACTACGGTAGTAAGGACCTTGGAAACTGCGGCTAGTCAGGAGGATAAACCCGAAGTTCGTTCTTTTTCCGGAGAAACCAACCTTTATCTTGTTCCCGGATGCCAGTTTAGAATAGTCGATGTTTTGATTACTAATTTTCACACCCCCTGTTCTACCAACCTGATTTTGGCAGTTTCTTTTTGTGGTTTAGACCTTCTGAAAGAGGGTTATTCCCGGGCTAAAAGGGATGGTTTTCGCTTTTTTAGCTTTGGCGATGCCACCCTGATTTTTTAACCAAACCATACCACCTACGAGGTGTGCTAAATAGGATTATATTATACCAATAAATACAATGGTTTTTAAAGACAGGTTTGGCACACCTCGTAGGTGGTATGGTTTATTTTTTTATTCTTCTTTTCTTGACCGGGGGGTTTATTTTTAATATAATAAAGATTCCTTATTCAACGATTTGACCAGACTTATTTAGGAGGTTTAAGCATGAGTAGCGAGATAATGAAAAAGAAAACATTTCTCATCTGCGGGCATGCACAATCAGGTAAAACTTCCTTGGCTGAAAGCCTGCTGTTTAAATCCGGGGCAGTAACCCGCCTGGGTAGTGTTGATGCCGGTAATTCAGTGAGTGATTATGAAGATGACGAAAAAGAAAGGAAGAGTTCGATCAACCTTTCAGTCTTGCATACCGATTACAAAGGTTATTCCCTTCAATTTATCGATGTTCCCGGTTACCTTGATTTTATCGGTGAGCTGGTGGCTGCTGTTGGAGCCGTGGACTTTGCGATAGTCGTGGTTGATGCCATCGAGGGTGTAGGCGTAGGCACTGAAAAAGCCTGGGAAATCTTACGGGCTCGAAACATACCTTGCCTGTTTTTTATCAATAAACTGGATAAAGAAAATACTGATTATCAAAAGACTTTGGAAGATATTCAGGAGAGCCTGACCAAAAAAGCCGTCAGTTTAGCTTTAGTCGCGGCAGGTTCGGTGAGCAGCGTCTTAAGCGATAAAGTTAAAAATGTTTCTCTTTATAACAAAATTGCCGAAAGCGTTGCCGAGAGCGATGATGCTTTACTTGAAAAATATTTGGAAAAAGGCAGTTTGGAAGAAGCTGAATTCAGGCCAGCTTTGAAAAAAGCAGTTATCAACTCTTTGTTTTTTCCGGTGATCGGAGGGGTGGCAGTCAAAGAGTCGGGGATCGATTTGCTGCTTGAATTGATTACTGAAACTATGCCGGCGGTCGGAGAATCTTTGCCCCGCCGGGCTAAGGATAAGGCTGGCCAGGAAATAAAGATCGAACCTAAAAGCGAAGACCCCTTTAGCGCTCAGGTTTTTAAAACCGTGATCGATCCTTTTGTCGGTCAGCTTACAATTTTGCGGGTTTGGTCGGGAAAAATCTCTTCCAACAGCGAATTTTTTAACTTTACCAAAGATGATAAAGAAAGATTTGGTCAGCTATATGCTTTACAGGGTAAACAACAGGTTGCTGTGGAAAATATTTCTGCTGGCGACATTGCTGCGGCTGCCAAGTTAAAAATCACCTTAAGCCAGGATAGCCTCTGCGTTTCCCAGCGGCCGGTGAATTTTTCGCGGCCTGAGTTTCCGGCGCCGGTTTACTCGGCATCGGTTAAGCCTAAAACCCGTCACGACGAAGAAAAAATTTCTTCAGCTCTTTCCCGTTTGACCAGCGAAGACCCTACTTGCAGTACTTCCCGCGATGCTCAAACCAAAGAGCTGATTATTTCCGGGATGGGTGAGCTGCATATTAATGTGATTATCGGCCGGATGCGCCGCAAATACCAGGCTAATGTAGATTTGGGGACTCCTAAAGTCCCTTATCTGGAAACCATTGCTAAGCCGGCTGATGTTTCTCACCGTCATAAGAAGCAGAGCGGTGGCCGCGGCCAGTACGGCGAAGTTTTTATCAAAGTTGACCCCTTGGTCCGTGGTAAACAATTTGAATTTGTTGATAAGATCGTCGGCGGGTCAATCCCCCGTAATTTTATTCCTTCAGTAGAAAAAGGTATCCGTAAATCGATGACTGAAGGTTTTTTGGCCGGCTATCCGATGGCTGATATCCGGGTGACACTTTATGACGGTTCCTATCATGATGTTGATTCATCAGATATAGCTTTTCAAATCGCCGCTGCCATGGCTTTGAAGAAAGCTTTTGAGGAGGCCGGCACAGTTCTTTTAGAGCCGATCATGAATGTTGAAATTACTGTTCCCGAAGAATTTATGGGCCAGATTACCAGCGATATCAATTCTCGCCGCGGCCGGGTGCTGGGCATGGAATCCAAAGGTAAAAACGATGTAGTCAAAGCCCACATTCCTTTAGCCGAGATGTTTAAATATGCCTCGGATCTAAGGTCGGTCACCGGCGGCAGAGGCGCTTATTCAATGAGTTTTTCCAGCTACGAAATAGTTCCGGCCCGGGTTATGCAGGGTGTGGTTGAAAAATCCAAAGCCGCCAAGCAGGAACAGCATGTATAACCGCAAAAGGGCAGGCAGTTAGTGCAGATATTCAATTACGGGTTAAATATCCAGCCGGGTAAATACCCATACAAAGACAGTTGTTTTAAAAAGTTAGTCGACAAATTTTCGCCGGGTAAGCTTTCTCCCTATACGGTTGAATTTATCGATCAGAATCCGGAAAGAGCCGAGGCTGTAGTTTTTGATGAGACTAAGCGCCTTGACCTTATTGTTGCTGATTTAGAAAAGATCGAAAACCGGGTCACCCGGGCTGAGAGCGAGGAGGAAAAAAAATTCCTTCAGAGTTGCCAGCAGGCTTTAGAAAAGGAAGTACTTCTTTGTGATTTGGAAGTGCCGCAAGCCCAGCAGGGTTTTCTTAAACAGCTGCCGCTGTTGAGTTCCAAGCCTTCTTTGGGTAAAACTGACACTCCGGAGATCAACAGCTTGATCGGAGAAGTCATCGCCAAGTGCGGCATGCTTTTATTTTTTACTGCCGGTAAGAAAGAAGTCCGGGCTTGGTCTTTGAAAAAAGGTTTGAATATCCTGGAGGCAGCCGGAAAGATTCATAGTGATCTAAAAAGAGGATTTATCAAGGGTGAAGTCGTGAACTGCGACCAGTTGGATAATTTTTTTAATCTGGCTGAGGCCCGTTCGCGGGGTCTGGTCAAGGTAGTTGACCGCGATTACATCATCAGCGCCAACGATATTATTGAAATAAGGTTTAGTGTATAGGCTAAGGATAAAAAATGTTAAAAGTAAGAAGAGTTTTAATCAGTGTTTGGGATAAAAAAGGGATGGTTGATTTTGCCAAGCGGTTAATCGACCTCAATATCGAGATAGTCTCAACCGGTAAAACCGCAAGTCTCCTGCGAAAAAGCGGAATCCCGGTCAAGGAAGTGGCCGAGCTTACTTCCTTTCCGGAAATACTTTCCGGCCGTTTAAAAACTATTCATCCCAAGATTTTCGGCGGGATCCTGGCTAACAAAAAACATCCTTTGCACATGGAGGAAATCCGGGGTTTGGGAATTTATCCTTTTGACCTGGTGGTAGTCAATCTTTACCCGTTTTTAGAGAAGAGAAAAGAACGTTTAAGTTCCGATGAGATGATCGAATATATTGATATCGGCGGCCCGGCAATACTGCGAGCGGCGGCTAAGAACTATAAGAACGTAGCCTGTATAAGCAACCCGGCTCAATACAAGCCAGTTTTGGTAGAGCTTGAAAAAAATAACGGTTTTATTTCCAGCGACAGCTTAAAGATTCTGGCTCAACAGGCTTTTTATACTACCAGAGAATACGATAACGCTATTTATAACTACTTTCGGGGTAAAGAGATCACCACTTGGAGCTTCGAGGAAACTTGGAGGCTGCGCTATGGAGAAAACCCGCATCAGAAAGGCTCCTTATATAAAATGGTTGAGTCTGAATCACTCGGTTTTAAACAGCTTCAGGGTAAAGGGCTTTCCTACAACAATTTTTTAGACTTGGATACGGCTTTGAATACAGTCAAAGAGTTTGCCGAACCAGCAGCCTCGATCGTTAAACACGCTTCTATCTGCGGAGTGGGCGCTGACAAAAAACTTTCAGTTGCTTATAAGAAAGCCTATGCTGCTGACCCGCTTTCCAGTTTCGGAGGTGTTGTCGGCTTAAACCGTAAAGTCGACAAGGAAACTGCCGAGCAGATAGTTAAAAGTGATTTTAAAGAATGCATTGTTGCCCCTTCTTATTCCAAAGAAGGTCTAAAAATATTTGCCGATAAGAAAAACCTAAGGGTCCTGGAGGCTGATTTTAGCCAGAAGGCTTCCTATAAAGATATCAGGGCTACTTCTTTAGGTTATCTTATCCAGAGTCAAGACAACCTTTCTCTGGATAAGAGCGCCTTGAAGGTAGTTACTAAGAAAAAGCCCAGCCAAAACGAGATGAAAGACCTGATTTTTGCCTGGAAGGTGGCAAAATTTGTCCGTTCTAATGCTATAGTCATAGCTAAAAATAGCGCTGTTTTAGGAGTCGGCGGAGGCCAGCCTTCAAGGGTAGGGGCAGTCAAGATCGCCCTGGCTAAAATCCGCGGCCAGGTTAAATCGGCAGTTTTGGCTTCCGACGGATTTTTCCCCAAAGAAGATTCGATAAAGGTGGCTTACAGCAAAGGAATCAAAGCGATTATTTCTCCCGGAGGCTCGATAAAAGATCAAGACATCATAACTACTTGCGATAAACTGGGCATAGCCATGGTTTTTACCGGCATTCGTCATTTCCGCCACTAAAATTGATTACTGGTTAACCTACCTGAATGATTAGCAACTATAAACAGGCCAAAGCCTACCTGGAATCTTTCATTGATTACGAAAAAACTTCTGATTTTGACTATAAAAAATCTATCAAGCTAAATAGGGTCAAACTGCTTTTTAAGCAGTTTAAAATACCTTATCAAAAGCTTAGAACCATTCATATCGCCGGTACCAAAGGCAAAGGCTCAACTGCCAGGTTTTGTGCTCAAGGGCTAGCTGCTTCGGGATTAAAAGCCGGGTTATACACCTCGCCGCATCTTTTTGATTTTCGGGAAAGAATCATCATAAAGTCACCAGGTTGTCAGGTTGCCAGGTCACCAGTCAGCAAGATAAGAAGTCAGATGATTTCGAAGAGAGATGTAGCTAGGATAACAGAGGATTTTAGAAAAAAACTAAATGATTTTAAGCTGCCGGAGGAACTGGGAAAGATAAGTTTTTTTGAAATCTACACAGCCTTAGCTTTTAAATATTTTTTGGAACAAAAAGTTGATTGTGCAGTTTTAGAAACGGGCTTAGGCGGCCGGCTGGACGCAACTAATATAACCAGGGCTAAAGTCTCGGTCATCACCCATATTGGCTACGACCATACCCATTTTTTAGGTAAAAAACTTTCCGAGATCGCTTCTGAAAAAGCCGGGATAATCAAAAAGAAAATTCCGGTGATCTCGGCAAACAACTTTAGATCCGCGGCCGAAGTGGTCAAAAAGCAGGCTGGACAGGCCGCCAGCCGGCTGTTTATTTTTGGTCGGGATTTTAAAGCCAGCAATATCCGGCTGAAACCCAAGTTTACGATTTTTGATTATTCTTCAGGCAGTAAAAAAATAAACAATATAAAAATTTCTCTTTTGGGAAGGCATCAGGTGGAGAATTGCAGTTTAGCTCTCACCGCTTGCTCTTTATTCACCAAGCAGGACTTTTTAAAAAAACTTAAAACCAGTTTAGCCGATTTAGCTCCCGAGGGTAGATTCGAACAGCTATCAACTAAGCCTTTGATTGTTTTAGATGTTGCTCATAATGTTTCTTCATTCTCAGCGCTGAGAGATAATTTAAAATTATACTATCCGGCAAAAAAGATTATTTTAATTTTTGGCTGTTCTCGGGATAAGGACGTAGAAGGGATGCTTAAAAAAATACCTTATAAGAAACTTATCCTTACCGGAGTGGATAATCCGCGTTGTTTTACCTCCGAGGAGTTAAAAGAATATGTTTCCGGTTCTCCAGTGATCACTCCGGATATCAAAGTGGCCTTGGCCGAGGCCAAGAAAGCTTATCGGCCCGGCTCAATAATCGTAATCAGCGGCTCCCTGTTTTTAGCCGCTCAAACCAAAAAACTGTGGTAAAATATTTTGGCCATGAACCGATTTAAACTGAAAGATTATAATTCAAAAGATACTATCGCTGCAATCGCTACTTTTCCCTCACTTTCGGCCCTGGGAGTTATCAGGCTTTCCGGAAAAAAAAGTTTTTCGATCATGGCAAAGTTGTTTAAGCCGGCCAAGAAAAAGGATATCCGTAGAGCTAAGAGTTATACTCTCCACTACGGATGGATTGTCAAAAAGGGCAACCCGCCAGCGATTGTTGATGAAGTTTTAGTCAGTCTGATGAGGAAACCCAATTCTTACACTCGGGAGGATGTCATCGAGATTTCAGCCCATGGAGGCATTTTAGTCCTCAATAAGATTTTAGAGCTATTGTTAAAGCAGGGGGTCCGCCAGGCTCTGCCCGGTGAATTTACTTACCGGGCTTTGACCAGCGGCAGAATAAATTTGATCCAGGCCGAAGCAGTCAGGGATGTTATTGAGGCAAAGACTGACCAGGCTTTGGAGTTAGCCCAGAGACAGTTGCGGGGAGAACTTACCGGAAGAATCGAGAAGCTAAAGCAGGAATTAAAAAACATTTTTTCCCAGACCGAGGCTTATCTTAATTTTCCCGAAGACCAGGTCGAGTTATCAACTGTTGTTTTGAGAAAAAAATTGGAAGCCCTAAAAAATCACAGCGGAAAACTTCTTCAGGAAAGCCGCCAGGCCAGAATCTTAAAGGAAGGTTTAAAATGTGCTATCTGTGGAAAGACTAACTCCGGAAAATCCACACTGTTTAATTGCTTGCTTAAAGAAGAAAGGGTTATCACCAGCCGCATCGCCGGCACTACCCGCGATGTGATCGAAGAGGTTATAAATATTCGGGGGATACCTTTGCGGATATATGATACTGCCGGCTTGATCGAACCGAAAGATTTGCTCACCCGCAAGGCTTTGAAAAAAACTCGAGAAATATTTGAAGGCTCGGATTTGATAATTTTTCTGGTTGATGGCTCGCGGGCCTTGAGCCAAGATGATTTCTTTCTGCTTGAAAAAATAAAAACTAAAACTGCGATTATGGTCATAAACAAAATAGACCTAAAGCAAAAACTTAAAATTCATAATTTAGGGCTTAAAGGAATGGTCAAGGTGCGTTTGAGTGCCTTAAAGGGGCAAGGAATCAAGGATTTAGAAAGAGCAATATTCGATACCGTATATAGTAAGGGAATTGAACGCCAGAACCTTATTTTTTTAAGCCGGTATCAAGAGGAGTTTTTAAGCAAGGCTAGCGAAAATATATCTCAAGCTTTGGAGAATCTGGCTGCTGGCCAGCCAATAGACTTGGTTAATTTTTTGCTTAAACAGGCTTTAGATGATTTAGGAAAACTTACCGGTGAAGTGTTTTCTGAGGAGATTTTAGAAAATATTTTCAGCCAGTTCTGCATCGGCAAATAAAAGGAGGCTTCGATGGATAAGAAAAAAATTGAGAAGGCAATAAAAATGATTTTAGAGGCGGTTGGCGCTGATTTGACTAGAAAAGATATCGCCAGGACTCCTCAAAGGGTCGCCCAGATGTACGAAGAAATTTTAGGCGGCCAGTTTAAAGATGCCAGCCAGGCTTTGGAAGTTGTTTTAGAACAGAAGCATGATGAAATAATTCTGCTTAAAGGAATACCTTTGTATTCGCTTTGTGAGCACCACTTGCTTCCTTTCATCGGAAGAGCTCACGTAGCTTACATTCCCGATAAGAAGATCACCGGTTTAAGCAAGATCGCCCGGGTGGTAGATATTTTGTCTAAACGCCTTCAGGTCCAGGAACGCTTAAGCACTGAGATCGCTGATGTGATAATGAAAAAGTTGAAACCCAAAGGAGTCATGGTAGTGATCGAAGCCGAACATCTTTGTATGTCCATGCGGGGAGTAAAAAAACCCGGGGCTTCAACTACGACTTCGGTAGTCCGGGGAGTATTTCGGACAAACTCAAAAACCCGGGCTGAAGCTTTAAGCTTGATTTCTTCTTGATTTTTTCTTTGCAATCTAAAGGTGGATAGGAGATACTTACTTATATGTTGATAACTACTAAATTCGGAGATAGCGGCAAAACCAGCCTTTATCGCGGAAAAACCGTAGCCAAAGATCACCCAAGAATAGAAGCTTGCGGCATAGTCGATGAGTTAAATTCTTATTTGGGTTTTTCTAAAAGCCTGATCAAAGCTAAAAAAATAAAAATGATAATCGAGTCAATTCAAAGTGAGCTGTTTTTAATCGGATCCGAAATCGTTACTGAAAAAAAATATCTTTCCCGGCTTAAACAAAGGATAGATCAAAAGTCAATAAAGCGCCTGGAAGGCATTATTAAAC
Source organism: Candidatus Omnitrophota bacterium (assembly GCA_018826075.1). GTDB lineage: Bacteria > Omnitrophota > Gorgyraeia > Duberdicusellales > 4484-171 > JAHKAJ01. Next base: position 19,185 of record JAHKAJ010000029.1, read on the forward strand.
AATTGCAAGCTAAGACCAAAAATTTAAGGTTTTGTTTTTGCCTGCCCGGAGTGAATCTGGTTTCCGGCAGTCTTGATGTTTCCAGAGTTTTAGCCCGCCGCCTGGAAAGAAGGCTGGTTACTTTTAAACGAAGGAAGATTCTAACCAACAAATCGATTTTAGTTTATCTAAACCGGCTTTCGGATTTGATTTTTTTGTTGGCCCGAAGTTTTGCGGCTAAGTCCGGGAGCAAAAAGTGAAAGAGGCAATGCTTTATGAAAAATTAGCCCAAGATCAGGTGTGTTGTCAGCTTTGTGCTCATCATTGTAAAATCGCACCTGGCCAGACCGGTATCTGCGGAGTTCGTCAAAATAAACAGGGGACTCTTTATAGTTTAGTTTATGCTAAGGCTATAGCCTGCCAGGTTGACCCGGTTGAAAAAAAGCCGCTTTACCATTTTCACCCGGGAAGTAAAATATATTCGATAGCCACTGTCGGTTGTAATTTCCAATGCGGTTTTTGCCAGAACTGGCAGATTTCTCAAAATTCGCAAGGCCTGAAAGATTCCTGGGAATTATCTCCCCGGCAGATAGTGGATAAGGCTAAAGCTTGTGGGTGTTTGAGCATAGCTTATACTTATGGTGAGCCTACGGTTTTTTTTGAATACGCTTATGATACGGCTAGATTGGCTAAGCAGGAAAACCTTTATAATGTTTTTGTGACCAATGGGTATATGTCTAAAGAGGCCATCTCACTTATTCGGCCTTATCTGGATGCGGCCAATATAGATTTAAAAAGTTTTCGCCAGGCTTTTTACCGGGATATCTGTCGGGCGGAACTTGAGCCGGTCCTGGATTCGATCCGTCTGATGAAAAAGCTCGGCATTTGGATTGAGATCACTACCTTGATCATACCGGGTGAGAACGATTCTTTGAAAGAACTTGAAAACATAGCCGGCTTTATCGCTGAGGTAGGTAAAGATATCCCCTGGCATATCAGCCGGTTTCATCCTGATTATAAGTTTTTGGATCATCAGCCTACGGCTTTGGAAAGTTTAGAAAAGGCTAAAGCTATTGGTGAAAAAGCTGGTTTGCGCTACGTCTACTTAGGAAATGTTTAAATGATCAATATTTTTTTATTTATAATTTTTATCATCCTTTCAGCTTTTTTTTCGGCTTCCGAGACCGCAATATTTTCTTTAAGTAGCGCCCGCCTGAATCGTCTCCAGGAACGCCATCCCCAGGCCCAGGCGATTAAGAGTTTGCTCCGGCGGCCGACCCGCCTGCTTTCAGCGATAGTTTTCGGGAACCTCCTGGTTAATATCGGTCTTTCTTCACTTTCAGCTGCTTTTTTTGTAAAAACTTTAGGCCCCGAAGGTTTGTTCGTGGCGATCGCTCTAAGCGGTTTGGTTATTCTTTTTTTCGGGGAAATTTTCCCCAAAACCTTTGCTATCTATCTGGCTGAAAAAGTATCTTTAAACTTTTCACCGCTTCTTTTAGCTTTTTCCAATATTTTCTATCCGGTAATAATTTTGATTGAGGCGACCGTCGGCTACTTCTCTTCTTTTATTATTCGTAAACCCAAAAAATCTTTGTTAGGTGATGCTGAACTTAAAACCGCCCTGTTATTAAGCCGTAAAGCCGGCCAGATCTCAGCCCAGGAAGAAGACTTAATCAGCAATGTCCTAGAGTTTAAGGATACTCAGGCTTCCGAAATTTTAACCGCCCGCATCGACATAAAAGGGATTAATCTCAGCTTAAGTCAGGAGGAAGTAATAAAATTCTTAAAGGAGAACAAACATTCAAAATTTCCGGTATACGAAGGTTCCTTGGATAATATTACCGGAATCCTTTACGCTAAAGACTTTTTTTTAAATCCCGAAAACGATTACCATGGGCTTCTTAAAGCTCCTCAGTTTATCCCCGAAGCCAGAGGCATTGAAGATGTTTTAAAACTTTTTTTAAAGACTAATGATCGGATGGCTATTGTTTTAGACGAGTACGGCGGAACCCAAGGTCTAGTTACTTTAGAGGATATTATTGAGGAGATCTTCGGCGAGATCTACGATGAGTTTGAAAAGATCGAGAAGTCTTTTGAACATCTTGAGCCGGATAAGTGGCGCCTTTACGGAAAGATGCCAATTAAGACCGTAAACCTGGAGTTGGATTTGGAACTTCCCGAAGAGGAAGATACGATTGCCGGATTTCTACTTTCGAAAATTAAAAAGATACCCAAGACCGGCGAAGAGTTTAGGTTTACTATCGCCGGAAAGTCTTTAACTTTTTTTATCGAACGGGCTACGGCCAGAAGAATTGTTACGATAATAGTTCAGGTAAAACCGAAAAAATGATTTACTTTTATTTATTGGGTTGTTTAGGCTGTCTTATTTTGCAGGGTTTTTTTGCTGCCAGCGAAATAAGTCTTATCTCTTCGCGTACTTTGGTCTTACGCCACCGTCAAAATCAGGGAGATTTAAGGGCCAAAAAAGTTTATGAGCTGCTTTTAAAACCGGAACGGTTTTTAGCCACGACTTTAGTTGGAACCAACCTTTCAGTAGTAATCAGCTCCAGTTTACTGACTTTCTTTTTGATCCAGTTAGGGATTAAATCCAGCACCCTCTGGATAACTTTTATCTTTACGCCGATAGTGGTGATTTTTGCCGAATTGATCCCTAAAAATATCGGCCGCTATTACCGGGAAGAGTTCAGCCTCTGGGCCTGTGGCGGGATCAGTTTTTTTGAAAAGTTATTTTTTGTTTTAGTCAGGTCTATCGAGACCCTGGCCCGGTTTTTAGTCAGGATTTTCATTAAGAACGCCCGTTATCGCTCTCCTTTTGTAACTAAAGAAGAAGTAAAATCTTTAGTTAAAGAGATCGAAAAGCAGGGAATAATCGACCGGGGCGAAAAAGAAGCCATAGAAGAGATCTTTGAGTTTAGAATCGATAGGATTAAAGATGTCTGTGTGGATTTAAAGAAAATAACTTTTTTTAATTATGATGATTCTTATAGCCGGCTCAAGGAGATAATTAAAACTCAGGAATTTACCCGTTACCCGGTTTTGAAAGATAAAACTGTAGTTGGTTACGTTAATATTTACGATTTGTTTTACAGTCCTAAAGAAACCTGGCAGGAGTCTATCCGGCCGATAGCCAAAATAGGGTTAAATCAGAA
>JAHKAJ010000030.1 GCA_018826075.1 Candidatus Omnitrophota bacterium
GCGGTTCATTAAAGGCTAAATGCCCGTCCATGCCCACACCTAAAAGGACGATATCTGCTCCGCCAAAGCTTTTCAGCTTACCAAGGTAAGCTTTGAAGTCTGGTTTGGCTCCGTTAACATAATGGATGTTTTCTTTAGGCAAAGGCACTTGACTGAATAAGTTCTTATTCAAAAAGTAAGCAAAAGAAGCCTGATGGTCAGTAGCCAGGCCTTTATATTCATCTAAATGGAAGGCCTGAACTCTTTTCCAATCTATGCCTTTGGCTTTGGCCAAATTATTTAGAAAGCCGACCATAGTACCGCCGGTAGCAAAAACTATAGCCACTTGTTTATCGGGGTCTTTTTGGAGTTGCCGAATCTCTCCAGCTACTTTCTGAGCAGTTACTTGGGGAAAAAGTTCCGGAGAAACAATTACTTTCTCAAACTTTCGGCTTGATTGATAAAAACGAGTGGGCCCACCCGTCTGACGCTGGGAGGCGACGCTAACAGGTGAACCCCTGAATAAAGACAGTTTATCTTTTATCCTGGCAAAAACTGCTTCTTCATCTCCTTGAGTGTCAATTGTAACCAACTTCTCTTTGCTTCGGTAAAAGTCTAAAAGCTTTTTACTTTCATCACTAAATACCTGCCAACGTTTGTTTATAGCCTCAAGACTGTCATCGGCTCTTCCTCGTTTTGAAAGACGGTCGATTACTGTTTGTTGATCAATATCTAAATAGATAAAAGCATCTATATCGATATTTTTCTTGGCTAAGATTGTTTGGAGTTCTTTGGCTTGGCCTAGATTGCGAGGGTAACCATCAAGAATAAAACCTTCTCCTTCAACATTCTCTTCAACTATCTTAGAAAGAAGCTCATCGGGAACAAGCAACCCCCTATCCAGATAGCTTTTTACTGCCCGGCCCAACTCACTGTTCTTTTTAACTTCTGCTCGGAAAATATCGCCGGTAGAAATATGCCTTAGGCCTAAATGCCTGCTCAGCAAAGCTGCCTGAGTTCCTTTACCTGAACCAGGAGCGCCAAAGAGAACTAGACGCTTGGCTAGAGGCAAAACTTTTGCATTTACTAGACTATTTTTGTCCCACCGGGCCGGCGGGATTGCTTTGTAATTAATTAAACAAGGCGGGCCATGAATACCTGTACCTAGGCTTCCCTGGCGTTGTAAGTATACCGGTACAAACATTACTGGCTTATTAGTAAGTATATTAATCGGCCGCGGGAGTAAAGAACCTATAAGCCAAAAAGAAGGATTATTATTTAAAAGGTGTTGATTGGCTAGTTTAACTCCCGTAGGAATTCCTTTCATGGACTGAGAAGTAGTTTGAGGCTCGTTAACAGTAGCATTCACTGCTGAGCTAACTTGTGGTCCTTTTATATTAAAAACACTTAATCTCTGAATTAAATCTTTTGACACACCATCAGGCAACTTCCGGCTCCGTAATATTTCAAATAAGAGATTAATTAATCGCTGGCTGTCTCCTGTAAAATTGGTCGACAGGCCAAGCGACGAAACCTTCGTTTTCCCAGAAAGAATGCTGTGTAGCAAAGTAACAAATCCAAGATAGTCTTTGTGCGCTGTTCTAAAAAAGTATATATCGCCATTGACAGGGTATCCCAATAATGCTAAGTCTCCTAACCCATCCAGAATCTTGTGTCTTGCTAATTCATTACTAAACCTGAATCCGCCGGGATTAACTGGCTTTCTTTGTTTATTTAGAACTATTGCTGTCTTTGTCGAAATACCCTTCAGCAAACCTTTACTAAGCAAAATACTTTTTTCAGAAAGCGTACTCCATGTTCTGGCTGGGGCAATTTTTACGCCATAATCATCCTTTTCAGAATCAAATTCTGCATATTGAGTTTCGGATACATATTCTTCTTTATCATAATAAAGGTGTATCCTTAAGCCTTTATGGCCACCCTTAGGGGGTAAGGCTAAAGCCTTTACGCCTCGTTTGTCATCAAAATAAATAATCGGGCGGTTAATAGATAATACCGGCCTCTTCGCTTTGGTATACATAATACTGCCTTTAAGCTTTTCTATTATAGTTTTAGCTGAGCCGTCATATATAGGCGGCTCATTACTGTCAATCAATATTGAGGCATCTCTAACCCCTAAACCATAAAATAAAGCAGATAATATATGCTCGTTGCACTCAAAAGTAATACCACCTTCTCCTTTAATAACAGTACGGTATACAGATTCTTCTTGTCGATGGCCTGCGGGTGATACATAAACCGGATACTTGCTGTCATCATCGGCTATATTTTCCAGCCTGATGCCTGATTGTGTTGAAGGCGTTATGGTCAAATTAACTACTTTCCCGGAATGATAAGATACACCCGGTGGAAATGACTTGGGCTTATCGATTCTGCCTACTGAAGATTTTCTGTTAATTATGGAGACTGCTGCATCACGGTTTAATTCTTCCAATGCCTTCATACAATCAAAATATTTATCGTCAAAATAACCTCGGCTAAGCAGGGTAGACCTCCAGGTTAAGACTCTATCCATATACGCTCTGCCTAATGGAGTAATCTTAAATAATTCACCTGAACGACATACCAACCCTTGTCTTACGGCCATATGTATGTAAGATGCCCAAAGCTTATAGAATTGTCTTCTGACTATAGGGTAGATTTTTAAAACAGGAGCGTGTACTTCTAGCCTGTTTCTCTTTTGGGCTATAATATTTACCAGTTGAGACTCGCTCATAGGCGAGTTTAGCAGCTGACAGAGTATAAGGTTCTTTCGGTAATTTGAAATAACACCGTCTTCAGGTTTTACTACCCCGATATCTTCAGAAAGCCAGAGGTCCCTAATGATTCCTGCAATCCTGTGGTCTTCATCTCCTACTAAAACAGGTACGTTTCTCCACACAGCTAAAGGGGTTGGGAAATAACCTATATCTACAACCAGCTTATTCTCTTGTTGAAAACTACTTATATAGCGCTTGTAATCTTTCCTTCTGAATCTTATATTAAATTCGGAAATTCCAATTTTACCAAATTCTTCCATCAGCTTGGACCATTGATTGTTTTTCTCTAAAAAATCTATGAATGCCTGCTTGTAAACCTCGGGGCTATCCGGGCTTATCGGCCAGCGTTTTTTGCCGGGGATACTGAAGACAATAACGAAATCGTAATCGGGTATCATCCTTTTTGCAGTATGATAGGCTTGGAGTTTGCCTCTCTTAAAATCCATCAGCGTAAAAAACATCCTTCTCTTTAAATCGACCAAGCCATAATGTGGGAACCCTGTACCATATACCATATTGAAATACGGAAACTTATATAATATTTCCCTGATACGCTTTATCTGTTTATACAATTTATCTAGCCTCTCACCGCTGCCATATATGCCATCATAATATTGCAAGACCCCTCTTGTAACCTGACCATACTCAGACTGTCCTGTATAATTATTCAGCAAAAACTCAAAGGCCCTATTGAATACATGTCTATCAATCTTCTCACCGCTTAAAAGAGACTGATCTATAGAATCACAAAGTTCATCCATACTGCTACTCTTGAGTAATGACCTTTGCCTATCTAATCTATCGGCATTGACTGCTTCACCAATCTTAAATTTGGCAACAGATTTGTTGCGAGCGGCAGAGGAGGATCTGGCACCAGAGCCTTTTATGGCGGTAAGATTGCGCGAGTTTAAATCAAGCAATTCTTTCTCAAGAAAGGACTTTGTCGTCGTTAAAAATTCCTCGGCTGACATTCCGGGATTTTCAATAATAGTAGGCCCTGGTTTTTTCTTATCATCAATAATAGTCTTAGGGGAAGTAACGATATTAGTGCTATCCTTGGCTTCAAAACCACGTAGGATAATACCCATGGGCCCCATCAGGATATAAGTCCCTTCTCCGCCGAAGGACCCAGCCATGCCCTTATCAATATTAAAATGTACAAAGTCAGCATCCTTAACCATAAAGGGAATTTTTAATTTAGCCAAAACATTATGGCCAGTAAACCACTGCGGAACACCAAGCCTTGACTGAATTTTAGCAATACCCATCTTAATGTATTGTCTGACGTGTGTAGGTTTAATTCTTGTAACTTTATCGGCATAAAAAGAATTGACTAAATGCATTGCTTCCCAAATTTCATACAGAGATTTTTTTCTATTTTTAATGTCAGCAGAGATAACATTTAACCCTTCAAATATATCTTTCTGGGTATAGCTTTTACCTTTATAACTAATAACGATATTACCGTCGTCTTCGACAGGAAACCAACCGTGAGACATTAAACCACCATAAGGGTTTTTTATATAAAGATTAAAGTTTGAGCGATAGAAATTAGCGAGGGCAATTAATGTGGGGCTGGTAATATAATTTTTCTGGGTAAGCTTGGTCGAATTGGTTTCGTTAAGTTCTTTGATAGCCCGTTCTCCCCAACCTTTATGGCTGGACCAATCTTTACACCACCACTCCACAGATACATAGGCCTGGGTATTTATGGATTCGAATATGCGATACCACAATTTGCCACTAGATAAGGCTTGTTTTAATCTTCTTTCAACTTCTAGCTGAATCTGACTGGCTAAAGATACGGCCTCTTGCCAGATAGCTAATTCCTCATCTTCGGCACCAGCTTCTCTTCGAGCCTCATGGCCTTGGATAAGCTGCTCTAGGAGATTCTTCCACCAAATATTGGAAGTCTTACCCATGCCTTTTAAGCCTACATATGGATTAGGTACATCAATGCGTTTGAAATATCCGATAAAATCTTCCATGCTATCTAATTGTGTTTTGCTCCATTGCTTGTTATATTTATCATAATGCTCTATGAATTTTTTACGGATCTCCTCTGCTTTGCCTTCAAGAAATTCTTTTTGGAATTTATTTTGCTCGTCGTTGAATTCGGCTAAACGCTCTGTCCAGTATAAGAAAGCCGGGAAACTATCAAAAAGAACAGATTCAGTTTTGCGATATTGTGCAATTAAAGCTTCGGCTTCCTTGTCGCCGTAGAAGTTAAACCCTTTATACCAAGGAAGATGCATACCGAGTAAATTACCGAACGTCCAGAAGTCATGGTTGCCGCTTACATAAAATACTCTGTCCGGTGCAGTTTCTAGGAGTTCTTTGACTATATTGAAAGATTTTATACCGTAAGGACCGCGGTCTAGAATATCGCCATTTAAATAAATAGCGCCCCTCATAGTTTTAAGGGATAGGCCTTGTGCTTTTAATTGTTCCTCAATAGAAAGACCGGATTTAAGTTGGCCCTTAAATCCGCATAATTGATGCAAGGCATCACTTAAAAGCGCAGTAAATCTTTCTATGTCAGCGGGATAATCTCCGATATATACAATTTTAGGTAAAGAGCCTGTACCTGGTTCATTAAGTTCTTTATTAATCTCTCCAAGCAAAGATTGAATTTGCTCTCTACGCTCTTGGGGATTATCCTTAAAAATAAATCCAATTTTTTCTGAAATATCGGTTTGTTCTTTAGCCGTACCAATAGCCTGTTTGTACTTTCTCTGCTCATCTTTCTCGCTATGAGCTATGGACAATCGACTATGAACTAAATAAGGCGGGCCATGAATACCTGTACCCAGGCTTCCCTGGCGTTGCAAGAATACAGGTACAAACATTATTGGTTTACCAGTAGGTATATTATTAATCGGCTGCGGCAGGTTACCCCAGGGAATTAATCCATAGGGCATAAGAGCAGGTCCCACCAGCCTGCGAAGCGTCCCCGTAAGGGGACAAGGAGAGGTAACTACTCTTTCCTGCCGCAGGCGATTATTTTGCGAATTATCTTTATCTTCTTCTGTATTTTCAGAAACCGGTACAAGCTTTAAAGTTATGTTTACGTTAGGATATTGTTGCTGGTTATCTTCAACTTCACTATCGGAAACCGGTGTAGAGCTGGCCACTACCAAAGAGCCTCTTGTGTCTTGCTTATATTCACCAATAGGACTAATAGAGATTGAAGAAGCTACTACCAGAGAACCTTTGGCTCTCGGTGAAGAACTCTGAGCTAAGCTAGGTTCACTCTTGTTTAAAGACGGTTTAATAGGTTCAGCTAGCTGGGGTTGAGCTAATACCGGTTGAGCCGATTGTATCTGGCTTTTGAATTTCTCAAGCTCTGCTTGGTTATCGAAAACAACCGGAAGCAAGTAGGGCCCTTCTAGTTCAGTTAACTTTCCAGAATAGACAGCCGGCAAAACTAAATTACGGCCAACCTCTAATCCCCGCCAACCATGCCGATATACCAATAAATTCGCTAACAAGGGGTAATTTTCAATTTGTGGCGACTCTTCATTGTACTGAACGGCCTGAAAACCTACATTTTCAGCAACCCGGCAATTCTCGGGGTTGTCATCAACAAAAAGGACTTCCTCAGGCTTAATATCAGGAATTTCTTTTTGCAAGCCCTGGAAAGCCAGTTCAAAAAAGGCGGGATCGGATTTGGTAAGCCGGACTTTTGAGGAATTAAAGATAAGGCTGAAATTATCAAAAATGTGGGAGAATCGTGATTTAAGTTTATCCGTTACTATTACCGACTCATCGCCTATTGCACGATCGGTAATAATCCCTTGGATTATTCCTACCTGCTTGACTGCGGAAAGAAAGCCAACAAGATCTTCATTGGACTTACGCGTAGCAAATTGTAATCTGTAATATTCCTTAAGTGAGGTAAACGGCTCCTTTAACCCGTAGGGAGCTAAATTCCGGTTTATCTGGGCAAGGAATTCTTCCTCGCTGACATCACCGCGAAAGACATCATCTGCTCTTTGTTTGTTCTCAAAAATTATTTCGTATAAATCAGAAGCTTCAACACCCTTTACTCCCCGCCGGGATAATTCGTTGGCGATAACCGACCAGCTGATTTCTCTTGTGGCACCTTTTTTCAAAAGTACTCCGTCAATATCCCAAAGAATAGCCCGAATTTTAGAAGCTGCCGGTGAATTTTTCTCATCCCCAAAAACCTTACCTGGGTCTTGGCCAAAAGGGTAAATAGGGTAGGTACTGTCAAAGGCCTGATAAGCCTTATCCATGACAGCCACTCCCTGCATGGTTGCTTTGAGCCGGAAGTCCCTTTCTTTTTGACTGACTGTATCTAGGCCTTGAATAGTCTCAAAGATCTTAGTTAGGGTTGCGTAGTAGCCCATATCCTGATGTTGCCTCTGCCAGGAAGTTCCGTCAACTCCTTTAAACTCTACAGAGGGCCCCTTATCCCTTGGTGAGCCAAGGTCAATAAACAAATCACCCTTGGTTCCTTTAATAGTAATGTTGCGGTTCCATTGGCCGACGCCTTCACCAACTCTTAAGTTGACTGGAATACTTCTATCTTTGTCTTTAAAGACTCCTTTTAAGCTGGTATAGGTATCTTCTCCGGGAGGAGCATTATGGTATCTGGCCATAAACAGGTTATCTTTATCTAGATAGAAATCTTTAAAGCTTAAATTTTTGCCTTCTAAGGCAGTATCAATAGCCGCAATTAAGTGTACGGCTAAGTCCATACCTGATCCACCACCATTGATTGGCTTTTTGAAGTGCCAGGTTCTACCAGCTACAATCTGGCCGGCACTGGTTAAAGCTGCTTTGACCTCAGTAATCTTACCTAGACCATTGTTAGCGATAAACTGAGCAGCTTCTAGTACTGCTGGGTTATCAAAGCTATAGTCTAGACAGCAGACAAAATTATCAGGATTAGTGGCTAGAGCTTCCAGTTCTTGTAGCTGATTGGGTAGGACTACCAGCTTTTCGACAAACACTGGGATTCTGTGTTTAGCAGCCCATTGAGCAAATTCAAGATGGGTGTCAGGATAGGTTAAGACTAATACCGCATCCGGTTTGGTTTCAGGGAGAGTGGTAGTATAGCTTGAGTAGGGTAGTTTTCTTTCTTTTATTCTTTTCCAAGCCTCTTCTTCTGGAAATACATCCAAGGCATGAAGCTTGATATTGTATTGCTTAATTAGCTTATCTAAGTTCTTTTTATAAAAACGGCTCATTAAATCCGCCATCCCTCCGATAATCAGAAGGTTCTTAGGAGCAAAGGCCTTTTCTCCGGGAGGCCCTCTCTGGTAGATGTTGGAGATGGAAAGACTGGGCTTTAATAACGATGCTGCTTCTTCATCCAAAACAATAGTCACCTGATGATGCTTCTGCAGCATTGAAGCCGGGACACTTTCGGTGATCGGGCCTTCCAGGGATTTTTTGACGATTGCGGCCTTCTTTTGTTTATTGGCAAAGAAAAACAGATGTTTGCCTTCAAAAATATCGGCCATACCCATAGTGTAAGCATAAGGATTATCGACTATTTCCGGGTAGTCAGCTTTGTTAGCTTCAATGGTTGAAGGAACTAGTTTTACCTCCTGCATTCTTGAGTCAAAAGAAGAATAA
>JAHKAJ010000031.1 GCA_018826075.1 Candidatus Omnitrophota bacterium
AAAGAAATAAAAGAAAAAAAGCTTTTAAAAACTTTCAGATAAATGATAAAATCTTATCGGCTGCTAAAGCCGACTGCATTGTGATGCATTGTCTTCCGGCTCACCGGGGAGAGGAGATCACTGATTCGGTCATCGAGAGCAAAAATTCGGCAGTATTCTTGCAGGCCGAGAACCGCCTACATGCGGCCAAGGCCATTTTAGTTTATTTATTAAAACCATGAAAAAAATAGTTTTAGCTTATTCCGGCGGATTGGATACTTCTTGTTGCCTTAAATGGCTTCAAAATAAGGGTTTTGAGGTGATCTGTTTTTCTGCCAATCTGGGCAGTGAATTTTCTCCGGCTGATTTAAAGAAAAGAGCACATCTTTCAGGTGCGGCAAAGACTTACGTCAAGGATTTGCAGAAAGAATTCAGCGATGAGTATGTAGCCCTGGCTTTAAAAGCTGGTGCTATCTATGAAGGAAAGTATGTTTTAAGTACAGCTTTGGGCCGGCCGCTGATCGCCAAGCACTTGGTGGATATCGCCAGAAAAGAAAAAGCTGATTTTGTGGCTCATGGTTGCACCGGTAAAGGTAATGATCAGGTAAGGTTTGAAGTAACTACAGCTATATTAGCACCTAAAATAAAAACTATCGCTCCTTTGAGAGAATGGGAGTTGAATTCCCGGGAAGAAGAGATTGATTATGCCAGAAAACACAAGATCCCGATTAAATCCACCAAGGAAAAACTTTACAGTGTAGATAAGAATATTTGGGGAGTTAGCGTGGAAGGCGGAGCCCTTGAAGATATTGGAAAAGAGCCTCCGGAAAACTCATATTATTTTGTTAAGCCGTTAAAAAAAGCTTTAAACCAAGAGGTCTATTTAGAAATAGAATTTAAGCGGGGGTTGCCGATTAAGCTTAATGGAAAGTCTTTAGATTTTTTAAGCCTGATCAGTAAGTTGAATAAGGCCGGATCCCAATGCGGCGTAGGCCGGACTGATGTTATTGAAGACAGGGTCATCGGAATAAAATCACGGGAAATCTACGAAGCTCCGGCAGCCTGGATTCTCCATACTGCTCATAAGGAGCTTGAGGCTTTGACTTTAGACCGGGAAACCTTATTTTTTAAGGAAGCGATATCTTTTAAGTACGCACAAATAATCTATCAAGGGCTTTGGTTTACCGAGCTTAAAAATTCTTTGGATGCTTTTATAAACCAGACTCAAAAAGTAGTCAGCGGTACCATCGGAATCAAACTGTATAAAGGCAATATCGTTATTACCAAAAGGATTTCAGTGAATTCTCTCTATAAAAAAGAGCTGGCTACTTACGGCCGGGGTGATAAATTCGATCGGACCCTGGCTGAGGGGTTTATAAAACTTTGGGCAATACCGTTTCAAGTCAAAAACTAATCCCGATGGGATAATCGGGATTTCGCTGAATAACTAAATTAAGGTGCTCAAAAGTTAAGGAGAAAATGATATGGCTGATAAGCTATGGGGTGGAAGGTTTAAAAAAGAAGTGAATAAAGATTTTTTTGAATTTCAGAAGTCAATTCATTACGACTACAAGGTTGTTGAATACGATATTTATCATTCGATCATTCATGTCAGTGCTCTTGAAGAAACCGGGCTTTTAAACAAAGATGAAGCCGCCAAGCTGACTTCGGCGCTAAGCGATATATTCAGTGAGGTGAGAGAGGGGAAATTCAAGCCCAATCTCGATTCCGAAGACATACATACTGATATTCAAAACCGGGTTACTAAAAAGCTGGGAGCTCTTGCCCAGAAGCTTCATACTTTACGCTCGCGCAATGACCAGGTTGTTTTTGATGCTAAGTGGTACTGTTACCGGGAAGGTTTATATATATCCAGCCTGCTTAATGTTATTTTGGCTAATCTTAACCATTTGGGAAATACTTACCGGGATGTTTTTTTGCCCGGCTATACCCATACTCAGCGGGCACAGGTGGTTTCTTTTATCCGCTATACCGGCGCTTTCTTTTGCATGCTGGAGAGGGATTTTGAAAGAATGGATGCTTTTTTGAAAAAGTCATCGATTTATATCGGTTCAGGAGCTTTAGCCGGAAGCACTATCCCTAAGGAGGCTTACAGCGAGGCTTTGAAAAAGTTTCTTGAAAGTTCCCGGCCGGAACCAAAACATTCTAAATCCTACACGGTTAAAAATCCTCTGGATAACGTTGCCAGCCGCGATTTTGTGATCGAGTTTTTAAGTATTCTTTCGATACTGCAGATGCATTTGTCACGGATGGCCGAAGATTTTATACTTTATTCGACTAAAGAATTCGGTTTTTTTGATTTGCCCGAGGAATATTGCACTGGTTCTTCGTTGATGCCGCATAAGAAAAATCCCGATTTTCTGGAACTTTTAAGGGGTAACACCGGAAAGATCTACGGTAATCTGATCTCAGTTTTGACTACCATGAAGGGCTTGCCGCTGACTTACAACCGGGATATGCAGCTGGATAAAGAGCCACTTTTCTCATCGACCGAAGTCTTGGAGCAGGAACTTAAAATCATAGCCGGCTTGATCAAAGGTTTGAAGTTGAATAAGAACCGGATTCAGCAAGCCTTAGATGATGAAGAACTTTACGCTACTGAGCTGGTCGAGTTTTTGGTTCATTTAGGGGTTCCTTTTTCCCAGGCTCACACAGCAGTGGGAAAGCTTATCCGTTTTGCCGAAGATAAAAAAATCAAGATCAGGGAGATGTCGGATAAGGAGCTAAGAAAATTTGACCAGCACCTTAGCCAACTAAACATAAAGAAAATCATGAATCCGGAATATGCGGTGGCATCAAAAAAATCGCTTCCGGCCCAGAAATACAGCACTTCTAAGAGATCTCCAAGGTCAAAATAATTTCATCATGCACGATTTTTGTTTCCGGAAAAATAGCTTATATTGCGAGGATTTACCGGTAGCCAGCCTGGCAAAAAGATTCGGTACGCCTCTTTTTGTCTATAGTTCAAAGACCATCATCGACCATTATTCAAAGATCAAGGCAGCTTTTAAAAAACTTGATCCTTTGATTTGTTATTCAGCCAAAGTGAATTCTAATCTTTCGGTGATGAAGCTTTTGGTGGCCCGGGGCGCTGGCTTAGATATCGTTTCCGGCGGCGAACTTTACCGGGCCAGGCTAGTGAATTGCCCGGCTAAAAAAATTGTTTATGCTTCGGTGGGTAAAACTGACCGGGAGATCAAAGAAGCGATCAGTTATGGCATCTTGATGTTTACCGTTGAGTCTTTGCCTGAATTAGCCCGGATCAACGCCCTAGCTAAAAAATTAAGAACCAAGGTGGATATTGGTTTAAGGTTTAACCCCGAGGTAAAGCCAAAGACCCACAGCTATATTGTTACCGGAGCCAAGGAGACTAAATTCGGCATGGATGCTGACACCTTAAAGAATATTTTTCTTCGCCGTCGGAGTTATTCTCATCTAAATATAGTGGGAATCCATATTCATGTCGGTTCCCAAATCACCGAAAGTAAGCCTTATCTGGCCGCGATTAAAAAAGTTAAAATTTTAGTCCAACAGCTTTCTCGGGAAGGCATCAGCCTGAAATTTTTTGATATCGGTGGAGGCCTGGGTATAATCTATGATAAAGAGAAGCCGCAGACTGCTAAAACTTTTGCCGAAAAAGTTTTACCGCTACTTAAGGAGATATCTCTAAAGGTCATCCTTGAGCCGGGAAGGTTTATAGTCGGCAATGCCGGGATCTTAGTCACTAAAGTCCTTTATTTGAAAGATACTTCCAGGAAGAAATTTATTATCGTTGATTCAGGCATGAACGATCTTATCCGGCCGTCTTTATACGGGGCGTATCATAAAATAGTGCCAGTAAATAAAAATTCGAATTTCGAATTTCGAAATTCGAAATTAGCTGATGTGGTAGGTCCGATCTGTGAGAGTGGAGATTTTTTGGGTAAAGACAGGGATTTAAATGTCAAAGAAGGTGATTTTTTGGCAGTGATGGCTGCCGGAGCTTATAGTTTCAGCATGAGTTCGAATTACAATTCGCGGCCGCGGGCCGCTGAAGTCCTGGTCAAAAACGGTAAAGCTTATCTGGTGCGCCGCCGCGAAAGTTATACTGATTTAGTAAAAGGAGAATCCATCCGTTGAAGATAATAGAGTTCTATAAATTACAGGCTTCCGGTAATGATTTTATCTTAATCGATAACCGTAAGCTAAAAATAACCAGCGGCCGCTTAAAGGCGATAGCCAGGAATTACTGCCGGAGAAAACTCAGCATCGGCGCCGATGGTTTACTGGTGATCGAGCCTTCCAAGAAAGCCTTATTCAAAATGAGGATTTTTAACGTTGACGGTTCAGAGGCCCAAATGTGTGGAAACGGCGCCCGCTGCAGTGCTTTCTGGTATGCCTTAAAAGGTAAACCAGCTAAAAATATCCGGTTTGAAACTAAGGCCGGGATAATCGAATCCCGGGTAGGCCAGGAAAGTGTGACCATTAAGCTTTCTGACCCTAAAAATATCCGTCTGCAGATGCCGATCAATGTTTTAGGCAGAAAAATAAAGGTCGATTTTATTAATTCCGGGGTGCCCCATGCAGTTATTTTTGTAGAGGGCTTAGCCAAGATCAAGGTTGAAGCTATCGGCCGGGCAGTGCGTTTTCATAAAAGTTTTAAGCCTTCAGGAACTAACGTTGACTTCGTTGAGCTTTTGAGTGCTGAAACGATAGCTTTGAGGACTTATGAAAGAGGAGTTGAAGCTGAAACTTTAGCCTGCGGCACCGGTTCGGTTGCCGCGGCAATAATCTCGGTTGCCAAGTTAAAACTTAATAGCAGAAAAATAAACGTTTTAACCCGCGGCGGTGAAATATTAAAAGTTTATTTTGATAAACAGGGCCAAAAATTCACTAAAGTCTGGTTAGAAGGTAAAGCCAATTTGGTTTATAAGGGGGGTATTTATGTTTAAAGGCTCAATCGTAGCCATAGTCACACCGTTTAAAGATGACAAAGTCGATGAAAAAGTACTAAAAGATCTAGTCGAATTTCAGATTAAAAACTCGACTTCGGGAATCGTTCCCTGCGGGACTACCGGTGAGTCGGCTACCTTGACTTATCAGGAGCATGATAGAGTTATTGAAATTATTGTCGAACAGACCAGGCAAAGAGTTCCGGTAATTGCCGGGACTGGTTCAAACTCTACACAGGAAGCAATAACCCTGACCAAGCACGCGGCCAGAGTCGGAGCCAGCGCGTCATTACAGGTAGTTCCTTATTATAACCGCCCGACCCAAAAGGGGCTCTATGAACATTTTAAAGCTATTGCTGAAAGTGTGGATATCCCGATAATCCTTTATAATATTGCTTCCCGGACCGGAGTAAATATGGAACCGGAAACTATCGCTAAATTAGCTAAGGATTGCCGAAATATAGTCGGAGTAAAAGAAGCTTCGGGAAGCCTGGAACAGATGTCCAGGGTAAGGTTGGCTTGCGGTGAGGGGTTCTATTTACTTTCCGGAGACGATGCCCTGACTTTGCCGGCTTTAAGCATAGGCGCCAGCGGAGTCATTTCAGTAGTGGCTAATATTGTTCCTAAGGATGTAGCCAGTTTAGTCAGCGAATTCCAAAAGGGCAATATTGAGAAGGCTGAAAAATTACACTATAAGTTGCTGCCGCTGGTTAAGGCGATGTTTTTAGAAACTAATCCCATACCGCTTAAAACTGCCATGGGTTTATTGGGGGTTTGCCAACCGGACCTGCGGTTGCCGATGTGCGCTATCGCCGATGATAACCTGAACAAGCTTAAAAAAGCTTTAGGGGATTACGGGTTGTTGGATTAAACAATTATGATCAAGTTAGGAATTTCTGGTTTTTGCGGAAAAATGGGCCAGCGTATAGTTGCTTTGGCTAAGGATGATAAAAATCTTAAAATAATTTTTGGCCTGGAAGATAAAAATCATCCTCAAATCGGCAAAATGGTCGAAGGAGTCAAAGTAACCGCTGATCGCAGCCAAATCAAAGATTGCGATTGCCTGATTGACTTTAGTTCTCCCCAGGCTTTGCCTGAGAATATCCGTTGCCTCAGACAGTTTAAAAAAACTGCGGTTATCGGGACCACTGGTTTAAACCAGGACGATTTAGTGATTATAAAGGACGCGGCTAAGGATATAGCAGTAGTTTTTTCACCGAATATGAGCATAGGGGTAAATGTTTTATTCCGGTTGCTTAAAGAAGCCTCGAAAGCTCTCAAAGGCTATGCAGCCGCAATTGAAGAGACCCATCATATTCACAAAAAAGATTCTCCTTCGGGAACCGCCAAGGAGATAGCCAGGATTATCAATCAATACGGTTTTGAGATTAAGACCGAAGATATCGGTTCAAAGCGTCAGGGTGAGGTTGTCGGCGACCATAAAGTTATTTTTGCCAGCCAGGTTGACAGATTGGAACTGTTTCATTCAGCTAAAACCCGGGATATCTTTGTTCAAGGCGCTTTAGCCGCTGCCAGTTGGGTTGTCAACAAGCCAGCCGGGTTATATTCTATTGAGGATGTGTTATTTGATGAGAAAGATTAAGATTTCCAACCGTTTAAAAAATTTTCCGCCTTATTTATTTGCTGAGATCGACCGGAAAAAATTTCAGCTTAAAGAAAAGGGAGTCAAGTTCGTTGATTTAAGTATCGGCGATCCCGATATTTTAGCTCCCCAAGCTGTGGTCGATGCCCTCTATAGTTCAGCCAGGATAAAAGCTAATCAAAAATATGCCCTTGATCAGGGAAGTCCGAGTTTGCGCCAGAGCATTAAAGGCTGGTTTGCCGGCCGTTTCGGAGTTTGCTTAGACCAAAACAAGGAGATAGTCCCTTTAATCGGTTCAAAAGAAGGTTTGGTGCATTTACCTTTAGCTTTTGTGAACCGCGGGGAATATGTGATTTGTCCTTCTCCGGGTTATCCCGGCTATCGCAGTGCAGCCCGCTTTGTCGAAGCGAAAATCCATGAATTGCCGTTATTAGAAAAAAATAATTTCCTGCCGGATCTGGCAAAAATACCTCTAACCGTGCGCAATAAGGCAAAATTGATCTATGTAAATTATCCCAATAACCCTACCAGCGTTTTAGCCCCGAAAGCTTTTTTAAAAACACTGGTTGATTTCTGTTCTAAATACGGAATAATCCTGGCTTATGACAATGCTTATTCGGAGATGTATTTTGATTCAAAGCCTAAGAGTATTTTAGAAATCAGCGCCGCTAAGGAGATCGCCGTTGAATTTCACTCTTTTTCTAAAACTTTTTGTATGACCGGATTTAGGATCGGCTGGGCCGCCGGAAATCAGGATTTGTTAGCCGGGCTGCTTAAAGTAAAGACTAATATCGATTCGGGGATTTTCACCGCTATTCAGGATTCAGCCAAAATAGCTTTGGATACCCAAGGCAAATACGCTGATGATTTACGTAAGGCCTTCAAAGAAAGACGGGATGTTTTCGTCAAAAATCTAGATAAAGCCGGCATCAAAAAATATTATGCCCAGGCAACATTTTATGTTTGGGCTAAAATCCCCGCGGGGTTTGAGTCTTCGCTGGACTACTGCGATTACCTGCTTACTAAGAAAAATATCGTGGCTACGCCCGGGGTAGGCTTTGGTTCTTTCGGCCGAGGCTTTGTCCGTTTTGCCTTGACTGTGGATAAAAATATTTTAGAAAAAGTGAGGTTATAGATGGTTAAAAAGAGCAGTTCCTTTGTAGGGGCTGCAGGTCTGCAGCCCCTACTGTTATTGATTCTATTGTTTATCGGTTTCGATGTCTTTGCCTTAAACGTTACCAGTGACGCTTTCCAACACAATGGTTACATCCCTGATCGCTACAGCTGCGATGCCCAAGGTTTTTCACCTTCGCTTTCCTGGGATGATGTTCCCTCGGGTACGAAAAGCTTTGTCTTGATCTGCGAGGATCCTGATGCCCCGTTTAAGATTTGGGTTCACTGGGTGATTTTTAATATACCGGCTGAAGTAAAGTCTTTAAAAGAAAATATCAGCCCTGATGAGTTAAAAAAGACAGGAATCGTCCAGGGTAATAATGATTTTGGAACCCTGGGCTATCGGGGGCCCTGTCCGCCGCAAGGAAAGCCTCACCGTTACTTTTTCAATCTTTACGCTTTGGATACTGTCCTTTCTTTGGATGAAGGGGCAACTAAGAGTCAGTTAATAACAGCAATGCAGGGACACATTATCGCCGAAAGTAAGATAACCGCTTCTTACCAGCGTTGATCCCTATTGCAAAAAAGAAAGGAGTGGATAATGGCAACGATCAAGAAAGTTTTGGCCAGGGAGATCCTTGATTCGCGGGGTAATCCCACAGTCGAGGTCGATGTGATTTTAAGTAACGGCATAATGGCGCGAGCTGCGGTTCCTTCGGGAGCTTCTACCGGCGAGTTTGAAGCAGTGGAGCTTAGGGATAATGATAAGCCTTATTGCGGTAAAGGTGTCCAGAAGGCAGTCAGGAATATTTCTCAAATCATCTTTCCTAAGATAAAAGGTAAGGAGCCGGACTATGTTAAGATCGATAAGGTAATGCTTCAGCTTGACGGAACTGCTAATAAGTCAAAGCTGGGTGCCAATGCTATTCTGGCAGTTTCTTTGGCAGTGGCCAAAGCAGCAGCTGCTTTAGAGAACAAACCTTTGTATCGCTATTTAGGCGGTTTGAAAGCTGTGGTTTTACCCTTACCGTTGATGAATATCGTAAACGGTGGAGTGCATGCTGACAATAACCTGGATATTCAGGAGTTTATGATTGCTCCTGTAGGTTTTAGTTCTTTTAGCCGGGCTCTTCAGGCAGCCACCGAGACTTTCCATAGCTTAAAGTCGATTTTGAAAGCTAAAAACCTTTCGACTTCGGTAGGTGATGAAGGAGGCTTTGCTCCTAATTTGAAGCAAAACCAGGAAGCTTTGGATTTGATCTTGGAAGCAATAAAAAAAGCCGGTTATCAACCCGGTAAAGAGATAGCTTTGGCTTTAGATGTTGCCTCTAGTTCATTTTACAAGAATGGCGCCTATCTTTTTGAAGGCCAAACTAGAGATGCCGATTTTTTGATCGAATATTATGCAAAACTTTTGGATAAATATCCGATTGTCTCCATTGAAGACGGTTTAGACGAGAATGATTGGGATGGTTGGGCCAGAATGACTAAAAAGTTAGGTAAACGGGTCCAGCTGGTCGGTGACGACCTATTTGTTACTAATGTAACCCGCTTGAAGAAAGGTATTGATAACGATATTGCTAATTCTATTTTGATCAAAGTAAATCAGATCGGTTCGTTGAGCGAGACTATTGCTGCTGTTGATTTAGCCCATAAATCCGGATACAGTTCAGTTATTTCTCACCGCAGCGGTGAGACTGAAGATACGACTATTGCTCATTTGGCAGTGGCCAAAGCCACCGGCCAGATAAAAACCGGTTCTTTGTCCCGCACTGACCGGGTGGCTAAATATAACGAACTGTTGCGAATAGAGGAAGAACTGGGTAAAAAGGCTGGTTATGGCGGGGAAACTTTTAAATATAAAAAGGTTTAAACAGCCATTGTTGGGAATCGCAATCGGCGTTGTCTTGATTTCGGTCGCGGTAATTTATTTTCCTGATTACGTCAAGATCAAAGAACTACGGCAGGAAAATACGCGGCTTAGCTCAGAGATCGTCAAACTGGAAAAAGAAATAGCTGATTACGAGCGTAAACTGAACAATTTAGACAGCGACCCCTATATTTATGAAAGAATAGCCCGGGATGAGCTGGGAGTGGCCAGGGAGAATGAGATAGTTATTGACATCGAGGAATAGGCAGTTAAAATACAGTATCCGTATTCCGTCGTCCGTATCCCGTATATCGTAGATGGAAAAGATAAGAAATTTCAGGGATTTGAAGATATGGCAAGTTGGTATAGAAATAGTAGAAGATGTCTATAGATTAACAAAGTTATTTCCTAGAAATGAAGAATTTGGTTTAGTAACACAAATGCAAAGATCCTCCGTATCAATACCTTCGAATATAGCAGAAGGATTTGGAAGGAGGCATAATAAAGAATACAAACAGTTTCTATATGTTGCTATTGGTTCATGTTCGGAATTGGAAACTCAAATAGAGATAGCCTTCAGGCTTAAATATATACTTGAAAATACGAAAGACGATTTATTGGAGAAAATAAATCATACCACGCGTATGATTATGAATTTACTTAAGCTTCTTTAACGGAATACGATACACGGAATACGGAATGCGAAAACGTTGTTTTTTGGAGTCGCGGGGTGGAGCAGCCAGGTAGCTCGCAAGGCTCATAACCTTGAGGTCGTCAGTTCAACTCTGACCCCCGCAACCATTCTTCTTCGCCCTTCAAAGGGTATAGGCAGGTAGGGCTTCGAAGCAATTAATAGGTGCTGCGAAGCTCTGCCGGCACCAAAAGCCTCGTAGAGCGAAGCAGACCCATGGCCTAGCTTGATAGCCTACGTTTGATAAAAACGTAGGCTATTTTTATTTGTATGCACCTATTACAGGTAATACCTAAGCACCTCCGAGGTGTCAGCCTTAAGATACGAGTCAGCGGACTCCTCGGAGGTGGCGAAGCACGGTTGAAGTAATACCATCATTGAATACTTTTTCTGTAGTGGTATAATTTAGTTGTAATGAAAAAGTCCTTCACCCTTATCGAACTAATCGTAGTCATTGCCATCATCGCCATTCTTGCCGCCATCATCGCCCCTAATGCCTTCAAGGCCATTGAGAAGGCGAAAATATCTCACACAATTGCCAGCGCCAAAGCTTTAAAGGCAGCGATTGCCGGATATTATGTGGATACAGGCGGATATCCGCCGAAAGTCGGGCCCCTTGCCTACGTGCTTGATTATAATAGCTTGTTACAAAATGATGATGGCACAGGCAATCCTATCCCTAATTGGGACGGCCCTTATATTGAGAAGTGGAATGATTTTCATCCTTGGGGCGGGCCATGGGTGATTCGCAGCGAGGAAGGATTCCCCGAAGGAACACCCGGCACTAACCCCCATACAGGTCTTAAGTCTGGAACCGTAGATATTGTATTAGTTCTGAATAACGTAGGTAGTACAGCCGGAGGTTCTATCCCTCGCGAGGCAGCACAGCGCATTGATGATATTTTGGATGACGGAGATTTATCTGATCCCGAAGGCAATGTTTACCTAAGCTGTGCAGGCAACAACTGTGAACTGCGTATTTGGATTACGAGCATAGCTAATCGATGAACGGCAATATAAAAAAATCCTTCACCCTTATCGAACTAATCGTAGTCATTGCCATCATCGCCATTCTTGCCGCCATCATCGCCCCTAATGCCTTCAAGGCCATTGAGAAGGCAAAGATATCTCAAGCCATAAGTGATTTCAAAACTTACAAGGATGCCTTCTATACCTACTATGCTGACACTGGAGTCTGGCCAATTGTCGGAACAGCACCACTAGTGGGAGAAGTGCCTACCAGCTGGATTCCGATAACTGACAATGGCTTTATAACTAATGTAAAAAGTTTATCTGGCTGGGATGGTCCTTATTTAGAGAAGCTTAAACCTATGCACTCTTGGGCTGGGGTTTATGGCCTCGATTGTTACAACCGAAGAGAAGGCAGCGCCTGTGACGTAGGTTTATTTTTTGAAGACACCTGTTATCCTTATCCCAATACTGATCACAGCTGTGATGTTCCCCATAAGGTTATGCTTAAAATTGATCAGACCGTAGATGACGGTAATTTAAGTCTTGCAAGTGGCGGTAATGTCTGGAAAGTTGACACAGCGGGAGGCAGGACTAACCTCTATTGGATCCTAGTTTGGGATGCTGGCTGTACTGATTCATCTATTCAATGAATGATAATGTAAATAAACTAGAAATGAACTAATTGCCTTTTAATATTTATAAAGCTATTAACGTCCCAATCCCAATCAATCCGTTAAAATCTACCAATTTCTTTCTTTGTGGATATAGCCATAAGATCCCTTTTCAGTGCCTGAATTAAGTTCTGAAAACCCACTTTTAGTGATATAATCTAACTATGAGAAGAGGATTTACCCTAATCGAACTCATTGTAGTCATCGCCATTATCGCCATCCTTGCCGCCATCATCGCCCCCAATGCCTTCAAAGCGATTGAGAAGGCGAAGATTTCTAAAGCAGCAGGAGATATGAAAACAATAAAAGCAGCCGCTTTAGCCTATTATGTTGATACCGGCAAGTGGCCATTGCAGGGGGTTGGCGGTGTTGTTAGGGGTACGGGTGCAGGTTTTTTGACTGATGATGATGGCAACGGCGTTCAGATAGTAGGCTGGGATGGGCCGTATTTAGAAAAATGGCCACTTAATCCTTGGGGTGATTCTTCTTCTGCCTATGGGAATCAATATTACTGGGATGCAGACTGCGTATCTGACGATAATGGAGATGGGATAATTGGAGAAGTTCAGGCAGTAATATTTAACATTCCAAGAAAGAGTGCACAAACTTTAGATGAAAGATTTGATAATGGTGTTTTGCTGGGTGTTGATGTCGGTTTTATCTATCAAAGTCTTTATGTTTCACCTAACCCAACCGACGACCCTATGACTTTGAGTTGGCTAATTTACCAACCAGCCTGTTCGAATTAAGTCCAATAAACTCATCAGAACCTAACAATTTCTTTTTTGTAGATATAGCCATAAGACTCTTTTTTAGTGCGCGAAGTAGATTCTAAAAACCCCTATTGAATCATTACCTTGTGGTGATATAATTTAACTATGAAAAGAGGATTCACCCTCATCGAACTGATCGTAGTGATTGCTATCATCGCCATCCTTGCCGCCATCATCGCTCCTAATGCTTTCAAAGCTATTGAGAAGGCGAAGATCAGCCAGGTTATTGCTAACATCCGAGCAATGAAAACAGCCAGTCAAGCCTACTATGCTGATACCGGCCAATGGCCTCATGCCGAAAGAATAACAACAACTAATAGTTTGCTAGCTGATCCGGGAATCGCAGGTTGGGACGGTCCCTATCTTGAAAATAATATCGGAGCTCATCCCTGGGGAGGTAGTTATTATATCGCTAGCAACGGCGATTGGGGCAGTGCTGCCGATCCACGAGTAACCGCTGCAAACGGTATGAACGAGCTTGCGGTTGAGATTGAGAATTGCCGTTATCCTTGTGAAAGTAGTGACGATAATAGTAAAGCCCCTGTCCCCTTAGTGATTGCTGAAAAAATAGACAAAATGCTGGACGATGGAAATTTAAGCTCTGGTTTTATCCAGGGTCCAGGCTCCAGCAATGATCGTCACTGGGTCCTATTTTGGGACATTTGCACTCCAGCTGCTTTTGAACACTGCTACTAATAATGATTAAATAGATATTTAACAAATCAATCTTTTTAACCTTCGCCGTCAGCCAATGAGGATTCAGGCAAATTATTTAGAGAAATAGGGTTTGATATCTTTTCGGTGAGAGGCATCTTTGGATGCAATTTGATAACTCCAACTAACACTTCGGAGGTGGCGCCTGCCTGCCGGCAGGCAGGCAGCTGGTTGAAGTAACACCGGCTATTGAATGCTTCCTCTATAGTGGTATAATTTAGCTGTAATGAAAAAGTCCTTCACCCTAATCGAACTAATCGTAGTCATTGCAATCATTGCCATTCTTGCCGCCATCATCGCCCCTAATGCCTTTAAGGCAATAGAGAAGGCCAAGATTGCAGAAGGGGTCAGCGATTTTAAAGCTTACAAAACAGCCATTTTGGCTTTATACGCTGATACTGGTCACTGGGTGAGTGAAGTTGCAACGTTTATTCCGGAGTCTAATTCTTATCATTTATATGTGGAATCTGACAATAATGATTTAGCCATAGACTATAGTGATTGGTCAGGATGGGATGGCCCTTATCTCGAGAAAATTAAATCCAAACATCCCTGGGGAGGAACTTATGCTTTGCAAAGTTGGAATGCTGGCAGAGGTTCTAATTATGATATTTGGTTAGATTTTGAAGATGATTGTTACCCTAATTTTGGCACCCAAGGCTGTGCAGTGCCGGATAAAACTGCAATAAAAATAGACCAGATGCTTGATGATGGTGACCTTTATACTGGTGATATTCTCACTGGGGCAGCCTCGAACCAAGTCCCAGGTGATTTAAGCTGGATTATCTACTGGGATGCTTATGCTTTTTCTGCGCCATAATCACAGGAGTATTTTTTAAAAACGTTTGTTTGCGGTAATATTGCATTCAGACTAATAGATAGATTAGTAAGGAGGTGGATTATGGGTTGTTGTAGTTCGACTAGCAAGTGTTGTAAGCCTAAGAAAAAGGCTAAAAAGAAAGCTAAAAAAAAGTAGCATTTTCATTAAACTAAAGGCAACTCCGGTGAAAATCAGGGGTTGCCTTTTGTCTTTTTGAGCCTATCAAATCACTTGACTTAAAAGGGTGATTATGATAACCTTACTCTAGTTTCCCTAAATAATATAAGGAGGTATCATAATGAGAAAGAACCTGATTCTATTAGTTCTTTTTCTTTTTGTCTTAAACGGCTGTGCGGTAGTTTTCCAGAAAGGCCGGCGTTCGGATATTGAAAAGATCCAGACTCTCCAAAGCGAGCTGGATGAGTTAAGGAGTACCCAGAGGCATTTGGCTGAAAAACTGTCTCAAGAGATAAAAGACAAACAGGTGCGCCTGCAGATGTTGGAGAAAGGCTTAGTGATTACTTTTGTTGCCGAAGTGCTTTTTGATTCCGGTAAAGAGAAACTACGCAGCGAAAGCTTACCGATACTGGATAAAGTTATTGCTATCTTAAAGCAGGAAGTGCCGAATAATAATATCGGAATAGAGGGCCATACTGATAATGAACCGATAAAATATTCCCGTTGGAAAACTAACTGGGAACTTTCAGCCCAGCGGGCCCTTAATGTTCTGTATTATCTTGAACAGAACGGAGTCAGTTCTTCCCGGCTTTCAGCTATCGGTTACGGAGAGCATCATCCCGAGAGTTCCAATGATACGGTCGAAGGCCGCCAGACGAACCGTAGGGTAGAGATTGTGATTTTACCCAAGTCAGTTAAAAAAATAGAGCCTGAACCCATCGAGATCCGAGAGGAGGAGTTAAAATGAAAGACAGTCCTTTGATCATAAGCCTTTTGATTGGCCTAATAGTTGTTTTGGTGATTGCCGGTGTATCAATACTGGTTAAAATGAACTCTTTGTCCGGAGAGTATAAAAAACAACTGGCTAAGAACATAAGTTGTGAAAAGACTACTGATGATCTGAATAAAGATATAGAGACTCTTCAGGGAGAAAATAGTAAACTTAAAGAAGATCTTGCTCTGGTCAATATCCAGGTCGAATCTCTAGGCCAAGAAAACGCCAAGCTTGAAAAATTGAAGGAAAAGTTAGAAGATAACCTAAAGGAAGAATTAATGAAACCAAAGACCGGGAATCGCTAAATTCTCCAGCAGTCTTGTTTTGTTCTTACCGGAGGGGGCCCTAAAGCCCCCTTTACTTTTATGAACAGCGTACCGCGACATATAGCGATTATAATGGACGGAAACGGCCGCTGGGCTGAAAAAAAAGGCCTTTCGCGGACTGCCGGCCACCAGCAAGGGGTTAAGCGGGTAAAAGAAATCGTCCGCGAAGCAAAAAAGATCGGGGTCCAAGTTTTAACCATCTTTGCTTTTTCTACCGAAAACTGGAACCGGCCAAAACCAGAGATAGAGTTTCTGTTTTCCTATCTCGACCGGTTTCTTTCTGAATATAAAGACGAACTGATCCGGGAAGATATCCGGTTTAAAACGATCGGGCGAAAGAGCCGGATCAGAAAAACGACTTTGAAAAATATCCAGGATATGGAAACCTTGACTGGGAATCACAAGAGTTTTCTCTTTAATATAGCCCTTGATTACGGAGGCCGTTGGGATATCCTTAATGCAGTTTCCCAGATCGTTTCTGATTGTCTTAGCCATAAGTTGTCAAGATCAGAGATCGATGAAAAAATTTTCGGCGGCTATCTTTCTTTAAGGGAAATTCCTGACCCCGATCTTTTGATCAGGACCTCGGGTGAGCAGAGGATAAGTAATTTTTTGCTTTGGAATCTGGCTTATTCTGAGATTTATTTTACCAAGACTTTCTGGCCGGATTTTGACGCCGAATGTCTTAACCAGGCAGTAAGTGCTTATTCTCAAAGAGAACGCCGTTATGGAAAAATCTATGAATAAACGAATAGTTCCTTCAGTTATCTTAAGTTTGTTGACTATTTTTTGCCTGATTTACTATCCTCTTTGCGGGGTGTTCGTTACCCTACTGATCGTTATCGGGCTTTATGAATTTTTCTATATGGTTGAAAAGAAGGGAGTCAAGTTATTTAAGCCTTTGGGGCTTTTTATCGGAGGTTTGATACCGTTAACTATTTATTTTGGTTTTTCGGCCGGCCAAGGCTGGCAGTTTCTTTTTGCGGTCATAGCGCTTTTTATTCTTTTTCTGCTGGAGCTTACTAAAAAAGACACTCATCAATCAGTACTTTCGATATCAGCGACCGTTTTTGGAGTCATTTATATTTCCTGGTGTTTTTCGTTTTTGATCCGGGTACGCCAGCTTCCCGAAGGGGCTATGCTTACCGGTTTTTTGATTTTGGTGACTAAATCTTCTGATATCGGGGCCTATCTTTGGGGTAAAAATTTCGGAAAGACTCTTTTGATCAGAAGGATCAGCCCTAAAAAATCCCTAGAGGGAGCAGTGGGCGGTTTTTTTACCAGCTTAGGCGCCGGGCTGATATTTTCTCTATTTATCGGAAGTATTGATTTTTTAGAAAAGTTTTTTTTGATCATTATTTTGGCTATTGTGGCTCAGTTAGGAGACCTTTTTGAATCTTTGATCAAGAGAGATTGTCAGGTAAAAGATTCAGGGAAAATCCTTCCCGGAATGGGGGGAGTTTTAGATGTGATGGATAGTTTAATTTTTACTGCCCCTACATTTTACCTGTATCTTACGATGATGCGTTAAGTTTTTATGAAGAAAGTACTGATATTCGGTTCAACCGGCTCAATCGGCAGGAATGCCTTAAAGGTAATCGGCAAAGCCAAAGGCCAATTCAAGGTTATCGGCCTTTCGGCAAACCGGGATATCGACACTCTCAATCGGCAAATAGCTGAATTCCGTCCCTCTTTTGTTTGCCTAAATGACCGCAGCCAGGCCGAAAAATTGAAATCAAGACTTCCCAAGGGTTTGGAAGTCTTTAGCGGCGAATCCGGCCTTTTAGAGTTTGCCAGCTTGGAGTCAGATATCTCGTTAATGGCGATTTCAGGGATTTCTTGCCTCAGGCCGCTGCTTAAGAATATAAAACACACTAAACGGATCGCTCTGGCCAATAAAGAATCTTTAGTTACTGCCGGGTCTTTGGTATTCGAAGAAGCCAAAAAACAGAAGACTGAGATTTTACCGGTAGATAGCGAGATCAATGCCTTATTTCAGCTTTTTGAAACTAATAAATCTTTGACTAATGGCAATCTTAACAGGGTGTATCTTACGGCTTCGGGAGGAGCTCTGGCCGGCTGCAAACATAAGGATTTGTCTAAGGTTACTGTCGGTCGGGTCTTGGCTCATCCCACCTGGAAGATGGGTCCGCGGATAACCGTAGACAGTGCTACTTTAGTAAATAAAGGTTTTGAAGTTATTGAAACTCATTTTTTCTTTAATCTGGCTTATGAAAAAATCGATATCCTTATCCATCGCGAATCGATGATCCATGCTTTGATCGAAGAAACCGATGGGACTCTTTTTGCCTGTCTTTATCCGCCGGATATGAAGACGCCGATCTCCTTTGCTTTGCATTATCCCGACCGTAAGAAAGGAAATTGCAAAGTTAATTTTAAAAACAGTTTTTCCTGTAATTTCCGGCCGATTCGCTATTCGGATTATCCTTTGCTTAAGGTAACTTTGGATGCAGCAAAAAGAAACGATAATTCTTTAGTTATCCTTAATGCCTGTGACGAGGTGGCGATTTCTAATTTTCTAAAAGGGAAAATAAAATTTACCGACATTGGTAAAGTGATTACCAAAGTTTTGGAAAAATACCCGGCTCATCAGATCAAAAATATCAATGATGTCCTAGGTTGGGACAACTGGGCCAGGATCAAGGCTGAAGAATTAATCGATAAACTATGAGTTTTATATTGACCTTGGTTATTTTCGGGATTTTAATCGTAGTCCATGAATTCGGGCATTTCCTGGCTGCTCGCCGCTGGGGTATCCGGGTTGAGAAATTTGCTATTGGTTTTGGCCCGCCGTTAGTCAAAATCCGGGGCAAAGAAACTGATTTTTTAATCTGTGTTTTTCCTTTAGGCGGCTATGTAAAGTTGGCCGGGGATAACCGCCAGGAGTATAAAGGCCAGAGTGATGAATTTTTAGCTAAGCCGCCGGGTGTGCGGGCGGGAGTTGTTTTTGCCGGGGTGTTTTTTAATTATTTATTTGCTTTATTTTTATTTTGGTTGATAGCTTTGACTGGATTTCCCTATCAGGACACAGTCATTGGCGGAGTCTGGGAAGGATATCCTGCTGAAACTTCAGGTTTAAAAGAAGGCGATCAGGTCGTATCGGTTAATGGCCGAGATATTCTGGGATGGAGGGAAATGCAAAAGCATATCCAAAATTCAGAGCAAGAAGTTTCCTTGGGGATCCAGAGAGATGGCCGTCTGATCAGGCTGACTGTTCCTTTAAAAAAAGAAGAAGTTGTCGATAATTTCGGCCGGACAGCAGTTATGTCGGTATCTGGTATCTATCCTTACCAAAATACTCAAGTGGGAAACCTCTTTGAAGGGTATCCGGCTAAAGCTGCTGGTTTAGAACAGGGTGATCTGATTTTAGCCGTAGATAACGTCCCGGTCAGCAGCTGGAAAGCGATGGCTGAAATTATCCATGAAGCTAAAGGCAAAGTTTTGTTAAAGATTAAACGTAAAGAGCAGATTTTTTCGCTAGTTGTACCGGTTAAGAAAGAGTCAGCGGCTGACCTTGATGGTGAAAAGAAGGTTTTTTCCTTGATCGGTATCGGGCCTCATACCGAGGTCAAATTCCAACGCTACCCGTTTTTTAAGGCTTTGGTTAAGGGTGTTGAAAGTTTACTGGGTTTGACTTCCGATGTTTTTGTCGGTTTTTCCAGTATCATTACCGGAAAAATATCTTTCAAGGAAGGGGCTGCCGGCCCGATCGGCATTTTTTATATTACTTCGCAATACGTAAAAATCGGCATTATCGCGGTATTGCAGTTAATGGCTGCTTTAAACGTCAGTTTGGCAATAATCAACCTGTTTCCGATCCCGGTTCTTGACGGAGGGCATCTTTTATTCTTGTTGATTGAAAAAATACGCAAAAAAACTTTGAGTGAAAAAACCGAGGAGTTCGTGACCCGCCTGGGCTTAGGCTTGATCGGCATATTAGTGATATTTGTTTTTTATAATGATACGATCAAATACGGCCCGGAAATGCTGAATAAATTACTGGGAAAAAACAAAAGCCAAGTCAGCGGGATTCAAGAGTCTAAATAATCAAACTATGAACAGGGCTAAAACCAGAGTGGTAAGAATAGGAAAGTTGAAACTGGGTGGAGGTAATCCGGTAAGGATAAAAGCTATGCTGAAAACTCCTACCCGGGAAGTCAAAAAATTAATCAAAGAAGCTTGTCAGCTTAAACAAGAGGGTGCTGAAGCGATCCGTCTGGCAGTGCGAGAAGAAAAAGATGCCCGTATCCTTTCATTATTAAAGAAGGAAGTCGACCTTCCTTTTGTGGCTGATGTACACTTTCATTACCAATGCGCTCTCTTAGCGATTGAGCAGGGTTTTGATGCGATAAGGCTTAATCCCTTAAATATTTATAAGAAAAATCAGGTAAAGGAAGTGGCTAGGAAAGCCAAAGCTTACGGTATCTCTATGCGGGTAGGGGTTAATTCCGGAGGGTTTAAGAGAAAATTTAACAATCCGCTGGCCCAAGCTAAGGCAATGGTTTCAGCTTGTGCCGGCTATCTTAAGGTATTGGAGGCGGTTGAGTTTTTTGATATAATGGTGTCCTTGAAAGGCTCGGATGTAATGTCGACCATTTGGGCTAACCGGCTTTTTGCTCAAAAGTTCAATTACCCTTTGCATTTGGGGGTTACTGCTAGCGGGCCATTCCTGGAGGGAACGGTAAAATCTTCAATTGGCCTGGGTTCTTTACTCCAAGAGGGTATCGGCGATATCATCAGAGTGTCGTTAACCGCTGCTTCTTTTTGGGAAATACGCCTGGCTAAAGAAATCCTTCAGGCGCTTGGTCTCAGGGCTTTCGGTCCTCAGATTATTTCATGCCCCACATGCTCGCGCTGTGAGGTTAATCTAATAGATATAGTTGATAAATTCAAAAAAGAACTTCAAAATTCTAACGTTAAGCAGCCCTTGACTATTGCTTTGATGGGTTGTGTGGTCAATGGTCCGGGGGAAGCTTCCCAGGCTGATATCGGGGCCGCTTTTGGTAAAACTAGAGCGGCAATTTTTAAGGATGGTAAAATTTTAAAACAGACCAGTCAGAACAAAGTGATCGAAGAGCTTTTAAAGGGGGTAAAACATGGATTTAAATAAGATCAAGAGCGAAATCCGGAAAGAAATAAGCCTCTGGATAGGCGACAAACAAAAACTTAGCGAGGATTTTATCCGTGAAAGAGCCCAGCTTTTTTTTAAACATAAGGCTGAGACTGGGCAGTATCTTGATTTAAAAGATGCCGATAAAGAAAAATTGATCAAATCTCTTTGCGCCGACTATACCGGCCTGGGGCCGATACAGAAGCTGATGGAAGATGAGGATATAACTGAGATCATGATCAACGGTCCGCAGGTAGTCTATATTGAAAAGAACGGCAAGAAAAGTAAGACCGATGTCAAATTTGAAAGTAATGACCACTTAAGATATATCGTTGAAAAGATGATCCAGCCCACCGGTAGGAGGGTTGATGAAAGCTATCCTTACGTTGATTTTGCTTTGGAAAACGGTTCAAGGGTAAATGTGATCCTTCCGCCGCTTTCAGTGGGCGGGGCAACCGTAACCATCAGAAAATTTTTACGTTCGATAGAAGCAGTTGATGATTTGATTAAATTGGGGACTATTGATGAACGGATGGCTGAATTTTTAGTAGCTTGCGTCAGATCCAAAGCCAATATCCTTTTTTCGGGAGCTACCGGATCAGGTAAAACTACTACTTTGGAAGTCCTTTCTTCTTATATCGACCCGGCTGAGAGGATCATTACTATTGAGGATGCTTTGGAATTGACTTTGCGCCAGGAACACGTAGTCAGGCTTCTTACCCGGGCGCCGAACATCGAAGGAAAAGGCGAGATAGCTATTCGGGATCTATTCTGTAATACTTTGCGTATGCGCCCGACCAGGATTATTTTAGGCGAAATAAGGGGAGAGGAAGCCATGGATTATCTGCAGGCTTTAAACAGCGGCCATAAGGGTTCTTTGGCAGTCATTCACGCCTCTAATCCGCAGGATACTTTGACTCGTCTTGAGACCACGGCTCTTTACGCTTCGCTTAACCTTCCTACCTGGGCGATCAGAGAACAGATTGCTTATGGTTTGGATTTAATCGTTCAACATGAACAGTTAATGGATGGTTCGAGAAAAATAACCTATTTGACCGAAGTTCAAAACTTAAACGAAAACCAGGTGGTCTTGCAGGATATTTTTCGTTATCAGATAGAAGGAGTAAGTGAAGATTTTATCGTTCAGGGAAAATTTAAAGCCTACGGGAAGCCAAAATTCATGCATTTGTTTAAAAGAAAAGGCATCAAAATAAACGAGAAAATTTTTAATCCCGATTAAAAGGAGTAAAAATTCTAATTTCGATATTCGGATTTCGGGTTTAACATAACAGATATGATGTTATTTTCAAAGAGTTTCATTTCTACTTTACGACAGGATCCTAAGGTCGCTGAGTGTCAAAGCCACAAATTCCTGCTTAAGGGTAGTTTTTTGTTTATGGTTTCTTCAGGGATATACTCCTATCTTCCTTTGGGCTGGAAAGTATTGAACAAGATAAATGGTTTGATCCGCAAGCATATGGATTCAAGCGGAGCCCAAGAGATCTTTATGAGTGCTCTTCAGCCGATAGATATCTGGCAGAAGACCGGGAGAGACAAAGACCTCGGGGAAGTGATGTTTACCTTTAAAGACCGCAAAGGCCGCCTGCTTTGCCTGGGGCCTACTCATGAAGAGGAGATCACCGAAATCGTAAAACGTTCGGTCTCATCTTATAAACAGCTTCCGGTTACGCTTTATCAGATCCAGACTAAATTTCGGGATGAGCCGCGGCCGCGCTTCGGGTTGATGCGGAGTTGTGAATTTATCATGAAAGACGCTTATAGTTTTGATAAAGACCAAGCCGGGCTTGACCAGAACTATCAAAAGATGCTATCAGCTTATAAGAACATATTTAAAGCTTGTGGCCTTAAATTTATTGTATCTGAAGCTGATTCCGGAGCCATGGGCGGCAGTGTCTCTCATGAGTTTATGGTGCCCGGTGAAATCGGCGAAGATATCGTAGATGGCCAAAAAATGATCGAGATCGGCCATATTTTTAAACTGGGCACAAAATATTCTTTAGCTCAAGAAGCCTTTTTTCTAAACGAAAAGGGTATTCGTCAGCCCTTTGTCATGGGTTGTTATGGTATCGGGGTCAGCCGGATTCTTTCAGCAGTAGCCGAAGTCAATTCTGACAGTAAAGGCCTTGTCTGGCCTCAATCAATAGCGCCATTTGATCTGACTTTAGTTGTTCTGGATAAGAAGCTTATTCCTGAAGCTTTAGGCCTAGCTGAGACTATTGAGAGCGTAGGTTTGTCGGTATTAGTAGATGACCGTGATGAAGCCGCCGGAGTCAAATTTAACGATGCTTATCTTTTAGGGAATCCTTATATTGCGATAATCGGCAAGAAATATATCGAGAGCGAGACTATAGATTTAGAAGTCCGTAAAAGCGCAGATAAATCCAGCTTTAAGAAAGAAGAACTGATAAAATTTTTAAAAAGCCAAAATGGTCCAGGAAAATCAGATTAAACAGATTATTGAACTTTCAGTTAAGGAATGCGGCGCCCAGCTGGTTGATTTAAAAATTTCCTCAGCCGGATCTAAATTCATCCGGGGCCTGGTCGATTATCCCCAGGGCGGCATAACCTTAGGGGTTTGTAGCCGGATCAATAAAAGAATCGTTAATGATTTAACAACTTCAGGGTTTAATGTCGAAGACTATACCGTAGAGATAAATTCTCCCGGTCTCGACCGGTTGCTAAAAGGATATCAGGATTTTTTACGAGTCAAAGGGCGTAAGGTTTTATTATGGCTCAATGAACCGCTCGAGGGTAGAACGCACCTGGAAGCCGAACTGACTGATTTAAATCCTGAAAAATTGGTTTTATTGTTTAAAGATGAAACTTTAGAGATCCCGTTTTCTAATATTAAGACAGGTAAGGAGAAAATACAATGAAGAAAGAATTTTTAACTATACTTGCTCAGCTGGAAAGAGAGAAGGGCTTGGACAAACAGGTTCTTATTGATGCGGTAAAACACGCTTTGATCGTAGCCGCTAAAAAAATCGCCAAATTGTCTGGGCCGGAGGATGCCGAACCAGAAGTGAATGTTGAGATCGATCCCTTAAAGGGAGATATCCGGGTTATTGTCGGCGGAAAAGAAGTGATGTCTAATGAATTCGGCCGGATTGCTGCTCAGACTGCCCGCCAGGTGATCATCCAAAAAATCCGTGAAGCCGAAAAAGACAATATCTATAACGATTACAAGACTAAAGAAGGCGATATCGTCGGCGGGGTAGTCTACCGGGTAGAAAAAAAAGCTATGATCCTTGACCTTATGGGTAAAGCCGAAGGGATTATCCCCAATTCGTTTCTTTCGCCGCTTGATCGGTTTAGACTGGGTGAACGGGTGAAAGCTTTTGTCTATGAGGTGAAGAAAGAAAAAGGGG
The DNA here is from genome assembly GCA_018826075.1 of Candidatus Omnitrophota bacterium. Classification (GTDB taxonomy): domain Bacteria; phylum Omnitrophota; class Gorgyraeia; order Duberdicusellales; family 4484-171; genus JAHKAJ01. The sequence continues at coordinate 23,957 of JAHKAJ010000031.1, forward strand.
TCCAGATCATTCTTTCCCGCCGGCACGAAGGGCTAGTGCGTAAACTTTTTAATCTGGAAGTTCCCGAGATCGGTGAGGGAATAGTGGAAATAAAAGCTATCGCCCGGGAAGCCGGCGAACGGACAAAAGTAGCGGTAGTTTCTAAAGACGATAAAGTGGATTGTGTAGGAGCCTGCGTGGGTATAAGGGGTTCGAGAGTTAAGAGTATAATTGAAGAGCTGCGCGGGGAAAAAATAGATATCGTAAGATGGAGCGAGGATATAAAAGAGTTTATGAAGGCAGCTCTTTCGCCGGCGGTTATCTCGATGATCGAGCTGGATCGTACCAACCGCCGGGCCAAGATCTTAGTGGCCGCAGACCAGCTGTCGTTGGCCATCGGAAGGAAGGGGCAGAATGTCTGTCTGGCCTCAAAGCTGGTAGGCTGGGATATTGATGTCCGTTCCCGGGAGAGCATAGAAGAGAACGCAAAAGCACTGGCAAAACTTAAGAGTGTAGGTAAAAAAGTGGCGGCAGTATTAGTTGATGCCGGCTACAGTGATATAAACTTTTTGTCCCGGGCAAACCCGGAAAAACTTTCAGAGCTGCAAGGTATTGGCAAAAAGAAAGCGGCCAGCATAATCGAGGAAGCCAAGAATTTTAAGCCGGAGCCTAAACAGCCCAAGGAAAAGAAATAAATTTACTATTAAGCAGAGGAGAAGATCTTAAATGAGAATTCATGAATTGGCTAAAGAAGTAGGGGTGGATACCAAAGAGTTGATTAAAAAACTAAAAAAGCTTAACTTTCCAGTTAAGAACCATATGTCTAGTATAGACGCTGAAACTGCCGAAATCATCAAGCAGGAACTTGGAGAGATAGAGCGTAAGGAGATTGAAAGTAACCTGATCGAAGTTGATTTTCCGATTACCATTAAAGAGCTTTCAATCAAGTTGAATAAAAAGCCTTCTGAGCTTTTGGGTGATCTATTAAAGCAGAGAAAGTTTTTTACTATTAACCAGAATCTGGATGAAAAAACCGCAACCAACATTGCTTATAACTATAAAGTTAACTTACGCCAGAAGCTTTCAAGAGAAGAGACGATCTTAAAAACTGATTCTAAAAATTCAAAAAAGCGGGCCCCAATAGTGACTTTGATGGGCCATATTGACCATGGCAAGACCAGCATTCTTGATTATATTCGTAAAAGTAAAGTGGTCGAAAAAGAAACCGGCGGGATCACCCAGCATATCGGAGCTTATCAGGTGACTTTGGATAAAGGAAAAGTTACTTTTTTAGATACCCCCGGCCATGAGACTTTCACGGCCATGAGAGCTCGGGGAGCCAATGCTACTGATATCGTGATTATAGTGGTGGCTGCTGATGAAGGGGTTAAGCCCCAGACGGTTGAGGCTATTGACCATGCCAAAGCCGCTTCAGTGCCGATAATCGCGGCGATCAATAAGGTGGATAAACCCAATGCTAATATCGATCTGGTTAAGCAACAGCTTTCTAAATTAGATCTTACCCCCGAGGATTGGGGCGGCAAAACAGTTACTGTTGGAGTTTCAGCTAAAACCGGAGCCGGTATAGATGAACTTCTAGATTTAATTATTCTTCAGGCGGATATAATGGAGTTAAAAGCCGACTACGGAAGGCCGGCTGTCGGTATTGTGGTTGAATCCAGGCTTTCTAAAGGAAGAGGTTCTCAGACCAGCGTATTGATCCAGGAAGGAGTTCTAAAAGTCAGCGATTGGTGCCTTTGCGGTATTTTTTGCGGACGGGTGAAAGCAATGTATGATGACCGGGGAAATCTTACTCAGGAAGCCCAGCCGGCTTGCCCGGTAGAGATCCTGGGTTTAGACGGAGTGCCGAATCCTGGCGATCAGTTTTTTGTTGTACCCGATGAAAAATCAGCCCGGGAAATAGTTAGCAAAAGGGTGGCTGAACAGGAGAGAAAAAAACTAGTTCCTACTGCCCACCTTAAATTAGAAGATCTCTACCGAAAGGTAAAAGAAGGCGACCTAAAACAGCTTAAAGTTATTTTAAAGGCAGATGTGGGAGGGACTCTTGAAGCAGTAGACCAGGCTTTAGCAAAAATCCCTTCAAAAGAAGTCGAGTTGAATATTGTCCATAAGGGCGTAGGCGCGGTCAATTCTTCAGATGTTCTTTTGGCCGAAGTAACTGATTCGATCATCGTTGGTTTTAAAGTCACCATTGATGCTCAGGTCAGAGAGTTGGCAAAAAAGAAGGGGATCGAATTAAGGTCTTATCAGATCGTTTATGAGCTTATAGATGATGTTAGGGCTGCTTTGGAAGGGCTGCTTACCCCTCAGATCAAGCGGACCTTTTTGGGCAGAGCCAGAGTTAAGACTGTTTTCAAACTTTCCAAGAGCGGTACGATAGCCGGTTGCCAGATAGAAAAAGGTAAAGTCACCAGGGGGGCTCCCTGTCATCTGTTTAGGGAGAATGAAGTCATTTTTGAAGGTAAAGTCAACACTTTAAAGCGGTTTAAAGATGATGTAAAAGAAGTAGCTGAAGGTTTAGAATGCGGGATCAGTATTGGTTATGATAAGTATAAAGAGGGCGATGTAATTGATGTTTTTCATGAAGAGTCAATCGCCCGTAAATTAAAATAAAGTAGGGGCCGATCTCTGTATCGGCCCGATAAATATGAACAAAAAAACAGTTCTAAGCGGGATGCGGCCGACCGGTAAATTACACCTCGGGCATTGGGTCGGGGCAATAGCCAACTGGGTAAGGCTGGAAAAAGAATATAAATGTTTTTTTATGGTTGCTGATTGGCATGCTTTGATGAGTGATTACGAGCATCCGGCTAACATCAAAGAAAACAGCCTGGAAGTGGTCAAAGACTGGCTGGCTTGCGGGATAGACCCTGAGAAAAGCACTATTTTTATCCAGAGCCGGGTGCCTGAGCATTTGGAATTGGCAATGGTTTTTTCTCTGCTTACACCTTTAGGCTGGCTTGAACGTTGTACCACTTACAAGGAACAACTTCGGGAGTTAAAGGGGCGGATGCTGGCTACTTACGGATTTTTGGGCTATCCGGTTCTTCAAACCGCTGATATTGCCCTTTATAATGCTGATTCTGTTCCAGTGGGTATGGATCAGCTGCCGCATTTGGAATTAGCCAGGGAGATCATCCGTAAGTTTCATAAACTTTATAAAAAAAATATATTTGTTGAGCCGAAGCCGATATTGACTGCGGTTCCCAAGCTAGTCGGCATTGATAACCGTAAAATGTCTAAAAGCTATAATAATTCGATTAACTTGTCTGATTCCCAAGAAACACTCAAGAAAAAAGTTTTCAGTATGTATACCGACCCTAAACGGACCCGGGCTGATATTCCCGGTAAAGTAGAAGGTAACCCGGTTTTTATTTATCATGACCTTTTCAATCGCGATTTAGAGCAAGTCAAGGAGCTTAAAAAACGTTATCAGGCCGGAGGAGTCGGCGATGTAGAAGTCAAAGACAAGCTCTATCAGGCTTTGAACCGGTTTCTTGAGCCGATTCGCCAGAAGCGTGAGTCCTTCTCTGATTTGAAAGTCCAGGAAATACTGGTTAAAGGAACCGAACAAGCTGCCTTAGTAGCCAAAAAGACCATGACCAAAGTTAAAACCTGTTTACATCTAGGATAGTTAAGATGAAGATCAGACTGGATATATTCGAAGGCCCGCTGGATTTGCTGATTTATTTGATCAAACGAGACCACCTGAATATCTACGATATCCCGATAGTCAAGGTTATCGACCAATATATCCAGTTTTTAGAATTGATGAAACTTTTAGATATAAATGTCGCTTCCGAATATTTAGTGATGGCAGCAAACCTGATCAGTATTAAATCCAAAATGCTTCTGCCGCGGGAGTCGGAAGTCCAGGAGTTGGAGGAAGACCCCCGCGAAGAGCTGATACGGCGTCTTCTGGAGTATGAAAAATTTAAAGAGGCAGCGGAATTTTTAAAGAGCAAAGAAACCGAGCGCCTCAAATATTTCAAGCGCACTACCAGCGGCGAAACCGGGGAGTCAGAAGTCTATATCGAAGCTTCGATCTTTGATTTGATCAGCGCTTTTAAGACTGCTCTCAAGGAAGTCCCTAAAGATATATTCTTTGAGGTGGTCAAGGATGAGTTTACCGTTGAGGAAAAGATCCACGACCTTCTGCATCTTTTGCTGGTTAAGGAAAAAGTATCTTTGAGTGAGTTATTTTCATCGGCCAAAAATAAACTGGAGATTGTGGTTATTTTTCTATCGATATTAGAGTTGATCAAGCTTAAAGAAATCGTTGCGGTGCAGGAAGAGCTGTTTAGCCAGATCTTGATTACCCGCAGAGAAAATGTCTATACATCGCTTTAACTTATGAAAGAAGAAAGAATCGTCGACCCTTTAAGAGAAAACGAAGAAGAGCAGATAATAAACCTGTCGTTGCGGCCAAAGGATTTAAATGAGTTTATCGGGCAGGAAAATGTAATATCTTCCTTGAAGATTTCTATCGAGGCTGCAAAACGAAGATCTGAACCCCTGGAGCATCTACTGCTTTCCGGGCCACCCGGCCTGGGAAAAACTTCTTTGGCCTATTGTATAGCCCATCAGATGAAAGCCAAATTTACCGCCACCAGCGGGCCGGCAATAGAACGGGCCGGAGATCTAGTGGGAATTTTGACCAATCTAGAAAAGGGAGATATTTTATTTATCGATGAAATCCACAGGCTTAGCCGGGTGATCGAGGAATTTCTTTATCCGGCTATGGAGAATTTTCAGATCGATTTTATAATCGATAAAGGCCCTTATGCCAAAAGTGTTAAATTCAACCTAAAGCCGTTTACCTTGATCGGTGCAACTACCCGTAAAGGCTTGTTGAGTGCGCCCTTGCGGGGCCGTTTCGGTTTATTCTTCGATTTTGATTTTTACCAGCCGGCTGAACTGGCTGAAGTAGTAACTAGGAGTGCCAATCTTTTAGATATCGAGATCGATCAGAAAAGCAGCCTGGAGATCGCCGGCCGTTCACGCGGTTCGCCGCGCCTTTCCAACCGCCTGCTTAAACGGGTAAGAGATTATGCCCAAGTTGTCGGAAGCGGCAGAATAGATTTAGAGATCACTAAGGAATCTTTGCAAAACTTGGGCGTTGACCAGCAGGGCCTGGATGATATGGACCGCCGCTATCTTTTAACCATAATCAAGTCTCATAACGGCGGGCCAGCCGGAATCGAGGCAATCGCTGCCTCTTTAAGCGAGGATAAACTGAATTTGGAGGATGTCATCGAGCCGTTTCTTTTGAAGGAAGGGTTTATTATGCGGACCTCGCGCGGAAGAGTCGCCACCAAGAATGCCTACCAGCATTTAAATATTCCTTATAGCAAGGAAACCCAAGAAAAGTTTTTTTAACCTCACAAAACAGGTTCAAACACTTTTGTTGTATAACGTTAAGTTTATGCTATAATTTTACTCATGAAACCAAGAACCCCCATGGTAGGTAGAAAAGTTATTGTAAAAGGTGGAGTTTATCATATTACTCAACGTGCACCAGGAAGAGAGCTTTTGTTTTTGGAGAATAGGGATTATTTGAAATTCCTTTCTTTGCTTAAAAAAATGAAAAAAGAGTTTAACCTTTCTATCATCTGTTTTTCACTGCTGCCGAATCATTTGCACATTTTTCTCAAAATAAAAGAGGTGAATTTAGATAAAGCAATGAAAAATCTCTTCCAGAGTTATGCCCAATACTTTAATACAAAATATCAAAGGAAAGGTCATGTTTTCTGCGGTGTGTATCGTGCTTCTTTTTGTGATCGAGATGACTATTTGATTACGGCTTCTTTATATATTCATTTAAATGCTTATAAAGCAAAACTTACTGAATCGCCTTTCAACTATAAGTGGCATTCTTTAGATGTTTATGTGAAAGGTGTCAAAACTACTTTTATAGATAAGGGATTAGTTTTGAATACCTTAGATTTCAATCTAGAAAAGGCTAAAAAAATATATCGGAAATTAATAGAGGAGGCTTGTGATATAGAATGTGAGAGCTTGATAGAGAATAAGTATGCTTTGAAGTCCTTTTATGGAAAACTTTTGGACCGGTTTAAAGAAAAAACTATTAGTAAAGTGACTTCGTTTGTCCCGGTTTTTGAACTTGAAGAACAGATTAAAAAGTTTGTTAGCAAAGAAAGAGTTTTTGCTATTGAAGAGAAAAGTGCCCTGCGATACCTAATAGAACAGTTACGCTCCAGAGGTTTTAGCGTAAGTGAGATTGCAAGCAAGCTTGACTACAATCGTTGTCATGTTTACAGCTTGTTATCTAACAAAACTGTTTGAATCTATTTTGTTAGTTTAGTAGTTATGTTTAAGCTGATCAAACAAGGCAAGGCCACTCAAGCCCGGTTGGGTAATTTTTCCAGCCGCCGGGGAAGCTTTAACACCCCGGCTTTTTTTCCGGTAGCCACTCAAGGCGCAGTCAAAGGATTATCGCCCCGGGAGTTGGATGAGGCCGGAGTTGACGGGCTGCTGATGAATGCTTACCATTTATATTTACGCCCGGGTACCGAGATAATTAAACAGAGCGGAGGGCTGCATGCCTTTATCGGTTTTGATAAGACGATTATTACTGACAGCGGAGGCTATCAAATTTTCAGCCTGGCCCGTTTACGTAAAGTTAGTGATTCAGGAGTTACTTTTCAATCCCATCTAGACGGAAAAAGTATTTTTTTAAGCCCCGAGGACGTTATGAAGATCCAGTTGGATCTGGGCTCGGACGTGATAGTCCCCTTGGATGAATGCCTTAAATTCCCCAGTGAATATGAGGCAGCGGATTCTTCAGTCCGGCGGACTCTTGATTGGGCAAAAAAAAGCAAGGATTATCTGGCTGCCCAAAACTCCGACAAAGTGCTTTTTTTCGGGATTATTCAGGGTTCTACCTACCAGGACTTGAGAGAAAAGTGCTTAAAAAGCCTGATTAACTTGGAAGTTGACGGCTTTTGTATCGGAGGCTTAAGTGTTGGCGAAGGGGAGGATTTGAGGTATAATATCCTTTCCTTTATCAGCGAAAACGCTCCGGCCGGGTATTTACGTTATTTTATGGGGTCGGGTAAACCCCCGGAGATACTAATGGCTATAGATAAAGGGGTCGATCTTTTTGATTGCGTAGTGCCCAGCCGCTATGGCCGTACCGGAACTGCCTTTACTGATGAGGGCGAGATCGTAGTCAGGAATGCGCCTTACAGTAATGATTCTACACCTTTGGATAAAGAGTGTTCCTGCTATGTCTGCCGGAATTTTTCCCGGGCTTACTTAAGGCACCTGGTTAATATTAAAGAAATGTTGGGAGTCAGGCTCTTGACCTATCATAATATATTTTGGTATCAACAATTCATCGAAAGGATTCGGCAAGCAATAGAACAAGACAGGTTTTCAAAGTTTAAGAAAGATTTTTTAGCTAAGTATAACTCAAAAAATGACCATAGATGTAGTCACGATTTTTCCCAGGATGTTTTTTCCGGTTCTTGATGAATCGATCATCAAACGAGCCAAGGCTAAAGGTCTGGTCAAAATTAATGTTCATGATCTGCGTAAATTTTCTCAAGGCAAACATAAAAAAGTCGATGCCCCGGCTTATGGTTCCGGAGGCATGGTTTTTCGGCCTGAACCGTTTTTTACCGCGGTTGAGGAAATTCTTGGTGAGCCAGTTCGGTCTCGGCCTAAGAGCCAGGCTTTGCGGCGGGTGATCCTGTTTAGCCCCCAGGGCCGAAGGTTGGATCAGAAGTCGGTAAAAAAATTTTTAAAATACGAACAATTAATTTTATTGGCTCCCCGTTATGAGGGGGTTGATGAACGGGTTCATAAATATCTGGCTGATGAGGAGATATCCATAGGGGATTATGTGCTTTCCGGAGGAGAGTTGGCGGCAATGGTATTTATTGATTGTTTAACCCGCCTGATTCCGGGAGTGGTTTCCGACAGTGAGTCGGTTAAAAATGAAAGTTTTGAAAACAACCTTTTGGATTTTCCGCATTATACCCGGCCGGAAAATTTTCGCGGCCTAAAAGTGCCGGAAGTGCTGCTTTCGGGAAACCACAAGAAAATAAAAGAGTGGAGGCTAAAACAGGCGGTAGAGATAACTAAAAAGAAAAGGCCGGATTTGTTAAAATAAAAACGGAGGTTTAAGATGGACAAACTGTTTATGGTGGAAAAAGAGATGAAGGAATCCTTGAAGAAGGATTACCCGGAGTTTACACCCGGAGATACGATCAAAGTTTACTATAAGATCCGGGAAAAGGATAAAACCCGACTGCATCCGGTTGAAGGGGTGATTATCAAGATCCAGGGCCAGATGCACCGTAAATCCTTTACTTTGCGCCGCTTGGCTTATGGCGAAGCCTATGAGGTGACTTTTCCTTACTATTCACCCAACATCGAAAAGATAGATTTCATCAAGGCAAGCCGTCGCCGCCCGCGCCGTAAGCGGCTTTATTATTTGCGGGGTAAATCCGGGAAGGGCGCGACTATAACCTAAATGATAGTTGGTATTGACGAAGCTGGCCGGGGCCCTTTAGCCGGGGTAGTAGTAGCCTGTGCCCTTAGTCTTAAAAGGGAGCCGCCGTTTAAGGTAAAAGATTCAAAGGCTCTCTCAGCACTCAGGCGCCAGGAATTTTTCCCCTGGCTGTTAGCTAATTCTCATTTTTCGGTCGAGTTAGCTTCAGTTTCTGAAATCGATAAGTTTAATATCCTTGAGGCTACTTTTTTAGCTTTTAACCGGGCGATCAGAGCTTTACTTAAGAAAGCGCCCAGCCTTAAACAGGCAAAGTTCATAGTCGACGGAAATATTTTTCGTACTGACTTGGCTTTAGATTATCAATGCTTGAAAGAAGCTGATAAGTTAATCGAAGAAGTATCTTGCGCTTCAGTGGTGGCCAAGGTGGCCAGGGACCATTTGATGAAAGTGTTAGATTTTTTATATCCGAAGTGGAATTTTTCAAAGCATAAGGGTTATCCGACTAAAGAACATTTTTCTCTGATTAAAAAATATTCATTATCGCCGTTTCACCGTAGGAGCTTTTGGCCCTGTAAAGATGAGAAGTTATCGGCTTAAATTCAAAGCTTATCTCGATGATTTAGGAAAGCGCAAAGCCTCTCCTGGCGGCGGCAGCACAGTGGCGCTGGCCTTTTGCCTGGGGGTCTCTTTACTTGAAAAGGCAGTCAGCTATTCTTTAGTTTTAAAACCTAAAAATTTTGGGCAGGGGCAACGAAACAAGAAACTTAGAAAAGGCCTAGAGGTTTTAAAGAGCCTGAAGAAGAAAATCTATCCTTGTATTGACCGGGATTCGGTTATTTTTGCCAAAATCATGGCTAATCAAGGAGCCAGGCGCCGGCAATTTATCCAGCAAAGTGAAAAAATAATCATTCAGCTTGCTGATTCGTCTCAAAAAGCCTTTTTACTTGCGAAAGCCTTAGAATCTGGTATAAAAAAGAGTATAATCAGCGATTATTACATCGGTTTAGAGCTTATAAAAATAGCTCTTTTGGGCTCAATCCTTAATTTAGAAGCTAACCAAACTATGTTCGGCCGCAAGAATAGATATATCAATAAATTTAAAAAGGCCTTAGAAAAATGGCAAAGATCTTAGAGACCAGCGAATTATCACAAAAATTAAAGCAGAGGATCAAATCCGATCTTTCTGGCGGCTCCAGGTTGACTTTGGCCTCTTTGGTCGTTAGTGGTTCAGATTATTCTTCGCAAGTTTACATTACCCAGCAGCAAAAACTAGCCCAGGAATTGGGTTCAAACCTTGATTACCGTTTAATTTACCTGGAGGCTTCGGAATCTCTGGAGCGAGTTTTAGAAAAAATAAACCAGCTGAACAAAGATAACACAGTTACCGGAATAGTATTTAATAAGCCTTTTCCTAAAGCCTGGAAAGAAGAGGAGATTTTTCGAGCCATTGCCCCGGATAAGGATATCGAGGGGATGAACCCTTACAATCTGGGAAGGCTGGCCTTGGGCAATCCTTTGTTTATACCCCCGACGGTTTTAAGCGTTTTAGAGCTGATCAAATTTACCGGTTTAGCCTTGCGCGGTAAAAAAGTCACCATTATCGGAGCCTCCAGCATAATCGGTAAACCCTTAGCCTTGCTGTTGGCTGATAAACTGGCTACAGTGACTATTGCTCAGATCGGCACCTATGAAGCCGGTGATTTAGAATCTTACTGCCGCCAGGCTGATGTTTTGATCTCAGCGGCCGGAGTCCCCGGTTTGGTAAAAGGCGATTGGATCAAAAAAGGGGCTGTGGTGATAGATGTCGGTACAGCTGAGAAAAGCTCGAAAATCTCCGGAGATGTTGAGTTTGAAAAAGCTAAAGAATCAGCCGCAGCGATCACTCCGGTTCCCGGAGGGGTGGGTAGGCTTACTACTTTGTTTTTATTCGATAATTTGTTAAGGGCAGAGAGATTAAACAAGAAACCATAATGGAAAGCGTCACTATCATCGGAGCAGGCATAAGCGGTTTAGCCCTTAGCGATAGCTTGCGTCAAAAAGCCGCTTCTTTAAAGATCACTTTAATCGATAAAAATAGATATCATCTACCTTATAGAGATATTGTAGCTTCCCCAGGAGATATTTCCCGGCGCCTGGATATTCCGGAGTGGGCTGCCAGCAAAGGTATAGAATTCATTCAGGATTCTTTGGACAGGATCAATCCCAAACGCAAGAAGATCTTCCTGAAAAAAACAGAGTCCCGGGATTTCGAAACTTTAGTTGTAGCCACTGGTTTTGAGTCAAAAAAAATAACCGTTAAAGGCGAGCACCGGGAGGGTTTTTTTTATCTTTCTCAGATAGACCCTTTGAAGTTAAAAGACCTGATGCAGATATCCGCAGAAGCCATGGTTTATGTTTCAACTTGGCTGGGGATCCAGCTGATCCTTTCTTTAGCTAAGCTGGGCAAAGAAGTCACTTTGGTAAGTGAGGGTTTAGATTTTCTCGGTTCCTATCGAGAGAGAGTGATGAGCCTGTTGGAGGCCAAAGGAGTAACTGTTTATTCCCAAGCTTGTTTAGAAGAAGCTGTCGGTGAAGGCATGGTCAAGGCAGTCAAGATCCAGCCGCTAAAAGTTTTTTCTTCTCAGTTAGTGTTTATTGACAGCGGATTTTCTCCTAACCGTAATTTTTTTGATGAACCGATAACCGTAAATGACAGTTTAACGGTTGGTTTCCCAGGGCTGTATTTTTTGGGAGATTGTGCCCGGGAAGTCTTAGACCAGGATCAATTTTTTATCGCTAACCGGCAGGTATCTTTACAAAAAGAAGCTGAGTTATTTGCCGATTTTATTCTAAGCGGGGCCAAAGAAGTTTTTCCAAAACCGCCTTATGAATTTTGCTCTAAGCCTGAAATAATCGACAATTTTTTAAGCCAAGTCGAAGGAAATTGCCCCCGGGAGGTTAAAAACTTATGAGAATAGTATTTTTAACTTTAATTTTTTTCTTGCTGTCATTTTTAACGGTTTATCCGGAGACGATCTATTTTAAAGACGGTAAAATCATCCGTGGCCAGATTATCCAAGAGCGCGAGGACTCAATCAAAGTTGATATCGGCGGCATAGCGATAACCTACTATCGCGATAAAATTAAAAATATTGAAGGGTCGTCTCAACCGGTTTCTTATTCTTCAGAGAATCATACTCGGCCTAAGCTTTTGGACAAAAACCCGGCTGAAGTTTTTCAGGAAGTTTCTCCGGCAATAGTGGTTATTCATGCCCAGCTTCCTGACGGTACAAGCCAGGGCTCAGGTTTTGTGGTTAATTCCAGCGGCGTGATAGCCACTAACTTTCACGTTGTCGGCGGAGCCGAAGAAATAGAAGTAAAATTTAAGAACGGCAAGACTTATCCGGTAACCGGAATCATCGACTATGATGTGGAGCGGGATATCTGCGTGCTTAAGATCGATGCTTACGGTTTAACCACTGCCAGTTTGGGAAACGCCAACCAATTGGAACCGGGAAGTAAAGTCTTTGTTATCGGAGCGCCGTTGGGTTTGGAATATTCAATAACTGACGGGCTTTATAGCGGTAAACGAAAGGATTTGAATCGGGATGTTTTACAGTTTAGCGCCCCGATATCTCCCGGTAATAGCGGCGGGCCGCTCCTGGATCCTCAAGGTAAAGTGGTCGGGATAACTACTTTTATCAAACCTGCAGGCCAGAATCTTAATTTTGCCATTCCGATCAACGAGGTGAAAAAATTTTTTAAGACCAGTGTAAAAATGAACATGATTGAATTCGCGGCTAAATTAAGTAAAGCCTATTATTACTATGATATTGCCAGAGAGTCCTATTATGCTGGAGATAACATCAATACGGTGTTGAGCTATGCCCGGCAGGCAGTTGATGCTGATCCTAGTTTTATTGATGGCCAGGTATTTTTGTCTGCGGTTTATAATTATCAAGGCCGGCTAAATGATGCAGTTAGTCAGCTTAAGAAAGCCATAGAAATTGTTCCGGATAACAGCGAACTTCACAATGAGTTAGGGTTTAATTATTTTGAGCAAAGTTTGTATAATCTGGCGGTCAAGGAATTTAAAGAAGCAATCCGTCTTGACTCCCAAGATGCCTCATGTCTTACTAATCTAGCGGCGCTTTATGAAAAACAAGATAAGGTTAAAGAGTCAATTGAATTGTTGCATAAGGCCATAGCTTTAGAACCGGACTATTCCCTGGCTCACAAAAACCTCGGCTGGGGGTATTTTCGGCAGGGAAAGTATAAGGAGGCGGTTGAAGAGACTAAAAAAGCCATCTTTCTTGATCCTTACGATGGCCATGCTTATTATAATCTTTCCTGGATACATTTTAAAAACGGCCAGAAAGAATTAGCGGTAAAATCTTGTGATCAGGCTATCAATCTTGGCCAGTCCATACCCCATAACTATTTAGCCCAGCTAAAACCAAATCAAAGATCCAGTAACGATTTTTCGGGCGAGTTTAATAATAAGGAGTTTTATTCACGGACTGTTTTTTCTCCCGAAGAAAGAGAAGCGATTTATGGCCGGCTCAAGAAAGAGCTTGTTGATTTGATGATTGCTGGTTTTGGCGCAATATCTAACTATGAAGATGAGCTAGCCTATAAATATTTCGAAAAAGCTATGTCCAAGGTAGCTAAAGAGTCAGAAGACTATTATTTTATCTTATCCGGTATGGTAATGGCTAAAGCCGGTAATGGATTAGTTTATGCAGACAAAAAATACTATGAAGCTGCAATTGAATGCTTGGAAGATGCCATTAAGCTTATGATTTCAGCCCCTAAGAGATTCGATGTTGCCCGGGCTCAATGTTATTATGCTTTAGCTGATATTTATGCTGAAAGAGGCGACCGAGAGAAGATGCGGGAATCCTTAGATAAAGTTCGTTCAATATCGATTGATATGGCTAATTCTATGGAAAGGGATATCCGCAGTAGATACGGGTTACAGTAATAAAGATATTTTTTAAGGAGGTAGAAGATGGCAGAATGGATTGGTATAGGAAAACGTGCACGTCGTTGTTATGGTTTTGACGAGATTGCCTTGGCTCCGGGAAAGATCACCGTAAATCCCGAGGAAGTGGATACATCCTGGGAGTTTAACCGGAAAAAATTTGCAGTTCCGATACTGGCTGCGGCTATGGACGGAGTGGTGGGAACTAAATTTGCTGTTGAGATGTCGCGCTTAGGCGGCATTGCCGTATTAAATCTAGACGGTGTCCAGACCCGTTATGATAATCCCGAGGAAGTCCTTGATGAGATCTCTAAGGCTGATCCGCAAACTGCGACTAACCTGATCCAGAAAGTCTACACTACTCCGATAAAAGAAAAATTAGTTCCTAAACGGGTAGAACAGATAAAAAAAGCCAAAGGTTTTGCGGCGGTAAGCTGTATTCCCCAGAATGCTTTACGTTTTTCAAAGCTGGCTGAAGAAGCTGGCGCTGATTGTTTTGTAGTCCAGTCCACTGTGACTACTGCCAGGCATATCGCAACTAAATACACTCCCTTGGATCTTAAGAAATTCTGTAAGCAAACCAAGGTCCCGGTGATCATCGGCAACTGCGTGACTTACGACGTTACTTTAGAGCTTTTGGAAACCGGATGCGCCGGTATTCTAGTCGGCGTAGGCCCAGGAGCAGCCTGTACCACCAGGGGAGTTTTAGGTATTGGCGTACCTCAAGTCACTGCTACTATTGATTGTGCCGCGGCCCGGGATTTTTATTATCAAAAGACCGGCAAATACGTACCGATAATCACTGACGGCGGCATGAGCCGCGGCGGCGATGTCTGCAAAGCTTTTGCCTGCGGCGCCGACAGCGTGATGATTGGTTCGGCTTTTGCCCGCTCTAAAGAGTCTCCCGGTAAGGGATTTCATTGGGGTATGGCTACTTCACATGGTAATTTACCGCGCGGCACCCGGATCAAAGTGGGAGTGACCGGAAGCTTAGAGCAGATTCTTTTCGGCCCGGCTGCAGTTGACGATGGTTCACAGAACCTGATGGGTGCTTTGGCCACTTCCATGGCTGCTTTGGGAGCCAAAGATATCAAAGAGATGCATTTTGTGGAGATAATCATCGCCCCTTCAATCCAGACTGAAGGAAAAGTTTTTCAGGCTTCGCAGCGCGTAGGAATGGGTAAATGAAGAAAGATACGATCCTAATTCTTGATTTCGGTTCCCAATATACCCAGCTTATTGCCCGCCGGGTCAGAGAGCTTAAGGTATTCAGCATCATCGAATCCTGCCAAGTCGATCTTAAGACCATCAAGCGGATAAAACCCAAAGGCATTATTCTTTCTGGCGGCCCGCACAGCGTCTATGAGAAGAAAGCCCCCAGTTTAGACAAAGAAATCTTCAAGCTGGGCATACCGATTTTAGGTATCTGTTATGGGATGCAGATCTTAGTTAAGACTTTGGGTGGAGGAGTCGGTGAATCAAAGAAGCGCGAATACGGAAGGGCTCCGATGTATCTTGATGACCATCAAGACCTTTTCTTTTCAATGCCGGCCAAGATTACTTCCTGGATGAGCCATACCGATAAGGTCTCAAGCTTACCCAAGGGGTTTAAGGTTTTAGCTCACACCGGAAATACCCAGTATGCTGCCATTGGCGATCAAACCCGCAGGATCTACGGAGTCCAGTTTCATCCCGAAGTGGTGCACACTGATATGGGCATCCAGGTTATCTCTAATTTTTTGTTCAGAATCTGCGATTGTTTTGCTAACTGGCAGCTTGAGGATTTTATCTCTGAACAGATTGAAAAAATTAAAAAACAGGCCGGTAATAAAAATGTCATCTGCGGCTTAAGCGGCGGAGTAGACTCTTCAACCGCAGCGGTGATGATCCACCAGGCTATCGGCCGCAAGCTTAAATGTATTTTTGTCAATA
Source organism: Candidatus Omnitrophota bacterium (assembly GCA_018826075.1). Taxonomy (GTDB): domain Bacteria; phylum Omnitrophota; class Gorgyraeia; order Duberdicusellales; family 4484-171; genus JAHKAJ01. The sequence continues at coordinate 39,331 of JAHKAJ010000031.1, forward strand.
ACGGGGTTTTACGTAAGAACGAAGTCAAACAGGTCATTGATATCTTTAAGGGCCATTATAAGATCGACCTGCGTTATGTTGATGCCAGCCAAGCTTTCTTAAAAAAATTAAAAGGGGTGGTTGACCCCGAACAGAAAAGAAAGATCATCGGCCATGAGTTTATCCATACCTTTGAAGCCGAAGCTAAAAAGATAAAAGATGTAGAGTTCTTAGTCCAGGGTACACTTTATCCCGATGTCATCGAATCAATACCTTTTTTTGGCGGCCCGACCGCTAAGATCAAATCTCACCATAATGTCGGCGGCCTTCCTTCTAAGATGAAACTTAAGCTGATCGAGCCTTTCCGGGAGTTGTTTAAAGATGAAGTAAGAGGCATTGCTAAGATCCTTAAGCTGCCCGAGGCAATTGTCAACCGCCATCCTTTTCCCGGGCCAGGTTTGGCCGTCAGGATTATCGGCGAAATCAAGCCTTCAGAGCTTAAGATCTTGCGCGAAGCCGACGCAATCCTTGAAAAAATCATGAAAGCCAGCGGCCTTTATGATGCGACCTGGCAGGCTTTCTGCGTATTGTTGCCTTTAAAGACCGTAGGGGTTATGGGGGATAAGCGCACCTATGAACACGTAGTAGCTATCCGGGCCGTTACCAGCTCTGACGGCATGACCGCTGACTGGGCCAAATTACCGCACCAGGTTCTCGATGAGATTTCTAATTCTATCATCAACAAAGTCAGAGGCATCAACCGGGTAGTCTTCGACATCAGCTCCAAACCCCCCGCCACTATTGAATGGGAATAAACCGTTCCTTGGCGTATACCTAATATACGAATTCGGATAATGGGTGTTGGATTCAATAAATGAAAAATAATAAATTAGGTAGGGGTTTGATTTATCAAACCCGAAACAATGACAACTACAAATTTATTCTTATGATGTTTTTTGAATGGGTGTTATCGTATTTTCTTATACTTTATATTGCCAAGGCGGTATTAAAACTTGACTGGTTATTAGTATTAGCCTTGTTTGTTGGGCTGAGGTTATTTCTGTTTCTTATTCGCCTTATTGTAAAAATAATTTTCTACCTCATATATTTTCAAAAAAAACAAATAGATAATCTTACGGCAATATTCAAAGAAGCTAATTATCCTAAAGGATACAACGAAATAAAAAACTGTTTAAAATATATTTGTAAAGATACTGAAAATAAAGAAGAAACTCGATTAAACGCATCCTTTTTTATGGGCTATTTTGATGGTTTGTTGGATACTTCAATAGTTGAATTCATATTTAAAGTTATTTGTTTTGAAAAAGCATATAAAAAATATAATAATTCCTAGATGCCAAAAACATTAATCCGTAAAATGACCCGATTAAAGGAATACGATTATTCACAATCGGGTTATTATTATATTACAATATGCGTAAATGATAGGACGGAATCATTTGGAAAGGTCGTAGATGGTAAGATGTTGTTAAACAAAACAGGAACAATCGTTGGTGAATGTTGGGAAAATATTGCAGATAATTTTGACAATGTGGAATTAGGCGAATATATAATAATGCCCAATCATATCCACGGAATAATTACAATATGTAGGGGTTTGATTCATCAAACCCGAAATAACGATGACAACCAAACCCGCAATAACAATAATCATAATAAATCAACCCGAATAATAACGGGTATGACAAATCAAACGGGCATGATAAATCATGCCCCTACAGATTGGATATTAATGAAAAATCATAAAACGACATTGGGTAAAATCATACGTCATTTTAAGGCAAGGGCAACAAAAATAATACATGATTCAAATATAAATGATTTTAAATGGCAACGTTCATTTTACGACCACATCATCCGGGATGACATATCGTTAAACCGGATTCGGGAATATATCATAAATAATCCCGTAAATTGGGATACGGATGAGAATAATATTAGAAATCATAAAGGTAGGGGTTTGATTCATCAAACCCGAAATAACGGTATTAATTTATAATTTTTAAGAATCATGGACCACGCCGATTTTGTACA
>JAHKAJ010000032.1 GCA_018826075.1 Candidatus Omnitrophota bacterium
CAGGGCCTTCAAAAATATATAGTTTATATTTAATAAAAATTAGTATGAATATTTGTAAACATTTTTCCGAGTGTGGTGGTTGCCGGTTTCAGGATATTGATTATCCAAATCAGTTGGTTACCAAGGAAGATAAAGTCAGGGAACTTACCGTTTCTTTGGAAGTTCCGGTTTATCCCCGGCCGATTAAGTCCGGCGAGCCTTGGTATTACCGCAATAAAATGGAGTTTTCTTTCGGGGTTAGTGATGGCCGGGTCGCCTGCGGGCTTTACAGCAAAGTTAAACGGCGCCAGCTGGTGGATATAGAGGAATGCCTGATTTTTTCTCCTGATGCCGCCCTGGTCCTGGCGGCAGTTAAAGATTTTGCCAGTAAAAATGATTATCCGGTCCATGATAAATATTCTCACCGGGGATTTTTAAGAAATTTGCTGATCCGCGAAACTAAGTTTACCAACCAGTTGATGGTGGGTATCGTGACTACTTCAACTGAAAAGTTTGACCAGGATGAGTTTGTCAAGGTTTTAAGAAACCTGAAATTAAAATCCGAGGTTAAATCGGTTTTTCAAATAGTCAACGATTCTTTATCTGATGCGGTGATTTTCCAGGAAAAGAAGTTACTTTATGGCGAACCATTCATCATCGAAGAGTTGGGTGAGTTTAGGTTTAAAGTCGGAATCGATTCTTTTTTCCAGGTGAATCCGCCCATGGCTGTCGAGCTTTACCGGGCCATCAGAGATGCAGCTAGCCTCACTCAAGATCAGCGGGTATTGGATATTTTTTGTGGCTTAGGCTCTATCGGCATCAATTTAGCTAAGGCTGCGAAGTTTGTCTGGGGAGTGGAGATGACCCCGGAGATAATCGATTTAGCCTGGGAAAATGCCAAGTTGAACCACGTCGACAATATCTCTTTTTTTGTCTCTGATGCCCGCCAGTTTCTAAACACTCAAGGCGCATTTTACAAAGATAGTGACCTTTTAGTAGTCAATCCGCCACGTTGCGGCCTTTCTCAAAAGCTCGTCCGGGCGATCCTAAGGCTTAACCCTAAAAAGATTATCTATTCATCCTGCAATCCCACTGCCCTGTTTACCGATTTGAGAGGTTTACTTGACCAGTATAAACTCGAGTTTATCGGGCCTTTTGATTTCTTCCCCCACACCGCTCATCTAGAGGTTTTAACTTTCCTGCAGCTTAAGTAATCGGCAAGTCTCAAAGTGTATCTTCAAAACTTCCTGTAAGCGTTTTCAAAAACCCCTTATTTTTTAAGCCTTTTTAAGGTATTTATATATATAAAATGTTATATTTGTATGGTTACCTTTTTAAGGTTGGTTACCTTTAACTAGGGAAAAATCAGGAGTTTTTAGGGATGATTCTCTTTTTAGAGCAAAAAAGAGCTCATATCTCATTTAAGCTATTGTCAGTATTTCTCATACTGTCTTTTTTGCTTTCCTCGGTAGTTTATTTTAACCGGCCGACCTCTAAAGTTTACGCTTCTTTTCTTCCGGCTCCTGGCCAGATGGTTAATTTAAGCCCCCCATTTACACCGGCGCTGCTCAAAGGAGTTACGGTCAATCCTGAGGATCCTTTCCGTTTTGACTTCATCATCGAAGATAGCGATGAACGGTTAGGAGATGACGAATTTAAACAAGAATCCCAGCAGCTGATTAAATACTTTTTAGCTGCTTTGACTCTTCCTGAAGACGATATCTGGGTTAACCTTTCTCCTTTCGAACAAAACCGGGTCACCCCTTATAATTTAGGAGTTACCGAACTGGGTAAGAGCCTGCTTTCCCAGGACTATATTTTAAAACAGCTTTTGGCTTCTTTGATGCATCCGGACAGTCCGACTGGTGAGAAGTTCTGGAAGCGGGTCTACGAAAAGGCTTACCAGCTTTACGGAACCACCAATATTCCGATTAACACCTTTAATAAAGTCTGGATCATGCCGGAAAAAGCCGTAGTCCAGACTAAAGACAATACCGCTTATGTAGCTGAAAGCCGCTTAAGGGTTTTACTGGACGAAGATTATTTAGCTTTACGTGAAAATACCGCTCAAGAAAAGATGGATTTAGAAAAGATCAGCCAAGACCAGGCCAAAGCCTTAAACCGACTGTCTTCCTCGGTAGTCAAAGAAATCATCATTCCGGAATTAGAGAAAGAGGTTAATTATGGCAAAAACTTCGCCGAGCTTCGTCAGGCCTACAACGCTTTGATCTTGGCGGTTTGGTTTAAAAATAAGCTCAAACAACATCTGGTTAGCCAGATTTATGCCGATAAACAGAAAGTCAAGGGAGTCGACCTTGAAGATAGACAAGTCAAAGAAAAGATTTACCGCCAGTATATAGAAGCTTATAAAAAAGGCGTTTATAACTACGTAAAAAATGATTATGACCTTAGTTTGCAAAAGGTGATTTCTCGCCGTTACTACGGCGGCGGCTTTGCTTTGCCTGAAGGAGAGTGGGTGGAGGGAAGAGAAGTCAAAAAACTTTCTCTCTCTGACCGGCCAGCGCAAAACGTAGAGATAGCTTTAGCTTTGTCGTCGGTGAAGCAACCAATAGATTTAGCGAGGGATAATGCCAGGTTAGTTGTTAATTCTTTAGTAGAAAAAGGAAGATTTCATTGGGGTAAGGAGGTTTCGCCACAGCTATTAACTTTAATCCAGGGACAACTAAATGAGCGTTTTGGCAGTAGTGCAGAATTAGCCATGGCAGTTGAGGATGGCAGATATTGGTTTTCGTTTAATAGAAAACATCCTGGAAGGCCGACAATACCGCTAGGGTTATTTAAAATGCCGCCAATAGCAGCCCATACCCATAATGATACTCCTGTGCCCAGTGTTCGGCCCGATATCAACAACGCAGCAAAAGCCAAATATAAAGATTCAGTATTGTATATTTTTCTAATCAATATTGGCCGCACAAGGTACCGAGTGGTAGATTCAAAGAAACTCTTAAGTAGTTTGGGTCAATACTCAGAACTCGAAGAAGAGGCAAGAAGCAAAGTTAAAGAGGGCCAGTTGCAAAATGAGGTTGATTGGCAAGCTTGGTTTAAAGAAAAAGAGGTAGCCTTTGGGGGTATCGGCGTAGAAATCGTTTTCACTCCTTATAGCGAATTAAACGTCAACGATATTTTCGCAGTTTCCTTTCCTGAAAACCAGCATCCATCCACTGAAAAAGGCAAATCAGAAACCGGCCAGGCTTCGTCGTCGGGAGTGTCTGATTTCGAGGGAAGAGATGATGGCAGAGCTAGTTCATCAACAGTGAACATCTTTGAAAGCAAAGAATTACAAAAAGGTATTCTGGCGGCTGGAGAAGATGGTCAGCAGGTATTTTTGCCGGTGCGCCAGATCAGCGAACTCTCTAGAGTGGAGAAAGACAGGTTGGCCAATTTATTGTGGGGTTGGATCGATGATGCCGAAGAAAGAGGTACGCCGCTTAGTCATCAGGATCGAGTTTATGAACTATATCAAGCTTTGCTTTTAAACATGCCTTATGGCCAGAATTCTGGTAATTCTCAGCAAAGATTATATTTTGCTTTATCTAATGGTTCTCCGGACGGCGGTTGGTCTGCAGTTGAAGCTATAGTCGAGGTAACCGAGGGGAAAAGAGCTAATGGTTCAGGTCAACCGGCCAGGGCAGTAACTTGGCTGCAAAAAGATCAACGCCAGCGTCGGGATGCCTTACAGGGTGCAGCCCAACAGCTTCTCTGGTGGGTAGCTAATAAAGAATCAAAACAGTTACCGAGCCTGCCTTTTGTGTTTGATATCAGGCCCAGCGCTTTTGGCAACACTCTGTCTGATGATACAAAAATTCAAAGGTTAAAGCCTTATAACCAACAGGAAGTAGATATTTTTCTAGATCAGCACAGCCGCTATACACTGGCTAAATTTAAAGAAACAGGTAATGGCGATCTGGCTGGAACAATATATAGAGAATTTGAACCAGCCTTATCGTCAGCTTCCTCAACCAGCCAGCAGCCAGTAAATCTAGATAACCTTATTAAGATCTGGGATAGAATTAATCAAGACGCGGAAGTTCCTGCGGTTTACGATAAATCGGGTGTCCCCATAGCTCAACCTATAACTCAGACATTTGCCAGGAGGGTACAAATTGCACGAGACACTTTGGCAGAGTTACATCAAGGGAAATCATCGGAATTCGCCCTTTCTCAAATACTTTCTAAGATTCAGGGGTTGACCGAAAGAGAAGCTTTGCGATTTTTATTGGACCCTTCTAATCCAGTAGAGATAGCAGGAGTAAAACAGCCATATATTGATGCGTTTAGCGTTTATGAACTTTTTCTAATCAGCGAAATTATCAGGATAGATTTGGAAGACTTAGTGAATTATATCCATGATTTTTATAGCCAAGTATTTCCCACTCCCGACATCTTTGCCTTTTTGGAATTAGTCGACACTCCAATTGATTTTGCAATCGGTATCCCTAGTTTGAATACTCGGATTATAACTTTAGGAACCATGGCCACAACTCTTGTCACCGGGTTTATCAAGTACAACGAATCCGACCCTTCAAAACAGGAAAATTTCAGCGTTAATCCACCCCAAGAGGTTAATTTCTCTGCTGTCAATGGCTTAAGGGGTTGGATTCCTGCGCAATTCGTTTCTGAATATCTCCGCGCAAAAGGTGTTAAGGATATGACCTTTGCCGATTTCATTGCCGATTTCGCAGACGACTCTCAGGAACAAAGAGTGGTGTACGATTTGCTTCAAAAAATGAGCGCGACTCCCGAGCAAGCCAAAGATGTGATGTTGGGTTTGTTGTTATTTTTAAATGCACCCTGTTTGATCCCCGAAATAGACCCGCTTAAAGCACAAGATGCAGGAGAAACCGATCAGGCTTCTTCGTCTTCTGCCTCCTCACCGGCGCAGGAAGTTGATAGGCTCGAAGAAATAGCCTTACATAAAGGGACGAGACAAGCAGAGCAAGCTCTCTCAAGAATTGAAGCATTGTGTGCTAGGGAAGACCTCGAAGATTCTTTTTATGTCTCTTTAGCCAGAGCTATTACAAGAATTACCCAATCAAGGAAAAGCCTCATTCGATTTTCAACAGTTTCAGCTTTAGAAAGTCTGTTTACGAAAAGAGGGTTGGACGTTGAAGTTTACCTGTCAGCTGCCGGAGCAGTCAGGACTATTAGGCAACAGAGAAAACAATTAATTAGACCTCATTCATTGGCTGAGGTGGTATCAAAGATGCCTGAAGATGTTGCCCGTTTTAGCATGGTTAGCTGGCGAGTATATTATAATCAGCGGTTTATGGCCATAACCAAGAGCCTGAGGGCATCAGAAATAGCTAAATATTCAATTGCTTTAGCAGCCCACGATTTCCTCAGGCAGCACAAATTAGAGACTACCGATCAAGATAATATTACCAAAGCAGTAAACGTTATTGTTCAAATAAGAAACGATGAGCAGGCTTTAAACCGCAGACTTTTCTTAGACCGAGTTATTAACATTCTGAATTCTCACCAGAGTTTTGGCTCTCAGAAAGTTGAAACTTTCGAACGCTCAGGAAAAAATACCATTGATTCGCCCTATAAAGGTAGGAATAGTAAAATGCCAGCCTTGGAAGCCGTTGCTGGCTCTCAAGGGCCATTAACCATATTTTTTAGTGGATTTTCAAATGGCGAGTATTTATGTTTAGAAAGACGGGCAATAGATAGTGACCCCTCTAATGACCCTCAAGACAATATACACTTTACTGAATTGGCAGAGGCTCTTCTTGGGAGAGGGGATTTAGAAAATCTCACCATTATTCTTGACGCTTGCTATTCATATAACTTCTCGGTTCGTCTTCTCAATTACCTTAATCAGAAGGGAGTAAAAGGTTTGCCGATAGTGGTTACTTCGAGTTACTACAATCAGAAAAGTTATGCAGCTACTCTTCCCGATGCACTTGCAGCTGTATATGTTGACAAAGGTAGCCCTCTTACTGTTTTTGATATTCTTAAGGTAGATGAGAAAGTATTCAATTTCTGGCAGAACGCCACTCTTATCGTACCTTGGAGCAGAGAATCAATTAGAGAAATTATAGAACAGGCTAAGCCTGAGACTATTTCTTCTCGGCCAGATGTTCTTTTGCCTGAGCCTGGAGAGTCTATGGTGCCGACTGTTGCAGCTTCCCCGCTTGGAGCAAAAGAAACATCACCAGAGGTATTAAATCCAAAGACCTCCTCGCCGGCGCAAGAAAAGGGAGTTATTTCAATAGATGAGCGCTATGAGGTGCTGGAGGAAATAACCAGCTTAGGCCAAAAAGCGCTACGGGCGATTGGCCGGCCTTATCAAATGCAGGTTGCTGTTAGGGATAAACAAAGCGGCAAAAAGAGTGAGGTTACTTTATCTATTCATCGCGGCCCAGCTCAAGTAAAAAGGCAGAAAGAGCATGATTTAATTATAACTAAAGATAAAATTCAACATTTAACTAGAATTGCTGATGGCAATCGTAATCAAAAACAGCTGGTTCGAGAAATCATAAATGGCTTTGATGGTGAGATTTACTTATATTCCGGGCCAATGATTGGTGTTTTTAAAGTTACTTTACCTCAGGCTAAACAAGCAATTGCTATTCATCAGGACCTTGCTCATAATCCAATAAGCATCTTTAATGCCGCAGCTCAATATCATATGAGCATAAGTAGAGATGTTGAAAGAAAAAAATTATGGTTTGAATTTAAAACTAAACAATTAAAAGTTATTGTGCCCAATGGTAATTATTTTACACTGCCTTTAACTTCAAACACAGCCATAGAGATTGCTGAAGCTTCACCTAAAGATCAGAACAATCTTCTTCAGGTCTTACAACGAGAGCTGTTTGGAGATTTAGATAAGGTCTTTCAGGCAGATCTAGCTGCCTTAGAGGTTTTAAATAAATCAATTCAAGCTAGTCCAGAGCAAGCCTTATATAGAGTTCCTTATATTTTAAGTCTATACGCAAAAGGTCAGCAGCGTATAGTTGTGGTTCATCAAAGAATTATGCCTTTTGGGGAATTTAGAGAGTGGAAGAGACAGGAGCTTTCTAGCGGCCGCCAAGTCGGAAAATCTGAATCTCCTTTCAGCATTGCCGGAGAGGATTCTCGTTCATTTACCAATCTTTTGAGGGCTTTAGAAGAGGAATTAGCGGTTACAACAAATCCCACCCGTCAAGCTAATATAAAAGATATTAAAAGCAAGGTTCTTCCAGCTTTTGAAGGAAAACTTTCTTTTGCCTCCTCGTCGCTTACAAATGAAGATTTTATAACTATCGCCAATGCAGATCACAGAGATTTAGAAGCAGCGTTTAAAGAGGTGGGATTGTCCAGGGAACTTCCTCCAGCACAAATTTGGGCTGCAGAAACCCCGACTGAGTTAGGAGAGGTTCTTTCTACAACCCCTGAAATTCTCGGAGATGTTGCAAAGGTCATAAGAAAATTAAGAGCTGAGAGGGGACCAAATTATTATGAAGCTATAGGCCATCTTTCACAAAATATTACTGACAAAGTTGAACAACTGATTGCTGCCTCTGTTGAAAACAATTGGGAAAAGCAGATAAATGTTGGCTTTTTAAGAGGCCTTTCTCACGTTCACCTTCTAGTACCCGAGGAATTGGAGCTTACTGGTGATCCGGTTTCAGATTGGAATACAATCCAGAAAAATATTGTTTTACTTTTTGGTCATACTCAAGAATATAAAGTATTTGATGTAACTAAGAGGAATGTGGTTTTACTTATGGAAACAGGAGCCCAACCGTATTTACTAGACATAAATGAAAAGTGGGGCGTAAGTAACATAGAACGTTTAGGAACAGTTACCGATGAGAAGCTTGCGCAGTTTTCCCAAGATAAATTCGGAAGGAGTTTAAAATCAGTAGGCCAGTTAGATTTTTTCCGTCAGCCGGACGGAAGCCTAAAATGGTATATGCTTTCAAAAAGTAATTCAAAAATTTATGTATTTTTTCAGCCTTCATCTTCTTCCTCAACCAGCCAGCAGCCATCGGCCGGCAAAGGCGAGACTGAAACCGGCCAGGTTTCGTCGTCAGGAGTAGCCTCTCCGGAGAAAGTTTTGGAAGATTTAAAAATCGGCAACAGTGATGAGCTTATATCTATTGGTCCGGGCTCTCCTAACTCTAATTATGGTGCGGTTTGGGAAAAGGCTTTTCTTGGCCGCGGCGCAAAGGTTAAAGTATACCAACCTGACGCTAAGATCAATTCAGAATGGCAAAAGCATAGCGATTCACTTCCCGGCCAGATAGAAGTTGTGCCGGATAATCGAGCCGATTTTAAGTTAAATGATTTAGGCCCTAGCCAAAGGCGGTTTATATCAGCGTTGAGTATTTTTTCCGACCAATCTTTCTTTACCTACGACCATTATGACCCGGCAAGCAAACAAAATGTTTATGTTTTGAAACCTGAAGGAGAAGCCTTGATTTCAGCAGTGGCCCAAGCTTTATCCGAAGGAGCACATTTTATTTACGGATATTACGCCAGAACCGAGGATATGGGTAACTATACCGGGCATCAAGAAATCTGGCGGGCAGAGACAGGGTTAAAGATGTTAGAGTCTAAATTAGCCGAGAGAGGCCTAGCTTTAACCAAAAAGTATCAAGGCAGAGAGGGTGATATGCCTAATGAGGCTCATGCCTGGGGAGTATACCGGGTTGCAGCAGCTGCTTCGTCTTCTTTGACCGACACTGGCCAAGCCGCCGAGGAAAGAAGTGTCGGCTCCACTAAAGGTAACCAAGACCTCGGCGGCATCGATTTAACCCCGGCTAACCTCGACTTAGAGGTGCGCGGCGGTGCTATAGATCTACCACAATTTAAAATTCCCTTTGACCTGCAGACTTTCGAAGGTTTTACCTTCCGTATCCTTAAAATCGAGCCAATCGAAGACCCGAATAAGGAAGTAACCCACCGCTAAAGACCCCATTTTTTTCCGAGCCGGGGTCGGACAAAAAAAGAGCTTGACTTAGGGCTGGAAAATAGTAAAATTTTACTAATTTAATTTTACTAATTTTCCAATGCAAATCCAAAAACTGCTTAAAAAACAGGCTTTAAACCAGCCTCAAAAACCGGCAATTGTCTTTGAGGGCCAGAGTATTTCCTTTGCCCAGCTTAAGGAAAATACTGCCAAAGCTGTCCATTTCCTTCGGGAGAAAGGAGTCAAGCCGGGTGATAAGGTAGCTGTTTTTCTTCCTAATACCCTTCAGGCAGTCTATAGCCTTTTAGGCTTGTTTAGCTTGGGGGCTGTTGCTGTGCCTTTAGATTTTATGCTCACCGAAGAAGAGGCAATTAACTTTATTAATCATAGCCAGAGCAAGATCCTGATCACCCAGGAGAAAAAGGGATTTGATTTAGAAAATGTCAAAAATAAATGTTTTAATTTACAGGAAATAATTATCGATGTAGGGGCGGGTTTAAAACCCGCCCCTACAGATACCGGATTTATAAACGTTGACGAAAATTCTCTTGCCGCCATCTTTTACACTTCTGGTTCAACCGGGCACCCCAAGGGAGCGATGTTGAACTATTCTCATCTGGATAATCCGCCCAAGGCAATAGATTATTTTTTAAAGCTTACTTCCCAGGATGTGTTTTTATGCGGCGGAGTGCCTTTTTCTCATGTCGGCGGCCTGGTTTATATTCTGCTTACGGTTTATTTCGGCACTACTTTGATTTTGATGCCGCGTTTTCATCCTTTTGAATTTTTAAAGAATATCCAACAGCATAAAGTCTCTATTTTCTGTATAGTTCCGGCGATGTTTATGGCTATTCTTTCTTTGAAAGATTACCAGGGTTTTGATTTTTCATCCTTACGTTATGCGGTAGTTTTTGGGGCACCTTCATCGCCCCAGCTTCTCAAAAGGTTTCATTCAGCTTACCCTAATGCCCAGCTGGGTAATGGCTGGGGGATGACCGAGACCGCAGCCCCGAATAGTTTATCCATTGGCGATGAAAGAATAAAAAGCATCGGCAAATTTACTCCTGATATGGAAGTGAAGATCATTGATGAGGCAGGAGCTTCTTTGGGGCCGGACCAGCCGGGTGAACTTTTGGTAAGAGGTAAGGCAGTCAGCCCCGGATATTTCAATGAACCGGAATTGACTGCTGAGGCCAAGACTTCTGACGGCTGGTTTAAAACTGGAGATATTGCCTATTTTGACCGGGATAATTTCTATTATATTTCCGGCCGGATCAAGGATATGATCAAAGTAGCCGGTGAGATCGTATTTTCGGCAGAAGTCGAAGAGAAAATCTTAACCCATCCTAAAGTAAAAGAAACTGCAGTTATCGGTATGGCCGATAAGTTAAGAGGGGAAGTGCCTAAAGCTTTCGTGGCTGCCAAAGACGGCGAGAGTCTGGATGAACAAGAGCTAAAAAACTTTTTAAAGGAGCATCTGGCTCATTTCAAAATGCCGCATTATTTTGAGTTTTTAAAAGAACTTCCTAAAAATCGGACCGGAAAAATTGACAAGACTCGATTAATTTAAGGAGAGTTAATTATGATGCAACGTGATATCCACATGGATCCCCAAGGCCTTTTAGCCTCTTTACAGTTTAAACCAGGCGATTTCGGCGAAATTGCTTTAGTCTCAGGCCAGGCCCACCGGGCCCAGATGTGTTTGCCGAAATTGGAAAACCCGGTTAAAAACTTTACTTTTTTAGCTTATACTTTCTGGACCGGATTTTATAAGGGTAAGAAAGTAACCGTAGGTAACGGCGGTTTTTATTCTCCGGATTCAGCTTTGGCCACGGAGATTTTGTGCGCCGGAGGAATCAATACTTTTATTCGTCTCGGCTCCTGCGGAAGCTTACGCCAAGACATCAATATTGGTGATTATATTTTAGTTACTGATGTTTTACGCGGGGAAGGGACCACCCCTTACTATGTAAAGGAAGACTTTAAAGCCAAAACCAGCCCAGAGATAACTAAAAGCCTGGAAGTAACTTTTAAACAGGCTGGAAAGGTGCACCAAGGGCCTATCTGGACCACTGATGCCATATTTAGGGAGACTAAGGATATAGTTAATTCTTATATTGGGCAAGGAGCAATTGCCGTGGACATGGTGACTTCTCCTTTTGTGACCATTGCTAATCTTAACCAGAAAAAAGTAGGCGCTATCTGCGCGGTGTCCGATAATTTGATTACCGGACAAATGGGGTTTACTGATTTTCGTTATTTTGAAGCTGAGATGAAGATGGTCGATTTAGCCTTTGCGGCTATCGAGAAGATCTAGGAGGTTTTATGGATGTTAAATGGGACCAAAAAACTAAAGAACACTTTGACCAGATAATCACAAACCTTCCCCAATTTCACCGTTCAATTGCCGAGCAGCTGGTTAAAGAAAGCGCTGAAAGTTTAGCCCGGGAAAGAAACTCTCAAAGCGTCCAGGAGAACGATTTAGTAATCGCCTTCTTCAATGAGGTGCCGCCGGCCTTTAAAGATATGATGAAGAGGCTGTTTAATCAGCAGGGTATTGATTACACTAAGTACGTGAAAGAATAAAAGTGATGAAAGTAGCAGTATTAGGTTGTGGAGCGATCGGCGGGTTATTCTTAGGTTATCTTACCAAACAAGGCCATGATGTTACTGGTGTTGTCCGCGACTATCAAAAAGAACTATTACTGAAAGAAGGCCTGGATATAGAAGGCGTCCGCGGCAGCCAGAAAATTAAAGTAAAAGTTGATACCAAATTAACTGAAAAAGTAGATTTAGCTATTTTCGCCACTAAGATTAATGACCTGGAATTGATAATAAAGGATAATCTCGAGTTTTTAAAAGATTCAACTGCCATATCAACTCAAAATGGGATAAGGGCTGATTATATTCTTAAAAACTTCTTTGCTCCCGAGAAAATAATCAGCAGCATTGTGATGTTCGGAGCCACCTTTTATCCTCCGGATAAGGTCATCCATAATTTCGAAGGTGAGTTAGTGTTGGGAAATGTCTATGAAACTAAAGTAGGACAATGTGACCAAGTTGTCAACTTGCTCAGTCCAGTGTTTAAGGTAGTTAATTCGGAAAATATAAAAGGCGCAAAATATCTTAAGTTATTTGTAAATTTAAACAATTGTATTCCGGCTATCTTAGGAGTTTCAATGCAGGAAGCATTTGCCGATATAGATTTAGCCCGTCTGGCAATCAAGCTTAATAAAGAGGCCTATCAACTTGTAAATAAGGCTGACATCAAGCTGGCCAGCTTGTTATCTTATCCCAAGGAAAGAATAGAAGGTTTGGTCAAGATGCCTTTAGATGAGGCTGCTGGTTTGTTTTCGAAAATAATGACTAATTTGAGTAAACAGCCTTTATATGGTTCAATTTTGCAAAGCATAAGAAGGGGGAAAAAATCAGAGATCGACTATATCAACGGGGAAATCATACAGTTGGCCAGAGATAACAATGATCAAGCCCCTTTGAATACCAAGATAGTTGAACTTGTGCATAAAGTAGAAGCCGGGGCTGATTTTTTATCCAAGCAAGAGTTATTAAAAGGAGTAGCTGCAGCATGAAAAACCTTAAACCAGAGTATTGCCAGGCAAATTGCGCTGATATCAATACGCCTTTTCCCAGGCTTAAGTTAACCTGTATCGGAGTTTACGGGGAGTGTTATCATGGCTATGAGGTCGGCGATGAGTTTATTCTTGGCGATTTTACTCATCCGCCTAAACATTTCTGCTTGGGATTGGCTCACGCGGTTTTTCCGGTGGCTTATGCTTTAAGTTTTGGCGCTCGTTTTGGTTTTATGGATAATCAAAAATCGTTAAAAGTTACCTGCCCTGACGGAGGAAAAGCCGAATTTTTAGTTGAATTGTTGGATAAAGAAGGAAAAGTCAGATCAATACCTAAAGATCCTAATCATAAAGGGCCTAATCCCAAGGAGATGGAAATCGAAGTGGTCAAAGCCAAGGGAAAATGCGCTTACGGTTACAAGATCGGCGATAAATGGCAGGTTAAAGGCTTAAAGTGCCTTGATGGTTTTTGTGGAGCTGCTTGGCATACGGCTTTTCCGGCTTTGTTTGCACTTAATTTCGGAGCTAAATTCTTTTTTATGAAAGATCACAATTCTATTGACACGGTAACCTGCCCTGATGGAGGCAATATTATTTTTAAAGTCACCCGCTTGGAGGATAAAAAATGAAAAGAGTCGTAGTCACTGGCTTAGGAATAATTTGTGCTGCCGGAGAGGATAAAAACGAATTTTATCAAAACCTTATTTCCGGAAAGCCTTGCGTTGAGCGGGTTGATAATTTTGATGTCAGTTTGTTTAACTCTAAGATTGCATCTCAGGATCTACATTTTGACCCTTTAAAGTTTGGGATTAAAGAGCCAGAGCGCATGGATCGTTATGTCCAGTTTAGTATTGCCGCTGCCAAACAGGCTATCGAAGAAAGCCGGGCCGATAAAAATTCAATTGACCGCTTTCGGTCAGGAGTAGTTTTAGCTAATGCGATCTGCGGCACCCGCTGGATGGAAGAGGAATTTCTTCTGGTGACTGAATGGGGGAAAAAACCGATCGACCCTAAAAAGGTGCGTCCTTATCTTTACGATGCTTCGATGTTTAACACCCCTTCAGCTGAGATTGCGGCTATCTGGAACCTAAAAGGCATTAATTGCACTATTTCTACCGGCTGTACTGCCGGCACTGATTCAGTCGGCTTTGCCTACGAGTTGATCCGTGACGGAAAACAGGATTTAGTGGTCGCCGGAGCCGGCGAAGCGCCGATCACCCCGATTACTTTTGGAGCCTTTGATGTGATCAATGCCCTTTCTAAAAGGAATCAAGAGCCACATAAGGCCTCGCGTCCCTTTGATAATAAAAGAGACGGGTTTGTGCTTTCTGAAGCCGCCGGCGTTTTAGTATTAGAGGAGTTGGAGCAGGCTTTAAAGCGCGGCGTAAAAATCTATTGTGAAATAATCGGTTACGGAACATCCTGCAATGCCTATCATATGACCGATTTACCCGAGGATGGCTTAGCGATGGTCAAGTGCCTGGAGGATACTTTTAAAGATGCCGGCATTGAAAAAGAAAAAATAGATTACATCAACACCCATGGTTCATCTACCCGCCAAAACGATGTTTTTGAGACCAATGCTTACAAAAAGCTGTTTGGCGAACAGGCTTACAAAATACCGATCAGTTCGATCAAGTCGATGACCGGCCACCCTCTGGCTGCTGCTAATGCCACTGAGGCGGTCCTTTGCGCTATGGTTTTTGAGAATGATATCTTACCTCCGACTATAAACCAGGAGGATCCGGATCCCAAGTGCGATTTGGATTATATACCCAATAAAGCCCGGGCCAAAAAAGTGGATTACATTTTAAAAACCAGCAGTGGATTTTCCGGCATCCACTCATCAATGATTTTTAAACGTTGGGAGGGCAAATGAAACAAAGAATTGCCATAACCGGAATAGGAGTGGTTTCGCCGGCTGGTTTAAAAAAGGAGACTTTCTGGGCTAATCTAAAAGCCGGCCGTTCGTTTGTAGACGAAATAACCCGTTTTGATGCAAAATTGTACCCTTCAAGAATAGCCGGCCAGGTCCATGAGTTGGATCATTATACTCATCTTTCCGGCCGGTTGATAAAAAAAATAGATGTTTTTTCGCATATGGCTTTAGTTGCCAGTGACCAGGCTTTAAGCGATGCTAAAATCGACCTGGATAATATTGATAAAAATAGAACCGGTGTGTTTATGGGTAATGCTTTAGGCGGCTGGCTGTTTGCCGAGACTGAATTAAGAGACCTATACATGGAAGGAAGGGAAGGGGTTTCCCCTTATATGGCCAGTGCCTGGTTTCCAGCCGCCCCCCAAGGGCAAGTCACCATTTACTACGGGCTCAAAGGTTATAGTAAAACTGTGGTAGCGGACAAGGCTTCTAGTAGTTTAGCTATTTGGTATGGAGCAAGAGTTTTAAATGATAAAAAGAATGATTTTGTCATAGCCGGCGGCATGGAAGCACCGGTTACACCCTACGCTCTTTTATGCGCCAATACCTGCGGTAACCTTTCTAAAAGCAATACCGACCCTAGAACTGCTTACCGGCCTTTTGATTCAGGCCGTGACGGATTTGTAATCGCTGAAGGTTCAGGGATGGTGATGCTGGAGAGAGAAGTCCAGGCCCGTCAAAGAGGAGTGGATATCCACGGATTCATAAAAGGCATCGGTTTTAGCTCCGACGGCGTTGACCGTAAAGACTATGCCCAAGACACCAGCGCTTTAGAATATGCTATCAATGAATGCCTGAAGGATTGCCAATGGTCGAAAGAAGATGTCGATTATATCTGTCTTGACGGTGAAGCAACTCAAATAGGAGATATCTTAGAGGTAAAAGCCCTAAAGAATGTTTTTAACTCTAAGTTAGGCAATATTGCTTTGAGTGCCCCCAAAAGTATGTTTGGAAACCTTCTTGGCGCCCAGAGCGCTTTAGATTTGATCGCTACGCTTCTTTCGATGAAACACGGTTTGGTTTTACCGACTATTAACTATCAGACAAAAGATCCCCAGTGCGATATAGATTGCACGCCTAACCAGGCAGTTTCCAGAGAGATCAACAAAGCTTTGATCATTGCCCGGGGCCGCGGCGGGATAAATGTAGTTTTGGGGGTTGAAAAAGAATAAAAGGAGGCCTGACATGTCATTAAAAGAGGATATCTTTGAGCTGATTTCCCAGACTTTAGATGTGGATAAAAATGAGTTAAAAGAAGACATAAGTCTCTATGATTCAATAGGGGTTGATTCTACTGAAATGGTAGAGTTAAGGGTAGTGATTAAGAAAAAATTAGGTGTTGAATTAGAGCAGGGTGAGGTTACCAATAAACATACGCCTAATCAGATAGCTGAAATGGTTGAGAGTAAAAAATAATGCGAATTATTGATTTAAGCCTGCCTATTGATGACCTTGCATTCGAGGTCCATCCTTTGAGGATTGAGCGGACTTCTCACCAGGAAGGCGTTGAGAAGCTAAACAAAGTTTTGATGTCACGTACCGATGAGGATAAGGCGGCTTACCAGCGGGGAGAGCGGATTATTAGAAAAGAGGATCTGCCGGATGAGGAGTTTTTATCTTTAGAGATGGTCTATTCTTCGGTCCACAGCGGCACCCACCTTGATTACTCTTATCACTATGGTTCTAAATCCGAAAACCGCTCATCAAAAACCGCTGAAGAAATACCTTTGGAGTGGTGTTATCAAAAAGGAGTAAAAATTACCTTAACCGATAAGCGGCCAGAGGAAGTTATCACTGCCGAAGATCTGCAGCAGAGATTAAATAAGATAAACTATCAGCTAGAGCCGTTGGATATTGTTTTGTTGTATACCGGTTCCGATAAGCTATTCGGAAAACCGGAATATTTTTCCGATTACCCGGGGTTGGATATATCAGCTATTGATTATCTTTTGGATAAGGGAATAAGAATATTCGGCGTTGATACCATGGGTATTGACCGGCCTTATAAATTTATGATCAAGGAGTTTAAACAAAAAAAAGACCCTAAGCAGTTGTGGCCTTGCCATTTTTACGGCCGCAAAAAAGAATTTATTCACATAGAACGCTTAGCTAATTTAGATAGGTTGCCCGACCTGGGTTTTAAAGTTATCTGTTTTCCGGTCAGGATAAGGAAAACCGGAGCTGCCTGGGCCAGAGCTGTCGCGGTTTTAGATTAAAAAGGAGGAGGATTATGGCACATACCAGAAATTCGATTGTGATCAATGCGTCTTATGAGAAAGTTTTTGACTCAAGCAATGACATTAACCGCTGGAAAGAGTTTTTTAATGAATATACTGAATCCGAAGTGTTAGAGAAATCCGGAAATAAAATCACCTTCAAGCTTACCCATGAAAATGGCCGCAGTTGGACATCCTATCGGCTTTTATTTAAAGAGCATAAGTTTGCCTATGCAGCCCGAGTCGAACCGATGGTTCCTTTTGAATTTATGAAGCTTATCTGGCTTTACCGGGAAGTTGAGGCTGGTACTGAGATGACTTGGATCCAGGATTTTAAAATGGCTAAAGATGCCAAGTTTACCGATGAGCAGGTTGAAAAGATGATGAACGAACATTCCCAAGAAAACATGAAAAGATTCAAAGAGATTATCGAGAAAGAAGCGAATGTCTAAAAAGAGTTTTTTGATTTTCTGTCTAATTTTTATCGCTGTATCTTTCAGCCTTTCAGCCACAGCGGCTTTAGTGCCGACTATTGCCGAGTATTTCGGAGCAGCTAAAAGTTCGGCCGTACGGCTTACCTGGATTTATATGCTTCCTTACGGGCTGTTTGCTTTTTTCTGGGGGCCTTTATCGAGAAGTTTCACCGTCAAGAAACTTTTGCTTTTTTCAGCGGTCGGATTTTCAGTTTTAAATTTAGCTTTTAGTTTGTCGGCCAACATCTCTCAGGCTTTTATTTTTCGTTTTCTGATGGGCTGTGTGGCTTCAGGCTTTGTGCCTTTAGCTTTTATTGTAGTAGGTAAAGCTGTGGTCGGGCCGAAAAAGGCGAGCAATTTGGGATCATTTTTCGCCATTTCTACTATTTCGGCTTGCAGCGGAGTATTTTTAAGCGGTTTTTTACCTTGGCAGGTGATTTATCTGATCCCGGCTGTTTTAAGCGGTTTGATTTTTATTTTAAGCTTAACCCATCTGGAAGAGTTTGATTTCCGAAAAGAAAAGTTTAAGCTAAGTTATCTGGAGACATTTAAAAATAAACAAGCTTTGAATTTGTTTGTGGCCATAGGTTTAGGCAGCTTTTTATTCCATGCTTTACAGCAGAACTTGGGAGTTTATTTAAGCGAGCGGTTTTTTCTTAAGCAATCAGCAATAAGTTTAGCGTTTACTGTCTCTACTCTTTGTGTGATTCTGGTCCGGTTGTTCACCGGATTTTTAAGTTCAAGGTTAGGCAATCTTAAAATCGTCAGCATAGGATATATATTAATGGGTGTTTTTTCAGCCGTTCTTTTAGCCAGCGGCAACTACCGCCTGGTAATCTTGGCTGTTATTTTGTGGGGAACCGGCTGGGCTTTATCTCACACTGGTTTATCGGCTCATTTGGCTCATATGCCGGATAAGCTCCTGAGGGATGCCTCTAGCATCAATAGTTCACTGCGTTTAGGTTTAGGCGGTTTAGGCGCTTTCTTTGGGGGCTTGTTATCTTCTTCGGTAGTTGGATTCAAAATGCTATTTATCATTGTGATGGTGAGTTTATTTTTACTAGGGTTTTATAGCAATCGGTTATTGGAGGTATAATCATGGCTGATTTAAAAGGAAAAGTTTGCATTGTTACCGGAGCCAGCGGAGGAATTGGAAAAGTAATTGTTAAAGCCTTGGCCGATCAGGGGTTAAAGCTGGTTTTGGCTTCCCGCCGCAAGCAACTTTTAGAGGAGATCAAGAGCGGTTTGCCTAACCCCGAAGATATTTTGTGTGTGGTTTGTGATGTTACCAAACAGGCTGATTTAGAAAACTTAATCAGTAAAACTTTGGAAAAATTTAAGCGGATTGATGTTCTAGTCAATGGCGCCGGAGTATCCAGCCAGCATCCTTTTTACAATCAGCCCTTAGTCGATATTGAAAAGATAATCTATACTAATTACTTTAGCTATGTCATGCTTTCGCGCCTGGTCGTGCCGCAGATGAAAGAACAAGGCGGCGGCCATATTGTTAATATAACTTCTGGTTCGGTCATGGTTGACCCGCCGCCGCGCAATTTTATAGTCTATACTTCGTTGAAAGTTGCCTTAAGGGCTTTTGCTAAGGGACTTTTTTGGGAGATGCGCGACTTTGGCATCAAGGTCACTTCGATTTTTCCCGGAGTCACCCGTACCCCTTTAACCGGAAAGCTTAAAGATATCGCTGATGAACGGTTGATGGATCCGGAGGCAGTGGCTGATACGGTAATTTTTGCCTTAAAACAAAATGAAAATGTTTGTCCTTTGGAACTGGCAGTGATCAACCAGCAGACTCCCTGGACCAAACCGGTTATACCGTTTAAGCAAGATCACCCGAAAGAAAACAAAAAGGAGGATTAACATGAAAATATTATTTGTTTCGCCAAAAGTAGGCGCCTGGGCCACTCACGGAGTGCATTTTGCTCCTAATCAATTGTATGCTCAATGGGCAGCTTATATCAGGGAAAAAGGCTATAGCGATTTAGAGGTTTTGGATTGTACGGTTTTAGGCATTCCTTTGGATCAGCTAGCCGATAAAGTAAAGGAAAAAAATCCTGATGTGGTTTTACTGGGCGATATGATCCACTGTTCAGTAGGTTTTGGGATCATTTGGCATTTTAATCAGGCTGCAGCTAAAATAAAACAAGCTTTACCCAAGGTAAAAGTTATTTTCGGAGGTTTATGGTATTCAGCCACGCCAATCGAGACTTTGGAAGATAATCCGGCAGTTGATCATGTGGTGATGAGCGAAGAAGAAGGTTTTTATGATTTGATCAAGGCTTTGGATGAGCAAACTGCAACCAAAGATATTCCCGGGGTTGCTTCAAGAGTTGACGGAAAGCCGGTTCTAGGGCCGCATCGCAAACTCTCGACTGATTTAGACAGCCTGCCTTTGCCGGCCTATGATCTGTTTCCAATGGATAAATATATCGGCCATACTCACTGGAAGCCGTTTGTGGAGATGATAACTTCCCGGGGTTGCCCTTCAGCTTGCACTTTTTGTTACGAGTGGGATCAGTACGACCCCCGTTCGCCCAATGATTTTTTAACCTGGCGGGCAAAATCCCCTGAGCGGGTTATTGAGGAGCTTGATCTGCTGCATAAAATGGGTGTTAAAGTGGTGGTTATCCAGGATGACAATTTTAATGTTGACCCTAAGCGGGTTGAGACTTTTTGCAAACTAAAAAAGGAGAGGAATAACCCGATTAAATGGGTATCTTTAGGCCGGGCTGTAGATTGGGTGAATTGCGAAAAGATTCTGCCATTGATGAAAGAAACCGGTTTATTTATGGGGGTTTTTGGAATAGAGGTTACTACCCCAGAGGAGCTAAAGAAAATCGCTAAAGGCATAACCGTTGATCAAATTAAAAAAACCATTGATATCTTGCGGGCCAATGATGTAGCTGTGGTTGCTGATATTATGATCGGTTTTGACTATGATACCGAGCAGATAGTAAAACAGCGCCATGAGTTTGCCGATACAGTTGATCCGGATATTTTATGGGTCGGCTATGTAACTCCAGCCCCTAATTCGCCGATGTGGCGCATCGGTTTAAAGAAAGGCTGGTTTAATCCCCGTAAGATTGATTTTTTAAGCTGGGATTTCCTGCATCCGGTAATCCCGACTGATCATCTGACTATTGAAGATTTAGGAAGGCTGGGAGCCTGGTCAATGCGGGAGTTTTTTTCAAAACCGGGAAGGATCCAACGGATTATGACTTCAAACTTCGATCCCTTGGCTAAACTTTGCTTTCAGGATGTTATGCGCGGGGTGCAAAAGTGGGAAGACGGAGCAGTCAGAGGAGAGAAACATATTTGATGCTTTGCGATAGCCATATTCATTTTATTCCTGAAAAACTGTCAGCTTATACTGCTTTTTATAAAGGGGTATGGGCTGACAAGCAGGCACTTTATGCTTATTTGGATAAGCATAAAATAGACAAGGCCCTTTTGGGTTATCCTTCGACCGACGCTCACTTAAAGCTAGAAGCTTTTTCCCGGGTTTGTGATATTTATAACCAGGCTTTGGAAGAAGTGAGTAAGGAAAATCCCAAAATCATCACAGCCGGCATTGTTGATTTAGATAGCCTATCTACAATTGTTGTACAAGTTAAAGAGTTGAAGCAGAGAGGTTTTGGGGCAATCAGCATTGCTTCAAGTTTTCAGGGTAAGTTTTTGGTTAAGGAGCTTGAGCCTTTGTTTGAGGCAGCCAGCGTTGAGCACTTGCCGATTTTTATCCATCCCCAGACTATTAATCCGATCGGTTTTGAAAGGGTAAAAGACCCGTTGCTTATGCCGGTCTTAGAGTACAGCTTTGATTCCTCGATGTTTATCGGGTTATTGATGATGGAGGGGATATTGGAAAAATACGCGGTTAAGTTTATAGTTTCATCATTAGGCGGAGTGTTGCCTTTTTTAAAAGACCGTTTTGACCGGGTCTATCAGATGTTAAGGTCACGCGGAATAGTTAAAGATTTGGGAAACCTGCCCAGTGAGATTCTAAAGAACGTCTATGTGGATACATCAGGGGCATCTCTAAAAAATATTCAACTTGCCCTTGAGCTTTTCGGTGAAGACAAACTGCTTTGGGGTTCAGACTATCCGGTTTGCGGTGATATTCAGAATAGTTTAAAGATGCTGGATGAGTTGGGCCAGGAAGTTAAGGAAAAAATCACTCATAAAAATTTTCAGGCGATTTTTCCATATCCGCTTCACCCCTGAAACGGTCTAACACAAAAATCAGCCGCCCGACGAGCCAACTCTATTCGGCGGCCCTGCCTGCCGGCGGGGAGGAGTGTCGGCTGGATTGATAGTATGAAAACACCCCCTTGCTCATAGCCTTGTGCCAGTGCATAATAAATCGAGCGCATAATCCTGGACGGGTTAGGCTCATACACAAACGGCCTTAGGGCCACAAAACAAGGAGGCTCTCATGCATTATGTCGG
>JAHKAJ010000005.1 GCA_018826075.1 Candidatus Omnitrophota bacterium
GGCTACGCTAAAGCGGGGATCCAAAGAGTTAAAGGGGTCTTGAAAAATAATCTGAAGATCCCGGCGCAAGGGCTGTAAATCTTTTTGAGCCAATCGGCTTATATTCTGGCCTAAAAAACTAATAATCCCTGAATCCGGCTCGATCAACCGGGTGATCAGTCTAGCTAAGGTAGTCTTTCCGCAGCCGGATTCACCGACCAAAGCCAAAGTTTTTCCATCTTCCAGCGAAAAACTCACCCCATCAACCGCCTTGACTAAAGCCACGGTTTTATAAAACAACCCTCTCTTAACCGGATAATACTTCTTTAGATCTTTTACTTCTAAAATCATATTTTAGTGAAGTGGCAACTTACCCAATGGCCGGGTTTTATTTCCCGGTATTCAGGATAAGCCTGCAAACATTTATCTTTTTTTAACCGGCAACGCGGATGAAAATAGCAGCCTGAAGGTTTATCTGCCGGATCAGGCACCTGGCCGCCGATAGTCTCCAACTTTTCCTTACCAGCTATGCCTTTGGGAATAGAAGCAAACAAAGCCTTAGTGTAAGGATGTAAAGGATGATTAAATATTTCTTCGGTAGTCGCCAGTTCAACTATTTTACCGGCATACATTATCGCTACCCGGTCAACCACCTGCGAACAAAGAGCCAGGTTATGAGTAATTAAAATAAAAGTGAAACCCTTTTCTCGCCTAAGTTTCAAGAAAAGCTCCATAATCTGAGCCTGTACAGTTACATCCAGACTAGTAGTAGGCTCATCGGCAATTAATAATTGAGGATTACAACTTAAAGCCATAGCAATCACTGCCCGTTGAGCCTGGCCACCGCTTAAGTTATGAGGATAATCATTAATCCGCGACTCTGGCTCAGGAATACCTACTGCCTTAAGCAGCTCTAAAACTTTTTCCTTTTGATTTTTATTCGAAACTTCTCGGTCATGGAAACGGATTCCTTCACCGATTTGAAAACCGATGGTGTAAACCGGATTAAGGGCAGCTAATGGTTCCTGAAAAACCAGGGAGATTTCTTTGCCGCGGATCGCTTGGATTTCTCTTGCCGACAGCTTTAACAAATCTTTTCCTTGAAAAATTATCTGGCCCTTGATGATTTTTCCCGGAGACTGAATCAGGCGCATTATCGAATAGGCGGTGACGGTTTTACCGCAGGCTGACTCACCGACTAGGCCTAAAGCTTCCCCCTTTCTTACCGGAAGATTAACCCCCTCCACTGCCTTGGTCATTAAATCCTCACCGTAAAAATAAGTGTGCAGGTCTTTGATCTCTAAAATATTATCCATATTAAAATTTTCTGCCGATATCCATCTTGGGATCAAAAACATCCCGCAGGCCGTCGCCTAAAAGATTAAAGGCCATAACCGTTATAAAGATAAAAGCACCGGGGATCAATATCCAGGGATGAAACTTAAGCTGAGACACTGCCATGGACTCAGAAAGAAGATTACCCCAGGAAGCATAAGGATCCTGGATGCCTAAGCCTAGAAGGCTTAAAGCTGATTCGCCTAGGATATAGCCGGGTATTGAAAGTGAAGCCGCGACTATCAGGTAAGAAAAACTATGAGGAATGATATGCTGCCAGATTATTTTAATATCCGATACCCCCAAAGCCCGGGCCGCTAAAACAAACTCCCGCTCACGCAAAGAAAGGGCCATGCCTCTTACCACCCTAGCCAAGCCCGGCCAGCCGATAAAAGACATAATGCAGACAATAACAAAATAGAGCTGAAGCGAGCTTAAGGAATAGGAAAAAATACTGCGCAACGACAGCATAAGATAAAACCCCGGGATCATCATGATGATCTCGCAAATCCTCATGATTAAAGTGTCGGTTTTTCCCTTAAAATATCCGGAAATACCCCCGAAAAATAATCCCAAGAATAATGAAATTGTCACACCTACTAATCCTATGGAGAGGGAAACCTGTCCGCCGTAAAAAATCCGCGAAAATAAATCGCGGCCGCGGGAATCAGCCCCCCAAAAATAGATCCGGGCCTGGGAATCAACGCCAAAAAGATGCCGGTTCGCTTTAAGCATTCCCAAAATATAGTAACTGTCTCCTTTAGCTAAAAACCTTAGAGGGTATTTTTCGGTTTTATCCTCAACATATATCCGGTTATAAAACTGATCAAATTTCTGGCTGACTTTATAGACAAACGGCCAGGAGAACTTACCGGCCTGATCAATAACATGGACTTTAGTCGGCGGAGCATAGCTCAAACTGCGTTGTTCATTGTCGTAATGATAAGGTGCGATAAATCCGGCAAAAATCGCTGATAAATATAAGCCGACTAATACCCAAAAAGCAACCATAGCTAAACCGTGCTTTTTAAGTTTCCTTATTCCTTTACCTAATTGACTGTACGATTTTTTCATTGATATTGGATTCTCGGATCTACCCAGGCTAAAACTATGTCAGCAATTAAATAACCTAAAATTAAAAGAAAACTGATCATTAAAAGATCGCCGGCAAATAAAAATAAATCCTGGCTCATCACTGCATCCAGCATCAATCTACCCAAACCCGGCCAGTTACAGATGATCTCGGTTAAAGCCGCTCCGCTTAATAAACCGGCTAAACTGCCTCCGAAAATAGTCACCATCGGATTTATGGCATTTCTTACGGCATGTAAATAAATAACCCTATATTCGGGAAGCCCTTTGGCGCGGGCGGTGGTAATATACTGGGCTCTAAGGACTTCCAGCATGTTTCCCCGCATCAGGCGCTGCAACCCGGCAATACTTGAGGTGCCGATGACCAAGGTAGGGATGATTAAATGTTTCAGTAAATCCAGAAATTTTCCTAAAGGACTAAAAGCCTCATAATTCAAGGAATGCATTCCTCCGGCCGGCAATATCCCAGTCAAGGAGGCAAAATATAAAAGTAAAAGTGCAAAGAAAAAACTCGGTATCGACAGGCCGATAAAAGAAAAAAAAGAAAAAAGCTTGTCTGTGAATTTGTATTGATTGACTGCGCAGTAAATCCCCAAAGGTATGGCGATCAGCCAACTGAACAAAAGCACTGACAATGAAAGAATAAAAGTATTAAACATCCTCGATTTTAAAACTTCAAACACCGGGATTTTGTAAGCAAAAGAATAACCAAAATCCAGTTTGGAAATGTTGACCAGCCAGTAATAATACTGGGTAAACACATTCTGGTCTAAGTGGTATTTCTGCTCATAAAGGCGGATGGTATCCTGGGAAACTTGCGGGTTCTGTTTTAGGCTGTCAAAATAATTTCCCGGGGCAAGATTGATGCAGACAAATCCAATAAAACTAACTGCCAAAAGAAGCGGGATAAAAAACAGCAGCCGGCGGATTATGTAGTTAATCATTTAATATAGATCTCTTCTAAATTATGGAAGGCTCCTCCGTAAGGAGTAGGATTTAAGTTTCCAAACTTATTGCGTACGGCAAAAATACTTTGCGGAAGCACAGTGTAGATCAAAGGAAGCTCTTGGGCAACGATTTCCTGCCAGCGATCATAGAACTGTTTTCGTTTATCCCGGTCCAGCTCCTGGACTGCCTGGTTAAAAATCTTATCGATTTCAGCTTCCCAGGAAGTAGCTGGTTTTGGCTGCTTGGGATACCAGGCATGAAGATGGCCGCTGGACTGCCAGACATTATTTCCAAAATGCGGCTCAATGCCCCCGGTAAAACCTAAAATCAACGCGTCCCAGTCAAAGGTAGAATCTAGCTTGCTGGTCAACTGGTTAAAGCTTAAAGGCACAAAATTAACCTTAAACCCCAGCTGTTCTAAATCTTTTTTGATAATATTAGCCAGGGCAAGCCTTTGGGTATTTTCAGAATTGGTAAAAAGATTAAACTCGATTTTGTTGCCCTGATCATCTTCGGCAATACCATCTTGATCCCGGTCGTAGATACCGATCTCTTTAAGTAAAACCTTAGCTTTTTCAATACTGTATTCGTATTTCTCAACATTAGGATTGTAAAAAAATCCGGCTGAAGGGCTCATCGCCGAATCCTGCCGACTGCCTAAACCATTCATCACAATATTGATTATCGAATCTTTGTCTATAGCGCAAGCTACGGCTTTTCTAAACTTAAGCTCAGTAAACCAGTTTAGTTTATATTCTGAAACATAGGGTTTTTTGGTTTTCTTGTTCTTGTCTCGATTCTGATTAAACAACAAAAAATTAGTCCCGAAATCCGGGCCGGTATTATAAACTTTGAAATTACCTTCTTTTTCTTTGGGCTTTAGAATCGGGTAATCCTGGCCGCGCAATCCGTAATAATCGATCTGGCCCTGCTCGAATTTCAAAACCGCGACATCCTGATTCTGAACTACCAAATAAGTTATCTTATCAATATAGGGAAGTCTTTTATTCTGCTTATCCTTTCGCCAATAGTTAGGATTTTTAACTAAGGTTATCCTTTCAGCCGGTAAATATTTAGAAAGCATAAACGGCCCGGTTCCGACAATATCTTCAAGCTTGGTATCCAAACCCCAGTGATAGTTAAACTTTCCTTTGCTTACCACCTTTTCCAATAAATGCTTAGGCAAAATCTCCTGGCCCATGCCGCGCAGAAAAGGCGCGAATTTAACCGGTAAAATAAACCTTACAGTAAATTTATCCAGCTCCTCGACTTTAAAAATTTTTCCTTCAATAGTAAACACATCCCGGCTGCTGGTTTCAATATCAAGATTAAAAATAAGCTGATTAAAGGTAAAAACAACATCAGCGGCGGTAAAGGGTACGCCATCAGACCAGTTGACATCCTGGCGTAAATGAAAAGTCCAAACTTTTCCATCTTCACTGACTTCCCAGCTTTGAGCTAAATTAGGCTCGACTTCAGTGGTAACGCCATTAGTGCGAGTTAGGCCTTCAAAAACCAAGCCCATAATCGCACCGACATTAGACTCTTTGGATACTATCGGATTAAATGATTTGGGGTCAGTAACCGTAGACAAAACCAACTCACCGCCGTATTTAGGTTTATTTTTAGCAC
Source organism: Candidatus Omnitrophota bacterium (assembly GCA_018826075.1). Taxonomy (GTDB): domain Bacteria; phylum Omnitrophota; class Gorgyraeia; order Duberdicusellales; family 4484-171; genus JAHKAJ01. Next base: position 4,987 of record JAHKAJ010000005.1, read on the forward strand.
AGGCACACTCCGGGTGAGCAATAAAAAAAGGAAGGAATAACAACAAGATCAGAGAGAAAACGGTTTTAATTACTTTCATTGAAAGTAATTATACCTTAGAGCTTATCGTAAATCAACTACCTGAATAAAGTTAGATTCATTATCATCAACGGGGATGGCGCTGGCGAAAATTAAAGCACCTTTCAGCTTTTTGCCTCGGGGCATCTCAATAGATATATCCTGTTGTGAACTAATCCCTATAAACCGTCCTGGATGAATCTTCCTTGGGTTTTGTCGGCTTTGAGCCTGTTGTTCAGTCTGAACTCCTACCAATTCTCCCTCAGTAGTTTTCAAACTCCGCCTATTCTCTATTCCCCGCCAACCATGGCGATAGTAAGAAATTATCTGGCTTGACCAGTTGACCTTTTCTTCCGACCCCGGCTCGGAAGAATTTGCCCCCGGTGAGCTGGCACCTTTTCGTCGATCATCACTCATAGATAGTCTATTTCCAGGAGCAAAATCATAATCCGGACTGATCCAAACTTTGCCACCAGAAGCAACGTCAATGCTAAGTTTCCGGCCACAAATCATACCGCCGGTACAGCGGCTATCGACAGATAAACCCTTACTACGCAAAAAAGAAGCAACCTTTCGAGCGTAGGCTTGACCACAAACTGAATGTCCGCCGGCGACGTAGGCAGCTATCCTATCCTTATTCGCTCCCAATTGTTCAAAAACTTCCAGCACCGCCGAAAGAGTTTCTTCGCACCAATCAGACTCTATAGCTGAAATCTTGTTGCGTTTAGGACCATCTTCTTTATTGAAAAGGTGGCTTAAGAAAAACACCTTTCTTCCATTGCTAAGAGAAGCGCTAAAAGTTACGCCAACACAATTTGCAATATTAGCAGTTAATAATTTCTTCACCCTGGCCTCAGAGGGGACGCCGACGAAAATAGCTGCTGTCCGAGGATAAACAAAAAGTGCACCCTTGGTGTATAGATAATATTCTCTTTCAGCCTGGCGAAAATGGGAGTTTTTCACTGAAAGATTATGAAAAACTAAAATATTGCCACCAGCATCTTGTAAACCTTCAATTCTTCTTTGCGGTTCAACCAACATTTTAAAAAGAACACTTTCTTGCGGAGAACTGGCCGATTTGTCCGACCCCGGCTCGGAAGAATCGGCGCCGCGGCCTGGCGAGCTGGCCCCATATTTTAATTGATAGCGCAAGCGAACCCTGGAACCACCAGAATACTCTAGGGTATTCTTTTTTTGCCAACTTAATATGATATTTTCAATAATCGGCCATTGAGACAAATTTGATAATAATCTTGGTGAGACTGTTGACTGGTTTAAAAAAGTTAAAACCTCTGGCATTAAAGTAACTAAACGCCTTACTTCATGGTATCCGGTCCTGCCTTCTGCTGGCGGAGAGAGTATAAGATCCCTTACGGCCAAAGATTTTATTTGGGAAGCATCTCGCAAGAAAACTAATATTCTGATAACTCCTTTTGTATTCTTATTAACTATTTCTTGTTCTAACTCATCCAGAAATATGCCCAAAACAGCTGCCTGGGCTCGAGTAACAACCTCTCTAGGGATTGCTCGAATCCCAGGCCTCCCAGGCCTTTGCAGAAAATACAATAACCTCGACAGGTGCTTTTTCTGGGTAGCTACTCGCAACTCTGATTCTAAATTAAATCTTCTATTTCTCAAATTGCGGCCTTTGTTGAGGGAATCCCCCGCCTGCGGCTTTATATCAATGGAATCCCACCTCGACTTTGGTCGCACTGGCTTTGATTCCACCTCTATCGTCATCCAAGCCCCAAATCCTTGCCCTGATTTAACAACTCTGCTCGGCGGCACTTGTGATTTCATAGATACTACTATATGATCCTGGCTTCTCGCTGCCGTGATAAACCAGGGATGAAAGCCTAAGTACATGGGACAATTTTTATTGGATATATTTAAACCCACCAGGGATATTTTAAGCTTTACTCCATTTGTGGTGCTTACCAGCCGATAGGTAACTTTTAACTGGATTGTTCCATTAGTGTCATCGCCACCAAAAAAATGCCTTGCATCTAGCTCTGTTTTATATGTAACTTTTCTTTTAGCACGGTCCCAATCAAAAAGCCTCCACATAAACGATGCTTCTTTATCAACAGAAGGCCAGATCAGTGAAATTCCCTCGGGAAAAAGTATATCCACACCCTCTACCACAAAACGTACAACTTTCCCTCTTTTATTGCTAATTTTGACGTAGGAATGTTTAGACAGAGGAAGCTTGAAATAAAGCGCGTCGAACAAACTCGCCGGCGAGCTGTCAGGCCTTTTCGGAAGTTTTTCTATTAGTGCCTCTATAAAACCGGGGCTATCTTTTTGTGCTCCAATTAATCTAGCTTTAGAGAATTGTCCATCCCTAAATGCTGCTTTAGGATCGTTAAAACCATAGTGGACAAAAGAGTTAATACCGGCTGCTTTTCCATACGAGACGTATCTATCTACTTGATTATCGATAAATACAGGATTTCGCGGCTTATCATAATGCCGCCTATATGTTTCAAGCGCTATCTCAAATATTCTTTTCCCATCTGGTTTAACTACCCTATTTTCTCCGGTAATGATAATTAACTTTGGGTCTATCAAGCCGGGATAATAATGATTAAATAACTGCGTCATCCATTTTCGGCCAGCAGCTTCAAAATTTGATATGACCCCAAATTTAATTTGTAGTGCTGATTGGATTTTCAATAAAGCGTTGAGTCTTTGCTGAATATAGGGATTTGGACGCATTGGCCCAAAATAAGCATCTTCGAACCCTGCTACGCTAACTAGCTTCTTTACATTATATTTTCTCAAATAATTATTAATATGTTTAACCCAAGGATGAAATTTTTCAGAATGCCTATGCAGGTCATGCCGGCTAATTATTCCAGAGTTAGCCTCAACTTCTCCTGGCGGAATGACTAGTTGACGCAAACCTGCCTTAAAATCCTCCCATTGTCCTTTCCGCCTTAGAGCGTCCTCCTTTAATCCAGAGTAGTTGACTAATTTCCTAACTGTCTCGTCAAAAAAGTCTTCAATCTGCGTGCCTAAAACTCTGCCATAGTCAAAAAATACGACATTGGTTTGTGTATCTTGTCCTGACGAGCTGGCGACTTCCCCTTCTGTTGTACTAAATCTTCTCCCGCCAACAATCGTTGAACTCGACAAAAACCTTGTTTTTGGGCCTAAGGCTTCTAAAGAATTTAAACTTTTCTTTACTTTTTTAACTTCTTCATCAAATCGTACAACCGCCATTCTAACATCTGAATTAACTCGCCTGAGTCTTAAATATCTATGAAACTCTCTAGAAAGAAGATCAAGGGCATTAATAAACAACCACTTATCGATAAAAAGATTCCTAAAATTAGCCATATTCCTGGCAAGAGTAATAAAGGTAGGCACTGATTTTATAGGGAATTTCATATCTGGACACTTAGTCATGGCTCTTTCAAGCTTAATAAGAAGAGTGATTTCTTTCTTTGAAAAAATACTCTGTGTTAACTTTCTATCACTTGACCCAACACCTATAAACCCAGGATTTGACCTTTTATGTGTTCTCTTTCTCATAGGTCTTTTGGTTTTTCCTGGTTTTAATCGTTTATGCCCAACAGCTCCTCCTCCCACTAAAACGCTTCTTGGCGAGCTGGCCTTTTTTGCTGACCCCGGCTCGGAAAAATCGTGGCTAGCCCGGCCGTTATCGGCGGTGCCATCGCGGGACGGTGAGCTGGAACCGCGGGGATAACCCTTGCCCAGCCGGGAATGGGTAATTTGTAAAAGGTTTGTGTAAAAAACCCAATTTTCTCCTTGTGGCTTTTTTTCGATACGAGTTTCACCGGTGATGGTATTAACCCATACCGGATATCTTACCCTAGCCGCCGAAGCTGGTAGTTCTATCTTCTTTATTGAAATCTGCACATCTTCTTCTCTCTTCCCCGGCGAGCTGGCTGGCTGGCCTTTAGTACCTAGCTGGGGAGTGTATTTTTGCCTTCTTATAAATTTTATGGTGTCATTTATCCTTATTGACTCTAGATGTTTTCCTCTTCTCTCGCTTTCTGAACAATGACGGCTCAGGATTTCGATAACTGCGCTTTTTATTCGATTGAAGTTGTAGTCCATATAGAGCTCAAAAGACATCCTTTCTTCATCAGAAACATCCCTTCCGATCTCCAAACGGCTAAAGTTCCGAAATTCTTTTCTTAGCTCCGCCAACAAATTTCGTCTTGCTAAAAGATAGACGATCCGAGTCTGAATCTGAACCGGTAGGTACCCGGTATCAACCTCTGCCTGCTCTTCGATATCTTTTAAATCTTTAATGCCAGCCTGATAATGCCCGATAGCATCCCTGTACTTTTCCTCAAGGTCGAAAAGACAAGCCATCCGAATATTCAAATTAGCTATATCAACAAGAAAAAGTCTCAGCTTAAATATATCCCCCCGAGATATTGGCCTTACAGATCTAATTCTCGCTAAATCCCTCTTTTTATCTGTAATCGTTTTTTGCAGCCTTTGCCTTTGGTTTGCAGCCAAGGTAACTGTAAACATATCGCTTACTGCCATCATCCGTTGACAGCGCCTGAGTATTTTTCCATAGAGCCGAAAAGGATCAACCTTCATGGCTCGGGCGTGGGCAGCCTCAACCGCTTGATCAGTTACTATTTTACCACTCTGAATAATCCTAAAATAATCATCAATCTCCATCTGATCATGATGCAAAATGGTAGCTATATAACGAACATCTTCCACGTCTTCTAAAAACATAGCCGGAATATAGATCGACTTGGCCTCTTTACCGATATGGGTTACTTGATAGTAAGCCGAATCTTTTATATTTCCTTTTTGGCTATTCGGCTCTCGGCCGTAAAGCAAAAAGTGACTAGGTACATCTACTTCGATTACGGTAGTTTCTTTTTCGAATCTCTTAGCCCGGGAGATTACGGCTTTATTTTTAGCTGCTGGCTTGATAGTTTTTAAAGCTTCCAGAGCCTGGCTGATTTTCCTGGCGTTTGCTGATTCTAAAGCTGAGGGTAAATCCTCCTGCCAAGTTTTCTTTTTATAATCACTGCCCTTTTTTATTATCTTCTTGGGAAAAGCCTGGATAATTAAATCAGCCTGGTAGTGGCGCGGCGATAAATTCCCCTGGCCAAAAGCGGTGTTAGGAGACGACGAGCTGGTCTGTTTTCTTTCCGACCCCGGTTCGGAAGAATCGGCACCGCGGCCTGACGAGCTGGCTCCATTTTGTGCTGAAGGAATTAAATAAATATCGTCGCTTTGGCGCCTAAAACCCAAACTTTCCAGATAGAGCCGAACAGTATATTCTCGTAACTGTGGTCCGTAAAACTCAAGCATTGCTTTTATGCTTACCTGCTGAAGCTGCGGGTTAATTAAAAGTTCCTCGATGTCTCTCTGAAACCGCTGAAAAACTCTCGATTCTTTCTTGGGCTTCCTTACGCCATCATCCTGTGGGGTTTGCGGCGAGCTGGACTGGCTATTAGCTATTGCCTTATGCCAAGCCTGAGCAACGCTTCGGTAGTGGACTTCTGGCGGATGTGTATTATCCGACCAGCCTCGCCTCCAGCTTCCATCGTTTCCTTTAGGAACAATTGCATGATGAGTATCAACAAAGATGATCTGCTCAAATCCCAATTGCCTTTTCCATTGTTCAATGGCAGCCGGCAATTTCTGGTTAAATTGCTTAATTTCTAATTCACTCTGTTGAATCTGAGGAAAAACAGCTCCAACATATATCGATACACTAAAACCTTTATCCCGGGAATGCTTAATGATATTTGTAATGATTTGTTTGATATCGCTTAAAGTAGCAGTAGGATTTACGCCATACCAAATATCATTTGCTCCTCCGAGAAAAAGCACAATAGTATGGCCATCATATACAGGAAGTAACTCTTGAAGATCCTTTGGCTGCATACGGTCCAACATCTGGTCGGTTTTATCACCTGAAGACCCGTAATGTTTTAAATTAGTGCGCTGATCATAATACTTACCTACAAACTCATAGCCTTCACCAAGCAAATCACGTAAAGGCCCCCTATAACCTCCTGTGTTCAATGAACCTACACCAGCGGTAAGCGAATCACCTACACAAAGAATACGAGTATGAGCCGTTGAGCTGGCTCGCCGCTGCAATGAATTTTTAAGCTTTAGGGCTAAAAATAATTCCCGACTGGCATCTCCATCTCTAATTCGCCTGGCATGCTGGCGGGTTGCTTCAACAAACGCAGATATTGTATTTAGTTTACTTTTGGCGACACCGCGGGCTGTTGCTGCCAATAAAGCCTGGCAGGTCATAGGCCAGCTTTCTAACAACTTTATGACTTTTTCCTTTTGGCTGGCCGAAAGTTCACTCATTTTTACTGCTAAAAGCAGACGGGTTTGTTTTTTAGCTTCGGAACGCTCCTGCACGATGAGAGTGTTAGCGAACGGGGGAGCAAATTGATCGGTTATAGCATCAAATCTACCGCTTGATGAGCTGGCCTTTTTTACCGACCCCGGCTCGGAAGAATTTAACACCAGTGAGCCAGTCCGGCTGTTTTTATTGGGTTTAACTGGTAATATGATTTCTACGGCTACTCCGACACCTGGCGAAGAATGTAGCTCTATTTTTCCTCCATAATTTTGGATATCTCTTCTAGCAAAAAATAAACCTTTACCTCCAACTTCGCCTCTCTTGGTCGTAACATTATCTTCGAATGCTAAATTTGCTGCTAACTTAGCTTGTTGAGGAACTGATAAACCAATAGTACCGACAGGTGCAATTATACTGTTGTCGATTGCTGATTGTAAAATCTGCTCGATATTTAAACCCTCTCCCTGATTAAAAATAGAAATCACTATTTTCCTCTTAGCCGGATTCTGACCTTTCAAAGATATAATTATTGTTAATTTACCTTCATATGGCGAATGTTCTATAGCATTCCAAAGAATATCTGAAATTACAGATTTTAATTTACTGCGATCAATAACAAGTTTTGGTAATTTACCCTTATAATACTGAACATTAATTTGAAGGCCTTTGGCAGTAAACGCTAATTGTATTCCTCGGTTAGAGATAGCCTCGCGCATAACGCTATTTACATCTACACCCGGTGAACTGGCTGGGTTTGGACTTTTTAATCTAAGGGCTGGAGTTTCTAGTTTTTCCAAAATACCCAACAGTACTCTATTAGGACCGCCAACCCGCTGCGCCTGAGTAACCCGCTTAATAAACTCTTCTTGGGCTTGCTGTTTTACTTTCTCTGCATCTTCGGCCTCGTCAATCCATCCTAAAACATCAACATCACTGACCTTTCTCTGTTCTGCGGAAGAAGAAGCTATCGATTTATATGCCTTGTAGCAAATAGCTGAATCTTCCGGAGCTGCGACCTCATCAAAATGGAATCCCAACCTGTTCAATGTTTCTTTGTAGCCGCCAGTATAGTCACAAACCCAATAAGTCCAAACCGTTCTAACCCCTAAACTTAACAAATAAGGAGTTAATATGTTCTGAAACCAATATATCCCTATGCCTTGTCGCTGTAGTTTATCGTTAAGGCCAAATCTAAGATGCGCCCTAGGCCCTTCGATATGAATACTTAAATGGGCAATTAATTCTCTTTGGTCATCTAACAACCTGAAGGTAGTAAACTTATTGGCATATTGGACAATGTTCAAAGCCCGCATATGGTAAATCTCTATCGCAGGTTCGTATTTTCGTGTAAAATCGACTTTGGGGGCGGTAAAATTATCTTCTGGCCTGCTTAAAATTTCCTGTATCTTAGCACAAGGAAAAAGATGCAAAGCCAGCGTAAGGTTTTTCATCAATTCTTCCGGCCGCTGGCCATTGGCTCCAGAAGAACTGCTCCTGGTTACTTTCTGAGGTGGCGTATTCGGTGAGATAGAAGAAGCATTAACTGCATTAAATCTGACGGTAGTGTATACAAGGTTATGATCGGAAATCCATTGCCCTGGCCTGTTGCAAATGACAGCATGATCAGTTATGGTTATATTATGAGTACCTGACCGCACATAGATTCTATCGCAACTTCTTACAGGCCATTTATTTCGGTCATCATCAGAAACAAAAGGGTTCTGACTTTTCGGGTCAAAAGTTACCGCATATCTATCCGGATATACTCTTTCTTCACTGTCGATAAAACCATAAAGTCCTAACTGGCTAGCTGCGGATTTAATTTCCGTGCTGTCCCAATAATTAAAATCACCTCCGAGGATGATCAGAGCATCCGGATCTTTGGAAAGAATATGCTCATCAATGTAGGCCGTGCTTCTGGCAAGCTGTTGGCGGCGATCATTTGCATCAGCGTCTATCAAATCAAAATGTGTAGTAAATACATAAAGTCTCTGCCCTGTTGCTTTTATTTCTAAAGCCACGCCCAATAAATGACGATTGCCCTGACCGGGCAACTGGCAACAGTAACGCTTATTATTTATTCTCCTCAATGTAGTATTCCAAACAATCGCTATACCCTCTCTGCCATTGCTTATATCCCTAGTAAAGTGTTCTTCGTAGCCAAAACGAGGCTGCTTACCCCAGAATAGTGCCGCCATTTGCACAGCAGTATTGTAGCCACCTCGCCCTTTTTGCCCTCGTTGTTCAGTTACTTCCTGTAAGAAAAGTATATCTGGCTTGACAGCAGCGATATCTTTTTCCATCTTCCCCAAACGCTCGGGGCTCGGTAGCACAAGCTGGTTTAAACTGCAAACCTTTATGATGTTTTTCCCTGGCGAGCTGGCCTCCTTTAAAGCAATATTGCTACCATCATGGTTGGCCGCCTTATCCTGATCAAAAACATAGGCATTAACTTCTGAGTGTCTCCTGAAACCGTTCAATGAAAAAGTTATCTCTTCCTTTGAAGCATTTCTTACATCAACCACAGTTACCGGCGGGTCTACATAAACAGAACCCCGAACAAGATTCAAAGGTATAAAAATATCTACTTTTTTACCGCTCCTGTAGATAGCTTCCAGTGCTGCCTGCACACATACGCTCCAGGCAGAACCATACAAAACAACCTGGATAGTTTCAGTTTTTAAACCTCTGAAATATTCTTCTACCTTTCTGCCAATATTTACTGCATTGCCCATCTCCAGTTCTTGAAACTTAGCATCTACCTGAGAGTTAAAAATATTATTGCTAAGTAGCAGCCTCTGCAATGCTTTATTCCTGGGGACATGAACCGCCATGACCACTAAAGTATTACTAGCGGCTCTCTTTATTCCCCGCAAGAATTTAACCATATCTCCGTATCCCCGGAAAACTCTTATGGTTACTCTAGCTGGGCTGGATGAGGCCGGTAAATCTTGCTTATCTTTAGTCATCTTTTCTTCCGACCCCGGCTCGGAAGAAAAGGAGGCCCCTTGCGCGTTGTGCGTATCGCGTAGTGCGTATTGCGTTGAATCAACTACTTCCCTGAAACCACGCTTAAGCCAGGAATCGAGTAGATATATCAATATGCCCGACCAAACCAAAGCCATATTTGCTGCTATAAGAACAATGTACTGCGGCCAATATGACCAGCCGATTCCTAAACCTATACCCCACCATAATGCATTAAAGATATAAAGACGTACAAAATATTTTAGCGTATCTTTTATATCAACTTTCTCCCTGTTTAGACAGACGAAATATTTATGAATTAAAAAATTTGTGGGAAGGCCGATGAGGGCTGCGAATAAAGTTATATCCAGAAACACTTTTAAGAAATTGTTTACAACAAACATGGCCAAGATTCCGTACCAGGCACCGAAAACAATCAAACCCAGATAAAAGGCTCCGGCAATTGACCATCTCCCTACCTTGCCCCATTCAATTGATTCACCGCGGATAGCCTGATTGATATACATTCCGCAGCCGCGCGATATGCCGCCGACTACAGCTTTTAGAATTAAACCTCCAATGAATGAAGAGCTAACAACTGCAACGTACCAATTTCCAAAATAAAATGATAAAAGTATTGCAGTTGCCGGTATCGCAGCTAAAGACCCCCACCGGATAATCTCAGGATATCTTTTGGCTTTGTTTGGATTGGAATTAGAAAAGGTTGGATCTCTCTGAAGAAAAGAATTTGCTTTATTTTTATATATATCGGCTGCGAGAGGTGAGTGAGCCCCACCAGCCACGGAAAAGGTAACTCCTTCTAAACCTTCTCGCAACCGATTGTTATCTGAATCTTTTGTTCCTGTGCGATTAAAAATACGGACATTAGGGACTGACGGCGGTGCCCTTGAAAGTACTGAAGCGGTTAGTTTTGAATTGATTACCGATAATGCTTCATCACCCTTTGCCCCCGAAGAGCTGGCCTTTTTTACCGACCCCGGCTCGGAAGAATTTGCTGCCGGTGAGCTTCCCGCCAAAGGCGGATGCCTACGGGAGGTCCGGCTCGGCTTCTGTAAAGCATAAGATGCAATCTCAGAACTTAATCTGCTTAAGGCCTGGGAAAACAAACTATTTTCTAGGTTGGAATCACCCCTGCGCGTCCTATAAAATACAGAAATTACTCTATCCAACTCTACTTCACCTCTGCCGGCAATAGCAATCCATTCAGCAATAAGCTCCGGGCTTAAACAATCCTTGAAAGGCCTGGGCGCTTTCCATTGAAAGTCACGCTGCAACTGGCTGACCTTCTCGGATAAAGTGGTTGAGGACCTAGCCGACGAGCTGGAACGGCCTGGCCCTGGTTGTCTGCCGGGACCTTCCGAATGCAAAGCAATTACTAATTCTAATTTTCTACTGAATCCTGCCTTTTCTTTTTCGCCAGCCGTATCCATAGCCTTTAGTAATGAGTCTATTACAGCATCTGCATAGTCATCGTTACGCTGGACTAACGCAGGCACTAAAGAGTTTTTGACTTCAGCCTGGCTAATAATTATTTCAAAATCAAAGTTTTTGCTCCCCGGTCTTCTGCCTCTGCTTTTTTCTAATATTTCGTCGATGACCGGCTGATAACAATGAAGCACCACTGAATCCAGGTATGCCTTGAAACGTCTAACCATACCGCTATTATTTTCCAGAGGTTTAAAACTTCGATAGTAAGGGTTTTTTTGACTGCTTTGCCGACTAATAATCATTACTGCTTGGTTCTTATCCCGAGAAGCAGGCTGAGCCCTTTGGGGAAAAACATCGACAAGGTCTCTGGTGGCGGTAACCATCGGGCAAAGATGTCCGTGTTGTTTTGAATAAGCTGCTAACGCCAGGATACCCATTCTGGCCAGAATATAAATAGTAAGCATAGCGTGCATCGGACAATGATACATGCTGTTCAGATCTTTATAGGGGGCTAAAACTCTTCTTGTTATGGCCGCAGCCAATTCAATTTTTTTCCTCTCTGCTGCGGATGCCGCAATTGCCGATGAAGCGGCTTGATCGATAATCTCATTCCTACGCTTGACCATCCAATCTAATTTCTCTTTTTTGTTCTGACGAGTTCGCCTGCCCGATGCTTCTATAAGATCTGCGGCCTCGGCAAATTGACTTGCCTGCATGCTGTACCCATACACCTGGCGGGCAAAAGCTTCCTCTTCTGCAGCATATCGTTTACTTTTAGGTTTCAGTTCGGCAATGTCGCGAAGGCTAGAAAGCGTCAGTAATACCGTATTTTCAAGCCACATATCCACCCCGTTATAGACTGCCCGGGCTCCCTGGCGCCAGGCCTGGCGCAAGAAATACGTGGCAAGGGGCTTACCCTGGGTTGAACGGTGGATAACATCAATGACCACTAAATATTCGCCTGGCTTTCGTTTAAAAACACCGTTAAGATTCTTGACCGCTGCCGTATCCTTACTCTCTTTATCCATGCCCACCGGCGTGGTATTAATAATAATGTGGGCTTGTTTCATCTTTTGCCTCATCTCAGAAGAATTAATCGGGATAAACTCAACAAGCGCATCCAGCCAACTATCGGAACCTCTACCCAACTCAAAAACTTCGGCAAGAATAGGATTGTCAGTCGGTCCCAAATCATCAATGAAATTGCCTTTAACCGTCTGCCAAGCTTGCTGCACAGCTTTCCGTGAACCAGGGCGATAACCAATCGTAATGTCATTGGGATGGGCCATGATCGACGGAGCCAATTTCATACCATGCATAGAGTGTTGGCGCACGATCGCATTCAGCACTGCCATCCCCGTACCGCCAAAACCGAGAATAACAATATTTTTACCTTGTGTTTCGCCTTCTGGTAAAGATCTACTTTCCGCTAATTGCTTTCCCTGACGGGAACTAGGCCAAAAAGCCCGAAAAGCATTCACGAACGCTAAACCATCGGTGTTGGATGCCTGTACACGAGGCCTGCCAAAGCGGCGACTGATCGATAGATTATTCGTGGTATTAAGCTGGCGTACTTCGGGATCCCAGTTGTCAATAAAATCGAACTCTGGATCGGTAATGATATTCTTAAAGGGCTTGGTAACTGTTATACGTATAACCTTAGGATGAGCTAGAGCCTGAGCGAGAACGCGAGTCAGCTCCTCTCTTGACCTCTTATATATCTCATCATCTCGCTTTTGTCGCTTCAGTTCATCGTATTCAGGATGCCAGAGATCGACCGGAAGCGGATACACGGTAAACCTTCGCCGGCCAAGGATGGCCTTGCCCAGATCAGTTTCGTTATAACAGCGATACAGGGCATGGGGCAGTGATGAATGTATAACATGCCAGCCAATATGCAAGGCAAATTGCGCCCCGGGCTTACGTAACTTTTCCTTGGTAATACCCCTTTGCTGACACCAGCCAACTTTTTTGACGATATCCTCCAATCGATCCTGAAGGCTGGGAAAATCAGGCGAGCTGGCTCTGGCTGAAATCGCGCTAGGCCCATCATCGGTAGGTTTGAAATTTCTTTGTTCGGCAATCGCCCTGTTTACCTGTTTAGAAAGCGATTCTTCTCCAACAGAACTAGAAACGGCTGCGGCAGCGGAGAGACCCACCAGCCACGGAGAGGTAACTCTTCCGACTGACCGCAACCGATTATTTACTATTTGAACTCCTGAAAAACTATTCGCCACTTGCTTAACAGAGGTGGAACTGGCTGATTTTTCCGACCCCGGCTCGGAAGAAAAATCTGAAGCTGAGCTGGACCCTCGATCAAAAACAGATGAGCTGGTTTGTTTATGATTTTGATGTTTGGGAATAAACTGCTGCAAGATAGCCTTGCGGGGGATTTCTAAATCTTTGGGTGCCGCACGCACCGGTTTAAGCAACTTGCGAAGAGTCATCATAGTATCAAAAGCCTCGCCGGTCTTATGCTCAGCCTTAAGCTGGTTAAAATCTCTGGTCAATATTGCCCAGACTTCTCTTTTTAAAATCGGCAGCTCATAAGGAGCGTAAACCTGAATAGTTGCATCGGCATGAATCCAGTCAGAATAAAGTTTAATCAACCTCTCTCTTCTACGTTGTAAAAAGTGGGTAATGGCATCAAAAGGCCTTTTACCATTTTCAGTATAATAGCGGTCTAAAATTTCCCGGAGCAAACGGGCATGCAAAGAAGTAAAAGGATAATTTTCTTTAAGCTTCATGCTGGGAGCGGTATTAACAAAAATCTTGAATACCGGAACTTTTTTCTGGCGAAGTTCAGTCAATAATTCCGGAGCAAAAGCATCAATACCTTCAGCAATTAAATTTTCATTCTCAGCCAGTTTCAAGGTATCTTTTTTATTGCCGGCATAATACTGCTCAGCTTCATGCAATTTCACCTCAGAGCCGTCTAAAAGGTTAATCACTTCTTTTGGGCCATGATAATCGAGATGAATGACTTTTGACCTTTGTCTGCGGCTTGAATTTTCTAGGGCCAGCTTTAAATTATGAGCCAGAGCAGCTTTTCCTACAGCATAGGGACCGGTAATCAAAACTACTCCCCGATGAGCATAAAAGGTATCACCGATCAAGTTTGAAACTTGCGCTAACTTTTCATCATCTTGCTTCTGCCATTCTTTGATCAGTTTAGGTAGTTGGCCTGAAGCGGTTAAATTATTCAACTCCTCAATGGTAGTAGGAAAGCGAAAACTTCCCTTTGCCGGCTTATAGGGTTTGCGTCTATCTCTAACTGTCCTCTTCAGATAACTATCCGAAGCCATGTAGGCATCCGTAGTCTCAATTACCGCTAAAAGCATCGCTGCCCGGCGCAAATCAAGGTTGTAATTCCTGGCAATTTTGATTACCCGATCAAAAGCTGAGACCATCCTTTCTTTAAGCATCTTGTCAACGCCGGTTAAAACCCACTGCTCATCCTGGATGTTCTGAGCCCACTCAAAATAGGAAACAGTGACTCCTCCGGCATTGGCTAAAATATCGGGTATGACCAGCACTTTACGCTCAATCAACTCTCTTTCAGCTTCAGGAGTAGTCGGACCATTAGCTCCCTCAACTATCATCTTAGCCTTTACTTGCTTAACATTGCCGGCATGAATCTGATTTTCTATGGCTGCCGGAACTAAAATATCGACTTTAGCTCTAAGGATTGCTTTTCCGGAAATATGCCTGACTTTAGGATGCTTAAAATCTTTTAGTTCTTTTTTCCGGGAAAGATGGCCATCCAAAGCTTCAAGTATGCGTTTATCGATTCCTTCAGGAATATGCAGGCCACCTGAAACATCACTTAAGTAATGGATATTGCTACAACCATTGTTGACTAATATTTTAACCAGCTCAAAGCCAACATTGCCGGTGCCTTGAATCGAATAAGTACAATCCTTCATTCGATTAGGCAGATCGAATATGCGGTATCGCTTGACCGCCTGCTCAATAATAAAATAAAGCCCCTGGCCGGTTGCTTTTTTGCGGCCCTGCGAGCCGCCTTTATCTACTGACTTTCCGGTGATTACTGATGGCTGCGGCCCTTTTCCTTTTATCTTTTCATATTCATCACGCATCCAGTCTATATATTGCGGGTCAACATCAAGATCCGGAGCTGGTATATCACTTAACGGTCCTATAGCTTCTGGGTCTTTCTTCAGCAATGCCCGCACATAACCGCGACAAAGCTCTTCCATCTGCCAAGGCAGCAATGCTTTGGGATTAACCCTGATGCCACCCTTAGCCCCGCCAAAAGGAACCCCGACTACCGCTGTCTTCCAGGTCATATCAGTAGCCAAAGCCCGGATCATTCCCCGATTAACCTTAGGATGAAAACGGATTCCGCCTTTTCCGGCTCCCCGGGCATTGCTGTGGCAGATTCGGTAACCTTTAAAAAACATTACCCGGCCGCGTAATTTATGGCAGTAAGGATTACCTTTCAGGCCTTTGCCCTCTGGATCCAGCTTAACCGGGATTTCTACTTCGATTACTTTGTCAGTCCTGAATAATTTACCGAGAACTGACCTATCCAGCTTTATCCTTTTAGCTACATCCAAAAGATGGCGGGTAACACTTCTAAAATACCTATCTTCCAAATCCTCTCGATCCTCAACAGTCAATCTTAAACCCGCCTTGCGAGCTAAAGCAATAGCTTCAGCCTTATCCTTCAGGGTAACTGCAGTCGAGGAGATAGCGGCTTTTGACGAGCTACTAACTCTATTTTCTCCGCCAGGTATACGCTCTCTAACTTTTTCTATTAAACTAAGCGGCGCAGCCGGATTGCTAGAAGCAGAAGAAGACGCCTCTTCTCTAGTATTACTTTGCCTAGAGATATTAAGTTTAGGTAAAATATTTATACCGAAATTAGAAAACTGATCTAGTAGCTGATTGCTTACAGCCCTGAATAAACTCTGAGGATCTTTTTCGCAGTAGTGATTCCACACACGCTCAGGTACATAAACAGTTACTAAAAAATGGCTTCCGGAATCACTTATATTTGAAAAAAATGGAACTGGTTTTTCTCGACCAGGAATTTTAAATCCACCACCGGCTCCATGATAAAGATCTCCTTCGCCCCACTGAATAACTACAATTTCACCTTCCACAGGACGATGAATATACTTTGAACCTTTTTTATCAATAGTTACTGTCTCGCCGGAATAAATCTTATTAAGCTTAGTCAGCGCTGCCTGAGCTTGTCTGTCTAATCTTTCCGGTGGGTATCGCTTTGCCCAAGCACCCATAACCTGGAAAGGAGAAGGTTGACAGTCAATTCTCATTTTAGTCCTAAGACATGCAACGAACTGCCTCATGTCAGCTTCCTGCTTTTCCTTTTTAGCGTCGATTTCTTTAAACATTTCTTCTATGTCTACGTTATCGGCATCCTTATGCAACGAAGAAGATGCGCTGACGACTACGGGAGTTATGATGTTTACTTTTTTACCTCTTTGGTCAAGGGCTAAACGGGTTTCGCCTTCAGTTTCAATCAGCCAATCTTTACGGCAAACATCAGCTTCGACTACCAAGCCATGGGGCAATCTCTGATCAACCACCTTCGCTATTTTGTCATTATCTTCAGGAAGTTTTATATAAGTCCGCCAGCGGATACCGTCTTTTTTCAGGCTAGAACCAAGATCAATATCACTAAGCGAATTTACTTTAAATATTCTCTTTAGGCGGCGGCTAAAAGGCTGACGGCCCAGGTTGGCTTTGATGATTAAATTAGCCCGCGATACCAGATAGCGGATATTTTTAAGAGTAATTTCGGTCTGCAGATCTGGTTTGCCGATATGCCAGACTTTACCGCGCCGGATAGAAGCAGTGCCAGAGACAAACATGATTACATACCAAAGCTGGCCCTTCTTGATCATAGCTATCTTATCCCGACAAAATAAAGGACGAGCCATCTGCTTACTTTTCTTGAGACGCTCGCCGGGCAAAGCTGACTCTTCATAATCTTTAGGGTCATCCTGTAGGCGATTGGTGATACTCCTGATGATGGCTTTATTGTGATTTTTCGGCTGATAGGCAATTCCGGCCAGGGTAACCGGGCCAAAGCTAGTTCCGATCCCAGTGGCTGCCGGGTATTGATGATCAGGAAAAACCGTACCTTCTTTTCCTTCCGGCTCATAGATCTCTTTACGGGCCTCGTTAAAATCCTGATATACTTCCCTG
Source organism: Candidatus Omnitrophota bacterium (assembly GCA_018826075.1). Classification (GTDB taxonomy): domain Bacteria; phylum Omnitrophota; class Gorgyraeia; order Duberdicusellales; family 4484-171; genus JAHKAJ01. The sequence goes on from JAHKAJ010000005.1 coordinate 21,992, forward strand.
GTCTTAACTCCTTTTTTGTAGGTGCTGACAATCCGGGGAAGATAGTTCCAGTGACGAACTACATTAATCTGTTTTAAGCCTTCAACCTTAAGAATATCCTGCTCGCGGGCAAAAGCTAGCCGGCTTTGGTTAAGTATATCCCGATGCCTAAAAGCCAACCCGCCAAACCAGACCCATTTATCACCCTGATCAGCTAAAACCGCATATTTAGTGACTTTAACCTGTTTATAATTAACCATTGCATCTTTACTTTTGGGAATAATAATCGCTGCCTCAAGCATTATCTTGATATTGCTTTTTAAAGGCAGCGGCGCTTCAGCAATTACACTAGGGGTAACAGGAAGGTTTTGACTATCTAAATATTTTTTCTTCTGGATAAAATCATCTTCGGACTCAGCCTGGATCAAGAAACTTAAAGTTACCAGGCGAGCGTTATCTTTTAACTGCTTTTTTAACTGAATTAAAAGATTGTTGGTTTGTTCTGAGAATTGGGTATTTTTTTTGGTTGTACTTTGAGGTACCAGGCTAACCTGAATCTCATCATAACTGCCCATATTAATCCGGCTGGCATAAGACTGTTGAGATGGTGAAGAAGCTAAATCCTGTTTGGGCGGCGCCCGGGGAGAACTTTCACTTTCGGTTTGTTCTGTTATCGACGTGCTAACTTTTCTAAGGGTCAGATACTCGAGAGGTGCTGGACTGGCGCTTTGGACTTGGAGTAAAGCCTCGGGATTTTGAGAATTACGCAGATAACGTTCGATACCGTTTTTCTGGGCCAGGATTTTTTCCAGCTCATGGGCTATCTGATGATCACCATTAACCCTATACCAGCTTAGCCATTTACTGAGAGCTGTCTCGCTGATTCCCAAAATTTCAGCTGCTATCTTTTGATCTGCCTTGGCCTCTTTTATCGCTGTCAGCCGGCGCCGGGCTTCTAATTCTCTGATCCGTTTTACTTCTCTAAGCGTGGCTTGATCATTACGCTTACGGGCAATATCTGTTATGCGATTAATGCGATTAGTAAAAGCAGGGGAAGTTATCCCTAGCCTCCTAGCAGCCTTGCTATTATGGCCGCCCTCCTCCTCCCAAATCTTTAAGATTTCCTTTTGCCCAATTAATACTTTTTTATCCCAAGCCTTTAACTTCACCTGGCCATTTCCGTTGCCTGAAGTCGAGCTGGAGCGGCGCCGGGAAGGAAAAAGTCCTTGATAGGCTTTTCGTTTCCATTGCTGGCGCAAAGACTCGGTCTGAGCCAGAAAAGTCTCAACTGACATCCCGCCAAAACCCTCACCGGCTGTGTCCCGGCGGTAAGCTACTAACAAAACTGCTTCTGTATATAAAGGCTTATCTTGGCGTCTGTGCCCTGAACGAGGATAATCAACCGGCAACGGTACAAAAAATTCCACGCTAAAACCTTTACGCTCTAAACAATTAGCGATGTTTTCCGAAAAGCCTAAGCCAGCATCTCTTTCTTCAATAGTTACTAAAATTAACCCTTGAGGTTTTAACATCCTTATTGCCTGAGGTATTAAGTTAGCGCGCCCCTCATTAAGATGGTTGTTAATAGTAACTATATCTTGTGAATGGTCAGCCAAACCAACTCTTTGATAGTCGCCGGTTTCAACATAGCAATCAGCACATTGTACGTTGAATCCTAATTTTTTCCCTCTATCTACCAAAGGTGCGAAAGGTTCGACACCAAAAATATCTATAACTGTTTTGGGGAAAATACGGACCAAAAACTTTCCAAAATCACTAACAAAATATCCCACCCCGGTATCTAAATCTACCGCTTTGATTTTTTTCAGGCCAGAAAATCGTTTTTTAAGTATTGCGCTAAGTGATATTTCAGGAACCGAAGATGAGGCAGGAGGGGCGCGCTGGCCAACGGTTTGGCGCTGAGGGCTGCCGGGTAAGGCCGCAAGGCGCGAATCCAACTCGGCAGATTTTCTTTTTAAATCAGCTATATCTTTTTTAACCTTTTCTAATCTATCGATCAACTCCTTAGGCAGACCGGTGGGAAAGTTTATCGGCGGGATTAAAGAAGATGAACTAACTCTGCCTCCGGAACTGTTTCTATATATATCAAGGTTAATTATCTCCCTCTCCGCATCCCCATTAGCTTTTCTTTGAATAACTACCGCTTTTTCTTCCGAGCCGGGGTCGGAAAAATTGGCGGTTTTCTTATTGTCCTTACGGTTATTTCCGGTGGCGGCGATAAAGGCTCCGAGGATAACTGCCAGCGGCGGGATAAAAGAGGGGTAAGTCGAAGGGCTTAAAAATTGAGACCTGATTATTCCGTCTTCAACGATCTTGCTGAACATCGGGCCAGAAGCCGCTAACGGCGAAAACTGAGAGAGGTCATAAGTCAACATCTGCTGCAGTTTAAAAACTAAAAACCAGGTGACGATAAATAAGCTTATACCCCCGACAAAAGGCAGTATCAGCGGCAGGGTAAAGATCGAATTTCCCTCAAAAGTAAGCAAGGGTATTTTTAAAACCATTACCGTTATAGCAATCACGGCTAAGCCGATAAAATAATTGATCACGATATTCAAAAAAGGCAGGTTTAAAAATAACTTTTGAGCCGTTTGATCATCAGCTTCGATCCGCCGATGGATATCCTGAAATAACCTTCTCCATAAGGGACCGGGAAACCCCCAAATCAGGCCTATACCTATACCTACCAGGGCGTAGACATTTAATAACTCGGCGTTGATTAACATCGGGGTCAAACCAAATAAAACGATAACACCTACCCCGGTAAGTTTTCTCAGCCAGCCTTCTCTTTCGCCGTTATAGCTCCAGGTCAAAGGCAAAGAGGTGAGCATCGACAATTGGAAAAAGGTAAGCACTATTTCCGGTGAGACATAAGGAAAGATAGAATAAAGGGCTATTGAGGAAGATATATTGATCAAAGCCGGAATAAGAATATGAACCCAATCTCTGGCTTTAAACCCTTTTAATAAATTAAAAAACAACCCGGTTTTAGATGCTGAATTCCCGTTGGTAGAAAACAGACTGAAAACTAAAACCGCTGTGAAGCTGTTAACCACAAACAGCCAGAAAGTAAACTGCAAGGGGTAAAGTGAATGTTTCACCAAGCCTAGAATAATGAAGGCTAAGGCCGGCGTCAGGGCCGATAAAACCGCAAGAGCTAAACGGTGTCTTAAGAAAAATAAAGAGAAGGTTTTTCCCAAAGGCGCTTCCTGCTCAAATATTCGAACAAGCTCGCCTGGCGGCGCCCGGGAATTAATTGCTGACGAACTACCCTGGCCGTAAGGCGGTAGATATCGCTCATCCGGGATACCAACCTCTTTGACCCAAACTGTCCTTCCGTCAGAAAGGACATAACCTACTTTCCTGGTAACCGGATCGACCTTAGCCGGGAAAATCAGTTTAGCTCCCTTTTCGATATTGAATTGGGTTGCGGCATAGCGCGGATCACTAGCCACGAACTGGCTTAAACGCCTTTTTGAAATACCGGTAATCCTTGCAGCAGTTTCAATATTCACGGCTAAAAACTGCTTCAGTAAAGCTTGATGAGGCAATAACTCTCGGTAAATTCTTAAATAAGCCTCCTGCGACTGCGAAGAGCTCGACACTACTTTACTTTTAGATTTAGAAACACTACGGATAATGTGATAGCGCTCAGGCGCTGTATCAGCTAACTTTAAATAACGTTCATAAAGCTCCTCGTCGCTAAGACTATCTATAGCCTTTCTGCCATCACGCTGAAGAAAGTAAGCGCAAATATCCGAACGGCGGGGCTGGACAAAATCAAACAAAGGATCTCCAACCAAACTTCTCAAAATAGGCTTAACTTTTTGCCAAACTTGAGGCTCCAGAGCACGCTTGTTGTTTTTTTGTTTAATTCCAGCGGCTTGGTCTTGACTATCGGTGTAAAGTAAGGGCTGTTCAACAAATTCAACTGCCAGACGCGGCTGATTATTTTTAATCACAATGCCTGAACGCTCTAGATCTCTGCGGACTTCCTCTAAAAGACGCACAAACCAGTTTTGAATCTGGCCTTGGACACTCCAAGCTTCTTTCTTCTCTATTAAAGAAGCACCCAGACAATAAAGAATACCTTCTGGCGGATTTGAAAAAATGTACTGGGGGTAGATTTCCCGATCAGTGTAGCCGAGCATAACCATCCGAATATATTTTTTCATCTGATTGGCATTTCTCTCATTTAACACTCTATCCAAAATAGGCCCTGTACTCTTAAATTCGGCAATCAAAGTCTCGCCCTGTTTTTTATCATGTACTACTGCATCCGGCTGTGCAGCCTTTTGGTCTTTTTTAACTTTAATCGAAAGCGCTTCTAGGCTATAACCGCGCTTAAAAAGTTGGTGGGCAAAATAGAAACTCATCAAATTACCACCCTGGGAAAGCCTTGAGATATTAAGGTTATCGCCGATGAATCCGTAAGTAGATTCAAACTCTATGAGAGCATCACCGATTCTTCTATCTACATAAGGAGAAAAAATAAGCTCAATAAGATGGATAAGGGCTTTGGCGCTTCTAAAAGCAAAGGGAGTCTGATGCAGCATAAACTCCTCAAGCCTTCCGGTAACCCGGGCAAAATCCCTACCACCCAAAACCGCTTTTAACTTTTCTCTCAAAATATTATATTGTGGATAAATATCTAGGGAACTAATCTGAATGTGAACTGAAGAAGATGAAGAGCTGCTGTGTGGGCCTCTTTTATCTCCAAAGCGGCGCCGGACATCCTTCCAACGCTGCTTTGACTCAACGGCTAAGCGCCTCTGCAGATTTTGCTCTTTTTTCTTTTGCTTAGCTATTTGCCGGCGCCGTTCTTTAGCCTTAACTTTTTTCTGGTAGACGGGAAGAAACTTTCGTTTTAGGCCCTGGCGATGACTGCCCCATTGATCTTTTAAAGGCGTACCGCGGCTGGACCGGGTAAAAGTCATCTCTTCTATAGCCGGATCAAGGCCTCGCTCTTCCTGCTTAATGATATCAACGGCCTGTTGTAAATTGCTGGCTCGGAAACTTTTGCTTAAACTATAAACCTCATCTAAAAATTTCACCTTCTCTCCTTCTCTTATCTTAGCCGACCGGATGCTGGTTTGGGCAAAATTTTCAAGACAAGAAAAAGCCAGTAAAAAGATATTCTCATACCACATGTCCAAACCGTTATAAACAGTAGTTATACCCTGCCGGTAGGCCTCCCGGAGAAAATAAGTTGCCAAGGGAGCTCCGTCTTCCCGACGATGGATAACATCAATAACGATTGGTTTATGTTTTAAATTTCGAAATACCGAAGTTAGTGCTTTCCGGGAAATAGCCGCTTCATCTCTTCCGTTCATTCCTTGAGGGGTAGCATTGATGATGATGTCAGCTTCACGAAGATGCCGCAGAAGCACAGGATTGTCTTCAGCTAAGTTTTCGGGATCTTCTGCCGGGATTAACTTCAATCTGAACTGCTTCGGCAGTCCTCTCTTTCTGAAGCGTTGGCGTAAAACCAAAAATGTTTTTAGAGCTTTTGGGAAAGAACGCTGCCAATGACTGATAATAATAATTAAAGGGCGATCCCTCCCCTCACTTAAGAGAGCATCAACTACTGCCTGGCCAGTGCCGCCAAAACCTAAAACAACCACCTTTTTATTTTTAAAGGTGTTCGGCTGGATCGATTCGTTCCAGTGATTCTTATAAGCCTTGACAAAAGCTTGACCATCTTTATTGTGAGCTTCGGCAGAAAGCGTACCGCGAAAATGCCTTAAAAATACCTGATTAACACTTCCTAAACCGGTTGGTTTAACTGTCCAGCTATCACACAAGTGTTTCCTAAACTTTTCCTGGAGAATCATATCTTTAACTGGCTTGGTAACGGTTATAGCGATTACCTTAGGATGCAGTTTTATCTGCTCTAAAACATTGATCAGGCTAGTGTCAATATCAGGGGATTCAGCTAATTCTATCGGAAAAACATAGACTTTAAGCCCAGCCCGCAACTCCTCTAAAACATATTTTCCCAGCTTGGTCCGATTGAAGGCAAAATACAAAGCTTTGGGTAAAGAAGAGTTGGTAACATCTTTGCCTAAATGCAAGACAAAACTGGCCTCAGGCTTATCAAGATCAGCAGCAGTAATACCTTCTTCTTTAAGCCAATCGATTTTATCTAAAAGGCTTTTTAAACGCTTTTGCAGCTGCTGGGCCGGACGAGGCAGAACTTCCTCTGGTAATATTTTTCTGGCCTGCGTCGAACTGGACTGACGACTAGAAGAAAGATATCTGGCCATCTCATCGCTGGTACGGAAAATCCTTATGGTAAAATCAACTTCTGAAGCTTTGAATTTTTTATTGGAAAAATCAGGATATTGCCGGCCATAGATAAAAATCCTATGCGGTATAAGCCATAAATTATCTACCAAAATATGCAGACGCTGAAGATTTCTCCATACAGCATTGGGATTTTCTATTATCCGCTCTTTTATGCCTCTTATTTTATCAAAAGCAATGAGTATCTCTGCCTTCCTGGGACTTTTCATATTTCTTGAAATTACTTCAACTATCCCTAAAGCTGCTCCTTTCAAAGCACAATGCACACAACGACCCCAGCTTTCTCCATGGATAACCACAGACAGATGGGGATTATTTAAACCGCTGATAAATTTTTTAACCTCAGCTGATATGGCTGAGTTATATTGAAAAAGGTTAATTGGCAAAAATCTATGAGTTAATCCTTCAGCCGAAAGAATATCGCTTACTATCCGGTTATTTTTCTCATGAACCGCAACTACTGCGATAGTCCGGCCTGCTGATGAAGAAGAAGCCTTAAAGCTTTTAGTGTCGAATAAGGTGAGCTGTCTGGTTGGCCGGGGTTTAGGTTGGGGGTTAGTTTCCGGCCAGAGTTGACGCAAGGAATTTTTCTCTATTTCATAGTATCCAAGCGGCGGAGCCCTGTAGAGATGAATCATCCATTCGGTAAGCTGAGAAAACTTTTGATAGTCATCTTCCAGCGGCCAAATAGCTAAATCAGCTAAATTCAAACCGCTGATGTCCACCTCGCCAAAAAGCTTTTCAGCTTTTTCCTGGCCAGCGAGTTCCTGAATATATTCCTGCAACATCCACTCTAACGGTGAAACCTGGCCCCATTTATCTTTTATCGCTTTAGGTATTTCCTGATAACTTTTTAGCTTTCCAGTCAGACATTTAAACCGGTTACCGCGTGGCTGGCTACGACGCGTAATCCTTTTTATATGATTAAACCAAGCATTAATCTCGCTAAATAAAGAGGACCAGAACAATGGCTGTGCAGTTAACCTTCTATTAGCATAGGCTCTGATCAAATCTTCTACATTGCCGGCAGTCCACTGTTGATTAAACTGCTGATCGTTGAATCTAGATCTTCTTAAAGGTATATTTCTATCAAACTGCCAAGAAGTTAAAACTCTGTCCGGATTTTTCCAAGCCTTTTTGTCATAAAAACCCTTTAAGTAAAAATCGCCGATCAACGGGGGTCCAAAGAAAAGGCCGTGTTCCTTAGCCCAGGCTTTAACGCTCTGTTGATCATTAACTTTTAATCTTTCTAAAACAGTTAACCTTTCCCTTAAGCCTTTTTCATTAACCGGGCTTGAGCCGACGCTTTTCCTCCTTAGGTTTTTGCTGGCGCTAAGATGCTTCATCCTGCCTCCATTACTACCTCGATATTTAGGAGGAAATTTTGAACGGACAGATGCGTTATGTAAACTCATAGCCTTTTTGCTAAGCGAAATATTTGGCGAGCTAGAGACTCCCGCAACCTGTTGCGGAATAATCTGAACGATAACTGCCGTGGAATCATCGGGTTTATAGCGAAAATGAGAGCTTTCTATAAAAGCATCAAGGGTTCTAAAGGCCTGCTGAACTTTTCCGTAGTCCGGTCCAGTTTTCTCCGCCGGAAATAAATGTTTCTCTAAACCTTTGAATACTGTTTTCATGCCTGCGGCATAAGCAGCGATGTCGTAACTGTCCGGATAGGACAGTTGACCGGAATAATAACCGGCGAGTTCTTTTTCGGCTTCGGCAACCAACAAATTCAATTTCTCGAGAAAAACAGCAGTAGTACTGACGGAAGTAAGCTTTTGGCTGATATTCCGCAAATAGTCAATTACTGTAATAAAGGCCTCGCGGATCGAAGCGGTAATCTCGGTTTTACGAATATTTAAACTATCAAAAAGATCTTTGATCTGCCCGGCGGCAGGTTTGGCCGTCTGAACAACAACAAGTAAATCCTCCCAGCTAAAGGAATCAGTGAGGCCGTCGGTAAGAAAATAAAACCTATGGGGCTGCCGGGAATCAAGGCTATGAGTAAAAACAATCGGAAAGTAAGGATGGGCCGCACCTACGGTTTCGGAACTGACATGACAGGTAATAGCATTGGTTACAATATTGCGGGTTTTAAACATCCGGCTAAAAGCATCGTTTCCTCTTCTCCGAGCCACTGCTTCATAAGTTTTTACCTTCCAAAGCTCCTGCATGGTTCTTTTCCGAGAAGCAACCTGGGCAATGTTGCGGACAGAACGCAAGCCGAAAGGCTCAGTCAAAGAAGTAATGGCCTGCCAGGTGTAGTTGCGGTATCGTTTTATGTCCTGCTGGCCGTAGTAATTATAAACATTGCTTATGGTTAGATTCGACAACTCTTCAGTGCTAGGGCTATACAGTAATGCCTGAGTATCACCGGCCTGCAAACCGAGAAAATGCAGGCTATCGGTTTTAGGCTGCCGCCAAAGTAAGGCTACTGTAAAGGCAGCTCCGACATCTCGCGCATCTTGAGATTTCTCACTGGCCAGCCAGCCTCTACGCTTATATATATTCATAGTCTTAACCAGCCTCTTTTGGGCGCTGTAGGCTGCCGGAACTAACACCTCCCTGATCAGCCACTGCTTTGACAATTCTGCATTTGCCTTTGTTTTGATCTTATGGCTGATAAACCGCTCTAATTCTCCGGAAACGACTTTAGCGGCAGTTGCACCCCATCTTCCGGTATTATCAAAACCGTCAACAACACCGGCTAAAACCAATTCGTCCCGGCGCAGGACTCGAGAAATAAACCTATCGTCATTTCGCTCAGGATGTCTGGGATTAGCCTGAGTCTTAGCAGTCAATGTAAGTGTTGAGCTGGCAACAATCCTTCCTTCTATTTGGATTTTAGCCTGGACTTGTCCAGGATTGGTATAAAGCAATGATTCTGTCCACTGGCTATCCTGGCGATATTTATCACTTATATCAATACCTGCCAGTTTAGCCTTTGAAGTGATAAGAAAATAGTGTCTCTGGTTATCTGCAGAAATAACAAGCACTTCATAAAACCCGCCTCTTAAGCCAGATGAATAATACAAATACCACCCTGACTGTTTAACCAAAACCATACCACGAAGATATAGCTTCCCTCTAGTGTGTATTTGCTTATCAATATATTCTACGTTCTCAGAAAGATTAACTTGAGTAAAGCCGACTTCTCTGGCGATTTTTATTATCTCTCTGTTCCCATTAGGATATACGCTAATTGCTTCAGCAAGCCTCCTGCTGTTAATTTGTTCTATAGAAAATCCTTGCAGACCAGAGGTATTTGAACTGCTGCCTTTTCGCACAGGAGTCCATTTATAAGAATCTTCAGTTAAACGGTGAGAATCATCAAAGTCAATAAACTCCGTCCCCGCCACGTCAAAGGCTTCTCCTATTAGAGACCTGGGAACACGTAATTCCGTAACTGTCCCACTGTTTTGAGAATACCAACGAACTGCTCCGCCGTATTGGACAAACATTTTCATGACATCAAGCCCGTTACGTTCAAACGTCAAGACTAAATCATGCCGATATCTTTCCAAAGGCCCCCGGAGGTCAAACCTAACTGGCAGGCCATTATCACGAATGGTAATAACCGCATCTCTGTTCTCAAGAAATGCTTCAATTGTAACCCTATCTGCATGGGCTACGTCAAAGGCAGCGTAAACATTTTCTTCTGCTGCCAAGGCCAAAAAGTCATCGATCCTATTCCGCGCCCTCATCCCTTTAATCGCATTAACTAAGAAAACATCCTTAAACTTCCCTTCACCAGTAATAAATGCTTCAAATTTATCTAGTGAATTGAAAGAATTCCTTATGCCCCGCGCTCTCAGAGAGCTTGAGGCATTTCCGAAATCTATACCTCCCTCTTTATCTCTTTCGGCTAACCCAGTAACTACCCTTTTTATAAACCCTAAAAATATAGCCCATGCAAGCAACACCTCTGTGCTGGAGTTCATTGATATCTCCAAATCCCTCCGTAAGTTCTCCCTAAACGCTAAGAGCTCATTCGGCCGAACTTTCTTCTCGACAACGAATCTTGAACATGCATGAATGAATATAACCTTTTGTGCATCGCTAAAATCTTTTCCTTGTTCCCTCGCGATGCGAAGACATTCTTGGTAACTTCCGGGCAATTTAAATGCCTCGTCCGCTACCGGCGAGGAACTTCGCCGGACATTTTCTGAAGAGCCTCCTGCCCTCTTGATTCGCTGAGCGGCTTTTACAGAGTCAAAATATACATATCCGGATGAAATAACTCTTCGTAAATGTCTACTATTTGGCTTCTGAATCTCATACTCAGTCACGCGTGTATTAATGCCGCCTTCGGTTACATAAACTGGTGACAGTATATTGTTTATTATCCAGGAACTAACAGAAATCCACTGGCTTTGCCTATACTTATCTTTTATACTACCAAGATTAATGGTCGGCCCGGTCATTTTGACCGGAGCAACAGGCAAATCTTTTTGCGGTTTCCAATCTACACCCTCTACGGTGGCTAACTGCTTGCCTATAGCCCATACTTGAGTAATTCTCTCAGATTTCAGCAACGGCCTAAATAGGTAGCTGCCGCCCTCGGCAGTTGTAATTTTCCCGGATCTAATATAGTAGCTATGTTGGACTCCATCCCAGAAACTTAAAAACTCAGGGATATCCCCCGGTAATGATTCTGCAGATAAGACTTTTTCATTACGCTTAATGCTCTTCGATGCTCTTCTTCTATTATTTGCTCGCAGCAGACCAGAAATCAGATCAGGCTTACAAATGTATACCGGATAGAAAGGAAAATGTTCAGGATTGACTTTATCTAAGTTTTGTTTTTTGACTGCCAACAACTTACTATGCATATTAAACGCTATAACTATTCCTTCACCTTTATATGCAGTGCCTACATTTATGGTCCGAAGGGTTGGGCTATCCTTCCAGTCAGTGGTACCAATTCCTACAGCTACTAAGCTCTTGGTAAGGCTTAGCTCAAAATCTCTATAGATCTTATAGTTACGTAAGTTAACTGCTACGTGCTGATCGGACTGACGAGGCTTACGCGAAGATGAAATGACCTCTCCTGACCGCATAAAGATAGTTTTTCCGGATCTATTTACGGTAACCACTAAATACACTTCGGGATTCAAGGCATCCTGCAAAACAAGAAAACGCGGATTAAGATTTTTCTCGGTAAAAATATTCAGATAGGTTTCCCGTTTCTGTCGTTTATAGCTGGAAGCATCTATATGTAATCGTTGTCCGTTAAACTTCACTATGTTGGTTTTAAGTCTTCCTGGTTGCCTATTCTGCCTTATCCACTCAGCCGCATTCTGCTCTTTTTGAACAGGCTCAAGGTCACTTGCGTATATGCCCATCACCATATCTTCAAAAGGAAAAAATATCTCACAATCCAACAGAGATATATGATTTGCGGCACTTTGCCTTATTGTTTTATTAGCTCTTTCCCCTGCAGGAAGATAATCGGGAATTAAAATAAATTCATCAGCCTCTTTTTCGATAGTAAAGGTCTGAGAAGGATTCCTTTTGTTGATAAGAACCACTTTATTTTTTGAGCTCCGGTCAACCTCGATGCCCTGACGTATATAACTGGGAAAAGAACAAATCTTTTCCGTACCAAAAAGTTTCAGCGCCGACCAGCCTTTAACTCTCGCCGGGGAAGAACTCTTTTGTGCAGGAAGAACAGTTATCTGGATTTCATCTTTAGTTTCACTTAAAACCCGTTCTGGCGTGACGCGGATCGAACTAGAATCAAAGTAAGCGCTTACAGTAGAGGGAAAAAATAATAAACGTCTTGCTTTGTTTATTGATAGAGCTTTTCTTAAAGCATTGAGAATCATCCCGGTCCCTTTTGGCCCTTTTACTTCAAATACTTGGACTCCTCTAGGTAAAGTCGCTTCACCACCAGAGACATCATCAACTAAAAATGCTATATTTTTACCCTTAGATATCTGATGCCCTAAAAAGCTATAGTCAATGACTGAATCGCCAATAGTGACTAAAAATGGTTGCTTAAATTGTTTTTCAGCTAAAAACTCAACCAAGGTCAGCTGTTTATCCCGTAAGGCAACCTGAAGACAAGTTTTGTGAGAGTAAATAAGAGGCTGTGCGTTGAGTTTACCCCTAATTAACTCCTGGTAACGCTTGTTTATATTTGCTGTAAGTCTTGCATCCTGTAAATCTTCCCGAGCCTGCTCTTGTTTTGACTTAGTAAACTCAAGCAACAACATAGCTACGCTTTCCCGGTCTTTATCAGCTTTGACCGAGCCCGCCTCCAGCTTTATAACTCCAATTATCGATTTATAAACTCCAATGAATGAATCAAATATTTGAATGGCTTCCTTGGTAGTTTTTGCTTCCTTTAATCTCTCAACATACCCGCTAACCTCTGAAGCTTTAATTTCAGGCACCTTATCCGAAGCAGCTAACTCTTCTAAAAAAGCAATTCCAAAAGCTTGCATCACAGAAAACTGATCACTCTCTGAAAAACCATCTTTGATACCTTTGATCTTTCTAACTCCTTTATCATCCCAAGAAATCTGCCCAGCACCGCTCATAAAATAAAACCGAAAACCCGGTAATAGCTCTTGCTTACCTCTTAGCTTGGCTTCTTTCTCTACTGGAATAATTAGGTTATCAACGCTATTTTCATAGATGGCTCCGGTTATTACCACCACCTGAACTCCTAAATTGAGTAAATCAAAAATACGGTTAAGCATTCCTCTTTCTATTGGCTGGTTAGCCTCAGTTATCGTCTTATCTTTATCCATAAAAACAATTACGTCTGAAAAACTTTGGCTCCTAAGTTCTTTCTCTAACTGCCAGTCCAAATTTTTAGCAATAACTGTCTCGTCCTTACTCTGTGATCGCAATGAGGCTGCCTCCTCATCTAAAACCACAGTTAGGTTAGGATGTTTCTGCAACAGCGAAGCTGGTACTTCTTCGCTTATCGGGCCTTCCAGGGATTTTTTGACGATTGCGGCCTTCTTTTGTTTGTTGACGAAGAAAAACAGGTGTTTGCCTTCAAAAATATCGGCCATACCCATAGTGTAAGCATAAGGATTATCGACTATTTCCGGGTAGTCAGCTTTGTTAGCTTCAATGGTTGAAGGAACTAGTTTTACCTCCTGCATTCTTGAGTCAAAAGAAGAATAA
>JAHKAJ010000033.1 GCA_018826075.1 Candidatus Omnitrophota bacterium
AACTGCACGAAATTTTTACGGTTTTGCAGGCCAAGAAGGAAGGTATTGCTTTAGTGACGAAAGGCAATAAGCCTTACGGGATAGTCACGGTCAGTGATTTAATCCGCGAAATCATAACTTCGATCATCAAATAGGGACACATCCCCAAAGGGATGTGTCCCTAGGCTATAAGTTCTTTAAGCTCTTCAGCGCTGATGCAGGTTATTCCTAACTTTTGAGCCCAGGTTACTAATCCAAAGTCAGCAGTTGCCAGGTAGGCACCAAGTTCTTTAGCTAAAAGGATCAGGTCAAAGTCTTCCTTAGAGTCAATAACTCCTTCGCGCATGGCTACCCGGTATTCTTGGCGTAGAGTTTTAATCGATTCCTCACCATTGTTCTGCCGGCTGTATTTTTCGGCAATTCGCAAGCCTTTGTTGATCCGCAGGCGTATTTCTTCGATAAACTCATAGACCAGCCTGGCCGGGACTCCGGATTCATAGGAACTGGGGGGTTTTTTATTGATTAGGAGAGTTTTTTTAGTCGGGAGTAATTTTTCGGTAAAATTTAATAGTTCTTCATACACCGAAGGCGGAATATAACAACTGATATGTTTTTTGTCCTCTATGCTATCCAGGAAATTAATCAGGGCTTTCCTGGGATTTTCGCCAAAATAGCGGTTAGAATCAGGGTTGACAAAAACACTGGTATCTAGTACAATTTTGACCTGTTTCATAGAGCCCTATTCTAAGGCACAACCGCTATAAAAGCAATAAAGAAATTTGGTATCAGAAAGGCCTGCCGGTCGGCAGACAGGCGTTTAAATTGCGAATTGTGTTGACATCTTTTTCGGCTTAAGTTAAAATACCTTAGAATATCTTCGACAATTCAGGACTAAGGCTTGATTGATAATAGGTCAAGAGGTTTAAAAAAGTAAGGGGGTAAGATGATTAAGAGAGTTTCCTTTATTATATTAGCCTGTTTTTTCATTTTCGGTTGTACTAATCTCCCTTCCTCTAAAAGCAACAACGCAGAAACTAAAACCAGCACCAGTTCAGTCAAAGGCGCGCTTTTAGCCCAGGTTAATAACTGGTCTATCGGCACGGTTGATTTCAAGGATAGGGTGGAAGCTTTAAAAACTCTTTTGCCTGAAGAACAGGTCCAAAAGGAATTCGACAACCGGGAAACTAAGTTGAAAATGCTTCAAGAGATAGTTAATTTTGAAATTCTAGCCCAGGAAGCTGAAATCCGCGGTTTGGATAAAGACCGTGACGTGGTAGATGCGCTTAAGAACTTTAAGCGTAACTTCTTGGCTCAGAAGCTTCTCGGAGCAATATATCAGGATATTAATATTACCAATATCGAAATAGATGATTTTTATAACCGCAACAAAAATATTTTCCGAGAGCCTGAAGAGCGCCAGATAAAGGAAATCGTGGTCAATTCAGAAACCCAGGCTAAGGATATTTTGATCCGCCTGCTTCAGGGTGAAGATTTTTCATTTTTAGCCAGGAGTTATTCGGCCAGTGATTCGCGTAGTAAAGGCGGAGACTTAGGCTATTTCAAGATCGACCAGGAAACTACTTCCAGCCAAAAGTTTCCCAATTTCTGGAAGGTAGTTCTTACCACTGACAAAGGAAAAAATTCAAGCTATTTTAAGGGCGATGATGGCAAATATTACATTATCCGGGTTGAAGATGTAAAAGGCGGCCAGCCCATGCCTTTAAGGGATGTCCGGGAAAACATCCGCGAACACCTTAAGGGAGTGCAGGCTAACAATAAAAAGGATGAAATAATCGAAGCAGCTAGAAAAAAATTTAAAGTCGTGATTAATGAGGGGCTTGTGGAGTAAGTATGGATAAAAGAACAATCAATATAATAATCGGGGTGGTTTTAGCTTTGTTTGCTATTTTTATGATCCAGAAGCACCTGGCTCAGAGAGAAGCTTTGATCCGTAAATTGATTGCTGAAGGAGAGTTAGTAGAGGTGGTAATAGCTAAAACTGATATCCCTAAGGAAACCACTATTACCGTGAATATGGTAGGTACGGCTACGGTCAGAGCTAAGACAGTCCAGCCTGGCGATCTGACTTCTCTGGATTCAGCTATCGGCAAATTTGCTGAAATCGACATTTTAAAAGGCCAGCATATAAATAGTAATATGGTCAGGTCTTTGGGCGGCGCTAAGTTTTTATCCCAGGCAGTTCCTCAAGGGATGCGGGCGATCACTATTTCGGTAGATAAAGTTTCAGCCATAGAGGGGTTGATTAAACCCGGCGATAACGTTGACCTAGTGGCAACTTTTGATGTGCCTGATCCGATGACTAATGAATCAGAGGTGGTGGTGGTCACTATTTTTCAGGGAGTCAAAGTCTTAGCTACCAATAAAAATCTTTCCCAATATCAGATATCCAATACCATCGATACGGTTACTATGGCTTTACGGCCCGATGATATTAAAGTTTTAACCTATATACTTCAATATTCAACTATCCGGCTGGTTTTAAGGGCACCCTTAGATACAGCCACTGAATATGGCTATACAGCCGTAACCTGGGAAGCTTTGATGCGGCGTTTAGGAATGTGGCAGGAAATGCCGATCGAACCGCCGTCGCCGACTATTGAGATCTATCGGGCTACGTCGGTAGAAGAAAGCCCTACCCAGTAAGTGAGACTTGCCCGCCGAAGGCGGGCTTAGCCGAACTTACCCCGCCCTTTTGGTAAGGGCGATGATAGTAGTTTAACCCGCCAAAAGGGCGGGGTTTAATTCGCACTATTATTTTTTCTGTGTGTAATGCACTGGAAAAAAATAATGTGCTCATTAAAGGAGGAAAATGATACGACGCTTATTTTTAATGATCGCTGTTTTTGGGTTGTTGTTTTTTGTTTCTTCGCCCAGTTATTCTCAAGGATTCCTTTCCCTGGAGAATGTCGAGACTGAAGTGCGTTTGGTAGTCGGCGAAGTCCATGTTTTTAAAATTGATTCTCCCCAGAGAGTGTCGATTCGTAACCCCGAAATAGCTGATATCTCCAAGGTTACTGATTCAGAAGTGGTAGTTGTGGCTAAACAACAGGGAGAAACGACCCTGACCATTTGGGATAAAAATGGCCAGAAGCTGTTTTTCGTGATCGTCCACCCCCAGGACGCTGTGAGGGTGAAACAGAAGATGGAAACTCTGATCAATCAAAACTTAAACATTGACAATGTGCATTATAAGATTAACGAGACTTCCGGTAAAGTTATGATTTTTGGCGAGGTGACTCCCCGTCAGTTTGAGCAGGTGGAAAAAGTTTTATCTGGTTTTTATGATGAATCTGGAAGAAGCCTTCTGCTGGATAATCTTTTGACTATTACCGAAGAAAACAAGATGGTTGAGATCGACTGCCAGGTTTTGGAGATGAACAAGACCGATTTAGACCGGCTGGGATTTAAATGGGTTGAATATCTTCAGATAAGAGAAGAGCCTTATAGCGCTGCATCCAGTAGCGATGATGGGGTACAGACTACTCTCAACAGAGTTTCTCCTTGGAGCAAGCTTTGGCCGATTCATGAGGCTTCCCGTGACGCCCTGCATACCCGGATAAACTTTTTAGTGCGCAATAACCGGGCAAAAGTTCTTTCCCGGCCAAAACTTTTGTGTTTGAGCGGTAAAGAAGCTAAATTAGTAGTTGGCGGAGAAGTTCCCTACATCAGCGCTTCTACTACTGGTTCAGCCGGAACCAGCGTTTCAGTAGAGTATCGTGAATACGGCGTTATCCTGAAACTGCGGCCGGAAGTTTTAGCTAATGATAAAATTCTTCTTAATGTCGGCACTGAAGTCAGCGAACTTGACTGGGCTAATGCAATCGTAGTTTCTTCAATCCAAGTTCCGGCTTTTCTTACCCGGAAAGCCGAGACCTCTCTTAATGTAGTTTCCGGAGATACGATTATCATCGGCGGTTTGATTAAAAATGATGAGTCTAAAAATGTGGATAAGCTGCCTTGGATGGGTGATGTGCCGATCATAGGGGCTTTGTTTCGTTCTAAGGAATTTCAGAATGATCAGACCGAATTAGTGATAACTCTCACCCCTTTGATTAAAAAAAGCGAATTGGAAACTGCCATGCAGGAGGCAGCTGAAGCCAGCGGCAAGGTGACTGTCGGTAAACCGATTATTTACCCCGATTACTTACAGAAGGACACTATACTTAACGATTATATTTTGCGTATTCAAAGGATGATTTTTCAATCTTTGAATTATCCCCGTTTAGCCCAAGAAGCCGGCTGGCAGGGAGCGATGACTTTAAAATTACGCATCAGCCATACCGGTGAAGTGGTCGATTCAAGAATTTCTGAATCTTCAGGCTATATATCTTTTGATAACAGCGTGTTAACTGCTGCCAAAGCTTTAAGTCCTTACCCGCCTTTCCCTATGGGTATAGATTTGGAAGATCTTTGGGTGGATATTCCGATAGTCTATAAAATGGACTATTAGAAAACAAAAGATACCTCTTTTTGCCTTACGATAAATTCCTCAAGCTGTAAAATTTTCTAATTCTTTTTGGTGTTTTCTTCCTATCTTGTGGTATAATAACTACTAAAATGGAAGCGCGCACCATAACTTTTTTTAGCCCCAAGGGAGGCGTGGGTAAGACTCTTTTTTCCCTGAATCTGGCCGTGAGCCTGATGGCTAAGGGTAAAAAAGTACTGCTGGTGGATTTAGACCTGGGCGCGCCTCAAATGACTGCAAAACTTTTAGGGGTCGAAGCTAAATATTCATTGTTTAGTCTTATCGGCCACCTTGATGAGTTTAAAGAGAAAAAAAGAAACCTCCAAAATTACGTAACTTCTTACAAGAAAGATTTGTTTTTCCTTCCCTCGATCAATAAACTTGCCCAAAGAGCTAAGTTAACTTCCGAAGTGATCAAAGATTTTATCTCGATAGCCAAGAAAGATTTTGACTATATCGTTATCGATGCCGGAAATAACTTGAGTGATGTTCTGATTGCTGCTTTCGATTCCTCAAGCCTGATACTCCTAGTTCTTACTCCGGATATTCTTTCGGTTTATCAGACTGAATGGATACTGGATACCTTGCAGTCAATCGGTTTTCCTCTGGATATGATTAAAATAGTCCTAAACCGGGCTGAAAGCAAGGGTTCGATCAGCTGGCAGGAGATAAAGCTTCTTTTGCCGGCCGAGATCATATCTTTAGTGCCTTCGGAGGGAAAAATAGTCGGCATGGCCGTTAACCGCAGCATTCCGGTTGTGGTTGACAGCCCTAATTCTAAAATCAGTCTGGCAATATTCAAGTTAGCCTCTGAGTTGATGGAGAATAAAGACCTCTATATTGAACATAAACAATTGACTGAGCTACGGGTTTCCAAAGAAGAGTTGGCTGACGATGAGGTTGCTTTTTTGCAAAAGATCGGCTTGACTGAAGATTCGGAAAAAGTTTATTTGAAAGAAGAGGAAGACGAGGTGATCCGGTTTAAGAAAAAAGTTCACCAGAAGCTGCTGGAAGAGCTGGATCTAAAGCGTTTGCCAGTCGAAACTTTTTCTTACAGCCAGAAAAAGATACGTGAATTGCGGGACCGGGCTCAAAGAGTTATTTCCAATATTATCAGCCAGGAGGCCGGCGGTTTTATTTCTTCTTTAGAAATTCGTAAAAAAGTCACCAAGGAAATCTTGGATGAGGCTTTAGCTTTAGGCCCTTTAGAAGACCTGCTTAAGGATGATTCAACTACTGAAGTCATGGTTAACAACAAGGATCAAGTCTATATCGAGCGGGAAGGAAGGATCTATCTGACCAGTAAAAAATTTACCGGCAATGAACAGGTACGCATAGTAATTGAACGGATCCTGGCGCCCTTAGGCCGTCGGATCGATGAATCGGTTCCTTATGTCGATGCCCGGCTTCCCGACGGCTCACGGGTCAATGCTATCATTGCCCCGCTTTCTTTGACCGGGCCGACTTTAACCATCAGAAAATTTTCACGTCAGCGTTACCACATGGAGGATTTGATCAGCCGTTTTGATTCGCTTACCCCGGAAATGGCTAGATTTCTTGATGCCGCGGTAAAGGCGCGTAAAAATATACTGGTTTCCGGAGGAACCGGCTCAGGTAAGACCACTTTTCTAAATATCCTTTCCGAATACATACCGGAAACCGAGCGGATTATCACCATCGAAGATTCAGCTGAACTTAAACTTCATCAAACTCACTGGGTGCGTTTAGAGTCGCGTCCGCCGAATATAGAAGGAAAGGGCCATATCGCCATAAGAGATCTTTTCCGTAACACCTTGCGTATGCGCCCGGATAGGATAATCGTCGGTGAAGTAAGAGGCGATGAGGTCATCGATATGCTCCAGGCCATGAATACCGGCCATGACGGCAGTATGTCTACCATACACGCTAACACTACCCACGATGTTTTAATCCGCTTAGACAGCATGATCCTGATGAGTGCAGTCGAGTTACCGATCAGGGCTATCCGGGAGATGATCTCATCAGCCATCCATTTAATCGTTCAGACTGCCAGGATGTCTGACGGTTCACGAAAAGTAACCGCAATTACCGAAGTCGTCGGCATGCTTGATGACTTGCACGTCAATTTACAGGATATTTTCTATTATCGTCAGACCGGCGTAGATAAGAAGAATAAGGTTCAGGGGTATTTTACTTCTTTAGGCTATATTCCTACCTTCTATGATGAGATCCGGGCCAGAGGCATTGAACTTCCCCGGGAGATTTTTATATCTAAGGAGTAAGCTATGGCTGAAGGGGCAAATAAACTGCGTAAATTATTAGCTGACCCGACAATAACCGAAATCATGGTCAACGGCCCCAAAGCCACCTGGTTGGAAGTCAAGGGAAGCAAATATAAGATCGAGGTGACTTTCAGCGAAGAAGACCTAAAGGATATCATCGATGTGTTTTTCACCCGGGTCGGCAAAAACATCTCTTATTATAACCCTTATGGCGATGTTTGCACTGAAGACGGCTCGCGTCTTAATATCATTCAGTATCCTTTGAGTCGCTGTGGGACTACTCTTACCGTCCGCAAATTTGACCGCCAGCTTCACTCTCTCGACGATTTAATCGCTAACGGCACCATGAGCCAGAAAATGGGAGAGTTTTTAATCGCCTGTATAAAAGGCCGGATCAATGTCTTATTTTCCGGAGCCACTGGTTCAGGAAAAACTACCACTATGGAAATGCTTTCGCACCACATTCCGGAACAGGAGCGTTTAGTGACTATTGAGGATACCGCTGAACTTATTCTGCACCAGGATAATTTAGTTCCTATGGAAACTCGTACGCCGGATCAGGACGGAAAAGGAGAGGTTACCCTTAAGGATTTGATTCGTAATGCTTTGCGTATGCGCCCGGACCGGATAATTGTTGGTGAAGTCAGGGGCCCGGAAGCTTTGGATATGATCCAGGCTATGTCCACCGGCCACCGCGGCACTCTTGCCGTAATCCACGCTAACTCTCCCCAGGAAGTCACCAACCGTATGGAGACCCTGATCCTTTCTTCAGGGATAAAGCTTCCGATTGAAGAGATCCGCCGGATGATCGGTAATACCATCAATGTGGTTGTCCAACAGGAGCGTTACCCCGACGGTATCCGCCGGGTAAGCCATATTTCTGAACTTAGAGGCTTGGAGCGTCGCGAAGTGGCTATCCAGGATCTGTTTATTTTCCGCCGCGAAGGAAGAACCGAAGACGGCAAGATCAAAGGAAAGTTTTTGACCGTCATGCGTAACTATCCCCGTTTCTTTCCCGAATTCAACCGCTTGGGCCTTTTGGATGAAAAGGCCTTCTCCGAATACGAATAGACTTTTCAAGAAAGCGCTTTCAAATTTCTGCCGAGAAACCCTTGAAAAATAGGAGAATTTTATGTTATATTTAACTGCTTAGCCTTTGGAGAGGCAAAGTTCAAACTAAAACCAGTCAAAAAATTGGGGGGCAAAATGAAGAAGTTTAAAA
This sequence comes from Candidatus Omnitrophota bacterium, assembly GCA_018826075.1. Taxonomy (GTDB): domain Bacteria; phylum Omnitrophota; class Gorgyraeia; order Duberdicusellales; family 4484-171; genus JAHKAJ01. Next base: position 7,949 of record JAHKAJ010000033.1, read on the forward strand.
TCATTCGGTTCATACTTTTTTTCGCTTTCTTAGTGCCACTATTTTTACCGTTTGCCCATGCACAGTTTCTTAGTGTAGTAGAATCAAAGTTTACACCTAATAATAATAAATCCCCTTGCGGTTCAAGTTGTTCCGCGGCTAGGCCAGCACAGCAGCCTAATCAGAACACTCCGGTTAACAGCCAGGCACATGCTTCCGGAGGAGTTAGAGTAGTAATAACTCAGCAATCTGTAAGTAAAGCTAACTATGGCGATAGTGATCCAGCTTATCAAAAGGTGCCAATGCCTCAAATGTCTAATAATCTGCCTCAGGAGATAAAGCAAGCCAAAAGTTCCCCCCAGGGAAGAGTAGAGATAAAACTTATTGATTTTGTTCCTGGTAATCAGGTCGACCAAAAAGGGCAGCAAGCGAAAAATGTAGATGGGGGCCCGGTTTTTTACAAAGAAGCTCAATACGATAAAACAAACAATGTTACTAAGCTCTTTGCTGAATATAAGTCAATGCCTGATGATGTTGACTCCTGGGCTAAAGAGAATTTAAGGGGTTATAGTCCGGATAGCTACGATGGAGCCAAAGGCGGCCCGGGATTTAGTTTAGATACAAAAATTACCGGATTAGACCCTTTAACCGGATTATCACCAGAGCTAGCTGCCGGAGTTAAAAGTCTCAAGCCGGATACCCAACTTTGGGGCATAGTTATTAAAAATGAACAAGGAGAGCCCTTAGCTGCTTTAACCTGGTTTAGCGATCAGAACCAGTATAAAGTGGCTAGGTATATTGATGAAAAAGGTGTGTTCCGCTCTGAAAATACAACCCTGGAGCGTTTGTTAACCGATTTAAACGTCAACGCCGGAGATAAATTAACGGCTTTAGTCAAGGCCGGAAAACTAGAATCAGACGGCGTAACTATGCCTAAAACCTACATACTCGGCCAAGTAGAATTTCCGATGAAAGATTTTGATCGTCTGACCACGCTAGGTGGGCCATTCGGAATCCATAATATGGAGGCTTTAGTCAGAGGCCCGACAGCTAGAATGTCTTCTCTTTTTGATGGCGATCCTTTTGCTCAAGGGGTAGATAGGTTGAACCAGTTGATGAGTAGGCCTCAGACAATGCCTATCCAGATAACTCTGGTTGAAGAAGGCAGCGATAACGTATTAGCCAGGTTTAATCGTAACCTCAACGGCAGCTATGAGTTAAGACCTGAAATCGGCGCTTTTGTAAGATTAGAGGATTTACCTCAGGAGTTTATACCGGTAGTAACTTTTGGCACCGTAGAAGCGCCTTTATCCGGTCATAGTGCTACAGTACTTAAGCCGATGTCAGATCCAGAGTACCCCGGTCAGAATAGAACTGAACGTTTAGGCGTGGTTAAGTTAGAAACGTTTGCTAAATTCATGGAAGATAAGATTAAAAAACAGCAATAATTCATAAAACAAGGAGAAGCGAAATGAAATTTAAACCTAGATGGTTAATCGCGGTGTTAGTTTTAGTTTGTTTGGGTTTAGCTATACCCAATCAGGCTTCAGCCGGCTTGCGGGATAAGTTCAGCCGTTGGGAAGACAGTTTAGGGCCGTTTTCACGTTTTAGCGATCCTCTGTCGCCGTTAAAGCGTTTAACTGAACTAAATGGAAAACTGAAAACTCAGGATTCAGCTTTCAGTAAATTTGCTAATCTGGGTGATAAATTTCTTCCAGATTTAAACCCTTCGTTTAACCAGTTAGCCGATTTATCCGCGATGTCAGCTACTTTTAAACCGTCTTTTGAACGAATGACCAGTTTAAAGAATCTAGATACTGGCTTAAATCCTTCGTTTGCTAAGCTGGCATCAATTGAGGCTAAGTTTTCCGGAGGCCTGAATTCTTCCTTTGAAAGTTTGGCTACTTTAAAAGGCATGGAAGGTTCGCTAAACCCTTCTTTTGTTAATTTAGCCTCAATCGCTGTTGATTTAAATAGCAGTAGCCTTAACCCTTCGTTTGAGAAAATCGCCGATATCAATATCAGCTTTGATTTAAGCCCGGCTTTCAGCCAGCTGGTTAGCATTGACCCGCGGTTAAACCCGGATTTAAACACTAAATTTTTGGCTTTAGCCGGCCAGAAAGAGCTATCGATGAATCTTGTCCAAGTCAAGCCTCATGCCTTTTATGCTAAGGCTAAAAATTTGAATACCATCGGGTTAGCTCAAAAACCGATTTTTTTTGCTCCGGTAGATGTTCCCTTAAATCTTCTTGAGTTGTCAATTGATTCGAAGAGTTTAACTGGTGTATCATCGGTCGAGATCGCCGAGCTAATAGCTAGAGATGCACAGATTATTCAGCCCAATGGCGGTTTGATCCCAGTTCCGGTTCAAAATCCAGCAGCTGCTTCGGTTAATGTATCTTTGATCTCGCTCCTGGCGGCAGAGGCAAAATAAAAACAGTTGTCTAATCAAATAAGCTTACCAAACCGGGTTGCCCAAAAGGCAATCCGGTTTTATTTTTAAAACCTTTAAAAATTTGGTATAATCAAATAGTCATGCCTAAGAAAAAACTAACTCCCGAGTTAAAAAGAGCGATTCTGAAAGCGAAAAAGAAATTTTCTGGTTCGGGAGTCCGTGAACTAGCGGTTATTTTGGCTGATCAATACAAGATTAACCTTTCAAAAAGCCTAATACATAAAGTATTGAAAGAGAAAGGTTTAAAAGAAAAACCTGGCCGGAAAAACCAAAGTGAAGCTTTCCAGGCCCGAAAAGTCGAGTCTTGCGGCCTCATGCTTCTGCGGGCTTTAGACAGCCAGGTCGGGTTGTTTGATTATTTAACTGAAAAGTTAAAAGTTTATTTTAAGGATTTTAATCCCGAACAACTCAAAAAAATAATTACTTTAGCCAGCCTTTCTTTTTTTATCGATAAGAAGCTGAAAATCAGTTTAAGCCGGGAAGGATTTCTTCGTTTAGTCGGTTTGCGGCAGATTTCCGGAAAATCAGTCGACTATTTTAACCAGGTCCTTCTGGCTAAGCGCCCGGTTGTGAGTTTAGAGGGTTTAAAAAACCAACTCCGGCCGGCCAGCGCAGTGAGATTTATTTTTAAAAACGGCTCTCAAGGCTTTTCTGACGGGCGTCTGGCAACCTTTTGGGATAAACCTCAAAAATCAGAAGCTTTCTCATCCTCCTTAAGAGTCCTTCGGCAGAGGTTTAAAAAAATGCTTGAGAATAAGGTTTTGATCATCGGCTATACCAAAAGTTTTAATTACCTTTCGGCCACAGCCTTTAATTTCATCAGAGGTTTAAAAAGTGGTTTGACTGCGGTCGAACTTCTTGGGCCGGCCGGAGAGGTTTTGGATAGGCTTAAAGTAACCAATCCTTTAGTTTATCTTGTCTTTGGTTACTCACCGCAGTTGTTCATGCCCCCGGTGGTCAGCCAAAAACCCCAGAGATTTAAGCGTTTCCTTCATGGAGAATTAGGTGAGCTATTTCTTACTACCAGCCCGGCTGCTTTCCGGCTTACCCAGGAGGGCATAACCATTAATTTAAATAACTTTCGGATCAAAAGTAGCTTGAATTCATCGGTTTTTTGGGGAGTTTTAGGATTTTTTCCGTCCGGAGATAAAAAGTTTATCCCAGCTTCTCTAAACCGGTATTTTTACTGGTGGCCGTATATTTATGATGATTTTTTCAAGGAAACTGAGCTGGTTCAAGGCAAGGGTTCTTCCAAGCCGGCAAAGCCGGATTTATCAAAAATGCTTCCCCAAAAGGTTGTTTTTACACAAACAATTGATTTCATTAGAGTTGGGCAAATTCTTTCCATTTTATTCAAAGAAACCGTTCAAGGCTGGGAGCCAAAAGGGAAAACCGGAAATTTTTCCCTTTGTAAAGATTGTCTAAGAATTACCCTAAAACAGGCTCCTCGGGCTTTGAAAAAGGCCTTTAACCAGGCTGCTTTTGAACTGGAAGGCCGCCCGGTTTTCCTTCAATAACGACAAAGTTTATAAGTGTTTTTATATCAATAGTTTATAAAAAATATCTTCAGAAGTCATTTTTTTGCCTCTCTAATTCCTTACGAAATCATTACTTTAAAGCGCTTTCATAAACTCTCGTTTTTTCGCTGTTTTTCTTGAATTCATTATAAAATTTATGGTATATTATAGGCGACAGGGAGGCAGCGAAAAGGCAACCTCTGAGGTTAGGGGGTTTGCAAAGTCACGGGTCCTAAAATCGCTGACTATTTAGCGATTAGGAATTTCAACTATCAGGATAACCGGACTGCCGAAAGTCTCTCGGAAGAGAATTGGGTAGGACGGTTTTTTATTTTGGAGAGGCAAATGAAAAAGGATAAATTTCAATCGATTAAAGCTCAAACTGCTCTTGAATATATCGCCGCCAGCTTTGTTTTTGCTACTGTCGGTATTGGCACTTTTTTAGCTATAAACCAGGCCTCAGTTTTATCGACTGTGGGAAACGTCAGCAGCTATGGTACTGATCAGACCTTACAGGGTGCTGCTTTGGAAGGTGCCGGTGATTTGCCTGAAACTGAATTACCGGCTGACTGGGGAGTTGCGCAGGAGGGTTTGGGTGGCGCCAGCCCGATTGATACGATAGCGGCGGCTGAAAACGCAACTTCAACCTGGGATAATAACCAGGAGGCCAGTTTGGCTGGTCAAGAGGGCCAATATTGGGATGAAAACCAGGGTACTGAACTGGGTGTTAATTTATTGGAGGGTGAAAGTTATGCTCCCGATGGCATCCAGACCGAGTTTAACAGTTTGACTGGAGAATACCTCGGATTAAACCAAGCTGGGTATACTGAGGATGATGTAAGTTATGTTAACCAAGGTGTTAGCTATAGCACCGAGGGAATTAGCGATGATTGGTTTATTGGTTTGCAGGATCAGGATTAGGAATAACTATGATTATAAAGCTAAGTAAATCTCAGAGTATTTTAGAGTATGTAGCCATAGTGCTGGTAGTGGCTGCAGCAATGGGCGCGACCACTTTTTATCTTTCGCGGGCTTTGACTGTAAGAGACCGGCACCTGGCCCAGGAGATGAATGAGGCTAATAGGTGAAGATATGATTAACAGTAAAAAAACTCAAAGTATCGTTGAATATCTTTTGTTTTTAACTATGATCGTTGTAGGAATTTATATCGGTACCGGTTTTCTTAAAGCAGGAGTAAAAAACGGCCTTAATCAGACGCAAGATTATCTACAAGGGTCTTTGCCGCAGACCTTGGACAGTACTTATCAGGGTCAGGTCATTACTTATGAGGTGCCTAATCCTTTTGAGGAACAATGATTATGAAACACAAAGCCCAAAGTTTTATGGATTACGCAGCCCTAATCGTTTTGGTTTGCATATCCTTATTGATAATGAGTAGTTATGTTTTTAGGTCAATTGATACCCGGATGGCGCATATTCAGTTTGAGTTATTCGGAGATCCCCTAAACGGGATAAGATAATAAAAATTAAAGGAGGGTTTAGCCATGGTTAAGAGCAAGAGAGCACAAAGCATCCTTGAGTACATCATTGTACTTTCAGCAATCATAGTGGCGGTGATTGCGGCCACTAAGAAAGACGGCCCTTTAAGTAAAGCTGTCGAGCAGATGTTTAACGACTCTTCGCAGGTCATCACTGACCAGTCTTCAGATTTTCTGGCAAGAGTCGGCGGCGGCAGTTCTGCTGTTGGTCAATGAGAGTAATAATAAGAGACCGTAGAATAACAGACGTTTAACAGGTTAGGAGGTGTAAAAAATGTTAATCAAGTTAAGAAAAGCACAAGCAACAGCCGAATACGCGATCCTTTTTGCGGTGGTTATCGGCGCGGCTATGGGAGTACAGAGCTATGTGAAAAAAGCTATCCAGGCCAGGATTTTTGATGCTGCCAACCAATTCGTCGATGATACCGGCGGAACGACTTATCAATGGGATGGCGTAAGCGGCACCAAGACTACTACTGGCCAGAGCTCAAACCGCTACTTCACTGAAAATGTTGAAGCTGATACGCCGTACATCTACAATGAGAGCATGACTGCCAATTACGAATCTCATATGCAGCGGTAAGTTTGGCTTTTAGGGTTTTCTAGAAAAGGAGGTAACAGGTGTTGATGAAGATAAGAAAAGCTCAGAGTACCTTAGAATACGCCTTGCTTATAGCAGTGGTGGTAGGGGCGTTGTTGGCTATGCAGAACTATTTAAAACGCAGCATCCAGGGAAGAATGCAGATCATCGGCGACCAGATGGGAGACCAGTATTCGCCTAATTTAACCTACCGGGAAGAGAATATGTATGTGAGTAACGATAAGATCGTAGAAACCACGACCGGTGGGAAAGATAGTACGACTACTACTGATATAACTGGCGGCCATCAGGAGATGAACAGTTTCCGGGAAGTCGGCCCTCTGGACCAGGAAACCTGGGAATAAGTTAGGCAGGGTTTTTTTAGTTTAAGCGGCGGTAACTATGAAAAAAGCTCAAGCAATGGTAGAATATGGCTTTTTGATCAGCCTTCTGATAGTTGCTTTTCTGGCAATCCAGGCCTATCTGACTAGAGGTATACAAGGTAAGCTTCAGGAAGCAAGCGATCAGACTGCTGATCAGTATGGCCATGGGGTGACTGATTCGGTTGAACAAGTCCATGCCAGGACTAGTGTGGTTGAGATAACTGTACCTGGCTGGGGTTCTCCCAAGACCTTTATCAATACTCACGGCTCGATTTCTACAACTTCTCACCGGGGCGTAGCTTCTTTAGAGCAAACTTGGCCGTGAGATTAAGAGGTAGTTTATGAAGGCTAAACATAGACAGGTAAGCCAAAGATCAGGGCAATTGATTCTAGAATATGCCGGCTTGGTTGCTTTAACAGTCGTAACCCTGGTTACTATGCACGTCTATTTAAACCGCGGTGTGCAGGGAAAGTTAAAAGAATCGGCAGACAGTTTTAATGAAGAACAGTGGGCTGATTCAAGGCAGAACCGTGATATGAGTAAAACTACTACTACTTTTAGCTATGAAGGCGGCCCTTACGAAGGTTCGTTGTTTACCAGTTCATCGCACCGCAGTGATAGTATGAATTTCAGGAGCCGAAGACCGTGAGAAAAGCTAACGCGATTTTAGAATACGGTGTTCTTATTGTTATTGTGGTCGGAGCTATGGCCGGCATCAACCTATACCTTAAACGCCATATCCAGGCCAGGCTTAAGCGGGAAAGTGACGCATTATTGGGCCATGGCCAGGGTCTTGAATGGCAGGCTTCGATAAGCTATAGTACGTCTTCGAGCGATTCACGAGAAGCTGAATCTCAGGGCGCTAATTTTGATATCAATACCCAGAGCCAGAGTGGTTCTGTGACTTATACGCCGCCGACCCCGCCTTATATTATGGAACATAAGGGTTCGGCTTTACATGTTCAGGACGCGGCTACTAAGCCGCCTGAGCCGGATTATCCGGATTTAGAGTATGATAAATGGAGTCTTCGCAATGCTTGGACGAAGAAGGAGCCGATAGGATAAGAAGCTAAAAGGAAGAAAAGATGTTAAAAATATTTTCCAATAAAAAAGCGCAGGCCATGGTGGAAATGGCTATTTTAGGCCCTTTAGTCTTAGTGGCTTTAGGTATGATAGTTACTTATGTTGCTAAAGTAAACAATGACCAATATGCTCTGATGCAGGCTTTTCGTTATGCTTTATCCCGGTCTCATCGGGAAAATAAAATCGTTGGCTACGGCACCTGGGATGACCGCCGGATGTCTGATGCTACTAACCCGATTTCCGGTAGGAAAACTACCAGTTCCGGTGCCGGCTATGTTTTATGGTGTATTCCCAGTGTGGAAAATAAAGGAAAAGATCCTGAGGCAAAGTTATATGTAGATATTAACCGTTTTCCTGAATATGATATTACTCAGGAAGGAAGCGGTTCGATTGAGCCGCGTTATTTTACTGAGACGGTTATGACGGTTTCTGCCAGTGAGAGCAGCGGCCAAAAGCACGGAGCAGTTGGTGAACAGATGATTTATAAAATCGGAAAGAGTAAACGGGTAGTCCAGGCCCGCGGACACGGCCGTTAAGGAAGGGTTTATGAAAAAAACCAGTAAAGCCCAGAGTATTTTAGAATCAAGCGTTGTTTTTTTAGCTGGTTCGATTATAATAGGAGCAGCTATCGGCTTTTTTGCTCAAGGCGTTGCTCATGTGCCGATTCGCCAGGCAACTTATGAGATGAGTCGGGTGGCTGCCGGAACACCCAATCGTCAAGTAGATGCCAGCGGTGCTCAACCCACAGCCCTGCAGCCTTTGTTTCCTACTTATGTTGTTGTGGGCTTGGAATAGCTGCATTAACTGTTATATATAAAAGGAGAGGCTGATTTAGTGCTTAAGAAGCGTGTTTTTTTTGACTCCCGATACCACCCTACCCAGGTCTCTATTTACCTGATCTCGTTGATGGTCACCTTTATATTTATTGCCTTTATGGTGATTAATGTCGGAAAGACCGCCAAAGATAAGACTTATGCTGATAATGCCGCTGATGCCGGAGCTTTGTCTGCCGCTTCGGTAATGGCTTATGCTTTTAACTATGTCGCCAATGTTAATGCCGGTTCCGATGAAGATGAGACTTTTAAGAAGAGCTGGGGTGAAGATCAAGAAAATGGCATTAAACAAGAATATACAGATCATTTTACCCAGGCAGATAAAATATACAAAGCATATACTAGAACATCAGCGCGGGCGGTTGCGAAGACCTGCACCGCTTGTTTTGGTTGTAAACAAATATCTTCTATGGGTGCATCTAGCAAGGAAGCAATGAAGACCGCTCAAGATATTGCTCGCGCAACCTCGTATAATGCTAGACAGTATGCAGACGAAATGGACTATCTTCTGGAAGACGGGTTTAAAAATTCTGATGAAAACTATGAGGAAAAAAAGACTGACGGCATTGTTCCCAGCGGTGCTCAGGAGCAGCAGGCTCTTTTGGAAGCTGTAAGAAAAAGAGTCCATGATGATCAGAAAAACGGCGATGATTTATACCAGAACGCTCTTTATGCCGGCTATATCTTTAATTTTTATAACAGCGGGATCAGTCATCGGTTAGGAAGAATAAACGCCAAGCGTTACGAAGCTTTCTTAAAAGAGATAACCCCCGACAACGTAAATAATTGTGAAGAGAAAACTTTTTCCTGGGCTGACGGAGCCGGCCGTTTTCACACAGTTACAGCTATAATTTGTATTGATGATGCCCAAAGCTATAAATTAGAAATTACCAAGGACAATCGCGACACAGTCAAGGAGAACCTAGACGAAGCCAGAAAGCAGTCTGATAAAGCTCGTCAAGCCGCTGGCAATGAACCCATGGATCAAACATACCCTGCGGGGGCTTCTTCTGGCACAAGTGCTGAAACCCATTATGCTGGAGCAGCAGATGATTGTGGTTGCGCTAGACAATACCCCTATTGTATGCCGCACTGCTGTATTATACCAGATACCTGTACTGATACTCCCATCCTTTGTCCTTCGCATAATAGTAATGGGGATATTAAGTTGCTTGCTACGGCAAATCCGGCCATGATAAAGGCTGACAGTGCTGCAAAAAAAGCTAAGGCTGGGTTAGATGGCAGGGACGAGAAAGATTACGATAAAAAAAATGACTCTGAACCAGATATTATCAAATGGATTAAGGATATTAACCATGATCGTAAAGTCACCTCTTGTAACTACCAGTTTCATATGGGTGGTCCGGTAAAAGGCATGCGCGGCGATATTGATTTCCCTACCTTTTACCCGCCGGTTCAAAGCCAGGCTACAGCTGATTTTAGCGGAAACGGCGATATTGAAAAAGGCCAGGCAGCTTTTGATGTTAGATTAGAGTCGGCTAATTAGTTTTAGGCGATATGAAAAGATTTAAAAGAATATTTGTTTTATTCATTTTTTTCACCATTTTTTGTTTTATTATCCAAGTTCAAGCTTATGATTTGGCTAAGCCTCCTCAGACAGAGGTAACTCTTGAACTTCAAGATAAGTCAGAAATAGGCGTAACTTTGATATACCAATATAGCTCTAATTTTTCTAAAGAAAAGATCGTTGCTTTTTATCGTTCTATGTTTACAAAACAGGGGTTAAAAGAAAAGCAACCTTATAGTCAAGATAATCCTGAAATAGAAAAGTTTATTTTTAAAAAAAGAGATATTAAATATATAGAATTATACTTTTTTCCGTCTCCAAAGGGTAAAACCAACTATCATCTATTTATAACTGACTTTGATAAAAACTACTGGGAGCAGAAGGTTGATAAAAGGTATAAAGATTGTAAAGACTGTCAGGATTAGAGAAAGTTAGATTTTTAAGAGACAAATCGATAAAATAATTAAATAATGGTAAACAGAACTAAATCCCAGACTATTTTGCTTTATGCAGCTTTGATTGCTTTTGTGGCTGTGGCTTTGTTAGCTATGTCCGGCTATATTCAGCGCAGCATTCAGGGTACGTATAAGTCTGCTGGCGATGCTTTCGGTGATGAGGAGTTTTAGATGAAATCAAGGTATAGATATATAGTTTTTTTACTGGTTTTTTTACTGGTAAACAGTTTTTTTCTTTCAGCTCAAAACTTAAGCCTTATTCCCCGGGAAACCGAGTTGATAAGCCAAAAAACTGAAGAACAAGAGGGGTTAGTAACCAGCCAGCATATTTACAGTTCTGATCTTTCCAAGTCAGAGATACTCAAATTCTACCGTCAGATGTTTGCTAATCAAGGTTTTGGCGAGGTGCGTACTGAGTCGCCGCTAAAAGACTCTCAAAAAGCTACCTTCTTTTTTTCTAAGCAGAAAGAGGGCCTAATGATGGTATTAAATTTTTCCGGCTTATCCCAGGAAGGTTCTCCCAGCTACAGTATAGTTGTCCACAAGTTTTCTTTAGAAAAAATTGGAACTATTTCTTCCAGCCAGGAAGATTTAGAATAGCTATTCCCTGTCAGATTCAGAAAACGGCTCCCCGGAAGCTGAAAGGCTCCTAGGGAGCCGTTTTTTATCCCCCCAACCGTACCACCTACGAGGTGGTACAAATCGCCACTTTAAAACTCCTGTATTTATTGGTATAATATGATGCTACCGAATACCACCTACGAGGTGGTATGGTTGGAGTGGTATGGTTTTTAAAAGGAGGGGGTATGGTTAAGCTTGTTGAAGGGGAAGTTTATCATGTCTTTAGTAAAAGCATAGCCGGTTTTGTTATTTTTAATAATGACCAGGAATTTTTAAGATTTATCGATACCATAAAGTATTATCGGGTTAAAAATCCCCCTTTAAAATTTTCAATTTTCCTCAGGCAGTTAAAATCAAAAAATAGGAATAAGTTTAAGGCCAACAAGGAAAAGTTAGTAGAGATAGTCAGCTACTGCCTTATGCCTACGCATTTTCATTTAGTGTTAAAACAATTGTCGGAAAAGGGGACTTCAACTTTCATCAGCAACCTGCTCAATAGTTACACCCGTTATTTTAATACCAAGCATAACCGTAAAGGGCCTTTGTGGGAAGGCCGGTTTAAGAAGGTTTTAGTTGAAAATGATGAGCAGCTGTTGCATTTAACCAGGTATATTCATCTTAATCCAACTACGGCTTATTTGGTTGATAGCCCAAAGGATTGGCAGTTTTCCTCTTATCGAGAATACTTGTCAGTGATTGAAGAAAAAAATAAAATATGTGAGTATCGGGAATTCTTCGATATTAATCCGGCCACTTACCGGGAGTTCGTGGAAGATTCGGTTGCTTATCAGAGAGAAGCGGCAGGAATCAAACAGCTTGTTTTGGAATAGTTTGTTCTGCTTGTGATCAGGAAAAGGTTAAGAATGGGCTCGACTTTATCGATTTTGAATGGTAAAATATCGCCATGACTCTGATAATTCCTTATCTTATTTTAGGTATAGCTTTGGTGATTATCTCCTATTACGGGGTAACTTTTCTTCTCAAGCGCTGGGATAAGGCCCAGCAGAGAAAGGCTGAACAAACTGCTTCTCATTTTGAAGAAATGTTCGTTTTTTTACGCCGTAAGATTTTAGTACGTCTCTATATCGTTTTACCCCTATTGTTAGGAATTGTCGGTTATTTTGTTAACCGCACCTGGTGGATGGCTTTGATCTTTGCGGTTTGCGGGGCTTTCCTGCCGCTATGGCTGGTGAATATTTTAGACCGCCGCCGTCGTAAATTATTCGTTAACCAGCTGGTTGACGGCTTAATGATTATGAACAGCTGCCTTAAAGGCGGCCTTACCCTGGTCCAGGCTTTTGAGGTTTTAGCCGAGGAAATGACCGCTCCTTTGTCGCAGGAGATCTCGCTTCTAAATCGGGAGATAAAAGTAGGTGTTACCCTAGAGGAGGCTTTGCTACGCCTTAATGGCCGGATGCCTTCTGAAGAAATGACCCTTGTATCTTCGGCGATAATCGTGGCCAGAGAAACCGGAGGCGACTTGACCAAGGTTTTTGCTCGTTTAATCGATACTATCAGAGACCGCTTGAAATTAAGGGATTTAGTTTCAACTTTAACTATTCAGGCCCGCCTCCAGGCGATAATAATCTCTTTGCTGGGCCCGGCTTTTTTCTTTATAGTTAGGAAAATCCGTCCGGACCATTTTGACGTAATGTGGCAGGACGAAGTAGGCAGGCTGATATTGTTAATCGCCGTAGTTCTTCAGGTGCTTGGGTTCGTCTTGATTATCGTTCTCGGTAAAGTCGAGATATAACTTAGGGGAGTTTTAAATGATTTTAACTATTCTTTATGTAATTTTGATCATCGGCTTTGCGGTTATCTTTATCGGGTTATTCCCTAAGGATCCGGAGACCGTATCGATTTTTGCTGATGACGTAAAGGAAAAACGAGGTTCTTTTTTCTCACCCTTTCTTCTGCCGTTAGCCCCGTTTAATAAAGTTTTTCTTAAATTGTTGGGTTTGGAAAAATCCCTGCTTTGGAAGGTTAACATTGCCCGTTGGCGGGTCAGCCCGGCTGAATATATGGCCGGAAAAGAATTATTGGCTATTGGCTTTCCGTTGATTTTGTTTTTTTTTGATGTAAAAAACGGCTGGATTTTATTAGCGGCAGGGTTGTTAGGACTGGTTTTACCGGACATTATACTTAATTCCCGGGTACGCAAACGCAAATTTCTTATTTCGAGAATTTTACCTGAGACCATTGACCTTTTAGGTTTATGCGTCGGTGCCGGGCTTGATTTTATGGCTGCGGTGCGCTGGGTGGTGGATAAAGTAGCTACTAATCCGATGATCGAAGAGTTGACTTTGGTGCTTAAGGAGATCAATGTAGGTAAGCCCCGGGTTGAGGCTCTTCGGGATATGTCCCGCAGGGTGGAGATCCCTGATGTCACTTCTTTTGTGCGGATTTTGGTCCAGGCTGACCGGATGGGAACCCCAGTTGAAGAGACCTTTCGGATCCTTTCTGAAGATACCCGGATGCGGCGTTTCCGGCGCGGTGAACGCCAAGCAATGAAAGCTCCCTTAAAGATGTTAATTCCGCTCATTTTTTGCATCTTACCGGTTATTCTGATAATCGTAGCCGGACCGATTCTGATCCGTTTTATCCGCCAGGGTGTATTCACTGGATTACAGTAAGCTTTTCAAATAAGCTAAATGCCTGATATTTCTTCAATAATAAGTTTGTATCTTATTATTTTTCAGTATATTATGTAAGTCAATGTCCCCTAAATCTATAGCCAGGTTTTTAGGATAACTCAAACATACCGCTAACTGTAAAGGCTTTAACTTTTTAGTTTAATTTGCTAAAAATCGGTTGACTTTGTTGACTCCAATATGGTATATTTATGTGCAATCTGTATCATTTATAAAATTGACAGAATCAAAGCCACGGGAGAAAAAATGAAAAGCAAAATCGGATTAAGTTTAGGGTTGATGTGTTTTTTGATTTTAAGTTTAGGTTCGGTTCAAGCCGGAATTCGTGATCAGTTCTACAGTTTTGATGACGCTCTAAGCCCGGCATTTGAAAAGCTGGCTGATCCGGGAAAATTCGGTTCCACTGGCATTAATCCCAAATTTGATGAGTTGAGCAATCTTAAGCCCGACTTCGATAAACTTTCATCGGTGGATAATCCGATGAGCCGAGTGACTCTTAAGCCTTCATTTGAAAGGTTGGCCACCGGAGCGATCAGCTTTAAGGATTCGACTAATTCCGGATTGGAAAGGCTAGCTCAGGTAAGCACAGGAATCAGCGGAGAACTTAAGCCTTCTTTTGAACGTTTGACTACTTTAAACCCGGCGATGCAGGGAGAACTTAAGCCTTCTTTTACCAGGATAGCCAGTTTAAGCACAAGTTTGACCGGCGAGTTCAGCCCTTCATTTGCTAAATTAGGCCAGCTCAGCCCGGCACTTAGCGGCGAGTTTAATCCTTCTTTTGCCAAGCTTAGCACAATCAGCCCGGCATTAGCCGGCGAGCTTAACCCTTCATTTGCCAAATTAGGCAATTTAAGTTTTGAATCAACGGTTTACTTAAAGCCTTCGTTTATGAGGCTGGCAGCTTTAAGTCCGGCTTTTTCAGGTTCCTTGAATCCTTCGTTTGCTAAATTAGCTACTTTGAGTTCGGAGTTTAGCGGCTCTTTGAATCCGGCCTTTGCTAAATTAGCTGGACTTAGTCCGGCTTTTTCAGGCTCCTTCAGTCCAGAATTTAGCGGATTGGCTACTTTAAGCCCTCAGTTTGCAGCCCGGATGAATCCCGATTTAGAGAGACTGACTTTTGATATGCGTAAACAGCCTTCTTTGGCGGCTATTGAACAGGCAAACCAGCCGCTTGACCTTTACCCTATACCTGACAGCGCCGAGCTAAAGACTCCCAAGATTGCTCCTCATGGTAACCTGGCTTTAGACCAGTTTTTCGGCGGCTCAGGCTCATTGTACCGCCTATCGCTTACACCCGACGAACTTAAGAGCCTTTCCAGCCAGGATGTGGCTCAGCTTTTGCAGCAGGAAATCCAGTTTATTCAGCCTGAGATCATAAAATCAACATCTCCGTCGGCAGTTAACAGCAGCGCAGCCCCTCAGTATATCTCATTGATTTCCTTGCTGGGAGTCGAAAAGGCTAATTAAGCTTTAAAAGACTTTGCAATTGTAGAATATAATTTATCTTTTTTATCCGTGGTTTAAATCAGCTTTAGTTTTCAGAAATGGCTAAGGAGGGGTGGCCATGGATAAGAAAAATAATTTGCTGGCTTACCGTTTTTTTACCAGCCTTTTTTTATTCTTTCTTTTCCTTATTTTTTCTAAACCAGCTCAGGCAGGAATTTTTGGCAGCAGAGGTTTATTCGGTCGTTTTCAGTCGAAATCTTATTCAGCGCCGGCTCAATCGTATTCTTACTCTCATTCGGAAAGTAAGTCTTCTGGCGGTCAGTCTGAACGCAGCCAGGTCAGTAGCACTGATACTGTCAGGCCTGCCGCCGTCCAGAATCAAAAATCCTCTTCTCAGAGCCCCCGCGAAAGCAATCTAACTTTTGATGAACAAAAAGCCGTTGAAAGCCGTAATCAGTATTACGATCAGGTAAGTCCAGAATGGGGCGGTGATCGTCAAAAGCTTGATCCAGGTAAAGTCGCTCAGGCGGCTTTAGTTGAGGCGAAAAATCTAGGCAAAGAAGGTCGTGAAGCTTATTCGGCCACCCGCAAAAAAGAAACAGCCGAGTATCAGAAAGGTCGGGTAGTTTCAGCAATCGATGCTATCGACCCTAAGACTGGAGCAGTAGTACAATTCCGGAGGTCCGAGGAAAATGGTCATTATGTTTACAATGTCTATGACCAGGCTACCGGATTATGGCTGCATTAGTTACAAGGCCAGGAGAAGAATGTTATTGCTCTTTCTGCTAAGGGCATACAGATAAAGGTTGGCTACGGCGACTCCAATAATCCTCAATGGGCTAGTATTGGCTATTACCCTACCAATTTAGATGAGTTAAATATTTTTGCCGGATTTAACCGCAGTGATGACCATTTAATCCGGATGATCCAGTCAGTTTCTGATTCACCTAGCGATATGGGGTGGCGTCCGGAAGACCCAATCCGTTATGATGTCGAAGATTTAGTCACTTTTGCTCAAGCTAGAGATTCTTATTCCGGGCAATTCTTGCGGCCGGAGTTGGCGACTTTACTTGATTCAGGAAACTTAAGCCGGGAGATGAAATTAAAGATAGCCCAAAACATGCTTGAAGGAGGCCGTTACGGCCGGATAAGCTCGTTAAGCGAACCGCTTGCTACGATTACTCGGGCTGACGATGATGGTTTTGAGAGGGATTTTCAAGTTTACGGAAGCCGTAACTGGAATGGTCAGAATTTATATTTCAGTGTTGAGCTGACTAGCCGCAAGCTCCAGCAGGAAAAAGTTGCCTTCGAGAGAATGGTTGAGCCGATGGCTGCCAGAGAGCCGCTAAAGCCTTTGGAGCGATTAGTCGAAAAGCCCCAACAGATAGCTTCGCCGGATTGGGTAAACCAACATTTAGAAAAACGTAATTTTGCCTGGTTTCCTCATGAGACTTTTGAACAGGTAGCTAAAAAATACGGGGATATTAGAATAGAGAGTTTGCGCTCCTATGTTGATGAAGGCCAGAATTTTATTTTTCATGAAGTAAAGATTATCCAGCCTAATGGCGGCCATTTTGACATAATGCTTTTTAAGCTAGATAAGCTAAATAAGTAATGTTTCTAATGCTATAATTACCAAGTAGTTATATAGTTAATTGTCCAAAATATATAAGCATTACCCAAATTCCACCTCGTAGGTGGAATTTGGTAGGTGGCTATATTCCATCTCCGAGGTGGATAGGTTGGTTTGAAATCGGATGAAATCTTGAGCCGGGAAATTGAAAACGCTTTAATTCTTATGGCTAAATAACCTTGACTTCTAACCGGCCAGCATGCTATACTAAAGTACAGAAGCGCTTTAAATAAGGCTTCAACTAAAGCCACGGAAGGAAACAGCGAAATGACCGCGGCTTTAAACAATTTGGAGTAATTATGGGAGGCAAAAACCTCCCATTTTTTTTTGGGTTGGTGAAGGAGAAGAAAATGGAAAAAGACAAGATCAGAAACTCAAAGCAGTTGGTTAAAAAAAGAGGAGTTAGGGCCTTGATTCTGGGGGTTTTTGTTGTCTTTTCTTTCAGTCTTAATTTCCAGCCAGTATACGGCCAGATAGCTAATAATGGAATTAAGGCTACCCCGGCTGCCAGCAACAGTGGCTATGGTGCTATCGGAGCAGCAGTGGGATTCAGTTTATTCGGCCCAGCCGGTGCAGGTTTGGGTGCAGCTGCCCAACCAGCAGTAAGAGCAGCTATCCAGGCCGGCAAAAATGCTGCTTCTGGTTTTACCGGTAGAGTAGTTCCCCAGTTGATCGATAGTAGTGCCGGGAAAAACAGCAGCCCCAGAGGTTCTCCTGGTGGTAACAATAGTTTTCTAAATAGTCATCAGCTGCCTTCTAATAGCAAAGTAGCCTCAGTAGGTAATGGCGGAAAGATTCAAGTAGACATAGGAGGCCAGACTATCACCCTACATGTCCACAATAAAGAAGTTACCGGCCTTCCTCCTGGCTGGCAGGCTAAGCTATTTAGCGAAGAAGGTAAAGTAGCTATTTTTCCGGTCGCCAACAGTGATAACAAAGCTACAGTTGACCAAGTAGCCTGGCTTCTGGCTAACGATACCAGCAGCGATAGTGATTTAGGTGAGTTAGCTAATAACGATACCTTAGAGGATAAAAGCGAAGCTATAGCCGCTAAGATCGAACAGCCGGCAAAAGCCAAGCCTCAGGATGCAGCAGTAGCAGCCGCTGTTCAGACTCCCAGCCAGGCTAAAGCCCAGGCTGCAGTTGAAGAAGTCCCCGGAAACATTGGACAATTAGCCCAAAGGACCACTACTGCCGTTAATTCAAATGGCCAGGGGCCCAATTCTCTTAATGGCCTTCTAGAGCGTCAGGAGACAAAAGTGGCAGCAGTAATGCCTAGTCAAAATTTGAACCGTTTTTCAGAGCTTGACTCACGCTTCTATTCTTTTGCTCAAACTCCGGCGATCAAAACTCAGATAGTTCCGAACATTTCATTGGATATAAAACCGGCTTTGGCTAAATTAAGCGGCTTTAGCCCGGAGATCTCAACGGCTATGAGACCTTCTTTTGAACGCTTGGTCAATGCAGCAAACCAGATGCCGGCAGAGTTAAATCCGGCCCTGGTTAAGTTAAGTCAGGTTAATCTCGCTTCGGCTAAAAACCCAATGTCTTTAGTTAACTTGGCTCAGGTAGATATTGGCCGGACAGTTAACCCCACTGCTTCTTTTACTAAATTAGAACAGATTTCAGCTTTGGCTAAGCCAGAGCTGATCTCAGCTTTTAATAAGTTGGAACGGATTTCAACCAAGATCAGCAATGCCAGCCAAAAAGCAGTCATCAAAGATAATCTGGTTTCGCCGGCCTTTTTAAAATTAGGACAAGCTGGCTATGCACATCAGAGTTTCCAGGAGCTCAAACCAGGGTTAGCTAGCTTAGCCCAGACTTCGGGGTTAGTTTCTTTGGCCACAGTTAATATCGGGCTTCCCAGCTTGCCTTTAAGGGGTTTAGACCTGATATCGATAGCTGAAATGGGAGAGTTTAAGGCTTTAGCTATACCCCAGCTAAACAACTTGCTGAAAGAAAATAGGTTAAAACTGCCGGAAATAAACCAAGAAATTATCCCGATAGCCGAAAGCTTTTTCTTCTCCCGGCCATTGGATATACAGGCGAGGTTGTTTGAAATCAGCCAGCCAAAAATGGTCAGCCTGAGCCTACCGGCAACCAGGTCTATCGTGCATGGCGATAACGGCCAGCGAAAACAGGTTGTGAAATTACTGGAGCTTTCTGGTATTGATGTAGGTAATTTGCTTTTAGCCGGTCAAGCACCAGAGGTACAATCAATCACTTATTCCAGCTTAGAGGCTAGTTCTATGAACAAGATAGTGGAGCAGATAATGGCAGCGTTTATGTTAGACAACAATATTTTAAACCGGCAGCTGCTTTTACAAGTTATTGAATAAGTAGTAAAAATGTTTTTAAACTACTTATATCTATAGAGTTATAGAATTTATTGTCCACAAATAACATACAGCTGTAGGCTGGATTAACCAACCCTTACCTTCCAAAAGTTCCTGGAGAGCCTTTAGGGAA
>JAHKAJ010000034.1 GCA_018826075.1 Candidatus Omnitrophota bacterium
ACTAAAAAGGGTATTCATGCTGACATTTCTTGGCCTTGATTGGGGAGGAACCTATATAAAAGCCGGTTTGGTAAATCAAAGAGGAGTGATCCTTAAAAAAAAGGTCTATTCGTCTTTGGATCTACGCAAACCCAAAGCTTTCATTAAAAACCTGGAGTCTTTGTTGTTCGATTTCAAAAGTCCGACCATGAGGGCTATCGGTATCGGGGCTCCGGGAATGATTAATGTTCGCAAAGGGTTTATTTATTACCTGCCTAATATACCGGGGTGGGAAAATTACCCCTTAAAAGAGGTTTTAGAGAAGCGTCTCAAGCTGCCGGTAGTTGTTGACAATGATGCTAATGTTTTTGGCTTAGCTGAAGCCCGCTGCGGAGCAGCTAAAGGACTTACTCAGGCTATTTTTTTAACTCTTGGTACTGGTTTGGGCGGAGCGGTGCTGGTGGAAAATAAACTTTTAAGAGGGAGGACCAGTGCGGCTGAATTGGGCCATGTGCCGATAAGTTTAAACGGCCAGGCTTGCGGTTGCGGTTCGAGAGGCTGCATCGAAACCTACGTCGGGAACAATTACTTGTTAAAGCGGTACCGACAGCTTAAGAAAAATAGTAAAGTCAGTGAAGTTAAGGAAATATTCCAGAGAGGCCTTCGCGGTGAAAGGGAGGCCTTGCTGGTCTGGAAGGAGTTTTCAATGACTCTGGGTAAGTTTTTATCGGGAATGATCAATGTTTTTAATCCCCAGGCTATTGTTTTTGGCGGGGGAGTTTCCGGAGCCTTCCGTTTATTTAAGCCTTTGGTTTTAGAGGTAATAAGAAAAGAGGCGATGTGGCCGCAGACTCGGGAGTTAAAGCTCTTGAGAGCAAGGCTTAAAAACCCGGGCATAATCGGCGCGGCTATTTTAGCCAAAGAATACCTTGAAGGCAAATGATCCTGACTAATATGAAAAAACTGCTTATTTTTACGATTCTTTTGATTCCTTTTTCGCTGTTTTCTCAGGATCAAAGTGTTGAGGCCTCCGGGCAGGAACTTACAGTAGAGCCAACTGTTACCAGCCAGCCTTTGGATGATGATGCAGCCGATTCATCAGAAAAAGAAGCGGTTTCCGGAGATGAGAAAATACCGGTGATCGTTGATGCCGATGAAATAGATTTCCAGCGCCAGGCCGGTAAAGTCTTTGCCAAGGGCAACGTGAAGATGTCCCATAAAGACGTTCAGCTTTTTTGCGACGAAGGGATATTTGATGTTAATAGTAATATCGCCTATATCAACGGCAATGCCAAGGTGATCCGAGACCAGACAGTTCTTTACGGCGAAAATATAGTTTACAATTTTAATACTTACGACGCTCAAGTATCGGACATCCGGGTTGAGGATAGCCCTTTCTACGGTAATGCGCCGCAAGGCGATAAGATCGGCCAGGAAAAGTTTATTTTAAAAGACGGCTATATTACCACTTGTGATCTGACCCAGCCGCATTATCGCATGGTTTCCAAAAGTATAACTATCTATCCCGGTGACAAGGTGGTGGCCAGGAAGGTAGTTTTAAAAGTCGGTAATGTCCCGGTTTTTTATATTCCTTATTTTTCCCAGTCTTTAAAAGATAAGTCTTTTCCGATAGAGGTGGTTCCCGGAAGAAACGATGAATGGGGATACTTTATGCTTAGCCGTTGGAGATACCAGCTTAATTCAGAGCACAAAGATTGGTTTAGTATCGATTGGTATGAAAAAAGAGGCTGGGGTTTTGGAGTCATCCATAAGATGGAGAGTAAAAAATTAGGCAATGCTTTGGCTAAATACTACTTGTTACAGGATAAGCTTTATCAGATCGGTAAGCGTAACAGCCTTTTTGAAATTCATGGCGATCGTTCCGGTAAAGCCGATAAATATCTGGAGGACGACCGTTACAAAGCTGAACTCTCCTACGACGGAGAGTTTTTTGATGATTTATCGGTAATTGCCGAATTTCACAAATTTTCCGATGAATATTTCGTCAAAGATTTTTTTGAAGAAGAGTATGAAGCTAACCCTACTCCCCGAAGCTATATTCTCCTTCGACAGCCGTTAAGTTATTCTTCTTTGTCGCTTTTGGCCCAGAAGCGGGTCAACCGTTACGAGACGATGAGTGAATATCTTCCTCAGCTGGATTACAACTTTTTTAGCCAGCAGTTAGGCGACAGTAAATTTTATTTCGGATTTAATGAAATCTTAGGAAATCTTACTAAAAAGACGGCTAATTCAGATCTCGATGACGATGCTTTCCGGTTTTATTCCAAGAAAACCTTGAATTATTCCGATCAGTTAAAGTGGCTCAGTATCGGCCCCTGGGCTGCCTTAACCTCGGTATATTATTCCAAAAATTCCTTTGGTGATCCGGATATTATCAGGATCGGTTTTTCCAGCGGAGCCAGCTTAAGCACCAGGTTTTATCGGATTTTTAATGTTGACTGGGATTTGTTCGGTGAAGAAGTCACAAAGGTACGCCACCTGGTAACTCCCGAAGTGAACTATAGCTATGCTCATGAGCCTACGGTTTCTGACAGCCATATTTTTCAATTTGACGGCTATGATTCCCTGGCCCGTTCAGAAACAGTCAGTTTTGCCCTGAAAAATAAATTGCAGGTCAGGACCAAAGAAGATGAAAAATGGGATTTTGTTTATTTTAGCCCGGCCTTAAACTATACCATCCACCCTGAAGGGGCAGACAGCCGTTTTACTACTGTAACCGGAAATTTAGAGATTTATCCTACCGAAAACCTTTCTCTAAGAAGCGATGTTACCTATGACGTTGATTCAGACGGCTCCGGCAAGAGAAGAATAACTTCTTTCAACCTCGATTTTACTACCAAGGGTAAATACAAAGTATTTGAATCCGGAAAAGAGATAGAGAAAGAGAAGTATTCTTTTACCTATGGCCATCGCTACACTCGCGTAAGCGATACCCAGGGGATATTCAATATTTCTTATCAGTTAACTCCTAAGGTAAAATTAGGAAGCTATTGGCGTTATGAATATAACCGGGGCGATCTTTTTGAACAGCAGTATAAAATCAGTACTGACTTGCATTGTTGGTGGTTTGACTTTGGTATGGATGCGAAAAAAACCAGTGTGGGAGGCCAAAATTACACTTTTTGGTTTGAATTTCGTTTGAAAGCCTTTCCGGATCTAAGCATATCGTTTGATGCGATGCAGGAGAATGCAAAATCTAGCTATTACGATTAAATAACTTAACTAAAAAATGAAAGCAAAATCAGATAAAAAAAACACTAAGAAGTATAATATTTGTGTTGTTGGGGCTGGCCACGTAGGCCTGGTAGCCGCGGCTTGTTTTGCCAAGCTGGGCCATGCGGTAAGCTGTGTAGACAGCGATCTAAGAAGGATCAAAGCTTTAAAAAATAATAAGATGCCTTTTTATGAACCGGATTTGGAGTGTTTAGTGAAAAAAGGCGTCAAAGAAAAAAATTTATCTTTTTTGACTTCTTTGGTCGAAGGGGTCAGAAAAGCTCAAGTGATTTTTATTGCCGTGGGCACTCCTCCTCAAAAGGATGGTTCAGCTGACCTTAGCTCTGTAGAGAATGTCGCCCAGGTGATAGCCGGTAACCTTAATTCTTACAAGTTAATAATCAGTAAATCTACGGTACCGGTTCAGACCGGAAAGAAAATCAAGGAAACCATCTCCCGCTATAAAAAAAGCAGCCAAAATTTTGAAGTTGCCTCAAACCCTGAGTTTTTAAGAGAAGGCAAAGCGATCTATGATTTTTTTTATCCTGACCGGATTGTTATCGGAGTAGAATCAAGTACAGCCGAACATATCTTGCGGGATATTTATTCAAAAGTCGATGCCCCGATAATAGTTACCGATGTTAATACTGCCGAACTGATAAAACATGCTTCCAATTCTTTTTTGGCCACTAAGATATCGTTTATCAATGCGGTTTCCCGGATCTGCGATTTAGCCGGAGCTGATATCAGCAAAATTACCCAAGCCATGGGTATGGATAAAAGGATCGGCCGGGATTTTTTAAATGCCGGGATAGGTTACGGAGGTTTTTGTTTTCCTAAAGACCTCGAAGCTTTCTCCTATATTTCTAAAAAACTCGGGTATGATTTCGATCTTTTAAAGGAAGTCAAAAACATCAATGAAGGCCAGCGAAAAAATTTTGTAGAAAAGGTAAAGGAACGCCTTTGGATCATAAAGAATAAAAAAATAGCAGTTTTGGGGTTGGCTTTTAAGCCGGATACTGATGACATGCGGTTTGCGCCTTCAGTGGATATTATAAATTTTTTCTTAAAAGAAGGGGCTCATCTAACCCTCTATGACCCGCAGGCAAAACCTGAGGCGGTAAAACTTTTCTCCGCCAAAGGCGGATCCGCCTCCGGCGGAAAAGCCGGCCGGTTAAAATTCAGCAAAGGCCCTTACGAGGCGATCAAAGGCTCGGATTGCCTTTGCCTTTTAACTGAGTGGGGAGAATTTAAAAAATTAAATCTAGAAAAGGTCAAAAGAATAATGCGTTATCCGTTAATAGCTGACGGTAGAAACTTTTTTGATAAGAATAAAGTTTGCAGTTTGGGGTTTGAATATATCGGTATGGGAATGCAATCAGATGGACAGTCATCAAATACTAAAAAATAAGATTCTAAGCAACAAGGCTAAAATAGGCGTAATCGGTTTAGGTTACGTGGGCCTGCCTCTGGCAATAGCTTTTGCTAAAAGAGGTTTTTTTGTCTACGGGTTTGATAACAACCGTTTGCGTATCGATAAATTAAAAAAATCAAAACAGTATATTGTTGATATTGAACCCAGAGAAGTAACTTCTTTGATCAGAAGGAATAAATTTGTCCCGACCACCGACTCTAAGGTTTTAGCTGATTGTGATATCTTGATAGTTTGTGTTCCGACGCCTTTACGAAAAGTGAAGATACCGGACATATCTTATGTAGTCGGTTCAGCTAAAATAATCAAAAAATATTTACGGAAATCCCAGCTGATTATTTTAGAAAGCACTTCTTACCCGACTACCACCCGAGAAGTAGTCCTTCCGATTTTGAAGCAAAGCGGCTTAGAGCCGGAAAAGGATTTTTTTCTTTGTTTTTCTCCGGAAAGAATAAACCCCGGAGATAAGAAATTTACCCTGGCTAAGATAGCTAAAATAGTAGGGGGGCTTTCTTCTAAATCAGGTAGTTTAGCAAAAACTTTATATTTGAAGATCATAAAACAGGTATTTAAAGTATCTAGCC
>JAHKAJ010000035.1 GCA_018826075.1 Candidatus Omnitrophota bacterium
ATGGTACGGTTAGCGCAGAAGTCACTGGAGACGGTGATGCTGACGTAGAGATCACTGCTAGCGATTCGATCCTTATAGACCCGACTACAATTTTAGCCTCTACCCTTAATGGCAATGCCGGCGTAACTATGACTGCTAATACCGGCTCAATCACTATCGATGAGAGCACAGTCGAAGCTACGGTTTCGGTTGCCGGCGAAGCTTCGGTAGATATTGATGCCAATCAATCTATAGACATCGATGATTCGACGGTTAACGCCAATACTGCTTCTGGTGAAGCTAATGTAGATATGACTGCTACCAATTTAGACATTACTGTTTCTAATAGCCAAATCGAAGCTTTCACCGGCACTAATGCTCCTTATCTGGCAATCGAGATGACTGCTGGAAGGGACATTTTGATCGACACTAACAGCACAGTTGAGACAGATATTGGGGATATTTTACTTACTGCTGGCAACGATATCGGCCTGGTAAATTCAGAGATTATTTCTGATACCGGCGATATCGAACTTTCAGCCAAAAACAACATTGATATCGACTACATCGAAACTAATGCCGATGTGACTTTAACTGCTGACAGTGATTCAAGCGGCCTGGGCGCAGTTACTGATAATAACGGTGACGATACCAATATCGTAGGCAGAGATTTGATTATTTCTGCTGCTACTGGTATCGGTTCAGGTAATTCTCTTGAAACCGAAGTGGATAATTTGGAAGCCACTAACACTGATGCCAATAATATCGAGATAGACAACACTGGGGCTTTAACTATCTTTGGCAAGGGCGTAAGAAATCTCGGCGGCGGCAACATTATCATTAATACTTTCTCTCCTTTGTATGTAGAGTCAGTAGTTACTGCGGTAGGTTTAGGAAACATTTATCTTAATGCACATAATGCCGATGGCGATATCGTGGTCAGAGATTTAATTTCTTCAGTGGACGGAAACATCGACTTGATCGCCGGAAGGGATATCATTACTGACGGAGCTTGGGGTGACGGCATAACAGCGGTACAATCGACCGGCTTAGGTAATATTACCTTGCAGGCGGTACGGGATATCCTTCTTGGCTCAGATCCGGCTACTTACGCTAACATCTCTGGTTATGGTGATATCTATTCCACTGATGGCGATATTAAGCTTGATGCCGGAAGAGATGTAACTATTGATTACTACACCTGGGTTGGCGCTAACGGAACAGGAGCAGTAGACATAGAAGCTGATAGAGACATCAGCTTGATAACTCGGGCTGTCGGTGAGGAAAGCTGGATTTATTCACAGACCAATGATATTCACTTAACTGCCGGAAATGATATCCTTATTGATGCTCTTTCCGACGGTGTGACTTCTACTACAGGAAACATTGAACTTTCAGCAGCTAATGATATCGACCTTGGCTATTTGGGAACAGCAGGGGATGTGACTGTAACTGCCGATAGCGATTCTTCGGGAGCCGGAGCAATTACCGATAACAACGCAGCTAACACCAACATCGTTGCCAACAACTTGACTTTGGCTGCCGCTGAAGGTATTGGCTCAGGAGATGCTTTAGAGACACAAGTAAGCACTCTTAATGCCGCTAATACTGATTCCGGGAATATCGAAATAGATAATACCGGCCATCTTTTTGCCCAAAGGGTAATCAACCAGGGTGATGATATCTACATCGATACTCATTCCGATTTAACTCTTGGTTATCTTGAGGCTATAGGAAGCACAATCAATTTGACAGCTAATGGCGGTTCTATCCTTGATGGAAATGCCGGCGCTCTTAATATTCTTTCTCAGACAGCTGAGCTTATAGCTTTAAATGATATTGGCTTAAGTGGTTCAGCGATTGACACCAATGTTGATACCTTAGCCGCTTTTTCATCAGGCCTAGGCGGTATTTACATCAATGAAGCCGACAGTATAAGGCTTGGTGGCATAGATACTCTAACCGGCGCAGGCCATTCAGTCGCTGCTAATGAAGGTATAATCCACATTACCAGTGCCGGCGACATGATCGTTAATTCGGTTATTGCGCCGCGCGGCGGAGTATTTCTGCAATCAACCGGCGGAAATATCTTTGCCGGTCAAGGCTGGTGCCCGACAGCCACTGTACCTAGTACTTACACTATGGATCTTGCCGGTACTGATTGGCAATCTATTGGCGGTATAAATTATTTTTCTCAAGTGACAAATGCGCCATTGCCAGACGGCCCGAATCTGATTTCCGGCGGATATTCTTATATTTCCGCACCTAACGGGACAATCGGCGTAGGGCTTCCTACTGAAGATCTGACTAATCCGCTGGTAGTACCTACTTTGAATCCTTTACTGGTAAATGTTCAGGCTTTTACCGACGTTTTAGGTAATCCGGTATACACTTCAGCTTTACCGGCTGGAGTAGGTCAGGATGCTGGTTTGACTATTGAAGTCGGCGGGAAAACAGCCCATACCGTTGATACCGGCGACGGAAACGGCCCTCGAGGCATTAGTGCTGAAATAGAGGGTATTGTCAGGCCGGGAACAACTGCAGTCACTAATGTTTATCCTTCACCGGCTATAGACCTTCAAAATGTAACGCCTCCGGGATATATCTTTTACAATGACAGCGATGCTAAATGCGCTTCGCCGTTATTCGGGCCGCTGCCGGCTAATCTGGGTTCGTTACAGATCTGGCCGAAACCGCTTATCTTAAATGGGCTTTTGCAGCTTTCCAGCATCTTAAGGGATTCCCGGATTTACTATGAACTCACATCTAATTTCCGGGTCACGACTACTGCACCGCTGCGGGGCACTGATTTTTACGCTTATCATCCTTTAACGGTTACTGATGAGTCAGCCTTTGATTCGATCAACTTAGACGTAGGCGCCTATGAGTTTATCGACCAGAATATCAACCTTAAAGGTTCGCTGTCTCCGTATCTTGGCGGCGATGACGAGAAAAAGAAGAAGAAAACAGACGTTGAATTATAACTGATTTTTAGGTTTCCTAAAGATCAGCTTAAAAACAGGAAGGCTGTAACTAGCCTTCCTGTTTTTTATTTTGAGTTCTTTAAATAAAATAGTATAATGAAATGAGGCTGAGGCTTTTGAAGCTCCCGAAGGGAGCGCACAAAAGTCTCTAGCCGAATTTCACCCAGCCCTTTTGGTATAGCAGATATGCATTACGTTTATGTTTTACAAAGCAAAAACGAGGAGGCAATATGCGTAATTTAATCATTATTACTTTAGTTCTTCTAATATCCGGTTGTAGTTTTGCTAAAAAAGATAAACCAGCTATTGTTATTGGTGATATCGAAGTGACCAGGCAAGAGTTTCAAGATGCCTTGAACTCTTCGATGTTTCGCGATGCCGGCCAAGAAGGACGACAGGAATTTCTTTATCAGTTTATTGCCCGCCGGCTTATTCTTAAAGAAGCTGAAAGGTTGGGTTTAGACCGCGACCCGCAGTTTTTAAAAGATATCCAGCTTTTTTGGGAGCAATCCCTGCTAAAATTAGCCCTTTCTCAGAAAATAAAAGAGTTGTCAGTAGATATTCAGGTCAGTGATAAGGAAATCCGTAAATATTATAGCAGTAACAAAGAGACTCAATTTCTTGAAAAAGAACTGCCGGAAGTCTACGACCAGATAAAGTGGGTCATTATTAATCAAAAACAGCAGGAATCCATAACCCAGTGGTCAGAATCTTTAAAGCAGGGTGTAAAGATCGACATCGATTATAAAAAGCTGGGCTTAAAAGAGGATGAATAATTAATATTAAAATCTGTATGAAAATCACAAATTCCAAGCATCAAATCCCAAATAAATTCAAAATTCCAATTACCGAATTACCAAAATTGTTTTGGTCATTAGAATTTTGATAATTGGATATTGTTTGGGATTTGCGATTTGTCATTTGGAATTTAAGGACAGATTTAAGAAGTTGGACAGTAAAAAAAGGGGGGGCTATGCCGGAACAATTCAAAAGAAGAAATTATTTTATTGATAAGAAGTTTCAGACTATATTTATCCTAAAGTTCTGTCTGATCGTTATTTTATCATCCTTGCTGGTGGTCGGCGGAGTTTTATTCTTTTCTCAAGGCTCAAACACCGTGGCTATTGAAAATACCAAAGTAATCGTTAAAGGAACTGCTGATTTTATCTTACCGATCACTTTGGCCACTTCAGGGGTAGTGCTGCTTTTCAGCGCCATAGCAGTGCTGGTCTTGACTCTTTTGGTATCGCATAAGATTGCCGGGCCGCTTTACCGCCTGCGCAATGAGATCACTGCTATGCAGGAGGCTGATTTTCGGAGAAATTTCCATATTCGCGGCGGAGACCAGCTTCAGGAGCTAGCTAAGGCTTTGGATATAATGTGCAAGTCATTAAAAGACAAGCATTTAGAGTTAAAGACTACTTTTAAGGCTTTAAGTGATTTTTTAAACCATAAAGATTTTAAGGTAAGCCCAAAAGACGCTGACCAGCTTCGGGAGTATTTGGATAAATTGCAGGCTCAACTGGATAAGTTTAAAGCTTGATGCGAAAACTTTTGATTTGTTTTATTGTGCTTGGTTTATGTTTTTGCCCGGCCAGCACCTTTGCCCAAGAGGAGGGGCTGACTCTCCTGGCTAAGGGAAAATATTTCTCGATCTACGGTTACCGCCAGCTGGACATAGCTGCTTTATTGCAAAAGATAAATTTCACTTATCTGGGAAGCTTAAACAACTTAAGCAGCCGCCGCAACAATGATTTGTCTTCGCTTTTAGCTGAAGCCATCGATAATCTATATTCAGAGGTTTCCGACATTCTCGATATCCACGTTTACAGTTATCACGGTGATTTAAAGATCCTTTCCGACCAGTCATCGTTGAGCTCGGTATTTAGAAATTATTTTGGTTCGGGTTTTTCCGAGCGTTCATTTTATCTTCATCCCCGCAATACGATCTACGCCTCATTCAGAGACCTGACTGAAGGCATGCTCGGGCATGAAATAGCCCACGCCATAATCTCCCATTACTTTGTGGTCCCACCGCCGGCAAAAGTCCAGGAAGTCTTGTGCGGCTATATCGAATATACTATTTTGAAGAAATCAAAGGCTGCCGGCCGTTGACAGGCGCTTGATCTGATCGATCACTGCTTTAGTGACATAGTCAGGGGTTGAAGCTCCGGCAGTGACTCCCACGCTGCTTATGCCTTTAAACCATATTTTTTTCAGGTCCTTAGCTGATTTTACCCAGTAGGTTTTTTGGTTTAAAGCTTTGGCGATTTGGTAAAGCCGTTTGGTATTGGCGGAAGTTTTTGAACCGATTACCAGCATCAGGTCGTTTTTCCGAGGCAGGATTCTTAATTCCTGCTGTTTTAGGGTTGTTGGCTGGCAGATAGTATTATGAAATTTTAAATCTTTGATCTGCTGTTTTAAAACCGCGATTATTTTAAGGACATTCTCCAGGTTTTGAGTTGACTGGACTACTACCGAAGCTTTTTTGACCACCAATAGCTTTTTATAGGGAATATTTTTATAACTGCTGATGATCAGAGCTTTGGTCTTTAACTGGCCGATGATCCCGTTTACTTCGTCATGCCGTTGGTCGCCGATGATTATGATGGTGTAACCTAAGGCTTCGTCCTGGCGGGCAATTTTGTGTATTTGGTGCACTTTTGGGCAGGTGGCATCGATGATCTGATAGCCGAGCTTAGCCGCTGTTTGATATATTTTTTTCGGGGCTCCGTGGGCCCGGATCAGGAGGATCTTGCCTTTTCCGGCTTTAAGCTGTTTTATTTTTTTAAGGCCGGATTTTTCTATCTGTTTTGCTACTTCTTCATTGTGTACGATATCGCCCAGCATGTAAGCTTTTTTTCCGGCGGCAGAGATTTCCAGGGCTATTTTTATGGCTCTTTTTACCCCGAAGCAGAAGCCGGCTGATTTTGCCAGGTTGATTTTCATATGGGTATTTTTAGGTTTTTAAGATCTGGTCAGGATAATCCCTGAGAAAGTTTTTATATTCCATACTGATTGAGGAAGCCTGAATCAGTTTTTTAGCTTTTTTAGCCAGGGAAAAAATCTCTTTTTCGGCATATTCCAGTGACCCGGCCCGCAGAATGATCTGGCGCATGGTTAACAGGTCAGAAACGACTACGGTATTTTTTCCCAATATTTGTTTTATCGTTGTTTTATCTTTATTTTTTGAAAAGTTGTAAGCGTGCCAGACCAGAAGAGTCTTTTTTGCTTCCTGCAGGTCAGAAAGGGTAGATTTTCCGATTTTTGCCTGGGAAGCGAACATTCCCAGGATATCATCTTTTATCTGAAAAGCCCGGCCGAGGTAAATACCGTACTTAAACAACCTGTTGGTTTCTTTCAGGTTTGCTCCGGCCAGGATCGCCCCGCTGGCCAAAGGAGTAGAAAAAGTGTAGCCGGCGGTTTTGTAGTCGTAGATCTTGTAGATATCGTTTTTGGAGACCTGTTCTATTCTTTTTAAGCCGGTCAAGAGTTCGATAAATTCTCCGGCTCCGGTATGAAGGGCGGCTTGGATGAATTTTTTAAGAGCCAGTTGTTTACGGGCCATATTTTCTTTGATCGCCAAGAAGGTTTCCATAGCCAGAGCATAGATCACATCACCGGCCAGGATAGCCAGGTCTTGGCCGTTAAATTTAATATTTTTGTAGTTTTTAAGGTGGGTATCAAAGACTTTATGCATTGAAGGTTTTCCCCGGCGAATAGAGGATTTATCGATTATATCATCGTGGATGAGCATGAAATCATGGAGCAGCTCGATAGAAAGGGCAGCTTGATAGATTCCGGCTGTTGGTTTCTTAGCAAAACCCAGGTATCCGACTGTAAACATGATCGGCCGGATGCGTTTTCCTTTCCGGAGGATAAAATCTTTTATTGAGCTAAATAAAAGCGGCGATATTCTGTTTAAATGGTAGGTTTTATCTATGTTTTGAGGCAGTTTTTTCAGTTCGGCTTCAACTCTATTTTTTATTACAGCCAGCATTAATTTATGCTATCATATAAGAGAAGTTGGGGCAAATAAAATAATTTATTTAACCTTAGGGGTTTGTTTTGTTATAATATACAGGAGTTTAGTTGGTAAAAATCTATGCTTTATTTTAGAAAAATAGTCCTGCTTAGTTTGACGGCCATATATATCATTCTCTGTCCCTTGCTGATTTCTTATGCTTTTGGCCGGATTTTAAGGCCGGGCGCAGCTTCGGATTCAGCCGGCCTTATTTTTCTTTCTACTAATCCGCCGGGAGCCAGGATCTATATAGAAGGAAGGTTGTTCAGTGAAAGGACTCCGGCGGCCTTAAAGGGGATGCTTGCCGGGACCTATGAGGTTGAGGTTTCTTTGAAGGGGTATAAGCCCTGGCAGACTACGATCCGAGCTTTTCCTAAGCTGGCCTCGGTTTTCGATAAAATCCTTTTAGTTCCCGACAATTGGAAGACCAAAGAACTTGCCTACGAACCGTTTCGACAGCTGGTTTCCTTGTCGGAAAGCCGGTTTTTTATCCTCAATAAAGGTTCTAGATTGGGAGACTATTACAGTTTTGATTCTGAAGATGAAGAAACGACTCCTTTTGTCCGTGCCGGTTCAAGCCTGGCTCAGTTTGAAGTGGTTTCGCTTTACCAGGTCGCCGGGAGTTCCCGGGTAGTCCTTCAGGCTCGAGATTCCCGGGAAGAAAAATACTTTTTAATCGACCAGGAAAAAGGCTATGTCGACGTCAAGGATATCAGCCGTTTTTTCCCGGCTAAGTTTGAGCATATTCTTTGGGATCCGGAGCTGCCGGATTATCTTTTTACTTTTAAGGAAGGCGGCCTTAGCCGAATAGATCTGAGCGGTTATTCTCAAGGCGAGAATTATCTTCAGGGTTTAAAGGGTTACGGGCTTTTTGGCCAGGTGATATACGTTTTAAAAGACATCAATACCCTTTTACGCCTGGACTATGAACGCGGTAACCAGAGAGTTGTCTTTGATGACCCGATCTTAGGTAATTTTCTTTTTGGCCGGGAGGATTTTTTCCAAGTCAAGCCTTTGGACAGCCAGATTATTTTTTTCATCGGGACAAAGGGAAGATTGGTAAGTAACCTTGCTCCTAACCGCTGGGTGGAGGAAGGCCTTCGGGGGTTAGAATTTCATCGTCAGACTAAGCGTGCCTTATTTTGGATCAAAGACCTGGCAGCAATCATAGATTACCGGCCGTTATTCTTAGCTCAACCAACAACTATTAAGAGCACACTTCCCGACCGATATTCATTCTACAGCAAGGGAAGAAATATTACTCAAGGTTTTTGGGCTTATCAAGGAGCCTATGTTGTTTTGGCTGATTCCGACAAAGTTTCGCTTTTTGAACTTAAAGACCAGACAGAAAGTTTTCCTAATGAAATTGTTAAGATCAGCAGCGGTTCAAGCGTTCACTATTATGAACCTTCAGGTAAACTTTACTACCTGGTTCCCCAGAGCAATAAGTTGAATTGCCTGGAAATAGTACCCGGGGTGAGTAAACAACCTTTATCTTTCAGGGAGTATTTAAGCGGTAAACCCCGTTAGAGAACCTCGTTTTCTAACGGTTTGCGGTGACGGCGGTTTTCTCTAACGGGGTAAAAAATAACTTTTAAATTATGGAATTTAGTTTTTCTAATCAAAACTTATCCCGGCCGCAAGCGATATTGCAGCGGTTTTTTGAAATTTTACCCGGGGTTTTAAGCTGGGTGATTATTCTAGGGTTTATTGTTTTAGGTTTGGCCAGGCCGCTTGCCGCGGCCGGGCTTATCCTGGCTTTTGATCTCTATTTGGTCTTGCGGTTTACTTATATGATCATTTTTTTATTATTTTTACGTTCGCGCCTGGAGCTGGAGGCAAAAACCGACTGGTTAGCAAGAGCCAGGGGCATAAACCGGCTCTATGATTATTGGCGGGAACTTAATGAACTGGAGGTAGGCCCTAAAGGTAAGCAAGACCTTTCCCGGAGCATTCATAAAAACGAATTGAGGATTTTGGAAAAAAGCCACCAAAAGGCGCCTTTGCTGGATGATATCCACCATTTAATTATAATCCCGGGTAAAGCTGCAGATATCGCTAAGTTTTCCAGTACTGTGGATAGTTTGTTGAGGAGTGATTTTCCTTCGATTAAAATCGGCGTAATTTTTGCTTTTGAATACGGAGTGTCTCAATCTTTGCGTTTAACCGTTAGCCGGTTGATTGAAAGGTATCGCGATAAACTTTTTGAAGTCCAGGCAGTATATTGTCCGGATAAGCCTTCATCAAAATATTCTAACCGGTCGGCAGTCATCAACTTTGCTGCTCGGGAATCGGTAAAATATTTTAATCAAAAGAAAATACCCCTTGCGAAAGTGATTACTTCTTATTTCCAGGCCGGAGTTGAGGTAAGCCCGGATTATTTAAGCTGCCTTACTTACCGGTTTATGGTTTCGCCTTACCGGCAGGCAGCTTGCTTTCAGTCGATCCCGGTATATAATTATTCGATTTGGTCTGATTCAGTTTTTAGAAGAACTCTTAATGCCAGTGCTTCATTTTTCCAGTTGATCGAAGCGGCCAATCCCGATAATTTAGTCAGTTTTTCCAGCTACAGCTTAAGCCTGGCGGCTTTGGCTGAATTTGATTATTGGCCCCAGGGCCCAAGCTCAATAGACACAGCTATGTTTTGGAAGGCTTTTATTTATTTTAACGGTAATTTTAAAGTCATCCCGCTTTATATCGGATATCCGATTAAAACTGCTACCGAGGCGCAGGCAGACTGGTTTAAGGAACTTTACTGTCAGAAAAAAGAGCAGGCTATGGCGGTCCAAGATTTTCCGATTGCCATGAGAGCCTTTCTAAAAGCCGGTAGGATGCCTTTGGCAAAGAGGATCTCCCAAGCTTTTAAGCTGTTGGAAGCCCAACTTTCAGTCACTCTTTGGCCCTTTCTTTTATTGATTGGCGGTTGGTTTCCAGCTTTGCTTTGCGGCCGGGAATTCTCGGATTCCGGTACCTATTACAGTACTCCCCGGATAACTTTTTTGATCTTTAGCCTGATGATCATCGGATCGATCATGATCTTGGTTTTGACCAAGCGTGTTTTGCCGGAGAGAAAATCGGAGAGAAAAATATTGGCTAAAATAGCCGATGGGTTGACTTTGGTACCTTTGGCTTTGATCGGAATCTTTCTTCAAAGTTTAGCTGTTTTAAATGTTCAAACCGGCCTTATCTTCGGAAGGCGTCATTCGCACGATGGATAAATTACATTTTTTTGACCAAATAAGTATAGAGACTCCCTTTGAGGCGATATACAGCCGTTTAGGTTATCGGCAAGGTATAACCAGGCTTACCGGCCGCCAGAAAGAAGAGATTGACAGCTATATCAATGAAGCAGCCCGGTTTCTAAAGCCTAAAGGCGTAGGCCGCAGAGTTGAGATCGTTAAGCGTAAGCCTAAAGCCTTGGAACTTTCCGGCGGAATCATCTTTGAAAGCAGCCTTTTGGTGTCGGTTTTTCCAAACGCTTCCGAACTTATCCTGATCGGGGCTACTTCGGGAAGCGATATAATTACAGCCATAGAAAATTGTCAAAAGCAGGATTTGACCCGGGGCGTGGTGTTTGACGCGGCGGCTTCGGAGACCGTTGACCTTTGTCTTGAATGGATTTGCGATTACTTTAACCGCCTGCTAAAACGCGAAAATAAACAACTAACTGCAAAACGGATATCTTGCGGCTATGGTGATTTCCGGTTGGAAAATCAAAAAATAATTTATGAACTTCTAGAGCTAGAAAAATTAGGTGTTTCTTTAAGTGATAAGTATATACTCAAACCCGAAAAGTCGGTTACAGCTGTAGTGGGGGTGATTGAATTAAAATGAATAAGCCCAAGATCAGGGAACTTTTGAAAAAGAGAATTGTTCTGCTTGACGGAGCAACCGGAACCGAGCTCTATAAGCGCGGCATGCCGGCGGGCGCCTGTCCTGAAAGCTGGTGTTTGGAAAACCCAGGAGTCATCAAAAGCCTTCATGCTGATTATCTGGCTGCGGGATCGGATATAGTTTATGCCTGTACTTTTACCGCCAACCGTAAAAAGCTTTCTTATTATAAGATCAAGGATGTAGTCTCGCTTAACCAGCGCCTGGTTCTTTTAGCCCGCCAAGCCGTGGGTAATAGAGCTTTGGTGGCCGGAGATATCGCCGGAACCGGCGAATTTATCAAGCCTTTTGGCAGCCTGGATTTTGAGCAGGCAGTGGACATCTACAAAGAACAGGTTAAAGGTTTGCTTTTAGGCGGCGTCGACCTTTTTGTTATTGAGACTATGATCGATATACAGGAAGCCCGGGCTGCTCTGATCGCGGTTAAAGAACTTAGTGATAAATTTACTATAGTTACTATGACTTACGAGAAAGCCGGCCGGACTCTTAACGGAAATGACCCCCTAAGTGCTCTGATCACTCTTCAGAGCCTGGGGGCTGATGCAGTCGGTGCTAATTGTTCAACCGGCCCGGAAGATATGTATAAAATTATTTCTAAGATCAAACCTTATGCCACGGTGCCGTTAGTGGCTAAGCCCAATGCCGGTATGCCTGAACTGGTAAATAATAAAGCGGTGTTTAATCTTAAGCCGGCGGAGTTTTCTTCAGCCGCTAAAAAGCTAGCTTCCCTGGGGGTCAATTTGATCGGTGGCTGCTGCGGCACGACCCCGGAGCATATAGCTTATTTAAAGAGAAAACTTTTAACAGTAAGGCCTTTGGCTCCTAAGGTTGAGGCTGTCTCGGCTTTAAGTTCAGCCCGGGGAGCCTTCATTTTCACTAAGCAAAAAATTCCTTTGATCATCGGAGAGAAAATAAATCCTACCGGTAAGAAGGATTTTCAACGGCAGTTAGCCAAAGGCGATTTTAGTTCGGTTCTTCGCTTAGCTAAGGAACAGGAATCTCAAGGAGCAGGAGTTCTTGACCTTAACCTGGGTGTCGGGGGAAGCGATGAAAAAAAACTCATCCTGGCTGCCATTTCTTTGCTTTCGGTTTCAACGGCGCTGCCTTTGGTCATTGATTCGGCCAATCCGGAAGTCATCGAGGAAGCTTTACGTTTTTATCCCGGCCGAGCCCTGATAAACTCCATTTCCGGCGAAAAGAAACGCCTTAAAAAACTTTTAGGCTTAGCTAAAAAATACGGGGCGATGTTTATAATTTTACCCTTAACCGGTAAAAAAATACCGGCTACTTTCCAAGAACGTAAAAAAATAATTAAGATGATTTTTAAAGAAGCTGTTAAAGCCGGTTTCAGCAAAGATGATTTTTTAGTTGATGGCCTGGTGATGCCGCTTTCCTGGAGTTCGAAAGCTGCACTCATAACCCTGGAGGTCATCGGCTGGTGTTCAAAACAGCTGAAAGTTAAAACCGTAGCCGGGCTCTCTAATGTCTCCTTTGGCCTTCCCCGGCGAGGAATGGTTAACCGGGTATTTCTAAAAATGGCTAAAGCTTGCGGCTTGACTGCGGCAATAGCTAACCCTCAAGATAAACAACCGTTAAGTAACCGCTTAGCGGAAAACTTGCTGTCAGGCAAAGATAAAGACAGCCATAAATTTATTTCGGTATATTCGCGGGCCAGAGGCGATGTTAAAAATGCCGCTAAAAGCAGAGGTAAAGTTAGAGTTTTTAGCCCCGGAGAACAGGCCTATCAGGCGATAGTTGAAGGAAACCGCAGCCAGATCAACAGCTTGATCGATAAAGCTTTAAGTTCAAAACTTAAGGCTCAGGAGTTGCTGGAGAAAAATATGATTCCGGCCATGGTCGCGGTGGGGGAGTTTTTTCAAGCCCGGCAATATTTCCTGCCGCAGTTGATAGCCAGCGCTGAAACTATGCAAAGAGGAGTTTTCCATCTTCAGCCCTACCTTAAAAAAAAGACGGCCAGCCGTTTCAAAAAAGGAGTGATCCTTCTGGCTACGGTTAAAGGCGATATTCATGATATCGGTAAAAATATTGTAGCTTTGGTGCTTAAGAATTACGGGTTTGAAGTCATCGATCTAGGCAAAGATATCTCGGTTGAAAAAATCATCGCCAAGGCTAAATCTC
Organism: Candidatus Omnitrophota bacterium; assembly: GCA_018826075.1. Classification (GTDB taxonomy): domain Bacteria; phylum Omnitrophota; class Gorgyraeia; order Duberdicusellales; family 4484-171; genus JAHKAJ01. Next base: position 13,018 of record JAHKAJ010000035.1, read on the forward strand.
ACTCTCCGGATATTGTCGGCTTATCAGCTTTGATGACTACGACTATGGTCCAGATGCCGCTGGTTATTTCGGCTGCTAAAAAAGAGGGTTTAGGTTGTAAATTCATGGTCGGAGGAGCAGTAGTAAATAAAACCTATGCTGATTCGATAGGTGCCGAATATGCCAAGGACAGCATTGCGGCAGTCAAGGTTGCTGAAAAAATAGGCCGCCGCAGGAGGCGGCCTTAAGATGCCCCAGCCAAAACAGAGATTGATCCATAAAGTCAAGCCTGAAGGCCTAAAACGCGGGGATACTATCGGAATAGTGGCTCCGGCCAGTTCTTTTGACCCGGAAAGGTTTAAAATCGGAGTCAGAGTTTTACGCAAACTTGGCTATAAAGTCAAGTACGAACGGGCGATGTTCAGTAAATACTGGTCGCAGCCCGGCCATGATAAAAACCGCGCCGAGCAGATCAACCGGATGTTTGCCGATTCTGAGATCAAAGCTATATTTTGCGCTAAGGCCGGTTACGGTTCAATAGATATAATACCTTACCTGGACCGGGAGATCATCAGGCAAAACCCCAAGATTTTTGTCGGCTACAGCGATATAACTATTTTGCTGCTTTATTTGCAGGAGATGACTAATATGGTTGTTTTCCACGGCCCGGTCGTTTCCAGTGAAATCTACGATGGAATGAACTACCGGACTCTGGATTATTTGATCCAGTTGATCTCCAAGCCCCGGCCCTTGGGTAAAATAGAGTTTTCTTCGGTCCAGTCTCTGGGTTCGGGAAAGGCCACTGGCCGGCTGGTCGGCGGCAACCTCTCGCTGATAGTCCAGGCTATCGGGACAGCTTACGATATAAATACCGATGATTCGATTTTATTTTTAGAGGAAGTCGGAGAGGACTTAGAGACGGTAAGGGAATATTTTGACCGCTTGAAAAAATCCGACAAGTTTAAAAAAGTCCGCGGAATGGTTTTTGGCAAAATGGTTGATTGTTTCCCGAATTTCGGACAGACTCATAGCTTAAAAGATATTCTTACTGAGATGCTGGCTGAATTTAAGCTTCCGGTTTTGTTCCGTTTCCCTTCCGGACACATAAAAAACCGGGGAGAAACCAGGGTTACTCTGCCCTTAGGTATTTCGGTGACCATTGATGCCGATAAGCCTTGTTTGACTATTAACCGGGCGGCGGTTAATTCGACTAAAGTTTTTTAAAATAGTAATTTCAAAAAAACCAAGTCTCATTAAATGAAAAAATATGATTTTGCTTTAAGCTGGAGTGGAAATATCAAAGAGTTTTTTATCCGTTCTCTACAAGCGGCCTGCAAGAAGGAGCAGTTGTCATTTTTCTGGATTTGTGATGATAACGTCAAGGAAGTTTTTAAGAAACTTGACCAGGGCCAGATAAAAATTTCAGCTCTTCTGGATACCGAAGCCACCTATAATAAAAAAGGCGATATCTATTCCCGGATCTGCTATGCTATCAAAGACGCCGGAGGGGCAGTTATCAATGATCCTGACCGGACCAAGGCGGCAATCGATAAATCAATAACTCACTATGAGTTGATCGATGCCGGGGTCACAGTTCCTTATACTTTGGTGGTACGTAACTGGGAGCCTAATTCTTTTAAATTAGCTGATGATGACCGTAAGCAGCTGGGAGTTCCTTTTGTGATCAAGCCGGCGCTGGGTTACGGGCAGTTAGGGGTGATCCGGGATGCCCATGGTTCAGTCAGGGAGATCGCCAAGGCCCGCAACTATGACCGCGGCGACAATTTCTTGCTTCAGGAAAAAATAGTGCCGGTGTACTTAAGAGGCAAGCGAGCCTGGTTCAGGGTTTTTAATGTTTTTGATACGATCATACCCTGCTGGTGGGACGATCATCTTAACCGTTATGAGCATATAGCTTATGAGGATTTTAACCGTTACCGGTTGTTCCCTTTAGCTAAAGTAGTTTCCAAGATCGCCAGCTTGACCCGGATGGCCTGGTTTTCAACCGAGGTGGCTATCGATAAAAAATTCGGCCGCAGCCGGTTTATTGCCATTGATTATGTCAATGACCAGTGCGATATGACTGCGGTGTCTGAAACTCCCAGCGGAGTTCCTGACCCGGTGGTAGAATATACTACTCAATCGATTGTTGAGTCAGCGTCTGATTGGATCAACAACAAAGATACTAAGAAAAAATATACTATTTGGCTTAAGAATGCTAATATTGAGATTCGCGGCTTGGGTAGTTCTCCCAGCCTACTTAAACAGATATTTCCCAAAACAGTTCCCCGAGTCTCTCGGCACAATAAATTATTAGATATGTTTGGCCAATCCAAAAAAGTTTTTTAGGTCATTATATGGAGAAAGCAAAAACTAATTCCAACTTTATCCGGGAGATCATCGACCGGGATTTAAAGGATAACAAAAATCAGGGCCGGGTCCATACCCGTTTTCCGCCCGAGCCTAACGGCTATCTTCATATCGGCCACGCCAAATCGATTTGCCTTAATTTCGGCATAGCCAGAGACTATCAGGGTAAATGTAACCTGCGTTTTGACGACACTAATCCGGCTAAGGAGGAATCTGAATATGTTGAGTCGATAAAAAAAGATGTTGGTTGGCTTGGTTTTGAATCGGCAAGTAATGAATTTTATGCTTCGGATTATTTTGACCGGCTTTATCAATATGCCCGGGAATTGATCCAAAAAGGGAAAGCTTACGTATGTGAACTAAGTCCTGAGGAAATCAGGGATTATCGCGGCAGCTTGACAGAAGGCGGCAAGAACAGCCCCTGTCGAGATCGGCTGGTTAAGGAGAGCCTTGACCTATTCACCCGGATGAAGGATGGCGAATTTCCCGAAGGTTCAAAGGTCTTAAGGGCAAAGATCGATATGTCTTCGCCTAATTTTAATCTGCGTGATCCGGCTTTATACCGGATTAAAAAAGCCGGGCATCACCGCACCGGCAATAAATGGTGTATTTACCCGATGTATGATTTTGCCCATTGCCTTTCTGATTCCCTTGAAGGTATAACTCATTCGATCTGTACTTTAGAGTTTGAAAATAACCGCCCTTTGTATGATTGGATACTTGACCAGTTAGTAGTTCATCATCCTCGACAGATCGAATTTGCCCGCCTTAATCTTAGCCATACGGTTTTAAGCAAGCGTAAACTTCTGGAATTGGTCGAAACCGGCCATGTCAGCGGCTGGGATGATCCCCGGATGCCTACTTTATCCGGGTTGCGCCGGCGCGGCTACACTGCTTCTTCGATCAGGAGTTTTTGTGATACTATCGGGGTGGCTAAGTTTAACAGCATAGTGGATATGGTAGTTTTGGAGAATGCTATCCGTCAGGAGCTAAACAAAACCGTACAAAGAGTCATGGCAGTTTTACAGCCTTTAAAGGTAGTGATTGTTAACTATCCGGAAGGTAAGGCTGAAGAGCTTGAGGCAATAAATAATCCTGAAGATCCTGCTATGGGTACAAGGAAGATCCCTTTTTCAAAAGTTTTATATATTGAGCAGGATGATTTTAAAGAGGACCCTCCCAAGAAATTTTTCCGCTTGGCACCGGGCAGGGAGGTGCGCTTGCGTTATGCTTACTTCATCAAATGTCTGGAGGTGATTAAGGATAAAACTGGCCGGATAATCGAATTACATTGCAGTTATGACCCGGCGACTCGCGGTGGTGATTCCCCTGATGGCCGTAAAGTAAAAGCTACTTTGCATTGGGTTGCGGCTGAAAAATCCTTAAAGGCTAAGATCAGGCTTTACGACTATCTTTTCACTGAACGGGATCCTAATAAGGCCTTAGATGGCCAGGATTGGAAAGCCGGCTTAAATCCTAAATCTTTAGAGGTCATTGATGAATGTTATCTTGAGCCAAGCCTAAACAACGCTCAACCCGGCCAACGCTATCAATTTGAAAGAAAAGGCTATTTTTGCGTTGATTCACTTGATTCCCGGGATAGCAGCCTGGTTTTTAATCGAATTGTTTCTCTGAAAGATGAATGGGCAAAAATAGAAAAAAAGACAAATTAAAGGGGGCCTTATGGATTGGAAGGTATTTTTAGCGGCTTTCGGAGCGATATTCCTGGCAGAGCTGGGTGATAAGACTCAAATGGCTAATCTTTGCCTGTCAGCTAAGTCAAAATCCTGGTTAACTGTATTTGTGGCTTCGGTAGCAGCTTTTGCGGTAGTCACTCTGATCACCGTTTCTTTAGGCAATATTTTAGGCAAGTATATCCATCCTGGGTATGTAAAGTATGCTTCAGCAGTGATTTTTATTGCTATTGGAGCCTTGATGCTGATGGGTAAGATTTAGCCATATAGGGTTTATCTAAAAATGGGGCATTTAGCCTCAAAAAAGAAAACTATTGACAAAAGCAGCCTGATAGGGTACTATGTGGGCGTTGAAATATGGCTGTAGGAATGGATATCTTTGAGCCGCAAAGTTCCAAGATAGACTAAACTTTGTGGCTTTTTTTATGTTTACTGCCCGGTAGGGCAAGAAAGAATAGATGAAAAAATCGCTAAAATTTGCATTGGTCCTGGGGTTACTGATCGGGATTGGCAGCTTAGGAGCCAGGGGCGAGGAAATGGCTATTAAAGACGGAAGCAAAGTATTTTTTGATTACAATTTGACTGTAGACGGCGAAGTCATCGATAGTTCCGATGGCCGTACACCTTTAGAATATATACAGGGACAAAACCAGATCGTGCCCGGACTGGAGAAAGCTCTTCTCGGTTTAAAAGCCGGAGATGAGAAAACAGTAACAGTTTCTCCCGAGGAAGGTTATGGTTTGATCGATCCCGAAGCTCTACGTGAGGTCCCGAAAACATCTTTACCTCCGGAATTAGAACTGCAGGTTGGTATGGTACTTGGAATGCAAGGTCCTAGCGGCAGGCCCTTGCCGGTCAAGGTTTCCGAAATCAAGGATGAATCCGTGATTATGGATTTTAATCATCCGCTTGCGGGGAAAGAATTGAATTTCAAGGTGAAGGTTGTTTCGGTTGAATAGTATTTAGGCCTAAAAGGTTAGGCCTAAGGTTTAGGAAAAAGGAGATTGGAATGGAAGAAGAAAAGAAGGTTTACATTGGCAACTTGGAGTATGGCGTAGGAGAAGGGGATTTGAAAGCCCTTCTAGAAGAGAAAGGTTTAGCCGCAAAAGAGGTTTCGGTGATCATGGATAAATACACCGGACGCTCAAAGGGTTTTGGTTTTGCCGAATTTGAAACAGCTGATGACGCACAGAAAGCAATTGACGCTTTAAACGGTCAGGAACTGAACGGTAGGGCGTTAAAGGTAAATAAGGCCCAGAAGAGGAAACCTCGCAATGATTTTGGCGGAGGTTCAGGAGGCTCAAGCGGCCGCAACTCAAGAGACAGACGGTACTAAACAAAAACGCTTAGCATCAAAAGGGCATAAGGAAAAATCCTTATGCCCTTTTGTTTTTATCCTGATCTGATATAATGGATTTGCCGGTTTTATTATGAAAAGAGTTAAACTTTTTACCACCTTAGTTTTAATTTTTATAGTGGTTTTTGCCTTGCAGGGGTTATTCCGGCGCTATCTCAATGAGCGCAAAGTCTTGAAACAAGTCATCCAGCGCCTTCAGGCTGATTCCCGGGTAGCTGAAGTCCTGGTGACCGGCGTAAACTATGACGAGGACAAAAAGAAGCTTTTTACCACCATTAAATTTTTAGAATACGGGATTGACCGAAAGCCTCTTGAGCCTAAATATTTTACTTTTTCGGGGAATATCATCCAGTTCCAGTCTTTAGTCATTCGCTTTAACGATGATTACGTAAGAGACGCTGATGCTTTAAGAGGTAAGAGCATCTTTCTGTTTTGGAAAGTGTTTATTCTTGATGGGGCTGATACCCAGGAGTATGAAATAACTAAAGTTAAGGAAATTCCCGAAGGTTATAAAATTGAAGGGTTAAGCAGCCCTTTTGAAAAAAAGCTTTGGCGCCAGTTTTGGAAATATGCTTTAGACCCTAAGCAAGGCAGCCAGCCGGGTATTAAAAATGCCCAGTTAGAGGCTCCCGGAACGATGTTTATTCCGGGGATAATTTACACCATTAAAATTGAACACGACGGGGGGTTACGTATTGACCCGGCAGTAATCCCTGAGGTTTTAAAAGGAGAAAAGATAATTAAATGAATACCATGAATTTTATTGAGGTTTGGTTATTATGTTAAAAGGATTTAAAGAACTAGGTTTATCCGAAAATACCTTAAAGGCCCTGGTTCGTAAAGGCTTTGAGGAGCCTACCGAGATACAGGAGAGAATCATCCCTTTATTTTTAAACAGCAGCCATGATTTAGTCGGCCAGGCTCAGACCGGAACCGGAAAAACCGCTGCTTTTGGCTTGCCCTTAGTTGAAAAGTTAACCCAGGACTCCTTGAGTGTCCAGACCTTGATTCTTGTGCCTACCCGGGAGCTGGCTGTCCAGGTAGCCGAAGAAATAAACTCTTTAAAAGGTGATAAGCACTTGGTGATTACGGCAATCTACGGCGGCCAATCCATAGACCAGCAGTTGCGCCGGCTTAGAAAAGGAGTCGATATCGTGGTCGGTACTCCCGGCAGGGTTAAAGACCATTTACAGAGGAAAAGTTTAAAAATTGATAAGATTTCCCATATGATCCTTGATGAAGCTGATGAAATGCTGAATATGGGTTTCATCGATGACGTTGAGGATATTTTGGCTTATTCCGGAAAAAACAAACGGGTGCTTTTATTTTCAGCCACTATGCCGGCGCGGATACTGGAATTGGCTAAGAAATACATGACTGATTATAAGGTTTGCGCCCAAAAGGGAGAGCTGACTGTAAGTTTGACCGAGCAGATCTATTTTGAAGTTTCCTATTCCGACAAATTGGAGGCTTTAACCCGGATCATTGACAGTGAAGTCGGGTTTTACGGGCTGATCTTTTGCCGGACTAAGATCGACGTTGATGATGTTTCGCGCAAACTTTCCGATCGCGGCTATGACGTTGAAGGCCTTCACGGAGACATCTCACAACATCAGCGGGAGAGGATTCTTGGTAGATTTAAGCAGAAACGAATCAATGTTTTGGTGGCCACTGACGTTGCCGCCAGAGGGATCGATATTAATAATTTAAGCCATGTGATAAATTATTCCTTGCCTCAGGACCCGGAAAGATATGTTCACCGTATCGGCCGGACCGGCCGGGCCGGAAAAGAAGGAACGGCTATAACTTTTGTTACTCCTGATGAGTATCGTAAACTTTCGGCTATAAAAAGGCTTACCAAGACCGATATTTTAAAGAAAAAACTTCCCGGGGTCGATGAGATTATCAGCTCCAAAAAAATCCGGATTAAAAAAGAAATTGTCGATTTAGCCTCTTCAGCCGAGAGCAATGAATATTTAGGCTTTGCCGAGGAGATTTTATCCGGTCTTGACCCGGCTCAAGCCGTTTCGGCTTTGATCAAATACAGCTTTGGCGATGAGCTTAGCCCGCGCAGTTATGCCAAGATCCGCGACGTCTCAATAGACACTAAAGGAACTTCCCGTTTATTCGTAGCCAAGGGAAAAATCGATAAGATGAGCCCGCCTAAACTGGTTTCGATGATCAACCAGATAGCCGGGGTTGATTCCCGCAAGATCCGCGATGTCCAGGTTTTGGATAAATTTTCTTTTATCACTGTACCCTTTGAAGAAGCCGAGATAATTTTACGGGCTTTTAAAGAAAACCGGGGCAGCCGTAAGCCCCTGGTTGAACGGGCTAAAGAGAACAAGAGAAAATACCGCCGCTAAAATTAAGGAGTTGCAGTTTATGGGATTGTTGGGGCTTTTATTTAAAGATCCAGTAACCTTTGTTCTTTTAGTGCCTTTACTGCTTTATTCGGTGATCGCTCATGAAGTAGCTCATGGTTGGGTAGCTTCTTGGTTTGGCGATAAAACCGCTAAATACGCCGGCCGCCTGTCTTTGAATCCAAAAGATCACCTTGATCCCATAGGCACCCTGGCTATTTTTCTGGTTGGTTTTGGCTGGGCCAAGCCGGTTCCGGTTGATTACCTAAGTTTGCGTTCCCGCCGGGCCATGATCTCAGTATCTTTAGCCGGATGCCTGGTCAATATTATTATCGCTACTTTAGCCATATTTTTACTTCAATTCACCTTTATCAGGACTAACCAATGGTTAGGGGTTATTTTTGTGATTACTGCCCGGATAAATATTACCTTAGGAGCTTTGAACCTTATCCCTATCCCGCCTTTAGACGGCTATCGCGTACTCAGTGAGTTCTTGCCTGTTGATTTCAAATACCGGTTGATGAGGTTGGAACCCTATGGATTTTTTATTATTATCGGGCTGCTTTGGCTGGGAATTTTAGGCCCGGTGATTAGTTTCGTTTATAACCTCATTTTGGGGTTGATTGGGATCCTTCTAAGTTTTACCGGTAGGTAAACAAACGAGCCCGGTCAAGGAGTACTAGCTTGGAAATTTATGATATTGCTGTAGTTGGTGGTGGTCCAGCCGGTATGATGGCAGCGATAACCGCAAGCACTCTTAAGCAAAAAGTAATACTTATTGAACGAAACAGGTCCCTGGGCAAAAAAATGCATCTTTGCGGCGGCGGAAGATGTAACTTCACTAACAGTTCAGGCCTTGATACCTTTATTGAGGCTTTTGGAAAGCAGGGGCTGTTTTTACGGACTGCCTTTAAACAATTTTCCAACCGTGACTTGATCAAATTTTTTAAAGCCCATGGTGTTTTTTTTAAGGAAGAAGCCAACGGCCGGATTTTCCCTAAAAAAGGTAACGCTCATCTAATAGTCAGGACTTTGGAGAAGTGTTTAGTCCAAGGACAGGTTAAACTCTCTTACGATAGCCGCCTTAAGAATTTGGCTAAGCTTAAAGATTGTTTTCGTTTGGATATAGCCGCTAGCCGGATTTTTGCTAAAAAAGTCATCTTGGCTACCGGGGGAATTTCCTATAAAGAGACCGGTTCAACCGGCGACGGATTTATCATTGCTGAAAGAGTTGGCCATCGAATAACTTTTTTAAAACCGGGCCTGGTGCCGCTAAAAGTTGTTGAACCCTGGGTCAGGCAGCTTTCAGGGGTAGCCGTGAGTAATGTTGTGGTTACTTTTTCGCCTGAAATACCCGACGGCAAAAAGCTAAAATCCGAGCCGGGCGAGATCATTTTTACTCATTTCGGAGTTTCCGGGCCGTTGATCCTTGATTTAAGCAGCCGGGTAGTCAGTTTCCTGCGGCCGGGAAAAAATATTTCTTTGTTTATTGACTTTAAACCGGAGCTGAATCAGGAGGAGTTAAAGAAACTTTTGGTTCGAAAATTTTCCGGCAGCAAAAATAAACAGCTAAAAAATGTTTTAACCGGTTTTATACCCCAGAAATTAACTTTACCATTTTTAAATCAAGCTAAAATAGCGGTCAACCATAAAGTCAGCCAGCTTAGCCGCCGGGATTTTCATCAACTGGTGATTTATCTTAAAGCTTTTCCTTTAACCGTCAGCGCAACTTTGCCGATCGATCAGGCTATGGTTACTGACGGCGGGATTTTGACTAAAGAGATCAATCCCCAGACTATGGAATCAAAAGTTTTAGCCGGCCTTTATCTTGCTGGTGAGATCATCGAAGGTTCAGGGATAAGCGGCGGCTATAATCTACAGCAGGCTTTTTCAACCGGTTACCTGGCGGCAAAAGGAGCTTGCAGTGATTAAAATAATCCTGGCTTCCCAATCAAAGGCCCGTTTAAAACTGCTTAGGAATTTCGGTTTAAAGGTCACTCCTAAACCTCAAAGAGTAGAAGAGAGCCAGAGTTTAAAAAACGGCCCGGCAAAATTAGTGGTAAACAACGCAGTGTTAAAGGCTAAATCCGCAGCCCGAAAACTTAAAACCGGGCTGGTAATCGGAGCCGATACGATAGTTTTAGCCGGTAGCAGGCTTATCGGAAAACCTAAAGATTTAGCCGATGCCGGAAAAACCATCCGACTACTTTCTCGTAAGCCGCATTGGGTTTATAGCGGGATCGCGGTGATCGGCCTTGATTCGGGAAAAACGCATACTGCCTGGGATAAGACTAAAGTTTATATGTCTTCCTTGGATGAGGCCCAGATAAAAAAATACTGCCGTAAATTCTCACCCCTGGATAAGGCCGGCAGTTTTGATATTCAGGGCCCGGGCGGCTTGCTGGTTGCACGCATTGAGGGTTGTTTTTATAATGTGGTAGGTTTACCCTTAGTTAAATTACTAAAGATTTTAAAAAAATCAGGGATCGATCTGTTTAGCCTATAGATGAAAAATGCTTTACTTTCCGGTTTTATTTTCCCCCGGGTAATTCTTGCACCATTGTCCGGCATCAGTTCTTTACCTTTCCGTAAACTTAACCGCAAATTCGGCTGTAAATTCGCCTACCTGGAGATGGTCGGCGCTCGTTCTATAAACTATTTAAGCCGCCGGACTAAACAGATGATAGCTGTTGATCCAGGCGACCGGCCTTTAGGAGTCCAACTTTTAGGAAAAGACCCGGATTATTTATCCCAGGCTTTGGAAAAGTTTAAACATTTTCCCTGCGACCTGATAGATTTTAATGCTGCTTGCCCGCAGAAAAAAGTAACCCGTCAGGGTCAGGGAGCCGCCCTGCTTAAGGAGCCGGTAAAATTAGCCAAACTGTTATCAGTAATGGTCAAGGAATCGCTTTTACCGGTGACAGTCAAACTCAGGCTGGGCTGGGACAGCCCCAAAGGCATAGTCGACCTTGCTAAACGAGTGGAGGATTCCGGTGTCTATGCGGTTTGTTTGCACGGAAGGACTAAAATGCAGGGCTACAGCGGTTCAGTGGATTATCAAAGCATAAAGAAAGTAAAAGCGGCCTTAACTATTCCGGTCATTGCCAGCGGCGATATCTGGTCGGGCGAACTGGCTAAAAAGATGTTTGACCTGACTTCTTGTGATGCAATAACTGTTGCCCGGGGAAGCTTAGGCAATCCCTGGATATTCAAGGAAATTAATGAATTCTTAGCCAAGGGTAAAGTTATTCCCCGGCCGGGTATTGAGGAAGTTATCAGAGTGATGAACGAGCATCTAAATCTTTCAATTGATTTTTACGGTGAAAAAGCCGGAGTGACTAAATTCAGAAAATTTTTTATCTGGTATACCCGGGGATTCCTGCAGGCTAAGCCTTTACGGATAAAAGTGGCGGTTATAGTCAAACATTCTCAAATGCTTGAACTTATTGATGAGTTTTCAGCCCGGGCCTCAAGAAAAATATAAGCTTTTTATTAATCTTGCCTAAGCGCCGGTATTCTTATAAAATATTCAAAAGGGTTTAAGTAAGGCTAATAGGCGGATTTTATTAAGGTGGTGCGGCTATGATCAAGAAAAAAATGCATTTTCCCAAGACTGAGATACTTCCTCCGGGAACACTTGTCTATACCGGTGAAAAAAAAGTTAACGGAGCAAAGATTACGGTCATCGACTATGACGAGAAACAATTTCAGGAAAAAGTGATAAAAAGTGTTGAAGAGTGCCTGCCGTTTAAGGATACTCCCACAGTTACCTGGGTAAATATAGACGGCCTGCAAGATGTCGGTTTGATTGAGAAGATCGGCAGGGAGTTTAACATCCATCCTTTAGCTTTGGAAGATATCCTTATGGTCGGCCAGCGGCCGAAATATGAGGATTTTGAAAAATATCTTTTTGTGGCTTTAAAGATGTTGATGCTCGATGAGAAAAACAGCGAAATCACCTCTGAACAGGTCAGTTTGATAGTAAGCTCTAACTTTGTTATTTCCTTTCAGGAGACTGAAGGCGATGTTTTTAATCCTATCCGCGCGCGTTTAAGAAACGCCAAAGGCCGGATCAGGAAAGAAGGGGCTGATTACCTGGCTTACAGTTTAATCGATACGATAGTTGATAATTATTTTTCGATTTTAGAGAAAATCGGCGAGGACGTAGAATCAATCGAAGAGGAGTTGGTGACTAATCCCACTCCCAAAACCCTTCAGATAATCCATGATTTAAAAAGGCAGACCATATCTTTACGTAAATCAGTCTGGCCGTTAAGAGAGATCATCAATGGTCTGGAAAGAGGTGAGATCCCGGTGATTAAAAAAACCACCCGGATTTACCTAAGGGATGTTTATGACCATACTATTCAGGTTATCGATACTGTGGAGACTTTACGCGATATGATTTCCGGAATGCTGGATATTTATCTTTCCAGCGTAAGCAACCGGATGAATGAAGTGATGAAGGTTTTAACTATCATCGCCACTATTTTTATACCGATTACCTTTATATCCAGCCTCTACGGAATGAATTTTAAATATATGCCCGAACTTAACTGGCATTGGGGTTATTTCGGAGCTTTAAGCGTTATGCTTGCAGTAGTAGTTGTAATGCTTTCTTATTTTAAGCGGAAACGCTGGTTTTAGGCAGGAGTAGATAGATACTTATGTTTAGAGAGTTTTTGTTGGCTTTTGTCCCGGTATTCGTGGCAGTTGATGCTTTGGGGGTGCTTCCGATTTTCGTGACTTTGACTCAAGGCTATAACCAGAAAGAGAAAACCAAGATTATCATCCAATCGATGATCACGGCAATCGGATTGGCAGTTTTCTTTGTCTTTTTAGGCCGGGCCGTATTTAGTTTTTTAGGGATCAGCGTAGCTGATTTTATGATTGCCGGCGGAGTAATATTATTTTCTATCGCTATAATTGATATAGTCAATCCCGGTAAAAAACGAAGAATTCCCTCAAAAGAACTTGGCGCAGTGCCTCTGGGTACGCCTTTGATTGTCGGTCCGGCAGTCTTGACTACCTCATTGATGATTATTTCGGAATTCGGAACAACCATAACTTTGTTTTCAGTGGTAATCAATGTTCTGCTGGCCGGGTTGATTTTTTCTTTATCCGGGTTTCTAATCAAAATTTTGGGTGAAGCCGGTTCAAAAGCTCTATCTAAAGTAACCAGCCTTCTTTTAGCGGCAATAGCGGTAATGATGATCAGGAAAGGGATTATCCAGCTGTTTGCTTAGGCTAAAAAATCCTCACTTTCTAATTAGCCCGTTCAATATACTCGCCGGTTTCGGTGTTTATTTTAATTCTGTCGCCTTCGCGGATAAATAGCGGGCAGGATACTTTTACCCCATTTTCACAGGTAACTGTTTTAAAAGAATTAGTTACGCTGTCGCCTTTTATAGCCTGGGGGGATTCGATTACTTTTAAGAATACATGTTTGGGCAGGATCAGTTGAACCGGGTTATGATTAAACAGGATTAACGTTACCGGTTCATTCTCAATCAGAAAATTTACTTTATCGCCTAGGGTTTCCTGGTTGGCATGGTATTGTTCGTAAGTTTCCTTGTCCATGAAATGATAAGTATCATTGTCGCGATAGAGGTATTCAACAGCTACTTCGTTTACTGCAGCCGGATCAAACTGTTCGGAGGCAGTAAAAGTTTTCTGGACCAGTTGGCCGGTAAGCAGGTTCCTGATCACTGTACGCATAACTGCTTTGCGCATCTGCATCCGGTGGAATTGTCCGGAAACCACAATATAAGGGTTACCTTGATACATAAAAGCAACCCCGGGCTTTAAATCGGTGTAAGTCATTTAATGAAACTTGGTTTTTTTGAAATTACTATTTTAAAAAAAACTTAGTTGAATTAAACCCAGCACTAATTTTACCAAAATTAGTGCTGGGTAAGTTCGGCTAAGCTCGCCTTCGGCGGACAAGCCTCACTTATTGTATCATATTCATAGAATTGTCAATAAGCTTGCTTAGTTTACTTTTTGCGATAAAATAGCCGGGATATGGATAGTCCAAGTAAAATAACCGAACAACGGGCCAAGGATTTAAAGGAAATCGGCATTGTCATTGACAGCTGGGATGATATTTTTTCCGACTTTGACCCCCGGCCGCTAACCGAGCGGACAGTTTCCGAAGACTTTCTTGATGAGTTGAGGAAACGCTATAAAGAAACCCGTACTGGAGAGTTTATCATCACTATCTACGCCCCTTTTTCCTTAAAAGATGAAGCTTCGGAGAAGATGGTTATTCAAAGATTGAAGAAACACTTTCGTCATAAATTGTTACAAAAAAAGAAGCTGATCGTAAAAATCCGCCTGCGCGGGGTTATTTTTGTTCTCATCGGTATCTGTTCCTTAAGTTTTTTAACCTTGGCTACTTACTTTAAGTTTGCAACCGAGATAACTATCCAGATTATGGGTATTTTTCTTATGCCTTTGGGTTGGTTTGGTTTTTGGGAAGGGCTTTCTAAACTTATTGATACTTCTCCGGTAGTTATCCATGATGAAAAATTATTTCAGAAACTTTCCAAAGCGCGTTATAGTTTTAAATATATAACTGAGAATGAAGGGTAGGCGTATATTACAGCGGGAATAAGTAAGGGGGGCAAGAGACTATGAAAGGAATAGTTTGTAAAGTCTGTGGTTATATTTCGATAAATGGGAAAGCTCCCGAGAAGTGCCCGGTTTGCGGCGCTCCGGCTTCCGCCTTTAAAGAAGACCCCAAGGCTATCAAAACAGCCGAGGATGAGGTAAATTTAAGCGAAAAACATACTCCGGTTATAACTATCGCCAGAAAGTGCGGCCTTATCCCTGAAGGTTGTCAGGATGTACATGCCAAAGTGGGCAAGATCCAGCACCCGATGCTTGTCGAGCATTATATTACTACTATCGATTTTTACCTGGATAAAGAGTTTTTAGCCCGGGTACATTTAACTCCCGAAAAACTCAATCCGGCAGCCGCCCTGCACCTTAAAGCGGAAAGCGGAAAACTTTCGGTTGTCGAGCATTGCAATCTGCACGGCGCCTGGATTGCTGAAACTGACTTGTAAAGAAAAATGTCAGGCAATAGGATTCTGATAGTTGAAGACGATAAGCCTATTTCCCAGCTGGTCAAATACAATTTGGAAAAAGCTGGGTTCAGCTGCCTTACTGCGATTAGCGGCGAAGAAGCTATAGAGATCCTAGATAAGCAGGCCGTTGATTTAATCATTTTGGATATAATGCTTCCAAAAATCGATGGCTTTGAGACTTGTAAGCTGATTAAAGAAGACAAGCGGCTATCTTCGATCCCGATAGTTATGCTTACCGCTAAAGGTGAAGAAGTAGATAAGGTAGTGGGTTTTGAATTGGGGGCGGATGACTATATTGTAAAGCCGTTTAGCCCTCGGGAGCTCACTCTTAGGATAAAGGCGATTTTAAGGCGCCGGCGGATTAAAGAAGAAGTAAAAAATATTTTCACTGCTGACAGGCTAACCATAGATCTTTCCCGCCATAAGGTCATCTTGGATAAAAAAGAAGTAGTTTTGACCCAGATGGAGTTCAAGCTGTTAGTCAAGCTTATTCAGAGGAAAGGCCGGGTGCAGTCAAGAGATTCTTTGCTTGAAGAGGTCTGGGATATTGCTGCTGACGTTACCACCCGTACCATAGACACTCACATCAAACGCCTTCGGCAAAAATTAGGTAAAGCCGGTAAATTAATCGAAACCATCAGGGGTGTCGGTTACCGCTTTAGTGAGGAGGGTTGATTTTTGAGGATAAGTATCCATTATAAAATTACTTTTATTTTCGTAATAATTACTGCAGTCATTCTCTCCGGGGTTTATTTTTACCTCAATAGCAATCTGAAAAAATTTACCTATCAGCGTATAAAAACTAACCTTGCTAAACAAATCGCTTTAAGCCGGACATATCTAGAGCTAGAGTCTTCGAAAAATATCACAACTTACGATTTAGATGTTGCCGCCGATGATATCGGAAAAGATTTGGGCCTTAGAGCTACAATTATTGGGTTTGACGGCGTAGTTTATGGTGATTCTGAATTAGAGGGGGATTCTCTATTAAAGGTTGAAAACCACCTTTACCGGCCGGAAGTCCAGCAGGCCATTAAATCCGGAAGCGGCGAAAGCCGGCGTTTCAGTAATACCGTCAAAAAAGATTTGCTTTATATAACTTCAGTTTACGGCCAAGGTTCTAAGCAGGGAATAATTCGTTTGTCTATTCCCCTTTCAGAGATAGGCCAGATATCCGATCGTTTGAGGCAGACTTTGATCCTTTCGCTTTTATTAGCTTTCATCTTGGCGGTTTTGGTTAGTTTTTTGGCTTCCAACTTCATTTCCAACCCAATTCGGGAGATATCTCTTAAGGCTAAAGACATTTCCCGGGGCCATTTTAGTCAAAAGATAATTTGCCGGCTTAACGATGAAATTAGTGATTTAGCCGAGGCTATCAATAATATGTCGGAAAAGGTAAAAGCCAGGATCGAAGAGGTCAATTACAGCAAATCCCGCTTAGAGGCAGTATTCTTAAGTATGCTCGAAGGGGTCATGGTTGTGGATATCAAGGGTAAGATTTTGTTAATGAACCAGGCACTTAAGGATTATTTAAAGATCGATGAGGATCCTTTGGGAAAAAAGCCGCTTGAGGCGATACGCAATATCGAGATTCAGGGAATAGTCGATATTGTTTTAAATTCGAACCAGGAACTTATCAGCCGGGAGATCTCGGTTTTGCTTCCCGAAGAAAGAGTTTTTCTGGTACACGCTGCAGCTATTGGTAAAGACAAAAACAGCGAAGGAGCAGTTTTAGTTTTCCATGACGTTAGCAATTTAAGAAAGTTGGAAAGGCTGCGCCAGGATTTCGTGGCTAACGTATCGCATGAGCTGCGCACCCCGGTGTCGACGCTTAAGGGTTATGCTGAAACTTTGCTCCAGGGAGCGTTAGAGGATAAGAAAAATGCCAGAGATTTTTTAGAAATTATCCTTTCTGATTCCAATAGGCTGGCTAGTTTAATCGATGACCTCTTAGACCTTTCTAAAATTGAATCGGGTAAACTTATTCTGGATAAAAATTCCTATAAACTTTCGGAGATTGTAAAAAAAGTTTTGGTTAATTTAAAAATAAAAGATAGATCATTGAAAGTCAGCATAGACATACCTGATGATTTGCCGAAGGTAGCAGTTGATGAAGCCAGAATAAAACAAGTATTGTTCAATCTCATAGATAATGCTGTGAAGTATAACCGTCCCCAAGGCCAGATAACCATATCCGCAGAAGACGCCGGAGAAGCTGTGAGAGTGAATATTTCTGATACCGGCATAGGTATTCCTCAAAAAGATTTACCCCGGATATTTGAACGTTTTTACCGCGTGGATAAAGCCCGCTCCCGCGAGCTTGGCGGTACCGGCCTGGGGCTTTCAATCGTTAAGCATATCATTCAAGCCCACAATGGCGAAGTTTTTGTTCAGAGCATAGAAGGCCAAGGCTCTACTTTTAGTTTCATCCTCCCCAAGGCTTAAAATTTAGCCTATTTTCCCTAAAATCCGGCCAATAAAATTCACCAAAATTTCACATTTTTGTAATCTTATCTTCACATAATTTTTGTATATTTTTATTGGCAATAAAGCAAATACAAAAATAAAGGAGGTGAAGATGAAGATTAGTAAGAAGATCTCAGGATTACAAAAGGATTACATTGCCAGCTATTTGCGTTCGCAAATCTCCAACTTGCAGACAGTATTAGATTATTTAGAGAAAGAAGATTATTACTGCCAACAAGAACTTTTTGAGCGGTTGCGAAAGGTAAGGCGAGGGTTCTACCAGTTTAGAGATTCAAGTAATTAATTTGGAAAGGAGGTTTGATGATGAGAAAAATAATTTTACTTGTAGCCAGCGGGTTGATCTTGGCCGGGTTCAGCGCTTATCCAGCCTGGGCCGGTGAGATTGATATCTTGGTTGAAAAACTGGTAGAAAAAGGGGTGATCAGCCACGGTGAGGCCCGCCAGATCTTAACCGAGACCCAGGAGGAAATGAAGGCTCAGCTTGCTCAAGGAAAGAGCGAGGCATTACCTGCTTGGGTTCAGGCCATTAAATTAAAAGGAGATTTTCGTTTAAGGGGCCAGGAAAAACACCAAAAATCAGCCAATAATTACAACAAAGATACGACTATCGGCCGTGTCCGTTTACGCCTGGGACTGGAAGGCAAAGTAAATGAAAAGCTTTTAGCCGGAGTAGGCATAGCCAGCGGCAGCGGAGACCCGCGCTCTACCAATGTAACCCTTGGTGATAGTAATCTTAAGAAAGCCCTGGTACTTGATTATGCTTACGCAAAATACAGCCCATTAAGTTGGTTCAATCTTGTAGGAGGAAAAATGCTTTTGGCTGATGCGCTTTGGATGCCTACAGATTTAGTCTGGGATTCGGATATCACCCCTGAAGGAGTAATATCCCAATTTAATAAAGAACTCGGCTCAAATACCCAGGGCTTTTTGAATGCCGGCGTATTGCTGGTTGATGACGATTCCAGCTCAGATTACGACGCTCCGATGGCCTATATTATTCAGCCGGGGATAAGCCACAAAATTAATGACAATCTATCTTTAAAAGGCGCGGTTTCTCTTCAGGCCTTTCATAATCTTAAAGGCCACGTAAGCAGCGGTTATTCAGCGGAGAGCAATACCGGAAACACCGATAACGGAACAACACCATACACCTATGATTACCAGATGATTAATCCGGCATTAGAAGTTAAAGTGATACAGCCTTTTAATGCGCTGGGATTGAATGTTGAGTCACTTAAGTTGTTAGCCGAATATGTTAATAATTTTGATGTTTCCGAGAAGGCCAGCGGTTTTTCTGCCGGGTTTAAGCTGGGCCATGAGAAAATTAGTAAATGGGGGGATTGGCAGCTTAAGTATATCTATGCCATGCTGGGTAAAGACGCGGTGCTCGATGTTTTGCCTGATTCTGACCGTTACGGCGGTGCAACAGCTATAAGAAGCTATGAAACAGAGTTGAGTTTTGGGTTAGGCAAGAATACTTCTTTAGGTATAGATGTATACCGTTCTGAAAAAATAGGAATGGCCAAGGCTCCTGAAACTTTGGTCCAGGTTGATTGGAATGTGAAATTTTAATTAAAAGAAGGAGGAAGAAATGGTTTGGGTTAAAAAAATATTTTTGTTAACAGCCGCAGCTACGGTGTTTCTGACACCCTGTTTTGCTGAAAGCCTTACGATTAAAGGGTCAACTACCGTGCTTCCGATTGCTCAAGCCTGTGCGGAATCTTTTATGGACGATAATTCGGGAGCCGATATCTCGGTTCAGGGCGGCGGCTCAAGCGTGGGTATCGCGGCGATCATTGACGGGACTACTGATATCGGTAATGCTTCACGGCCGATTAAAGACAGCGAGTTAGCTCAGGCAGCCAGCCGGGGAGTTAGCCCTAAGGCTCATGTCGTGGCTATGGATGGGATCGTGGTAATCGTTCACCCTTCGAATTCTTTAACCGCTTTGACCAAAAGTCAGATTAAGGATATCTATACCGGAAAAATATCTCATTGGTCATCGCTTGGCGCTTCTGGCGGCAAGATAGTGGTTATCGGCCGCGATTCAGCTTCCGGTACTTTTGAGGCTTTCACCGAGCTGGCTTTGTCTAAAGCTAAGACCCGTCCTGATGCTTTGTTGGAAGCTTCTAACCAGGCTGTGGCTACTGTTGTAGCTAAAACCCCGGGGGCAATCGGCTATGTCGGTTTAGGCTTTGTTACTGATAAGGTAAAGGCTTTAACCGTGGGGGGTATCGAGTGCTCAAAAGAGACAGTTCTTTCCGGAGAATATTCTTTGGCCCGGCCGTTGTTTATGTATACTAACGGTAAGCCTCAAGGGTTAGTCAAAGAGTTTATCGAATTTGTGACTGGTGAGATAGGGCAGCATCTAGTTGAGAAAAATGGTTACGTAGGTTTAAAGTAAACAATTAACTGTTCATTTAATTTTTCCTTTGGTGTTAGGGGCAGGACAGGCATTCTCTGTCCTGCCCCTGGTTCAATAAAGGGCGGCTATGGGCAAATCGGATATTCATAAAAAGATTTTTGCGGTTTTGGCTTTTTCTTCGTTAGTCTTTCTAATCGGGATCACTATTGTCCTGTTCAAAGAAGGCCTGCCGATTTTCAGAATCGTAAAACCGCTGAATTTTCTTTTCGGTAAGTATTGGTACCCGACTTATGACCCGCCGGATTTCGGAATTTTACCGTTGATTTTAGGTTCTTTATGGGTTACTGCCGGGGCTCTTTTGGTTTGCGTTCCTTTGGGTATAGGCAGTGCTCTGTATCTGAATGAATTGGCCGGTCCAAAACAAAGAGCTTTTTTAAAGCCGGCCATCGAGATCTTAGCCAGCATCCCTTCTATTGTTTTTGGTTTTTTTGGCATGGTAGTAGTAGCCCCTTTCTTGCAGAAATTACTTAACATTCCGGTAGGCCTTACTGCCTTTACCGGCAGTTTGATTTTGGGGGTTATGGCTACTCCTACGGTTTGCAGTATTGCCGAAGACGCCTTGAGTTTTGTTCCCAAGAGTTTTCGCGAGGCCTCGTTTGCCGTGGGTGCTAACCGCTGGCAGACTTTAGTCAAAGTAACATTACCGGCAGCCGGTTCAGGCATTTCCACCGCGGTTATTTTGGGGATGAGCCGGGCAGTAGGAGAAACTATGACTGTATTGATGGTTTGTGGCGGCGCAGCAGTAATCCCTAAGTCTTTTTTTGAGCCGGTACGGCCGATGACCGCAACTATTGCCGCTGAGATGGGCGAAGCAGTAACCGGCAGCCCGCATTTTCAGGCTTTGTTTGCCATCGGGATGATTTTGTTTCTGGTGACTTTAGTTTTTAATATAGCCGCTGAGATAATCAGCCGCCGCTTCCGTTTAAAACTGGGGTTGGGCCGATGAAGATGAATAAGAGCTTAGACCAGAAAATAGGCTTTAGTTTGATTTTTTCGATGATGCTGATCACTTTATTTTTTCTCGGTTCCTTAGTATACTTTATTGCTGTCCGGGGGGCCGGGATAATTTCCTGGCAGTTTTTGACTGATGTGCCCCGGGAAGCGATGACTAAAGGCGGCGTAGCCCCGGCAATCGTAGGCACCTTTTACCTCATGCTGGGTTCAGTGCTGGTAGCTTTGCCTTTAGGGGTGGCTTGTGCGATCTATCTTTGCGAATACAGCCCCAAAAAGACAATCGTCAACCTTATCCGGATAAGTATCAACAATTTAGCCGGAGTACCTTCAGTGGTTTTTGGCCTTTTTGGCCTGGCGGTTTTTGTAAAGTTTTTTGGCTTCGGCGTTTCGATTCTTTCCGGATGCCTTACATTAGGGATAATGGTTTTACCTAACATTATCTCGGCTTCCCAGGAGGCTTTGATAGCGGTTCCCCAATCTCACCGTGAAGCTTCCCTGGCTTTGGGCGCGACCCAATGGCAGACTATAAAAAAGGTAGTGCTTCCCGGCTCTTTGCCCGGTATTTTAACCGGCGTTATTTTAAGTATCGGCCGGGTGGCTGGAGAAACCGCACCGATTCTTTTCACCGCCGGCACTTTCTATATGCGGGGTTTTCCCAAATCGCCGCTATCTGAAACCATGGTTTTACCTTACCATATCTACGCTTTAATGACTGAAGGGGTACATCCTGAATTTCAAGTTAAGATTGCTTATGGCTGCGCTTTTATTTTATTAATTCTGGTATTGTTAGTTTCGTCTTTCGCCATCATTTTACGTCAACAACAAAGGAGTCGTTATGGAATCTGAGTTAAAGATCAGGCTGGAAACAGTCAATTTTTTTTATGGTAAACAGCAGGCTTTGAAAGATATTAGTTTTGAGGTCTATAAAAATAAAGTCACCGCGGTCATCGGGCCTTCGGGCTGCGGTAAATCTACTTTGATCCGGCTGTTTAACCGGATGAACGAGCTTATTCCTAATACCCGCTTGGAAGGAAAAATCCGCCTGGACCGACAGAATATCTACGAGCCGCAGGTCGATGTGGTCGAATTGCGCCGGCGAGTAGGGATGGTTTTTCAAAAGCCCAACCCTTTTCCCAAGTCGATCTTTGAAAATGTCAGTTATGGCCTGGCCGTCAACGGCATAAAAGACCGGGACTATCTGGCCGAAAAGGTAGAACGCAGCCTTAAGGATGCGGCTTTGTGGAAAGAGGTCAGCGGCCGTTTGTACAAAAGCGCTTTAGCTTTATCCGGCGGCCAGCAGCAGCGGCTTTGCATTGCCCGGGCTTTGGCAGTCGAACCGGAGGTGATTCTTTTTGACGAGCCCTGTTCGGCTTTAGACCCCACGGCTACTTTAAAAATAGAGGAGTTGATCCAGAGGCTAAAGGAAAAATATACCATTATTATCGTAACTCACAATATGCAGCAGGCTGCCCGGATTTCTGATCAAACTGCTTTTTTAATGCTTGGCGAATTAATAGAATATGATTTAACCAATAAGATTTTTACTAGTCCTTCTAAAAAAATAACTGAAGATTATATTACCGGGAGGTTTGGTTGAGATGAAAGAAATTATAATACTGTTTGTCTGCGTTGAGAATTCCTGTCGCAGCCAGATGGCTGAGGGTTGGGCTAAGGAGTTTAGCCGTCAGGCAGGTTTAGATTTTATTAAAGCTTATAGCGCCGGCTCAAACCCTTCAGGTAAAGTTAATCCTGAAGCAGTTAAAGTGATGCAGGAAGCCGGAGTGGACATCAGCGGAGCGTTTTCTAAAGGGTTCGCCTATTTAGCCCAAAAGGATATAGATATAGCAGTTACTCTTGGCTGTCAGGATACGTGCCCTTATTTACCGTCAGATAAACATTTGCAGTGGGACGTCGAAGATCCCAAAGCTAAGAATATCGATAGTTTTCGTCAGGTCCGTGATATAATTAAAGAGAAAGTTAAGACTTTAATCAAAGAGTTGTTTTATCAAGCTCAATCAGGAGGAGAGATTATGGAACGCAGTTTTGACGATGCTTTGAACAAGTTAAACGATGATATTTTAAAAATGGCTGCTTTAGCTGAAGAAGCGATTTATAAATCAGTTGAGTCGTTAAAAAACCAAGATAAAAAACTGGCCCAAAAGGTCGTCGATGACGATCAAAAGATTGATGAATTGGAGATTGCGGTTGAAGAGGAGGCCATTGATCTTTTAGCGCTTCAGCAGCCAATGGCTAGAGACCTAAGGTTTATTACTACCGGCATGAAGATTAACGCTGAACTTGAGCGGATTGCTGACCTGGCAGTTAATATCGCCCAGAGGGTTTTAGATGTCGTTGATAAACCCTTAGTTAAACCTTTAATCGATATACCTAAATTGGCTGAAGTCAGCCGGAAAATGGTTAAAGGAGCAATCGATGCTTTTGTTAAGCGCAGTGAAGATTTGGCCCGGCAAGTTATTATGATGGATCCAGAAGCTGACTGCCTGCGTAATAAAATTTACGATGAACTTATTAATGATTATATGATTAAAGATGGGGCAACCGCCCCTCGGGCAGTTCCACTTATCCTGATTGCCAGGCATTTAGAAAGGATTTGTGACCACGCCGGCTATATCGCCGCTGATGTTATCTACATGATTAAAGCTAAGGTAGTGAAGCATCATCCTGAACGCTTGAAAAATAACCATTCCTGAAACTTTTGAACCTGATTTTTTTCCTTGACAGGATTGTGAATAGTGTTACTATTTATAAAAAGGTAATACTATGCCGAAGGTAAACCCCGTTAGAAAAAAATCCCCTCGAAAGAAAAATCCATTTTCTAACGGGGTAAAACGATTTGGCGTTTCTTTGGAAGAGGATTTGTTGAAGGAACTGGACGCTTTGGTAAAAGCCCATAAATTTCCCAACCGCTCGCAGGCAGTCCGTTCTTTGATCAGAAATAGTGTTGTGGTCCAGAATTGGGAAGATAATAAAGAGGTCGCCGGCTGTCTGGTCATTGTTTACGATCATCACAAGCGCGACCTGATGAATAAATCGGTAACTTTGCAACATGCCTATGAAGAGTTAGTATTGTCGGTCCAGCATGTCCACTTAGACCACCACAATTGCTTAGAGATGGTTGCACTTAAGGGTAAAGCCAGCAAATTAAAAGAATTGGCCGATAAGCTAATCGCTCTCAAAGGAATTAAACACGGGCAGCTGGTAATGAGCAGTGTAGGTAGCGTCAAATAATTTTTTTCATTTGGTTTATAAATAATGGAGGTGAGGTATGCATATTCCTAATGCTATGTTACAGGGGCAGATTTGCCCGGTTACTGCGGTGGCCAGTGTTATCGGTATTGGCTTAGCAGCTTGGAAGGCTTTTTCATCTAAAGAGAAACCGGCAGCTTCCCGATTCGCAGCAATCACGGCTTTAATTTTTGCTGTTCAAATGATGAATTTTTCGATTAGTGGAGGTACTTCCGGACATTTACTTGGCGGTGTGCTCGCGGCTGCGTTGCTGGGTATTCCCTTTGGTATTTTATCTATAGCGCTTGTGGTAACGACACAATGTTTAGTTTTTTCTGATGGGGGATTTATTGTATTGGGTGCAAATATACTTAATATGGCTATTATTGGTGCTGGCCTGGGAGGGCTTATTCAGGCGTTTCTTAGTAAAGGTTTGCCTATAAAATCGGTCCGACAAGCAGCTAGCCTTGGACTTACCAGTTGGCTTGCGGTGATGATGGCAGCTTTAGCCTGTAGTATCGAATTAGCGGTTTCAGGAACAATTCCTTTCTTCAAAGTTGTCGGAGCGATGCTTGGTACCCATGCTTTTATCGGTATCGGCGAAGGGTTGATTACTGTCGCGGCCTATTATGTTTTTACTTCTGAACCAGGAAGAGTTTCTCAGAGAAGATCGGCCACGGTTCCTTTGCTGGCCGCCGGCATAATCGCGTTTGTATTAAGCCCTTTTGCTAGCGGTTTTCCTGATGGATTAGAGTGGGTTGCCGGAAAATTCCAGTTTCTTCATGAATCATCACCGACTTTTATCAGCCCTTTGTCTGATTACATAGTTCCGGCTGTCAGCAATGAAATGTTAGCTACTGGTTTGGCAGGATTGGCGGGATTAATGATTACTTTTTTTATTGCTTGGATAGTCGCCCGCCTACTGGTAAAGCCGGTAAAAATTGGGGTAAGTTCTTAATTTTTTTCACTGGTGGCAATCACAGGGTTTAGAGATTAGTTTTATACTTGGGTAGTTTTAATACTGCTACAATGCCTGCCTATGAATATTCCCATAACGACTTTTAGCCGGCCGTTACCGCCTTATATACGTAAGATGAAGAGAATAACTTAGATCCGGGTGTGTGAGGTAGGGGCTGTCTTATCCCGCCTCGGCTAAATATGCGGTAAATTCTCTTCGATAATTTTCCGCAACCTCGGCGGGATTAATTCGGCCTAATATTTTTTTGTGCTCTTTCAGCTTGAAAAAATATTGGCCTCATTAAAAAATACTTGACAGAGTAGCGTATCTGGGTATAATTGATAACGGAAACCATTTCTATTAAGGAGAAATAAATGCCAAGAGGTAATTGCCAAGGACAAGGGTGGTGGCATGGAAAATTCAAGGGTTGTGGATACAGACTCACGGCTGGCCGGGAGGCTATCCTTGATATCTTGTCTAAATCCGAAGGCCACTTAAGCGCTGAAGATATCTACATGAAGATTCATTCCCGCTATCCTAATGTTGGGCTTACCACTATTTATAGGACATTGGAGGTGTTGTCTAACCTTGGCATGGTGCATAAGCTTGATTTTGGGGATAGAAGAGCGCGTTATGAGTTAGCTGAAGGGCCTGAAGGCGCGCATCATCACCATCATTTAGTTTGCACCGATTGCAACAAAGTGGTTGATTATACGGACTTTATCGATGAAGAGGTAGAACTCTTAAGAGAAACCGAGAAAGGTTTAGGCGCTAAATATAATTTTCAGATTACTAATCACGTTATCCAATTTTACGGCTTATGCGGCAAATGTAGCGGTAAGAAATAACCGCTATATTTTTTTCTCTGATAATGGAAATGGTTTTCACTAACTAAACGGAGGTGCAATATGCCGGGTTTTGACGGAACAGGTCCTATGGGGCAAGGTGGGATGACAGGGGGTGGAAGAGGGTATTGTGCGGTTAATCTAAACGGCACAGGCGCAAGGCAAGGAGTTGAGCGTGGATTCTTCAGAAGAGATGGCGGCCGCGGGCACAGGAATTGTTTTTACGCAACAGGTTTTTCGGGATGGATGAGGGCTCAAAGAGGCATGCAGGCGTTTGGCGGTTTTGGCCGCATAGGATTAAAGGAGAATGAATTAGCGATTTTTAAAGATCAGGCCGATTATCTTAAAGATGAGCTTGAGGCTGTACAGGCACGTGTCCAGGATCTAGAGGGTAAACAAGAAGCGGGGAAATAGTTGTTTTAAAGATTAATTAAGGAAGGAGATTGAAATATGAGAGTTGGAGTTGTGTTAGAAGATGAGAATGGTGTGCAGGGTAATGTCTGTGCGCATTTTGGACAGTGCAAATTTTTCTTCTTGGCCGATATTGATGAGGATAAGAAGAAGATTACAGGTACTCGCATTGTGCCGAATACCGCTTCGCATGGCGGAGGTGGATGTGTAGCGGTGGATGAGATATTGAAGTACAAAGTTACCCATGTTATTGCTGGAGGCATGGGGATGGGTGCCCAGCAGAAATTTTCGCAAGCCGGGGTACAGGTATTCGGCTATTCCGGTAATGTGCAAAAAGCTATTGATGATTTTATGAACAATACCTTAGGAGGCCTTGACGCTTGTAAGGATCATGGCCTTGGCGAAAGCTGTTATTAAAAAGGAAGGTTTAAATGAAAATATGTATTACTTCAGAAGGTAAAACTTTGGATTCCAAAGTTGACCCTCGCTTCGGCCGGTGCCAGAATTTCATTTTTTTCGATATTGATAACGGTAATTTTGAAGCGCAGGAGAATGCAAACGCTCAGTTTCAGGGTGGAGCTGGTATTCAGTCAGGTCAGTTTGCGGTATCCAAAGGAGTCAAGGTCGTTATTACCGGAAACGTCGGGCCCAACGCGCATCAGGTCTTATCAGCCGCAGGAATCAGTATATACACCGGAGTTTCCGGAACGGTAAGAGAAGCGATCGACGGCTACAAAAACGGAAAATATAAACCCGCAGCTGCTCCGAGTGTGGGTTCAAAATTTGGCATGCCGCCAAAAAAATAGAAAAAGAAAGTATGAATTGTCCTAAATGCGGTACAACAATAATAAGAGAATAAAGGTAAACATTGGAAAAAGAAGTTTTAGAAAACCATCAGAGGTATTTAGAACGGAAAGCCTTATATAAAAGTTTTGGCTGCGATATCGATAAAGAACGCGAATTTATTATTGCCAAAGCCCAGCCTCTTTACGGAGATATTTTAGAAGCCGGAACCGGTAAAGGGCATTTTGCGTTTAGCCTGGCCAGGCAAGGTTATAAGTTTACTACTTTCGATATTTCCGAGGAAGAACAGAATTTTGCAAAACTTACTTTAAAGTATTTTGATTTAGATAGCTTTGTTGAATTCAAGATCGAGAACGGCGAAACTTTAAGTTTTGAAGATGGAATATTTGATATTATTTTTTCTATAAATACACTCCATCATCTTATAAATCCATATAAGGTTATCGATGAAATTATCCGCGTGCTTTCTTTTGAAGGTAAAATTATCTTGAGTGATTTTACCAGGGAAGGTTTTCAACTAATGGATAAAATACACAAAAATGAAGGCAATATCCATCAAGTAAGTAAAGTTACCTTAGCAGATATAGAGAAATATTTGAGTACCAAAGGCTTTAGAGTAGAAAAATATAAAAGCCGATTTCAGAAAGTTTTAATTGCCTACCAACAATTAGTATGATTATTTCAGTAGCCAGCGGTAAAGGCGGGACCGGTAAGACCACGATAGCTGTAAATCTTGCCCTATCTATAAAAGGAGAGGTGCAGTTTTTAGACTGCGATGTAGAAGAACCGAATGCCCATATTTTTTTAAAACCCGAAATAACAGAAACCAAAAAAGTTTATATCCCGGTTCCGGAAATTGACCAGAATAAGTGTAACTATTGCGGTAAATGCCGCGAGGTTTGCGTCTATAACGCTATCGCGGTTATAAAAGGAACTGTAGACAAAAAGGGTAGTATCTTGGTTTTCTCAAATCTTTGTCATGGCTGCGGGAGCTGTTCCTATTTCTGTCCGGAAAGCGC
This sequence comes from Candidatus Omnitrophota bacterium, assembly GCA_018826075.1. Classification (GTDB taxonomy): domain Bacteria; phylum Omnitrophota; class Gorgyraeia; order Duberdicusellales; family 4484-171; genus JAHKAJ01. The sequence goes on from JAHKAJ010000035.1 coordinate 41,021, forward strand.
GATAAAGGAAGTAAATAAGGAAATAGGCGAAATTGAAATAGGCACAGCTGGAGCTATTCAATTTATACACGGGCGATTGAATATAGGTGAAGCGATGGTTCCGCCGGTCATAAGGCAAATAAAAAAACATATTAATCCAACGCGTACAGTCGTTATTGATGCCCCTCCCGGTACATCATGTCCTGTAGTCGAAACGATAAAAAGAAGCGATTTTTGCGTACTGGTTACCGAACCGACACCGTTTGGCTTGAACGATTTAATGCTGGCCGTGGAAGTCTTACGTAAGCTCAAAGTGCCTTTTGGAATCGTGATTAACCGCTCGGATTTGGGCAATGAAAAAACAGACGAGTATTGCGAAAAGGAGGATATTCCTATTCTTATGCGTATACCCTTTAAAAAGGAGATAGCAGTTGCCTATTCTAAAGGTGAACCGATTGTGAAAACGTTTCCCGAATACAGAAAAGATTTTGAAGAGCTTTTTAATAAGATTAAAGGTTTATTAAATTAGAATGAAACAAATTGTTGTCATAAGCGGAAAAGGTGGAACCGGCAAGACTGTGATTACGGGCGCGTTCGCGGCGCTGGCGAAGAATAAAGTTATGGCTGACTGTGATGTGGACGCGGCCGATCTATATCTTTTGCTGAAGCCGTCTATCAAAGAAAAGCATGAATTTAGAAGCGGCAAAACAGCAGTTATCGATAAGGCTAAATGCATTCAGTGCGGTAAATGTATTGAATTATGCCGTTTTGCTGCCATAAGTAAGGATTTTATTATCGACCCTATTTCTTGTGAAGGTTGTGCCTTTTGTAGTTTTGCTTGTCCGGCAGGCGCTATCAGGATGGAAGAAAATACTTCAGGCGAGTGGTTTATCTCTGATACTCGTTTTGGCCCGATGGTTCACGCTAAGCTGGGTATAGCCGAGGAAAATTCAGGCAAGCTTGTTTCTTTGGTGAGAAAACAGGCAAAAGAATTAGCAGATAATAGTAATTGCGATTGGGTCATTGTTGATGGTGCCCCGGGGATAGGTTGTCCGGTCATAGCGTCTCTTTCGGGTGTAGATTGTGCTGTAGTTGTTACCGAGCCAACATTGTCAGGTTTGCATGATGCCGACAGGGTTATTAAACTAGTTAAACATTTTGGAATTTCAGTCAAAGTAGTTGTAAATAAATATGATCTTAATTCAGAGATGACCGATAAAATTGAACAGTATTGCCAGGATAACAATATCGATTTAATTGGAGAAATTCCTTTCGATAAAGCAGTAGTGGAAGCTATGGTTGAAGCTAAGACTATTATTGAATATAAGGATACGGCAGTTAAGGATGAGATTCGCAGAATTTGGGAAAAATTACAAGTTTAGAATAAGGATTTTATGGATAGACGGGATATCCATGTACTAAAATATTTTTCATCTTTTGTGAGCGTCTCGCATGGGAAGGTTATTAATATTACCGAGCCAACACTTGCTTTTTGCCCACTGGCAGAACATCTATATAAGGATTTTAGTGGTATTCGGGTTAACGATAAGGAAGCTATTAAAGATTCGATAAAAAAAGTGATTGAGTCAAAAATAAAAGACTATGGTTTCTTTACCGATGAGAGAAAAATTTCATTTGATGATGTTGCGATTCGGTATGGCGCCTCAGAGATGCTCATGTTTGCGTTAAAAAAAGGCGCGATAGACGCTGCAGTTGTAGTTTGTGAAGGGGCGGGGACGGTTATTACGAATAAACCGGAAATTGTCCAGGGTATAGGCGCCCGAATGAATAGCCTATTGTTAACTTCACCCATCCAAAGGATCATTAAGAAACTTAAAACTGTTGGCTGCCAAGTGATATTTGAAAACGCGCTTATCGATCAGGTGCGGGGAGTTAAGGAGGCGATAAAAGCAGGATATAAAACCATTGCTGTTACTGTATGTGGTAATTCAGCTGAGGATTTAAAAGCATTACGTTTGTTGGAGAAAGAAAGCGGCGTTAGAATAATTTTATTGGTAGTATGTACGACCGGCCTGGCTAAAGATAAGATAACTTTGGTACGCGATTACGCTGATTTGGTGTGGAGTTGTGCTTCTTTCGATATAAGACAGATGATTGGGCCTTTAGCCAAATGTCAGCTTTCCGAGCAAATACCTGTTTTTGTCTTGACGAAAGCGGGAATGGACTTTGTTTCTGCTTACGCTGACGAAAGCGGCGTAGTTAAAAACCTGGATATTAGAAAACAATACCTTTTTTCAAATAAGTCTGGCGGGCAATGCGTTCATTTAGGAAGTTATAAAGTGTTTATCAGCGAGTCTAAATTACCGGTTAATACCCGGAATATGCCGATTTTCCAGGATAAAAACTAATACACATCTGTGTAGACAAAGAATCGCTGGCGGGAATATACCCATATGGAAAATGAGAATAATAAAGAAAAAACTATCGGCTATCCTAAAGAGGTGATCAATCTTTTAAATGATCCGAGGTTTTTCGGCAGGATGAATGATCCTACTGGTTCAGCCTACTTAAAAGGGCCGTGCGGGGATTCGATGGAGTTTTATTTGATAATCGAAGATGACAGGATTGCTGATATCAAATATTACACAGAAGGCTGTGGTGCTACAAGGGCTTGTGCTGCGATGGTTGCCTATTTAGCTTATAATAAGGCTATTAATCAAGCTTTGGATATTTCAGCCGGTGAGGTTATCCAGCAGTTAAAAGGTTTGCCCGAAGACCATTTGCACTGTTCAATACTTGCAGTAAGCACTCTTTATCGGGCAATAGCCGATTATTTATTACGTTTTTGAAATATTAATCAATTTTAAAAGGAGGTAGAGATGGAGCAGAAGGCATTCGGGTATGAACTGATTATGGACTTGTATGATTGTGATTTAAAAACTATGAAGTCTAAGAAAAAAATTAGAGAATATGTCGATCGTCTTTGTAAATTAATCGATATGGAGAAATACGGTAAATTGCATCTTCCTTATTTTGGCTTACAAAAAGCTCAGACCAAGGGCTATTCACTTTTACAATTTATTGAAACCAGTTCGATAACCGGGCATTTTAGCGAACACTGGCGCGTTTCTTATCTTAATGTTTTTTCCTGTAAATCTTTTGACCATAAAATTGCTTTAAAATTCACTAAGGAATTTTTTGCCGCGAGCCGCGTAAAGTCAAAATTTCTGGTGCGTTGATGTAGGCAAAATTAGATGAAAACCTATTTAGGTTACATCCCTTATTTTTTCAGGCAGGTTTTGGGAAGGGTGGTTTTGTAGTAGTAAGCGCTCAAAAGTTAAGTAGCTGCCGGTTTTAAATTACTCCACAAATTAAAGCATTCCTGTTATAATATCCGCCTAATCGGGTTTTCTGGATTCACCCGATTTTTAAATTTTAAAACATGAACAATGCCCGTTTGCGTAAGGTAAATGACAGTATTACCAAAGGCAATCTGCGATTGTCGCTTTGGAAGCTGGCCGGACCGATGATAGCCAGCGCTCTTTTACATGATTTATTCAGCCTGGTAGACCTTTTCTTTGTCGGGCGCCTGGGTTATGTGGCTGTAGCGGCTTTGTCTATTTGCGGGGTGATCATTGCCATCATCATGATGATGGCAATCGGTATTTCCACCGGAACCACGGCTTTAGTGGCTCACTTTACCGGTAAAAAAGATTATCTTAGCGCTGATAATGTACTTTTCCAGACTATTGCCATTAGTGTTATCTGTTCTTTGGTCATGGTTTTTACCGGGATTTTCGGGACCACTTGGCTTTTACGGATATTCGGGGCAACCCCTGAGATTATTCCAGTTGCTTACGGCTACCTTAAAATAAGTTTTGTCTGGTCTATTTTTATATTTCTGTTTGTCGGCTTTACCCAGTCTTTGAGAGGGTCCGGAGACGTAGTAGTGCCTTTAAAGGTCCTTATTTTCGCCAACCTGCTCAATATTATTCTTGATCCGTTGTTTATCTTTGGGATCGGTTTTTTCCCGGGAATGGGGGTCAGCGGTTCAGCTGTAGCTACAGTTATCAGCCAGGCCGCCGGAGTATTAATTCTTTTAGGGCATCTTATTTTCGGCCATTCCAGCCTGCATTTTAGCAAAAAAGCTTTTAAGATTAATTTTGGCGTTATCGGCCGGATGGTCAGGATAGGGTTCTTCGCTTCTTTTGAAGTATTGCTGCGTCAGGTATCACTTCTTCTCTTGGTCCGTTTAGTGGCTTCCTTCGGAGCAGCAGCCTTAGCCGCTTTCGGGATAGCCTTGAGATTACGAATGGCAGTGATGATGGTGGGTATGGGTATGGGTATAGCCACCGCAGTCTTGATCGGCCAGAACATGGGTGCTGGCCAGCCCCAGAGGGCTATGCAGTCAGGCAAAGACACTTTAAAATATTACCAGTTGATCGTGATCCCGGCGGCAGTTTTGTTTTTTATTTTCGCCCCCCAAATAATTGGAGTTTTTAATAATCATCCCGAGGTAATCAAAATCGGAACTAGCCTTTTACGTTTTGTTGCGGTCACCCTGCCTTTTTTAGCTTCAGCCTTGATTCTTGGCCGGGGCATGACCGGAGCCGGAGACACCATTGCTCCGGCAGTAATGACCGGGATTACTCAGCTGGGTTTACGTATCCCGATCGCCTACATATTGGCTTTAGCGGTTGGCATGGGGACTAACGGTATCTGGCTGGGGATAAATGCTTCTGATGTTGTCCAGGGAGTGGCGATGTTCTGGTATTTTCGGAAAGGCTTTTGGCAGAAAAGATATCATAAACACCGGGCTATTCTGGAGGAAGTGGCACCGATTACTATTGCTTAAATATTTTTTTCTTATACAATGTTTTTTGCAGCCGAGGTCGTTTGGAAACTTTTTGGCGGCATATCCACATATCATGAGAAGGCTTTTGAAAAATGGCCAGCACACCGTTCGGATAGTAAAATAAGGTAAAAGTATGGAAATTATTTTATTGGGCTTAACGCTTCTCTGCGGGGGGTATATCGGCTGGGCTATCGGTGCAAATGATGCTGCCAACTGCGTAGGTGCAGATATTGGTTCGGGCAAGATGACTCTTAAGCAGGGAATAGCTATTACCTGCGTTTTTAGCTTTTTAGGGGCAATACTTTTAGGCTCGAAAGTAATCAAGACAGTAGGTAAAGGTATAGTTGCTTTGGACCAATTGGAGCCCCAGCTGAGTTTATTGGTTGCTTTAGCCGCCTGTTTTGGTGCGGGTACCTGGGTAATCATAGCTACTATGCGCGGCCTGCCGGTTTCAACCAGCCACTCTATAGTAGGCGCAGTAGGAGGAGCCGGGTTGGCCATCGGAGCACCGGTTATCTGGAAGAAATTACTGGATATTTTTATTTGCTGGTTTCTTACGCCGATCGGCGCGGCAATACTTTCCTATCTTTTATTCAGGCCTTTCCGTAGGCTATTTTATATGGTTGTGCCCAGGAAGTTCCATGATCCGGTGGTAACCTTTTTTATATTTGCCACTAGTATTTATTTAGCTTTTACCTGGGGCGGAAACGACGTTGCCAATGCTACTGGGGTGCTTGCCGGAGTTGGAATAATGAGCTCAAAACAGGCAGCAGCTTTCGGAGCGATTGCGATAGTCATTGGAATTATAACTTTGGGCCGGAAAGTGATTCAGACAATCGGATTTAAAATTACCCGATTAACTCCCTTAATGACTATCGTGGCTGAGATAGCCAGCGGGATAAATGTACATGTCTATACAATTTTTGGGATACCGGTTTCAACCAGCCACTCTATTATCGGAGCAGTCGCCGGTGTAGGCTTGGTTAAAGGCATAAAAATGATAAATAAAAGATTGATTGGCGAAATAATCCTGGTTTGGAGCCTTACTCCTTTAGCCAGCGGTATTTTGTCGTACTTGACTATAAGGTTTATTAAATTGTTTTTTAGATAAAAGGAGGAGTTGAAATGGAAAGGCCTAAAAACATATTCGGATGGTTTGGGATGAAGCAGGAGGAATTGGTTTTAGAAGATGCCAAGAAACATGTGGAAATTACTTATCAGACTGTAGACTGGTTTAAAAAGGCAATTTCAGCCTTTGTTGCCGGTAATAACCGGGAAAAAAACGAAGCCATTGAAAAGGTAAGCGAGTGCGAACGCCAGGCCGATGAACTTAGAAAAAAAATGGTTAATGAATTGTCGGAGGGTTTATTAGTTGCTCCTGACCGCGAGGATTTAATGCATTTTGTTAAGTCTTTGGACAGGATAGCCGATTGGACCAATGGAGCGGCCCGCTTACTGGGGTTTATTGAACAGAAACTTCCTGACAATGTATTGGAAAATATTTCTTTGGCTACGGATTTGATTTTCAACTCTATTACCAAACTTAGAGAGGCTATCCAATCATTAATCAGTAATGATTTTAAGAAATCTCTTAAGGATTGTGAAGAGGTAGACCATATAGAGCATTCTGCCGATGAACAAAAAAAAGTTTTGATTGGGGTAATTATCCATGCGCGGCTTGAGCCGACCAGTCTTCTTTTGACTTATCAATTGGCCGAGTATTTAGAAGGAGTGACTGATAAAATTGAAGACGCCGCTGATTTTATTAAAGTTGTGGCTGTAAGAGTAAACTAGGTTAGTTTATATGGCAATTTCGATATCTCTGTTCAGTATTGGTTTTGTTTTGCTAGTCAAGGGAGCTGATTTTCTGGTTGAAGGTGCAAGCTTCCTAGCAAAAAGATTAAAAGTTACGGATTTGGTAATCGGCTTGACTGTAGTAGCCTTCGGCACGTCTACCCCGGAGCTGTTTGTAAATCTATTTGCCAGCATACAGGGGAATTCCGGGATTGCTATCGGGAATATATTGGGAAGCAACATTTTTAACTTACTTTTTATTCTGGGCGTAGCTTCTTTGATTTATCCCCTGACTGTTGCCAGAGGCACGGTTTGGAAAGAGATTCCTTTCAGCCTTCTTGCGGCAGTCATCCTGGGGGTAGTGGCTAATGATGTTTTGTTTGATCAAGGAAATTCTTCCCTGATTAGTTGGATAGACGGTTTTATTTTTATGTCTTTTTTTGGAATTTTTATCTATTACCTTGCGGCGATAGCCAGAGATTCCCGAAATAACCAGCAAGCCGATAAAGATAAAAAGAGCCTGGTTAAAATTTTTGCCGCGCTCACAATCGGCCTTTTGGGATTAGCCTTCGGGGGTAATTTAGTAGCCAGGGGGGCTGTAGATATTGCCAGCCGTTTAGGAGTCAGCCAGTCGTTCATCGGCTTAACCATCGTTGCTATAGGAACATCTCTGCCGGAGTTAGCCACTTCAGCGGTTGCCGCCTGCAAGAAAAATTCCGATATCGCCGTCGGCAATATTATTGGTTCAAACATTTTCAATATCTTTTTCATTTTGGGAATTTCGGCATTAATCAAGCCTCTGCCGTTAACCGGGCAGATCAATACGGATATTTTAGTGTTGATAGGGGCAAGTTTACTTTTGTTCTTTTTTATGTTTACCGGCAACCGGCGTACTCTTGACCGGTGGGAAGGGGTAGTTTTTATTTTACTTTATATCGGTTATCTGGTTTTTTTGATTGAGAGGGGATGAATTACCAAAATATAGGAGGTGCCTGATGAAGATCAGAACGGTTTTGTTTTTGCTTCTGGTTGTTTTTGCTTTTTCCGGATGTGCTACCATTAAGAAAGCCCGCAGGGTAGACACATTGGAAAGAGAACTTTCAGAGTTGGAAATGGCTAAGCGTGAATTGGAAAACTCGCTCAAAAAAGAAATTGGAAATTATAAGGCTAAATTGGAGATGACTGAACGCGGCCTGGTAGTTACTTTTCTTTCTGAGGTGTTTTTCGATTCCGGCAAAGACTTGATTAAAGAAGAGGGTAAAGAATCAATTCGTAAAGTTGCCGAAGTCCTAAACCGGGATGTTCCTGCCTCTGCCGTGGCAGTTGAAGGTCATACTGATGATGACCCTATAAAATACTCCGGCTGGAAGTCAAACTGGGAGCTTTCTTCGGCCCGAGCCTTGGCAGTTCTGCATTTCCTTATTGATGAATGTCAGGTTGCTCCTGAGCGGCTTTCGGCTAATGCTTATGGTGAATATCACTCGGTTGAGCCTAATGATTCTCCGGAAAACAAGGAAAAAAACCGCCGGGTTGAGATCGTAATCTTGCCCTCTAAATTAAGTAAACAGAAAGCAGAGTAGGGGCCAGGTTTAATACCGCGCCCAGCTGTTAAATCGTATATTTGCATGAATGATATTCCCTGTCAAGAACGCCGCTTAAGTTTTTTTGAGCGATACCTCACGCTTTGGGTGGTTGGTTGTATCGGGTTTGGTATCCTGTTGGGTAAATTATTCCCTCAGCTGGCAGTGACTCTCGACCAATTTTCGATATATCAAGTTTCAATCCCTATAGCGATCTGTCTTTTCTTTATGATGTATCCGATAATGGTCAAGATTGATTTTGCTGAGGTAGTCAAGGCCGGCAAGACTCCAAAACCGGTTATTCTTACTTTGTTTGTGAATTGGTGTATAAAACCGTTCACTATGCTGGCCATCGCTATGTTTTTCCTTGGGTTTTTGTTTAAAGGGTGGTTGCCGGGAGTGGAGATTGTTAAAGGCGGGGCAGAAGTGGAATTATTCAGGTCATATATCGCCGGATGTATTCTTTTGGGTATTGCTCCCTGTACGGCAATGGTTTTGATCTGGGGGCATCTTTCCAAGGGTAACGACGGTCACACCTTGGTAATGGTGGCGATCAATTCTTTGACTATGCTATTTTTATATGCGCCTTTGGGAGGATGGCTTTTAGGTGTGAATAAGATGCAGATCCCCTGGCAGACGATTATTTTGTCAGTGATTATCTATGTGGGCTTACCGTTGTTTCTGGGGTACCACTCAAGAAAATGGTTAATCGCCAGAAAGGGGATCGGGTGGTTTAAGGAAAAATTTCTGCATTACCTGACCCCGGTTTCAATATCGGCTTTACTTCTTACTTTGGTTTTGCTTTTTTCTTTTAAGGGCGAGTTGATCATCAACCAGCCGCAGATAATTTTTTTAATCGCCATACCGCTGTTTATCCAAACTTGTCTTATTTTTGCTATAACCTACTGCATGGCTAAATGGTTAAAATTACCTTATCGAGACGCCGCACCTTCGGCTTTGATCGGAGCCAGCAACCATTTTGAGGTAGCCATAGCAACCTCAACCATTCTTTTTGGCATATCTTCCGGCGCTGCCCTGGCAACCGTTGTCGGGGTGTTGATTGAAGTTCCGGTAATGCTGATGCTGGTCAGGGTTTGCCTGAAGACTCAGAACTGGTTTAAATAACCAGCTGACCCAAACCGTATTCAAATAGTTACCTCATCCGGTCACATTCCTGTTATAATGTCTACTGAAGGCGGTATTTGTTAGTATAGCAGATTCCTTTAAGTCAAAAATATGCTTGATACAGCAAAAAAAAGATGTCGTTTAAGGATCATAATCCCGGCTTATCCGGCTTTCAATATCTATTCCCGCGTCGCCAGAGGGACTACGTCTTTGGGCCCAGTGTGCGTCGCCAGCGCCGCCAATAAAATGGAAAAATGGGATGTTGAGGTTATCGATGAAAATAATCTTCGCAGATACGGCCCTAAAGGTAATGTCAGTGGAGCCGATCATGAATTTCTTCAATCTTTAAGGCCGGCGGACGTAGTGGGGTTTTACGGCGGCCTGACCAGCACTATACCCAGGCTATATAAGATAGCCAGATTTTACAAAGATAGAGGCGTTATAACTGTTGCCGGCGGACAGCATTTTGCAGAGGAGAATGTTCCCGAAGCACTTAATTCAGGAGTTGATTACATAGTTATTGGCGAAGGCGAGGAAGCCATAGGAGAACTTTTAGAGGTTTTTGAAGGCAGGCGCCAGCTAAACACGGTTAAAGGTATAGCTTATCGGGATAACAACAGAGAAATTGTCTATACCGCGAAAAGAGAACCAATCATTGATTTTGACAAATTACCTATACCGGATTTTTCTTTAGTGCGTTATGCCAAGATTAAACTTTATCCGGTTGAAAGAATAAGGGGCTGCGGCATGGATTGTGAATTCTGTACCGTTAAAGGTAAGCCAAGATATTCTTCAGTTGAGCGGATGATAGAACGGATAAGCCTTATTTTGGAGACAAAGGATGCCCGGCATTTTTTCATTGTTGATGACCTTTTCGGCCAGCAAAGAGATGAGACGATACGGTTTTGCAATCTGCTCAGGGATTATCAAAAAAATATAAGAAAAAGACTGGATTTTAGCGTTCAGATACGGTTAGATAAGGCTAATGATCATGAGCTGCTTTTGGCTATGCGCCAGGCTGGCATAAATACAGTAGCCATTGGCTTTGAGTCGCCGATAGAGGAAGAGTTAAAGGCTATGCGTAAACGCATCAGGCCGGAAGATATATTGAAACTTACAAAAACCTTTCATAAATTCGGATTTTTAATCCACGGAATGTTTATTTTTGGTTACCCTATGAAAGAAGGCGTATCCTTCAGCATGCCGGCCAAAGAGAGGGTAAAACGCTTCAGGAATTTTATTAAGAAAGCAAAGCTGGATACCATACAGGTTCTTTTACCCGGGCCTTTAGCCGGAACAGAGCTGTATAAAAGGCTGATGCGGCAAAACAGGGTATACCCTACAAGTGAGGTGGGCTGGGAATATTACGATGGTAATTTCCCGCTTTTTGAGCCCGATAAACCATTGAGCGCGGAAGAGATGCAGGACTCGGTTAGGAAAATCATGGGCAATTTTTACCACTTTAAGCACCTGTTTAGAATTGGCCTAAATATATTTTCTTTTCCGGCCCTGGTTTTTTTTATGCATGATATTACCTACGGCTGGAGGATTTGGTATCGGTCCTGGCGTAATGATCTGCTGCGTTTTGGCGGCTGGCTTACCATCAAAGAATGGGCTACAAAATTCAGAAAAGACCCGTTTTTGCAAAAGTTACAGCAGGCAAAAAAACATATAAAAGACACTCAAGAGAAACAGGTTAATCACTAGCTGCCCGGCTACACTTTTCTTATTAAATAATATTTTTTTGCTATAACGTCTAAATTTGAAATGGCAATTTAAACGTTCAGGGGAGGTCCTGGGTGGTAACCAAGAGTTTTGAAATGCGAAGAATAGGAATAAGATGAAAAATTACGATTACGCGATTATCGGTAATTGCACTAGCTCTGCTTTGATCTCCAGCGATTGCAGTATAGATTGGCTGTGCCTTCCTTTTTTTGATTCCCCATCGGTATTTGCTAAGATTCTCGATGAGAATAAGGGAGGCTATTTTAAAGTATCCGCCGCAAAGCTAATAAAGATAGAACAGCACTATGTTGTCCACACGCCGATTTTACGGACTATCTTTACCACCGAAGACGGGGTTTTTGAGTTGAGGGATTATATGCCTCGTTTCCTTACTTTAAGAGATGAGTATTACTGTCCGCCTGAGATCCATCGGGATATCTTACTTATTTCCGGCAATCCAGAGATTATCGTTGAGTTGAAACCAAAACCTAATTATGCCTTAAGTGACAGTGAGTTGATTTTAGAAAATAACCACCTAAAGATCACTTCCCAGAAAGGTGAATATGCAAGCTTCTATTTGTATAGTAATTTAGACTATAACAAAATTATTAAATCAGAGCCAATCAAGCTAAAAGGAACCTCTTTTTTGGTTTTTTCTTATCACGAAAAACTCCAAGACGTAGACACAGATAAGATATACATCGAATATGAAAAAACCAAGACTTACTGGCTGGATTGGGTATACCGGACAAAGGTTCCTTCAAAATATAAAGATCTGCTTATCCGTTCGGCCATCACTCTTAAGCTGCTTACCTATCAGCGTTCGGGAGCGGTTATTGCGGCACCGACAACATCATTACCGGAGATAATCGGTAAAGACCGGAATTGGGATTATCGATATTGTTGGATTAGGGATGCTTCGATGATCGTCGATCTGTATACTAGGATCGGCCATATGCGTTCGGCCCAGCGCTATATGAATTTTGTATTAAATCGAAGGTTGTTAAAACACGAGAACATATCGGTTATGTACGGAATAAACGGGGAAAGGTTATTAACTGAAAAAACCTTAGAGCATTTAAGCGGTTACCAGGGGTCTAAGCCGGTGCGAATTGGTAACGATGCCTATAAACAGGTGCAAAATGATATCTATGGCCAGCTCATCGAGGCCATCTATACCTATCTTATAACTAACCGCAGAGGCCGGATCACTATAGACGAAGAGATTTGGACAGTGGTCAGGGATTTAGCTAATAATGTGATAAAAAAATGGCGCCAGCCGGATAACGGGATATGGGAACGCCGGGGGGAATTAAGGCACTATGTCCATTCCAAAGTGATGAGTTGGGTGGCTATGGACAGGGCGGCCAAGATCGCCAGTTTTATCGGAAGGCCTAGCAATACCGAAAAGTGGTTAAAAATAGCTTCTGAGATCAAACAAGACATATTAGAAAATGGTTGGGACCAAGAACGAGAGTCATTTGTTATGTATTATGGCAGCCAGGAGTTGGATGCCGCCAATCTTTTGATGCTGCATTATGGTTTCCTTGATAAGAGTGATCCTAGGATGGTCAGTACAGTGAAAAAGACCCATGAGGAATTGACCCGGTCCGGTTTTACTTTTCGCTACATCTCCGAGGATGAATTCGGCCAGCCGGAAAATGCCTTTATCGTCTGCACCTTTTGGATGATTAATGCTTTGTGTCTAATCGGAGAAGAAAAAAAGAGCCGGGAGATGTTGGAGAATATTTTGCGTTGTTTAAATAAATTCAATCTTTTTTCTGAAGACGTAGAAATCAATTCCGGCCGTTTGACCGGCAATTTTCCGCAAGGGTATTCACACCTGGCTTTGATTCAGACTATTCTGCTTTTGGAAACGAATTATAACTGGAGTGACGCTTCAGCAATACAAAATTTTAACATATAAAAAACCGCGCCTAAGGATGATGTTCCCATCCCTCCCAGTGTTTAGAGCCAGCCTACTCCCCAAGTGTACATAAGGGTTAAATATTAATTTTTTTCTTGACAAATTTACATCTATTGTCTATCATATCTATAGACAAACTATACGAATGGAGGTTTAAATGAAATTAACTACCAAAAGTGAATATTCATTGTTAGCGCTTATTTATGTCGCACGTAATGAGGGGCAGGGTTTTATCAAGATCGAAGATATCTGCAAGGAATATAGTATTTCCAAAAAATATTTAGAGCAGATATTCACTTCTTTAAGGCAGGCCAGATACATTAAAACTAAAACCGGCTCAGGTGGTGGTTATAAGTTGGCTAAGCCGGCTAAAAAGATAAGCGTGGCTGAGGTGATAAGGTTGATGGATGGTGCTTTAGCGCCGACTCTAGCAGTCAGTAAATACTTTTTTGAGCATACGCCGTTGGAGAAGGAAAGAAAAGTAATGCGGTTTTTTAGAGAAATCAGGGATTATGTTTCAAACAAAGTGGAACGGTTAAAGATTTCCGATTTGGTATAACCAGGAGGAAAAAATGATTTTCGAGTTGTCGTTAGGTTTCATTGTTAGTTTGATCGTAGTCGCTTTTTTCTGTGAATATATCGATTCTACTTTAGGCATGGGCTACGGAACAACCTTGACTCCCTTGCTTTTGATAGTGGGGTATAATCCGTTGCAGATTGTTCCGGTAGTTTTGATTTCAGAGTTGTTCAGTGGTTTGCTGGCCGGGTTTCTGCACCATCGCGAAGGCAATGTCGACCTTAAGCCGAAAACCTTAGATATTTATATAATTGGCCGAAAACTTAAAGAGTTGGGTTGTATAGAATGCTACAAGCGGGGCGTCCCTAAGCATTTGAAAGTAGCTTTACTTTTAGCTTTATGCAGTATAGTCGGCACGGTAGCTGCGGTGTTTCTGGCAGTCAACCTTCCTAAACTTTGGATAAAATTGTATATCGGAGTTTTAGTCCTGGCTATGGGAGTCACTATCATTATTTGTTTCAATAAGAGCTTCAAATTCTCCTGGAAAAAAATCGTCGGCCTGGGGTTGTTAGCTTCCTTTAACAAGGGCGTCAGTGGCGGTGGATACGGCCCGGTAGTCACCAGCGGACAAATCCTTTCCGGGGTAGAAGGTAAAAGTGCCGTAGGGATAACTTCCTTAGCCGAAGGTTTGACCTGTGCCGTAGGCATCATTACTTACATTTTTGTTTCTCATAAACCTTTAGATCTAAGGTTAGCTCCTTTTATCATTGTTGGAGCAATCCTGTCAGTTCCGTTTTCAGCTAAAAGTGTTAAAAAGATCACCGAGAAAAAAATAAAGATTGCTATTGCTATTCTGACTATAGTTCTGGGGGCATTCACTCTTATCAAAACCGTAAGCGGCTAACCGCCATCTCGCTAAACCACTCCACAAACTCTGCCATTCCTGCTATAATACCTGTCTATGTCTAAAATCTACATCCGAACACTCGGCTGTCAGGTAGTAGATTGGAGGAGGCAATTATGAAGCAATGGTATGAGTCATTATTTGAGAATTATGCGAAAAAATATGACCAGGAGTGTTTTGTCCAGGGAACGCTTGGCGAATGCGATTTTATTGAACAGGAAATAAATCACGATAAATCCTTAAAGATCATCGATATCGGCTGCGGCACCGGCCGGCATTCTATTGAATTGGCTAAAAGAGGCTATGAGGTTACAGGGATAGATTTATCGGAATCCCAACTGGCCTGGGCAAAAGAGAAAGCAAAACAAAACAATTTTAACATTGATTTTCGCAAACACGACGCCAGAAACCTCCCCTTTAAAGCCGAATTTGACCTGGCGATAATGCTTTGCGAAGGCGGTTTTTCTTTAATGGAAACCGATGAGATGAATTTTGAAATATTAAAGAACGCGACAAAGGCGTTAAAAGATAAGGGTAAGTTTATATTCACGACATTGAACGGGTTATTTCCGCTTTTTCATTCGGTCAAAGAATTTTATGAGTCCGCGGCCAAAGAAGGTAATTCAGCGTGTAAAAATTGTTCTTTCGATCTGATGACCTTCCGGGACCACAACACCGTCGTGTTCGAGGACG
The DNA here is from genome assembly GCA_018826075.1 of Candidatus Omnitrophota bacterium. Classification (GTDB taxonomy): domain Bacteria; phylum Omnitrophota; class Gorgyraeia; order Duberdicusellales; family 4484-171; genus JAHKAJ01. The sequence continues at coordinate 56,081 of JAHKAJ010000035.1, forward strand.
ATGCCGGAACTAAAAAGGAATTAACCTGTAACCAGCGTTACTATGCGCCAAGTGAACTGACATGGCTTTTAAAGACGCTGGGGTATAAAAAAATCGATATTTTCGGCGCCAAACTCGGGGCTTTTTCAAGAAACGATAAACTGACGACTGAAGATTTTGAAATGCTGGTTATTGCGGAAAAATTATGAAAATTTTTATTAAGACGTATGGCTGCCAGATGGAAACGTCTCTACATACCGATTTTACATTTATTGGGAGAGGCGTATAGCCATAGATAACTGGTTATAAAATAGAGGGTTACAAAAAGTATCCTTGACAGAACCGAACGTAAGCGAAAAATTATCTTTTTGCTTTTTAATAAAATATTTAAGGAAAAATGGATTTTTACAGTATTTTCATTGTATGCATCGTTTCCTTTATAGCTAGTATCGTAGGTGTTTCTATAGGGGGAACATCGCTTATTACGATTCCTGTTCTTATCTGGCTTGGCATGATACCGAATAAAGCTGTGGCAACTAATATGTTTGCATTGATTTTTCTAAGTATAAGCGGAACAATAGGGTTTAGGAAACAAAGCAAGGTTGCACATCATAAGCTTATATTTTTATTTGTGATCATAACCATTGCCGGTTCATTTATAGGCGCAAATATAGTCGCAGGTCTTAATGCCGATATATTAAGAAGAGTAATAGCGATTGTTATTTGTTTGATAGCAGGATCCTTTATTTTAAAAAAAGATTTAGGCATACAGGAGAAAAAACAGCGACTAACGGTTATAAAATTAATAGTCGGTACTTTGTTGGTTTTTATTTTGGGTATCTATGGAGGTTTTTTTAGTGGAGGGTATGTTACCCTTTTAAGTTACGTTTTTATATTAATTTTCGGTTTTAATTTTCTTCAAACTGCATTTATCACAAAAGTATTTAACACATTCTCTTCTTTAGTTGCTTGTATTTTATTTTACCATTACGAATTAATCGATTTTTCTATTGGTATTCCATTGGCTATATCAATGTTTTTTGGTGCGCTTTATGGTTCTAAAATGGCTATTTTAAAAGGGAATAAGTGGATTAGAAATTTGTTTATTATATTTGCTGTTGGTTTAGCTACCAAATTAATATTTTTTTGAAGAGGAGAAATATGCCAAAAAAAATCTACATCCGCACCTTCGGCTGTCAGATGAACGTTCGCGATTCAGAAGCACTGTTGGGGTTGTTTTTAGAGAGGGGTTATCAGGCAGCCAAAGACGAAAGCCAGGCTGATATTATTTTGGTCAATACCTGTTCGGTCAGGGCGCATGCTGAAAACCGGGCCCTTTCTTATTTGGGCAGCTTAAAAAAATTCACTGAACGGCGCAGGACCCGGGGAGCTAAACGCAAAGTCATCGGGCTTATCGGCTGTATGGCTAAAAATCTTGGTGAAGAAGTTTATCAGAGAATGTCTCATGTTGATTTGATCTGCGGCCCGGCCAGTCTGGCTAAGATTCCAGTTTATTGTGATAAGATCAAAAAAGACAACATCCGAATAATCGATTTAGATGATGACTTGCGTGATGAGGAGTTCTACCGTTCGAGTTTTCGCCTTCAGCCGGATCATGCTCAAGTAGTGATTTCGACCGGTTGTTCAAACCATTGTTCTTATTGCGTGGTTCCTTTTGTTCGGGGAGAATTGCGCCTTAGGAGGCCAGAAGATGTTATAGTGGAGGTTAAGCGGAATATTGATCTGGGGATAAAGAAAATTACCCTGCTTGGGCAAAACGTCAACGATTATCCCAATTTTATTGATTTATTATCTAAAGTCGAGAAAATAGCAGGAATTGAGGAGTTAAATTTTATAACCTCTCAGCCGCGGAATGTGCCAGAAGGGTTGTTTGAATTTATGGCAAGGTCGGGAAAAATCTCAAAACACCTGCATTTGCCGTTTCAGTCCGGTTCAAACCGGATTCTAAAGAAGATGAACCGCGGCTATACCCGCCAGAATTACTTGCAATTGGTGGATAGTTATAAGAAAATAGTAAAAGGAACTTTAAGTACTGATGTTATTGTTGGTTTTCCTACTGAGGCTGATAAGGATTTTTTAGCCACCAAAGATATCCTGGAAAAGGTTCGGTTTAGAAAAGCTTATATTTTTAAATATTCGCCGCGGCCGCGGGCTAAAAGCAGCAAGATGGTTGACGATGTGTCCGATGAGCTAAAGGTAAAACGGCATAAGATATTACTGGATTTACAAAAGAAGATCTCTTTAAACAAATGAAAAACCGCTTAACAAAGATCCTTTTGGTATATGGTTTATTGTCTACAGCTTATGGTTTGAATTTTTCCTATGCACTTTCTTTAAAGGATGCACAGCGGGATTACCTGGCCGGCAACTACGAGGAATCGATAGCTAAAGCTAGCCGTTTACGTGAGAACGATGAAGTTCTTTATTTTTTAGCTTTAGTTCACATGAAGAATTCCGATTACCAACAGGCGAGAAGCTATTTGGATAAGTTGATCCAGCGTTTTCCCAATTCCAGCTTTCATGATCTAACGATATTTAAGCTGGCTGATATTTATTTTTTAGAAAAGGATTATGAACAAGCACAAGGCCTTTATCAGCAATTAGAGTTGAATTGTCCCAAACTTGGAAACAAATCTTTACTTTTTTTGCGTTTAGCCCAAGTTGCCAGCCGTCAAGGAGATTGGGAAGCAAAAAACAAATATATCCGGTTGATCAAAGAAAAATATTCTCGAGGTCCGGAGGCAAAATTCGCAGAAACTTTGGAAAGTTATGGGGATTTTTTTACGGTTCAGGTTGGTGCCTTTACCGAAAGGAAAAATGCCCTTTCGCTTAGTGAAGAGTTGATTGCTAAAGGTTACGACAGTTCAATAGTCGAAGATGAGCAGGGAGCCTATTTTTTATATAAGGTAAGAATCGGCAGGTACAATAGCCGTTATGAGGCTCAAAAGATTTCCTCTCAACTTTCCAATGACGGATACCCTGCCAAAATCTACCCTTAACTATGCATCCGGTTATTTTTATAGTCGGCCCGACTGCCAGCGGTAAAAGCGATGTCAGCTTGTTGTTAGCCCAAGGGCTTAATGCTGAAATAATTTCGGCTGATTCGATGCTGGTCTACCGGGAACCCTCGATCATTACTTCTAAGCCTTCCGGCGCGATGCTTAACAAAGTAGCGCATCATTTCGTGGGAACGATTTCGGTGAGGGAGATCTACAGCGTATTCGATTATTTTCGTTCCAGCACCGAGTTGATCCGAAGCCTTTATTTTAAAGGTAAGCCGGTCATTGTCTGCGGCGGAAGCGGCCTCTATATTAAAGCCATAATTGACGGGATCTTTGAGGGTTCCGGCCGTAATGATAAGTTACGCCAGGCACTTCAAAAGTCAGCCGATATTTACGGTAAACAATATTTATATCAGGAGTTGGAAAAAGTGGACCGCTCGGCGGCAAAAAGAATTTCACCCGGTGATCTAAGGCGGATAATCAGGGCTTTGGAAGTTTACTATCAGACCGGAATGCCGATCTCTCAAAAACAAAGCCTTTCCTTTGGGCTTTGGGGAGACCTACCGATCAGGATTTTCGGTCTGCGCCTCAACCGCCGTAACCTTTATCGCCGGATCGAAGAAAGGGTCGATCGGATGTTTGCTCAAGGGGCAGTGGATGAAGTTGAGGCTTTAAGGCAGCAAGACTTAAGCCTTACCGCCGGAAAGATCATTGGGGTAAAAGAAATCGGAGAGCTCTTGGAAGGTAAGGTTAATCAAGATCAAGCCCGGCTAAACATGAAAAAAAATACCCGTCATTTAGCCAAACGCCAGATCACCTGGTTTAAAAAAGACAAGCGCATCGAATGGATAGATATCGATGATTTAACGCTTGAAAATATTAATGATGAGATCCTGCGAAGAATAAACACTGATGTATGAAACTACCCAAAAAGAAACTGCGCTTTTAGTCGTAGTCAAAGAGCCCAAAGAGCACTGGCTGTCTGAGGATCTAGCTTTGGAATTTGAGGCTTTGGTCCTGTCTTCGGGAATCCAGCCGGCCCGGACCATCATCGTAAAGTTGGTTCAGCCCAACCCAGCGCTTTATATCGGAAAAGGAAAAGTAGAGGAGCTAAGGCTTATCCGGGAAGAGCTCAAAGCCGATGTCGTGATTTTTAACGCCAATCTTAAATTTACCCAGCAGAGAAATTTAGAGGAAATATTGACGGTTAAGACCATCGACCGCACCCAGCTTATCCTGGATATTTTTGCCAAACATGCCCATAGCCAGGAGGGAATCTTACAGGTCGAATTGGCCCAGCTTCAATATCTCTTGCCGCGCCTTAGAGGTAAAGGCATTGCCCTTTCGCGTTTAGGCGGCGGTATCGGAACCCGCGGCCCGGGTGAAAAAAAGCTTGAAGTCGACCAGCGAAAAATTTCCGACCGGATAACCAGGATCAAAGAAGAATTAAAGGGCTTGGGCCAGCACCATGATGTAATGCGCAAGAAGCGCGACAAAGCTAAAGAGTATATGTGCTCTTTGGTCGGCTACACCAATGCCGGTAAAACTACCTTGTTTAATAGCTTAGCCCAGGCTGATCAGATAGAGTCATCAAGCTTGTTTACTACCCTTGATACAGTAGCCAGAAAGTTTTTGTTAGATTCAGGACAGCAAATAGTTTTATCGGACACAGTGGGTTTTATCTACAATCTGCCGCCTAATTTAATTGAAGCTTTTAAAACTACGCTTGATGAACTTCAATATGCCGATGTTTTACTGCACCTAATCGATTCCAGCAGTAAGAATTTGCTGCAGCATAAAAAAGCAGTTGACCATATCCTAGCTGATTTAAAGCTGGATTCAAAACCGATCCTTACGGTTTTTAACAAGATCGACCTGATAGCGCCAGCAGAAGCAGAATTTTTGAGGAAAGATTACCCCCAAGGGATTTTTATCTCGGCCAAACAAGGCATAGGTTTGCTTGAGCTTAAGCAGGCGATAGCTTCAGGCGTGGAGAAGGGCGCTTTGGAAGTAGTGGTTAAAGTCCCTTTTAACCGTATGGAAATTATTAGCTATTTGCATAAAAGCTGCGAAGTTTTGAAAAACACCTGTGATCAAAAAGAGTCAGTATACTGGTTACGTCTTAAACAGGATAAACTTGACTACATAAAAAAGCAGGGGTTTATTGTAAAAGAGTTAAAAAAACACTAAAAAATAATTTAAAAGTTTTTAAAAAATAACTTGACAAATTTTAAAAGATATTGTATATATGAAGTGGAGGAAAAAGATGATTTGGGAAGAGCTTGACTCCCAGTTTGAGATTGAGATACCGCCCGATGAGCCGGTGTACCCGGTTAACGTGGTCTGCGATCTTTTGCATATGCAGTATTATTTACTTCATGAGATCATGCGTGAAGGGGTATTAAGGCAGCGAAAAAAAGAAAAGGCTAAAAAGCTTTTTTCCAAAAAAGACTTAAAGGTGCTTAGATATGTGCAATATCTTATTGAAGAAAAGGGTGTTAACGTCAAGGGAGTCAAGGTTATTTTAGAGATGCGGGAAGTCTAGGTTTTTTTTGAGGTTAATTTAGCAGTCTAGCGCGCAGAGTGCTAAATTAGGTAAAGATAGAGGTAGAGGTAAAGATCAAGGAGGGAGGAAGATGAAGTTAGTAAGGTATAAGCCGCTTAGTTTATGGGCAAATCCCTGGCAGGATTTGGGCCGGTTGTTCGATCTTACTTTTGATAATAGCTTAGGCCTGGGTAATGATGTTCTTTCGCCAAGTTTGGATATCAGCGAAGACAAGGAGAATATTTATCTGGAAGCTGACCTTCCGGGATTTGAACAGAAAGACATCAAGGTGAAGATCAAGGGTGACATTCTTAGTATTAGCGCCAAACGCCAGGAAACTAAAGAGGAGAAAGGAAAAAATTTCTTTCGTAAAGAAAGGTTTGAGGGCAGTTTTTACCGGACCCTGCAGCTTCCGGCAGGCGTTGACGCCTCAAAGGTCAATGCTGATTATCAGAAAGGGGTGCTTAAACTGGCTCTTTCTAAAAAGGAAGAAGAAAAGGAAAAAGAGATTCAGATCGATTTGAATTAAGCAAATTTTTAGCTTAGTTTTCAAAATAGCGATTTTGCGTGCACACATCCCTAAATATTGCTGTATCAACCTAGTTGAATGGGCCCCTTCGGGGCCTGCTTCGGCTCGTTGCGCGCGCAAAAATCGCTATTTTGAAAATCAATAGTTGCCAGATGGCGGATTTGCGGTAGAATTGGTGTTTAAACACAGGAGTCCAAATGAGAATCGATGTATCTTTTAAGTATCTGGAAAAGAGCGATTTTATTGACAACATTCTAGAAGGTAATTTCAGAAAGATCGAGCGGCGCCTTAAAATGTTCCGGCGGCAAGACCCGGTGCACATTTCAGTGCATCTGGAAAAGAATCCTCACAAGGAACAGTATTTTTGCCGTTCTCATGTGTATTTGCCTTCTTCTAAAGTTGTAGCTGCCGACGAAAACGGCCGAAATATTTCCCTGGCTGTAAACAAGGCTTTTTCGGCTATAAGCAAGCAATTGGATAAGGAGAAGCATAAGTGGGAAAAGCAAAGAAGGCAGAGCCGGCAGAAACGCTTGAAGAACGATTTTGGGGAGTAAGTTTGGCTTGACTCAAGATTAGCCTTATGTTAGGATACCTGGCACTCTCAGTTTAAGAGTGCTAAAGGTATGGTGAAACAGTGAGACATGCTGATAATCGAGAAAGAGAAAAAGAAATTTTAGGGCTGATTATCGAGAGCTACATTAAGGAATCCCGCCCGATCAGCTCAGGATTTCTTTGCGAACAATGCCGCCTTAACTGCTCTCCGGCAACCGTCAGGAACATAATGCTTTCTTTGGAGCAGCAGGGGTTGGTTTCTCATATCCATACTTCTTCAGGCAGAGTCCCTACTAAAGAAGGTTTTAAACGCTATGTAGAAAGCCTGACTGAAGAAGAGATCGGCCGTCAATACCCGGTTTCCCTGGAGTCTTATGCTTTGGTCGATTCAAACATTGACGATATCATCAGCTTTTCTTTGGATAATTTAGCCCGCTTAAGCGGTTATGCTTCTTTGATCGCGGTTTCCGGCCGAGAAGATAGTTTTTCCTACAAAGGGATGCGCTTCATCCTGGAACAGCCGGAATTTGAAGACATTGAACGCTTAAGGCATATTTTTTATGCCCTTGAGGTAAGGATGGGTGATTTTCAGCATCTGCTTTTTGATTGTTTTGATGAGAAGATGAAGATACTGATCGGTGATGATATCGGTTTTGAGGAGATTTCCGACTGTTCGCTGGTTATTTCGGGTTTACGCCAAAAAAATTTAGGCCTGTCTTTAGCGCTTTTAGGGCCGATGAGGATGAATTACGCTAAAGCTGTTTCCTGCTTAAATTCAGTAAGAAACCAGCTTAAAGAAGCGGTTGAGGGCTATCTATGATCAAGAAACATGGTAAACATTCAGAAGAAAATAAGCCGGAAAACGATTTTGGGGTCGAAGGAGACCAAGCAGCCGGCGAAAAAAAGCAAAATGATCTATCAGAGTTGGAAGATAAATATTTAAGGCTTCAGGCCGAATTTGATAATTATAAGAAACGCACCTTTAGGGAGAAAACTGAATTTATCAAATTCGCTAACGAAGGTCTGATCATTGAGTTGTTGGGTATTTTGGATAATTTTGAACGGGGGGTTAAAGCCGCTGACCTAACCAAGGATTTCAGCCTTCTGCATAAGGGGGTCGACATGATCTCTAAACAGCTGCACGCACTTTTGGAGACCAAGGGGTTAAAGAGAATCATCACTATCGGCGAAACCTTTGATCCGCACCAACATGAAGCTATGGAGGTTGTTGAAGACGACAATCTCATCCAGGACACCGTGGTCGAAGAATTACAGCCGGGTTATTTCTTGAATGACCGGATAGTGCGCCCGGCAAAAGTCAAAGTGGCTAAGGGTAAAATCGAAGAACCAAAAAGTGAAAAGGTAGAAGAAGCCAAGAACGAAGATCAGGAAAATAATAAGCAAGAAGAAGAGATAGGATAAGGTAAAACGGAGGTATAGTAATGGCACGTGTAATTGGAATTGATTTAGGAACATCTAATTCGTCAGCGGCAGTCATGGAAGGCGGCCGGCCGGCGATTATCCCGTCAGCTGAAGGCGCCGGAGTGGCCAGCGGAAAGGCCTTTCCTTCGGTAGTCGCTTTCACCAAAGACGGCACTCGCCTGGTAGGCGAGCCGGCTAAACGTCAGGCTTCGGTTAATCCCGAAGGTACGGTTTTAGCCGCTAAGCGTAAGATCGGAACTAATTTTAAATTTGAAGTTTACGGTAAGGAATATACGCCACAGCAGATTTCGGCTTTTATCTTGCAGAAAATAAAGCAGGATGCTGAAAGCTACCTTGGCGATACAGTGAAGGAAGCAGTGATCACTGTCCCGGCATATTTTAATGACAACCAGCGCCAGGCTACCAAAGATGCCGGAGCGATCGCCGGATTGGAAGTTTTAAGGATCATCAACGAACCTACAGCGGCTTGCTTGGCTTATGGGCTAAATAAAGTCGGCAAGGAATTAAAGATCATGGTCTTTGACTTAGGCGGCGGAACTCTTGATGTAACTGTCATGGAAATGTGGTCAGAAGGCGGCTTTAAAGTTCTTTCGACTTCCGGTGATACACATCTTGGCGGAACCGATATGGATAAGATTTTGATTGACTATGTAGCTGATGATTTTAAGAAACAGACCGGAATAGATTTACGCAATGACAAGATGGCAGTGCAGCGCCTGCGGGAAGGAGTGGAAAAGGCAAAAATAGAGCTTTCCAGCACTCTGACTACGGACATCAATCTTCCTTTTATCACTGCTGATCAGACCGGGCCTAAACATCTTACTACTACGCTTAACCGGGCTAAGCTCGAAGAATTGATCACACCGATAATCGACCGCTGTCGGACACCGATGCATCAGGCTTTGGGCGACGCTAAACTTAAATCCAGCGAGATCGATAAGATTATCATGGTCGGCGGGCCTACCCGCATGCCGATCGTCCAGAAATTCGTTGAAGATTATGTCGGTAAAAAAATCGAGCGGGGAATCGATCCGATGGAATGCGTTTCTATGGGCGCTGCGGTCCAGGGTTCGATCATCAAAGGCGAGACCAAAGATGTTTTGCTGCTTGACGTTACGCCACTTTCCCTGGGCATTGAAACTTTAGGTGGAGTTTTCACCAAGCTTATTGACCGTAACACTACGATTCCCACTAAGAAGGGCCAGGTTTTTTCAACTGCTGATGACAATCAGCCGGCAGTTACCATTCGGGTTCTTCAGGGCGAGCGGCCGATGGCCAGTGACAATATTGAGCTGGGCCGTTTTGACCTGGTGGGCATACCTCCGGCACCAAGAGGAGTCCCCCAGATAGAGGTCACTTTTGATATCGATGCTAACGGTATAGTCCATGTTACGGCTAAAGATAAGGGTACTGGCAAAGAGCAGTCAGTTCGGATAACTGCCCCGGACAAACTATCGGAAACTGACATCGATAAGATGGTCAAGGAAGCCGAAAAGTATGCCGATGATGATAAAAAGCGCAAAGAAGCCGTGGAATTAAAAAACAAGGCTGATGGTTTAGTTTACGCTACTGATAAATCACTTAAGGATTACGGCGAAAAGATTTCTGAAGCCGACAAAAATGATATCCAGAGTAAGCTTGATTCCCTTAAGGAGACCTTAAAACAAAACGATGCCAGCGCTGACCAGATTCAAAAAGGAATCGATGAACTGACTAAAGCTTCTCATAAGTTAGCCGAGCAGGTCTATAAAGCCCAAAGCGCTGCTCAACAGGCTGCTCCTGGAGCAGATCAGGCTCAAGCTGAACCGAATGCTTCAGGCGGCCCCCAAGAGGATGCCGGCTCTAAGCCTAACGGCGAGAATGTGGTTGATGCCGAGTACAAAGAAGAAGACGGCAAATGATGAGTACCGCCCGAGATTACTATGAGATCTTAGGATTATCTAAAGGGGCTACGGTTGATGAAGTCAAAAAGGCTTATCGGCAGGCGGTGATGAAGCACCATCCTGACCGGGTGCCTCCTGAACAAAAAAAAGCCGCCGAAGAAAAATTCAAAGAGATCTCCGAAGCCTATGCGGTCTTAAGCGATCCTCAGAAAAAGCAGCTTTACGATCAATACGGGCATTCGGGCATAGATTCGCGATATTCCACTGAAGATATTTTCCGGGGTGCTGATTTTTCAAGTATTTTCGGCAACCGGGGAGGCAGCTTCGGTGATATCTTTGAAAATTTATTTTCCGATTTCGGGATGTTCGGTTCGGGTGCATCAGCCCGCGGCGGTCGGCGTTCCGGCGAAGACCTTCAAATTCAGATCGCTATCGATTTAGAAGATGCTTATCGAGGTGCCGAAAAGGATATTACTTATTCCCGTTATGAAGATTGTTCATCTTGCCGGGGCAGCGGTGCTGAAGCTGGTTCGCCAAAAACCGTCTGCAATACTTGTCGTGGCCGGGGAACAGTGACCAGCGGCCTAGGCTTTATTAATTTTTCGCAAACTTGTCCTAATTGTCAGGGTGAAGGTAAGATAATAAAGAACCGCTGTAAGAAATGTTCAGGTCTTGGCAGGTTAAAGGTCAGGAAAAATCTCAAAGTTACCATTCCTCAAGGGGTAGATAACGGTTCAATATTACGTTTAAGGCAGGAAGGTAATTTTGGCCCCGGCGGATACGGAAGCTTATTTATCTATATTGAAGTCAGGCAGCATCCGGTATTTCATCGCCAGGCTGATACAGTTCTTTGCACGGCGAAGATAACCGTTGCCCAGGCAATACTGGGAACCGAGATAAAAGTTTCTACCCTGGACGGCCAAGTTACCATGACTATTCCGGCCGGGACCCAGCCCGATGCCGTATTCAGGCTAAAAGGCAAAGGTATGGTCAATTTACATTCTAAGCGTCCCGGAGACCAGCTGGTGGAAGTAAAAGTAGAGATACCTAAAAAAATCTCAACCCGGGAAAGAAAGCTGGTTGAAGAATGGGCCAAGCTGAGGAGAGATTAAGTTATGCCTACCTATGATTATAAGTGTTTGGAATGCGGAAATGATTTTGAAGTTTTTCAAAGTATGAAAGATGCCCTGGTTAAAACTTGTCCGAAATGCGGCGGTAAGGTCAAACGTTTGATCGGCACCGGTTCAGGGTTGATCTTTAAGGGCAGCGGGTTTTACGCCACTGACTATAAAAAACAAAGTCCGTCTTCTGCTTCTGGGCAAACACCCTGCTCTGGCTGTAAAGATGCTCCTAAATGCAGCCAGGAGAAAAGCAAAAAGAAGTAAGCTAAAATGAACCAAACCATAAAACCGTTCAAGGCCACCTATTACAACCCAGCATCAGTTAAGGATTATTCAGCGGTTACCTGCCCGCCTTACGATGTGATTAGCAGCCAGCAGTTAAAAGCCCTTCGCCGGAAATCTCCCGATAATTTTTCCTGGGTGCTTATCGCTGATAACGGTAATTATAAGCAGTCAGCTCAGTGTCTTAACCGTCTGTTGAAAGATAAGATCTTAATTGATGACGATCAGGATAGCTTATATCTTTATGAACAAACCTTTAAAGTTAAAGGAAAATCTTTGCGGCGCTTCGGTATCCTCTCACTTTTAAAAATGGATAAAAAAGGTATTTTTCCTCACGAATACACTTTAAGCGCTCCTAAAAAAGACCGCAAAAAGATAATTGCTTCGACCAAGGCTAACCTAAGCCCGATATTTGTTATTGCCACTAAACACCTGTTTCAGCTGGAAAAAATTTACCAGGCTTATCGTAAGACTAAACCGTTTTTTAAATGTTTCGACCGGGATTCAAATCTTAACAAAGTATGGAAAATTTCTCAGCGCCAGGAAATTGATAGGCTTTGCCGGGAGATCTCAGCTTCGAAAATGGTTATTGCCGACGGCCATCACCGCTTCGAAATTACTTTTGATTACTTTAAAAAGAATAAAAACCGTTTTAAAGATTTAAATTATATTCTGGCTTACCTGACCGGCCCGCAGGAAGGGCTACTGATCTTGCCGACTCACCGGATCATCAACATCAACCAGAACACTGATTCTATCTTTAAAACTTTACAGTCCTATTTTCATATCCAAAAAGTTTCTCAAGGCGTTTTGGAAAAACACCTGGATTCCCAAGGGCAGTTTTGTTTCGGAATCTTTCATAAAGGTAAGTTCTTTTTTTTAAAGTTGAAAGATAAGAAGATTTTAGATAAAATAGAAAATAAACTTTATCGTGGCTTGGATGCGTATGTGTTTCACCAGGCGGTTTTGCCGCTTTTTAAATCGGCCGGCCAGATCCAGTATTCTCACAGCATTGACGAGTCTAAAGCCATAGCCGGTAAAAGTGATACCGCTTTTATTTTAAGGGCGGTACCTTTGGAGACAGTCCTTGAGATATCGCGTAAGGGTTTCCGGTTTCCTCAAAAATCAACTTACTTTTATCCTAAACTTTTGTCGGGGTTAGTGATCAGGCGTTTTAAAAATCTATCCCGATAGTAATCGGGATTTCGCTAAATAATTCATTAAGGTGCTCAAAAATGAAAATATTTAAAAAACCTTTCGGCGGGTTACGTAAACAGAAGAAGAATATTCCTGACGGCCTTTGGAGTAAATGTCCCAGCTGCTCACAGCTGATTTTTAATAAAATCCTGGGAGATAATTTAAAAGTCTGCCCTAAATGTAACTATCATTTTTTACTTACTTGTTGGGAGCGGGTAGACTTGCTTGCTGATGCTGACAGTTTTAGTGAAATAGCTTCTGAGCTTAATTCTCTCGATCCTTTAGAGTTTTCCGGGCCGAAGACTTATAAAGAGAAATTAGAGCAGGCGGTTGAGGAAACCGGTTTAAAAGAGGCAGCGGTGGTAGGTGAAGCTAAAATCAATGGTTCTTCGGTTGCTTTGGGAGTTACCGACTCCCGGTTCATTATGGGCTCTATGGGTTCGGTGGTGGGAGAAAAAATAACCCGCTTAGCCGAGATAGCTTTAGAAAAGCATATACCGTTAATGGTTGTTTCCGGTTCAGGCGGCGGGGCCAGGATGTATGAAGGGATGTTTAGCCTTATGCAGATGGCTAAAACCAGCGGTATCCTGGCTAAACTTAAAGAAGAAAATATCGTTTTTATTTCGATCCTAACTAACCCGACTATGGCCGGAGTTATGGCTTCATTTGCCGGTTTAGGCGATGTGACTATTGCTGAGCCAGGGGCCCTGATCGGATTTACCGGGCCGCGGGTGATAAAACAGACCATAAAACAGGATCTTCCTAAGGGGTTTCAGACTTCTGAATTTAATTTAAAACACGGGCTCATAGATATGGTTATTCACCGAAAAGATTTAAAGAATGCTTTGGTTAAATTGATTTACTATTTATCTTGACAGAGGTCCTTTGAGAATTTACAATTTTAACTTATGGCAGAAGTAGTTTTAAAAAATATCACTAAGTCTTATCCTAATGGTTCAGCCGCAGTCAGGGATGTTAACCTGAAGGTGCAAGACAAAGAGTTTGTGGTTTTAGTCGGCCCTTCTGGCTGTGGTAAATCAACCACCTTACGAATGATCGCCGGCTTGGAATATCCGACTAAGGGTGAGGTTTATGTAGGCGACCGGTTGGTCAATGATGTTCCCTCCAAAGACCGCAATATCGCCATGGTCTTTCAGAATTACGCCCTTTATCCTCATATGAATGTTTATCAGAATATGGCTTTTGCTTTGAAACTGCGTAATTATTCTTCGGAAGATATCGACAAGCGGGTCAAAGAAGCCGCCCAGATTTTAGGGATAAGCCAGTTAGTCAGCCGCCGTCCGCGGGAGATCTCCGGCGGAGAGCGCCAACGGGTAGCGGTGGGCCGGGCAATAGTGCGAAAACCCCAGGTCTTTCTTTTCGACGAACCCTTAAGTAACCTTGATGCTAAGATGCGCGTTCAGATGCGCACCGAGATCCACAAACTTCACTTAAAGATCCAAACCACAATGATCTACGTGACTCATGACCAGACCGAAGCTATGACTTTAGGCGACCGGATAGCGGTGATGAAGGACGGTGAGATCCTGCAGTTTGATACACCCTTAAATGTTTATGATGATCCGGTAAACAAATTCGTAGCCGGGTTTATTGGTTCGCCGCCGATGAATTTCATGAAAGGCAAGATTGTCAAAACCGGCTCAGGCCTCTATTTTGACGAAGGAACTTTCAGGGTTAAAGTCTTAGATGAGATGGCGGTTAAATTGGACAGCTATATCGATAAAGAAATTATTTTCGGAATACGCCCGGAGAATATTTACGATAAATTATTTGCCTCTTATGCCACGACTGACAATACTTTAACTGTTTTATGCGATGTTATTGAGACAATGGGCTCAGAGAATTACATCTATTTTTCCACCGGCAAGCACACCTTAATTGCCGTAGTCGAAGCCACAAACAAACCTCCGATTGGCGGCATGGTCGAAGTTGTTTTTGATATGAAGAGGGTCCATTTCTTCGACCCTCAAGAAGAATTTACCATTGTATAAAAGTGGTATCCTCACAACTTTACTTTTCCTGATATTAACTTGCCTTCTTTTTATTTTTTTACCGGGCGGCGGAATAATTTTTTTGGTCCCGGCCCTGGCCGTCGCCGGAGTATTTCTGTTAATAGGTAAAATCAAATCTTTGATTTTTTCAAAATACCAAGGTGACTTTGACCTTTGGGAAGAAAAAATAAACCTCTTAAATGAGAGTATAGCCGAAAAAGGCAAGCTGCTTGAGACTTTGCCAGCTAAAGAAGAACGGGTTTCTTTTCTTTTTGAGATCTCTCAAAATTTGATCGAGCTGATCGATTTTGAAAAGATCATTGATCTACTGATCGATACCCTGGAGAAAATTTTTCCCACCGCCGACAACATTTTATTTTTTAATTTTGACAAGGAAGGAGATAAACTGATTTTAAACCGTTGTTTAAGGCGCAAAAACGATACCATCAGTAGTAAAAAAGGCAATGCTTTAGATAAATGGGTTCTTCATCAGAACCGTTCTTTGTTGATTGATGACATTACCAAGGATTTTCGTTTTGACTACAGTAAACTTCCGGCTTACCAGGAACGAAAGGTGCATTCTTTTATTTTGAGTCCGCTTTCCGTCGGGCATAAGTCCTTAGGGGTGTTGCGGATTGAAGCAAAATCGCCGGGGTTGTTTTCTCTCGATGATTCAAGGCTCCTGCGTAATATTTCTGATTTGGGAGCGGTTGTTTTAGAACGGGCTTTGCTTTTTCAGAGAGCCCAGGATTTGGCGATCAAGGATTCTTTGACCGGTTTGTTTGTACGAAGTTATTTTTCTCAATACCTGAGCCGTTCGTTAAAAGATGCCGCAGCCAAGCGGCAGGCCGTAGGTTTGATCATGTTGGATATTGATGATTTTAAAAAGATAAACGATAGCTACGGCCACGTAGTCGGGGACTTGGTTCTAATGAACTTAGCCGGCATTTTAAAAGAAAATATCAATGAGCAAACCGGGATAGTCTGCCGTTTTGGCGGTGAAGAATTTGCTTTAGTGGTAACGAAATCCAGCCGGATTGAAATCATAGCCTGCGCTGAAAATATTCTTAGCGCGGTCAGGAAAACCGTATTGGCTTTTCGCAGGAAAAAAGTCAGTTTTACGGTTTCGCAAGGTTTGGCCTTTTATCCCGACGATTGTGATTCAGCTTCGGTTTTGATCGAACAGGCCGATGTTTTATTATATAAGGCCAAGCGGGAAGGGAAAAATAAACTATGCTATTCTGGGCAGTAATAAGTATCTTTAGTGCAGTTTTTTTAACTCAGGCGATAACCTATCTGATCAGTTTTCGTAATTCCTGTTTTAAAAAGAAAACACAACTTTCTTCGGAAAGCAGCCGTTTGGAAGCTAAAGAGCTAAAAGTAAAGCGAGAAGTCGAGAGTTTAGAAAGAGTTTTGGCTGAACGTTTTTTATTTTACGATCTTACCTGCCGGATAGCTCCCTTGCTGGATAAGAACGATCTTTTTGCCAAGTTTATTCAGGAGATCCATTACTTGGGGCCGATAGAGGAAGCCAAAATCAGCGGTTATGGGTCGTTTGAACAGTATCGTAAATTTGAGTTAGGCCGCGGCATAAAGGAAGCACTTTACATTAAAACATCTTCAAATGAAGTTATCGAATACCTGCCTTATTTTGTAAAAATTTTAGGCCTTTGTTTGGAGAGGATACGCCTCTATGAGAAGCTGCAACAGTTATCGATTTATGATCCCTTGACTAAGATCCATAACCGCCGTTATTCTATGGAAAGGTTTAACGAGGAATTCCGGCGGGCTAAAAGGTTTAACCATAACTTATCATACCTGATGATCGATGTTGACCATTTTAAAGAAATCAACGATAACCATGGACATTTAGTCGGCGATGCAGTCCTGAGGGAGGTGGCTCGTTTGATCAAAGTCAATATCCGCAAGATTGATTTAGCAGCCCGTTACGGCGGTGAGGAATTTTCGGTAGTCTTGCCGGAGACCAATAGAGCTGGAGCGATTATGCTGGCTGAGCGTATTAACCGCCAGGTTTGCCGCCAGCCGATAGCTGCTTTTGACGAAAAGATTTCAGCCAGCGTAAGCATCGGCCTGGCAGCCTATCCTGAGAACAGTATCCATCCTGATGTTTTGCTGGAAACTGCTGACAAAGCTCTTTACAAAGCTAAAATGTCCGGCCGCAACCGCGTCTGTTGGTTCTAACGATTCCAGACACCCCCGGGGTGACCCTGAGCGAAGCGAAGGGGCTCCCCGGGGGTGGCGAAGCCGGTTTATAAAGGTTTGGAAAACCATTGTTTTGGCGGTATAATATTGGTGTTATTAAGTGTAGAATAATTGATAATAGCGGAGGTGAGCAATGGTGCCAGATAATTTAGAATTCCAGCTCAAGGAAATCATCTCAAAAGTTGTTGAGATGGAGCCTGAGAAAATTCTCCCCGACGCTGATTTCATGAATGATTTAGGTATTGATTCTTTAAAAGCCATTGAAATAACCGGAGCCATCGAAAAAGCTTTCAGGGTAGTCGTGCCCGAAGAACAAATCCGCAATATCCGCACACTGAATCAGGCTTTAGCTTTAACTAAGCAATTATTAGAGGATAAGGATTAACCGCTAATGTCCGAAAAAAGAATAGCTATTACCGGCTTAGGCCCTTTAACTCCCATCGGAGCAGGTAAAACTGCCCTTTGGGATGCCTTGTTAAAGGGAAAAACTAATTTAAAACTAGAAGAATGTTTTATTGACGGAGAGCTTTGGGAGAAATTCTACTTACATAAGATTGATAATTTTGACATTAAGAGTTTCGGTATCGATAAACAAACCCTTAAGGAAATCAAAACATGGAAAGAAGGCCAGGAAATCATAGATTTATATTATCTCTTGGCTTCAATAAAATTAGCCTTAGATGACAGCAAATTAGAATATGATTTAGAAGATAATGATATTGCTTGCGTAGTCGCCCATGAGAACGCCGGCTTAGAGCAGTATATTTCTCAATGCATTGACTCTTTTGATAGCTTGAGAAAGGAATCTTCTTCAATTACCAAAAAGGGTCTTTCCGAAAAATACCACTACGCTACTATTAAAAGCGCCTACGACTTACAAACCTTTATGGTTATGTTCCACGTTCTAAGGGCTTTTAAAATCCACGGTTATTCTTCAATTATAAATAACGCTTGTGCTTCCGGGTTATACGCTTTAGAGACAGCCAGCCAGATAATTAAAAGCGGCAGAAGTAAAACAGTGATTGTAGCCTCTTCAGATTATCCCCGGATATATAAGTATTTATGGTTTAAAGACCTGAACATGTATTCTTCCGATGGCTTAGTAAGGCCCTTTGGTAAAGATGCTAATGGCATTGTTTTTGGAGACGGCGGCTGTGGTTTAGTGATGGAGGATTTAGAGCAGGCTAAAAAAAGAAAAGCAAAAATTTATGCAGAATATTTAGGTGGAGGATTTTCTCAGGAAGGCTGGAAGGTAATTTATCCTAAGATCGGAAGTAATTTTTATCAAAAAGCCATAAAAGAAGCTTTAAAGTTTGGCAAGGTTAACAAAGAAGAAGTTGATTTGGTCTGCGCTCACGGAGTAGGAAATGTAGTTATAGATAGTTATGAGGCTAAAGCAATCACTGATGTTTTTGGCCCTAACCCTAAAAACCCTTTAATTACTGCTTTTAAGCCTTACATTGGACATAACCTAGGTGGGAGCAATTTATTAGAGACTGCTATACTCATGCTTTGTTTAGAAAATAATCTAGTATTGCCGGTTTTAAACGTCAAGGAAACTCATCCTAAAATGCAAATGGATGTAGTAAAAGAAAAAGTCTCCAAAGATTTAAAAACCGTCCTGAAAACATGTTGTGCTTTTGCCGGCTATAATGGAGCAGCTGTCTTTAGAAAGATTTAAAACAGCAATATGAATTTTGTATTTTCTCTTCTAGGGTTGATATTAGGCTTAACCTGTTCGGCATTAGTTATTATCCTAACGCTATACCGGAAAACCAGAATTCATTTTATCTGGCTGTTCTTTAATGTTGTAGTAGCGATTTGGGGATTTGGCGCTTTTTTTATTGGAAGGGCAACCAGCCCCCAAGAAGGGATAATTGCCTGGAGATTATCGCATATTGGGGTAATTTTCATCGCTGTGCTCTTTTTTCACACCGCTTGCATTCTTTGTGATATTGAAAGCAAGCTTAAAAAAGTAATTCTTTTTGCTTACCTGCAGGGCGCTTTTTTTCTGTGCCTTAATGCCACACCTTTATTTATTTCCAAGACCAGAATAATTTTCGACTCTATTTATTACAACCAATCCACCGGTTTATTTTATCCGGTTTTTTTCTTTATCTGGGTGGTTTTGGTTATTTGGGGCCATATCGAATTAATCCGGCATTACCGAATAGCTTCCGGCCTTAAACGAAATCAAATACTCTATTTTTTTACCGGTATGTTAGTAGGATTTTCCGGGGGAACGACTAATTTTTTCCCGATGTTTAAATTAGATATTTTTCCTTTCGGCAATATCACCATCCCGATCTACTGCATTATTGTTACCTACGCTATATTAAAATATCGCCTGATGGATATAAAACTGGCTATTACCCGGGTAGGTATATTTATTTTAGTTTATCTTTTTGCCTTAGGCATACCTTTATTTTTAGGCTATAAATATAATAGTTGGAAATTATCTACTTATTTAGCGATCATATTAGCTTCAATAAGTTCTTTCGCCTATGATTATTTGCGCCGGAGAGCCGAAAATATCCTTTTACATGAGCAGAATCGTTATCAACGGGCCTTAAAGGATTTTTCATCAACCCTTATTTTTATCCGGGATATTGAGGAGCTTTCCCAGAAGGTGGTTATTAAGATAATGGATGCGGTAAAGTTGGATTTTTGCGCTATATATTTAAAGCAAGACGGTGTATTTTCTTTGCGCAGTAAAAAGGCTATGAATCATCCGCAGTTACCTTCGGCAATTGAAGGTAGCAGCCAATTTGTAAATTCTTTTAACAACACAAATGCACCGGTATTAGGCGACTATCTTCCGCGTTTAGAAAATGTCCGGCTGGGTTTAGTTTCGCCATTATTTCTTAATCAGAATCTCTACGGTTTTATTGTTTTAGGCCCGAAAGAAAAGGACGCCTTATTTACCGATACTGACATAGACGCCTTCAGTATTGTTTCTAACCAGACCTCTTTAGCCTTATCCGAGATCTATTATTTCAATGAGTTTCAGAAGGCAACCGAAGAAAAATACAAGTTATTAGTGGAAAAAGAACGCCTGCAAAGCGCCTTTGAAATCGCCGAGGCCTACCGCCACGAGCTGGGAAATATTCTTAATATCATCTCAACCTCTTTAGGTAATCTTATGTTTATCGGAGATACCACTCCTACCAAAGAAGAAATAGAGCAGACTAGAAAATCTATCAATAATAATGTTAAGAGAGGCCATAAAATATTCAGCGCTATAAGCGAATATAACGAGAGCTCTAAGTTAGAGCCTAAAGAAGCAAGATTGGACGAACTAATAAAAGCGGCAATCAACGATAAGGAAGAGGATTTATCTAAAAATAATATCAGCCTTAAGGCAGACATAGGAGAAAATATAGCCTTGCTGGCTAATGATAACCTTATCTCTGCTTTAAGGTATTTCTTAGAAGGCGCAATTGGCGCTATAGAGTATGTTAATCCTAAAGTCCGGCTTATAGATATAAAGCTCAAAAGTCAGGACGGTTTGGCTGAGCTTATTATTTCCGATACCGGCGGTGATGCCACTGCTGATAAGTTGTACACCGGAATCGGTATTGAAAGAGCTAAAGAAGGTGGCATACTTTACTTTATCGCCCGCCGGATCATCTTTGACCATCAGGGGAAACTGGAAATGGTTTCTTTTGATAACGGCAAAGGCACAAGCTTTCTGATAAAAATTCCTTTAAAAAAAGTTTGATTTTAGTTTTTAAGAAAGCGTAATTTTTAGTTGTCAGATAGCGCTTTTTGTGGATAATGTAGGTTTAAGCAAACTTCAAAAATGACTGAAATTTTACAAAAGTATCTTTTAGAGGCCGTTGGGAAAAACCGCCAGGATTTACCGGAAACTAACATTTATCGGGAAATCGGTTTTGACGGTAACAGTAAACGCTTGGGTTGGGTTAAACCGGCTTCTTTTAGCCGGATAAAACAGTCGCTTCAGGATATTTTGCCGATCCTAGAGGGTAAAGAGATTTTTATTTTTGTGGGCATGGGTGGTTCGATAAACGGGATCAAGCCGTTGATATCGCTTTTGGGCCCTGAACAATGCTATGTTTTAGATAATTTAGACCCCCGGGCGATCTCCTCATTGGCTGCTGGTTTAAAAAATTTTTCAAAAACGTTAGTGGTTTTGATATCTAAATCGGGAACCACCAAGGAAACTCAGCTACTGGCTAAAACTTTACAGGAGTTATTTTGCGCCCAAGCACCAGGAGAACGGCAAAAAAATTTCCTTTGGTTGAGCGACCCCTCATCATTCGATAAACTTAATTCTTTAGGCTGGCAGGAGGTAGCTAAAGCCGCGATCCAGTTTGATTCCCAAAGCGATATCGGCGGAAGGTTTTCTTCACCGAATACCCTGATATTTTTTCTACCGTTATTTTTACTGCTAAAAAAAGATTTTAGCCGGCTGGAGAAAACATATAACCTTTTTTTAAGTTTTGAGAAGGCAATTAAAGAGGAAGCTTATCAAAAAGCCTCTGCCTGCAAGGATAAGCCGGAAGCTTATTTTTCTCCCTTGATCGACCCTTGTCTGGGTGAGTCATTTTCTTCATGGATAATCCAGTTGTTTCAGGAGTCTTTAGGTTCAAAAGACCCTAAACTTTCAGTTAAGACTATACCCAATTTAAAAGGCCAGGGCCGGTTCTGTCCTTTGAAACTTGATTTAAAAATAAACGATAAATCAGTTGAACTTATAGCCCAGATGTATTTTTTCCAGGTGTTTATCGCCTATTATTCAGCTTTTAAGAAAATTAATTTTGTTTCTCAAGACTATGTCGAGGAGTATAAGCAGCAAATGCGCCGGCTGGAAGGGGAAGCCCGAAAAGAGCTGAAAATCCAAGCTGAAGATTTAGCCAGCCTTGCCCGGAAAATTAAACCCTGTCTTAGCAAAGATTTTTCCTTTATTGAAGTGGTGCTTTATTTTGATCCTCAGCCCGGCCAGGCAGAAGCTATCAAGGATTTTTTGGAAAAAGAATTCAACGATAAACAGGTCTTAGTTTTTATCGGCAGCGATTGGAATCACCAGTCATATCAGGCAGCTTTTGGCGCTAAAGATACTTTTTACCTGCTGCTAGTTTTAAGCGACTATCCGAAGTCGCTGGTTTCGTTACCTGATGAGATTTTAGACCGTAACATAGAAGCTTTAAGATTGATTGCTCAGGCCACCTATCTTACTATTAAAGATAAGTCAGTTCTTGCGGCCTTAAAATAGTTAAAGGAGGAGACATGGATAAAGTTATTCAAAGATTAAGGGAACGGGCAAAAGTCGATCCTCGGGTAATAGTTTTTCCGGAAGCTGACGATGAGAGAGTAGTCGAGGCAGTCAAACGGATCGAGGAGGAGGGGATAGCTAAGCCACTCCTGCTTACTCAGGATAATCTTGAGCCTGAGCGCCAGGAGGAGTTTGCCAATCTTTTTTTTGAACGCAAACAAGCCAAGGGCGTAACTTTCGAGGAAGCCAGGGAGTTAATGGAAAATCCCTTGTATTACGGCACAATGTTGACTCGTTACGGACATGCTGAAGGATTTGTTGCCGGGGCAAAGTTCACCACTTCTTCGGTCATCCGCTCTGCCTTAAGCTGTTTGGAAGTCGATAAACAGGCCGGGATAGTTTCCAGTTGTTTTATCATGGCAGTGCCTAATTGTTCTTATGGAGAAAGGGGAGTTTTTATCTATGCTGACTGCGGAGTGATTCCTTATCCTACCAGTGAACAGTTAGCCAATATTGCTATTTCCTGTGCTCGTTTTTCCCGGGATGTTTTAGAGATTACCCCCAGAGTTGCCCTGTTGAGTTTTTCCACTAAGGGTAGCGCTGAAGGACGCTGGGTGGATAAGATAAAAGAAGCTGTAGAAATAGCTAAGGGAAAAAACAGCGGTTTTTTGATTGACGGGGAGTTGCAGGGTGACAGCGCGTTGGTTGAGTCAGTGGCTGCCCGCAAACTGGGAGAAAGTCAGGTTGCCGGAAAAGCCAATGTTCTGATTTTCCCTAACTTAGATGCCGGTAATATTTGTTATAAATTGACCCAGCGCTTGGCCAATGCCCGGGCAATCGGCCCGATCGTTTTAGGGACTTTGCAGCCTTGCAGTGACCTTTCCCGGGGCTGCGAAGTAGAGGACATTATCGACTGCGCTGCAGTTACTGTAATTCGGGCCCAGAAAAGAAACAAACCATGAAGATTTTAGTCATAAATTGCGGCAGCTCATCAATAAAATATAAACTCTATTCTTCTGATAGTGACAAACCGTTAGATAAGGGGCTTATTGAAAAGATCGGAGAGAAAGGTTCAGCGGTTAAAAATCATAGTCAAGGTGTAAGGAAACTGGTTTCTGGTCTGCTTGGCCGCAAGGTTATCTCTCGGTTGGATGAAATTGAGACTATTGGCCATCGGGTAGTCCACGGAGGTGAGGCCTTCCGGGAACCTCGCTTGATCAACCCCCAGGTGATAAAAAAAATCCGGGAGTGTTCGAAACTGGCGCCGCTGCATAACCCGGCTAATTTAGCCGGAATAATCGGCTGTCGCAAGCTTTTTCCCCGGATACCTCAGGTAGCCGTATTTGATACTGCTTTTTATCAGGATATGCCTAAGGCTGCGTATATTTATGCAATTCCTCAAAGCTACTACAAGAAATACAAGGTAAGAAAGTACGGCTTTCACGGCACTTCCCATCAGTTTGTCGCCAAGCAGGCCAGTAAAATTCTGAAAAAACCTTTGACCAAGTTAAAACTGATCACTTGTCATTTAGGCAATGGCTGCAGTATTACCGCGATCGATCAAGGCCGGGCAGTAGATACTTCGATGGGGTTTACACCTCTGGAAGGGCTGGTGATGGGTACCCGCTGCGGCGATATTGATGTGGCTGCGGTTTTCTACATTATGGAAAAAGAAAAATTAGCTATTTCAGAAATGGACCAGATCTTGAATAAACAAAGCGGCCTTTTGGGAGTTTCCGGTTTGAGCAATGATTTTCGTTTAATCCGTAAAGCCATGGCTAAAGGTTCCCAGAGGGCCAAGCTGGCTTACGAAATATTTATTCACCGGATTAAAAAATATATCGGTGCCTATCTTTTTATCCTGAAGGGTGCAGACGCAGTGTGTTTTACCGGCGGAATCGGTGAAAATACGCCTAAACTTATTGAGGATTTTCGGCAATCGACCTTAAGATTTTTAGGGTCCAAGACAAAAATTTTAGTCATCCCGACTGATGAAGAGTTGATGATAGCTCATTTAGCTTGCGGTTTGATCAACAAACCGCAGAATAAAAAAAGGAAAATAAAATGATGAGAATAATGCTTAAATCAAAGATAAGTTATGCGGTTCTAACTGGTTTGGAGCTTTACTATAAGGGAAGTATAACCGTGGATGAGGAGATAATGGAAGCTGCCGGATTAAAAGAAGGCGAGCGGGTCGATGTTTTAAATCTCAATAACGGAGCGCGCCTTCAGACTTATGTTATCAAGGGTGAAAAAGGAAGCGGTGTAATCTGTCTTAACGGCCCGGCCGCCCGTTCGGGCTTTAAGGGTGATAAGATAATTCTGGTTTCTTACGGAATTTACAACGAGGAAGAGTTGATAAATTTCAAGTCTCAATACGTAGAACTTGATGAAAACAATAAAGTTAAGAATACATACCTGGCCTGAAAAGATTTTACGCAAAGTTTGTAAAGAAGTTAAAGTCATCGACCAGTCGGTGCTTTGCAACTTAGATGAAATGCTTAAGCTGATGCGGAAAACCAAAGGTATGGGTTTAGCTGCTAATCAGGCCGGTTTAAGCGAAAGCCTGGTAGTAGTTGAGATTTTGGACCAGGTTTTCAAGTTAATCAATCCTAGGATCACAAAACAGGAAGGGTCAATAACCTTTCTTGAAGGCTGTTTAAGTTTTCCCGACCTGGAAATGGATGTTAAGCGGGCTAAGAAGATCTTGGTTGAGGCTTTAGATGAGAAAGGCCGGAAAATCGAATTTGAAACCGAAGGCCCCTTGGCGG
>JAHKAJ010000036.1:0-35000 GCA_018826075.1 Candidatus Omnitrophota bacterium
ACAAGATAACCATTCTAGACGACATTAACCGTGAAATGTTTGAACTTAAACGTGACGGGGTAGGTACTGGCGGTTATTTTTCAACATGAGATAGACCACGTCCAGGGAAAAGTTTTCATCGACCGAATTCCTTTGTGGAAGAAATTACAGATCGCCCCCAAACTTAAAAAGATAGTAAAAAAAACTAAAGATGAGTTGCGAAAACAAAAAAAAGAATAGCCAAATTTGCAGTTGCACTTATCCTGGCTGCTCCCGTAAGGGCCTTTGTTGTGAGTGCCTTCAGTATCATTTATCAAATCAGGAGATCCCTGGTTGTTTTTTCCCGCCGCAGGCCGAAAAGACATACAACCGTTCGCGGGATTACTTTATTTCGGTTTGCCAAAGCCAATGAAAAATATTAAAGAGCTGATCATCGTCGGGGCCGGAATAGCCGGAGTTTCAGCTGCGGTTTACGCTAAACGTTCAGGTCTTGATTTTTTGATTTTTGAACCTTCGGCTGTAGGTGGACAGCTTCTTTCAATGCAGGCTATCGACAACTATGTCGGCCTCGGCCTTGAGGCGAAGGCCAGCCAGATGGCTGAAAATTTAGCCCAGACCTTGAAGGATCTAGATATCCATCCGGTCAATGAAAAAGTGGCTAAAATAAGCCACCAGGATGAAATATTAAATATCGATACTGACAAAGGTATTTATCAGGCAAAGGTAGTTATCGCTGCTACTGGCGCCAGCTTCACCCGGTTGGGCCTAGAGCAGGAAGCTGAATTTACCGGAAAAGGCATTTCTTATTGCGCGGTTTGCGATGGTTTCTTTTTCAAGGGTAAAGATGTGGCTGTGGTCGGAGGAGGAAACACTGCAGTTGAAGAGGCTCTTTATCTTTCGCAAATCGCCCGAAAGGTAACTCTTGTCCATCGGCGCGATAAGTTAAGAGCTTTAGAATATCTTCAGAAGCAACTGTTGGCTAAAGATAATGTAGAGATTATTTATAACAGCATAGTAGTCAAGCCCCAAGGGCAGCAATTTTTAGAAAGTGTGCTGATTGAAGATGTCTTGACGAAAAATAAGCGCCGGCTGGATTTAAACGGCTTGTTTATCGCTATTGGTATCAGCCCGGCTACCGAAGTTTTTAAGGAGCTGGTTTCGCTGGACGACAAGGGTTTTATTATCACCGATGAAGAGATGAAGAGCTCCTTAGATCTTATTTGGGCTTGCGGCGACTGCCGGAGGAGGCCGTTAAAGCAATTGATAACCGCTGCCTCTGAAGGCGCTGTAGCTGCTATCAGTGTGTATAAATATCTTAAAGGATATTACATAAGCGTTTAATTTTTATGCTCAAAAAAAAGAAGTTCCTTTTCGTTTTTAGAATCCTGATAACCTTGGCAATCCTTTTTGCTTTGTTCAAGCTGGTTCCTTATAAAAAAATAATCGAGGTTTTTAAAGATTCCAATAAAACCTATTTAGTTTTTGCCGGCCTTACCTTCTCGAGTTGTTTTTTCTTAGCCGCCGGCCGCTGGCAGCTTCTCCTTTCTGCTTTGGGAGTCAAAATTTCCTTCCGGGAAGTTTTTTATGCTTTTTTTTCCGGGTTATTTTTTAATCTTTTTTTTCCTTCTTTTGTTGCCGGGGATGTCTTCCGGAGTTTAAGTATTTCGCACTGCCACGGCTCAAAGAAAAAGGTAGCCTCTTCAGTCCTGATGGACCGCTACAGCGGTACGGTGGGCTTAGTTTTAATTGTTTTGATATCTTATCTTTTAGGCAGAAATATCCTGCCGGATCCCAGGGTTCTTGTGGCAATAGCGGTAATCTCGGCCGGTTCTTTGTTTTTATCTTTGGCTATATTTAATCGAGCATTTTTTCTGTTTCTTACCAAGGTTTTTCGTAAAAATCCCAAAATCGAGGAAAAAATCATCTCTTTCCATGACCAGCTTTATTTTTTCAAGAAAAAACCCGGAGTATTTCTGGGAAGTCTGGTTTTTTCTTTGCTGATACAGTTATTGGTACCGATTAGTTTTTTTCTTACTGCCCGGGCTTTTGGGGTAACTTTAAGCATTCTTTATTTTTTGATCTTGGTCCCGATCATCATGGTCATTGCTCTTATTCCGATTACCATCGCCGGAGCTGGCACCCGGGAAGCTTCAAGCGTATATTTTTTCTCCTTAATCGGGATCAGCAAAAGCATTGGCCTGGGGATCTCTCTGTTTAATCTCATCCTCAGTGTATTTTTGGGGATTCTGGGAGGCATTTTGTATGTTGGTATATATCATCGATGGCTACAATCTCATTCATCAGGTGCCGGCTCTTAAAAAATCCGATACCCCGCAAAGAGATTTGGTGGCTTATATTCAGAAAAACCGCCTTACCGGCAGCCGGAACAATAAACTAATTATCGTTTTTGACGGAAACCTTGATCTTGAGCTTAAGGCTAATTGTCGAGGCTTCTGTGAACTTGTCGGTAGTGGTCCTGAGCAGAGCGCGGACGAACTGATAAAAAACAGAGTTAAAGCGGCCAAATCCAGGAGTGAAGTGGTGGTAGTGACCAATGACCGGGAAATTATTTCGGCGATAAGAAAATCCGGAGCCCGGTCTTTACCGGTATCCGGTTTTATTAAAAAGAAAAAGGCTGAGCCAAAACCAGAGGCTAAAGATATCAGCTACAGTTTGCAGCATGAAATCACCGAAGAAATGCGAAAGATCTGGCTTAAAGACCAACCTTAACACCTCCGAGGTGTCCGCCTTAAGATACGGGTCAGCGGACTCCTCGGAGGTGGCGAAGCACGGTTGAAGTAACAGTTGTAAGTCAGCGGACTCCTCGTAGGTGACGCAGTGCGGTTGAAGTCACAGTTGACCAAACAGTATATTTACTATATAATTTTACTGATGTTCAAGCGGTTTTTAATCAGCACTTTGTGTTTATTGGCTTTTTGGCTTTTTTTCAATCATTCGGCGTCTGCCGAAGGTTATCTGAATGAACCTATTTTTTCCCCGGTTGCCGAAGACCAGCAGCCTTATCCGCCTTCAAAAATTCTTTACACCCAGTATTTAGAAAACGGAAACTTTTATCTTAATCAGAGGCTTTATGAAGAGGCCAAGCAGCTATTTTGGAAGGCCATCCATCTATACCCAGATCAGCCTGATGCCTATGTCAATTTAGGAATAGTGCATATGCAGCAGAGTGAACTGGAGAATGCTTTGCGGATTTTTAAACAGGCTGAAGGCCTAAGCCAGAGAGATTATCAGCAGGCAGAGATACTTTTTTACAATCTCGGGCTGTGTAATTTTTTGAAACAGGACTACCCAGAAGCAATAAGGTATTTAGAGAGGGCTTTGGATGAATTTTTTGAGTTTTCCCAGGCCCGCTACTATTTAGGCCTGACTCATTACAAGCTAAACCAGTATGAAGATGCCTTTGTGAATATTTTTATAGCCGCTGATCAGTTCCAACGGGAAGGAAAAGAAAGAGCCAGTTTAGAAGCGAGAGAGTTTTTAAGAGAATTGGAAACACTTCATAATGTTGACCAGTCAGCTTTAGCCATCAGCCTTTTGAGCGAAGGCCGCCGGGCTTTAGACAATGATAAGCTCGACCGGGCGGTTTATTGTCTTCAAGAAAGCGCCTTGGTGGATCCGGCTAAAATCGATGCAAACTACGAGTTGGCTTTATTTTATTTAGAGAAGGAGTCATACCACAATGCTATTATTTATCTGAACAAAGTCATTGAGGCTGACCCTAATCAGATCAAAGCTTATCTGGCTCTCAGCCAGGCTTACCGCAAGATCGAAAAGTATGATTTGGCTGCCGGGATCCTTGAATCAGCTTCAAGGATCGATAAGGAAAATCCTTCGATTTATTATCACATGGCTTTGGCCTACATTGAAGATCAGGAGTTTAATACTGCCCGAAGATATTTAAATGAAGCCCAGAGAGGCGCGCTTACTAATAAAGACGATGCTTTATTGGAAGATATACAACGGGCCTATCTGTTGATTGATGAATATAAAACCGCTCAGGCTAAGCCGCCGCATTATCCTAAAAAATTCAGCCAAAAAGCAGCTTTGCCGTTATACCCTCAGCCGAAGGTTTCCGGTAATGCCGGTTATTTACAGGGTGGTTATTTTAAGCCTCAAGAACTGGCTCCTCGGGAAGAAAAGCGATTGCAAACCACCCCTTACCTCATAGATTATTAAACTTACTTTTGTTAAATATTAAGTTGACAGATATTAGTTTGTAGATAGAATTAATTTTTCGATATACGAATGACGAAGTACGATTTATGGCCCCATCGTCTAGCTCGGCCTAGGACATATGGTTCTCAGCCATAAGACACGAGTTCAAATCTCGTTGGGGCTACTGTCTTCATTTTTCTTCTATTGAATTTCCCTCCTATAGTGATATAATTTTAAGCAGAGAAGATATCCTATGCAAAAATCATTCACTCTAATCGAACTAATCGTAGTCATCGCCATCATTGCAATTCTTGCCGCAATTATTGCTCCTAATGCCTTTAAGGCTATTGAGAAGGCAAAAGTTACGAAAGCAATAGCTGATTTAAAGACTTATAAGACTGCTACTCATTCATTATATGCAGATACTGGGCATTGGGTTCTGGATGGAAGAGCTTTTATGGACTTTTATTGGTTGGATAGCGGTAATGGAGATTTGCATATTGATTATAGCAATTGGTCTGGTTGGGACGGGCCATATTTAGAAGGGGGGGTAGGGGTAACTCCTTGGGCAGGTAGGTATGGATTATCTTGGACCGCAGATTTTGATTCCAATGGTATTTATGAGTTACGTGTTGAGATAGATAATTGGTGTTCTGGTGCAGCAGTTGATTTAGGCTGTGGCATACCTCAAGGTTCTCAAATATTGATGGACTCAAAGATTGACGACGGTGACCTTGATACTGGAAATATTCAGAAATGGCCTCATCTGCCTCCTCAAGACGATATTTTATGCTGGATTATGAAATGGGATTATCGCACAAATCCTTGAAGATGATAGCGTAGATAATATACTTGCATTCTACAAGAAAAGCAATAGCCAAAAAATTGCAATATTTTTTATGTATCGATATTTCTAAATTTTTTAATCCCAATCAACTATCAAAATCTACTAATTTCTTTTCTATTTGACCAATTCCTACCAAAATGGTTGACAGTTTAGTTGACACTTTACACCTAACCCTTTGAACCGCAGTAAGCTTAATAGGACATATGGTTCTCAGCCATAAGACACGAGTTCGAATCTCGTTGGGGCTATTTTTTCTTTATCTATTGTATCCGCCAGCCTCAATGATATAATTAAGACATGAAAAAAGCCTTCACTCTGATCGAGTTAATTGTAGTTATTGCTATCATAGCCATCCTTGCCGCCGTCATCGCCCCTAATGCTTTTCGGGCGATCGAAAAGGCAAAGGTAGCTAAGGCAGTTTCCGATATGAAGACGCTTAAATCCGGATTATTGGCCTTCTTTACCGATACTGGTACATTTACCGGGGCCCATTATTTTAAATCCAGAGGTTGCGTGATACTTGAAGCCCCGTCTTGCGACGTTTGTCTTAGTTTGAATAATTCACCCTTAATAGATAACCAAGCTGCTGTAGCCGGCTGGGATGGTCCATATACCGATAAAGTGTTAGATAGTCCTTTTGATCATGACTTTGAAGGAGAGTATACTTTCCCTGGAACTTACTTTATCGGCGGTAGTGGTGCTTGTTATACCCAGGGATTTGATTTAGACGGGGACAGTAATATTGATATTTTTTCTGCGATAGCTATACATTTAGCCGGGTTAACTAAAAAACAGGCTTATGCTGTAAATAAAGTTTTTGACAGCGGAGAAGAGGAAGTTGACCTTAACGCCGGAGATAATGATAAAAGAGGAGTCGTAAATATTAGGTTTAGTAATAGTGGACAATATTACTATATTTTCTATTATGTCGGTACCGGCGGTCACAAAACCGGAATTTGTAACTAGCAGATAAATTTTGGATATTAAAACACCCCGCTCGTTACAAGCGGGGTGTTTCTATGAGTAGAAAGTTATTGTCTTTGGTTACTGCTTTAAGAGATAGAATTTTATGTGTTTGACGATTTCCGCTCTGGCTTCCTGGTTGATCCGGATAAACTTTAAACCCATCAAATAAGGATATTTAGGGTCATTAGTTTCATTCCTACGGACTACTTCGGCACCGGCTACTATCGGCTCTTTTGATTCCGGAAGATAGATATTTAAATCTACCTTTTCACCAATATCCATTCTATAGGCCGCCAGTAGGCAGATCCCGTTTTCGGAGATATCCTGGCTTAGAGCATTATGCTCAAACAGATACTTGACTGGACAGCGAAATACGCTTAACTGTTCTTTAAGACGGAAATGTTTTCGTTTGTTAGCTTTCATAATTGCCTCCTCATTTAGGCGTAATATCTTTGCTCTTTCAGTTTAAAGATAACATATAATTGGTGATTTTTTAAGGGAGAAAACCCTAGGTAGATTAAAGCGTTTTCAGAAGAAAACCCTTTTGATTTTAAAGGCTATTTTGGGTTGGTCCGGTTTTTGTTAAAGAAATGCTTATTAGTAGTTTAGCAGTTTTTCCTGACTGGAAAGCTGCTCCTTGAAGGTATCCACAGCTCGTTCAGCATGCTTTATGGCTGACTGGTATTGTGAGGGGTCAACTTCTTCGGAGAACGAGGAGTTTTGAGAGCTATTGTCAAAGGCTGGTTTTGCAAAAAAGAGGTTATTAGTGAACAGCAACAATAAAATAACCGAGGTGATCATAATCACCATTATCAAGCCGGTCAGATCAATAAAGGCTTTTTTAGGATTCATCTAAAGTTTTGGCTGCAGCAGGAGGCCACTCCACCAACCACGGGAGAGGTAGTTAGCCTTACCCTGCCACAACCGCTCCGGTTTTCAATATTATTATAGCTCAAAGATCAGCTAATGGGAAGAAAATATCGCAAAAAATAAAAAAAATGAGAGGCTTTTTGCCTCCCATTTAAGAGGAACTCTCCCGTGGCTGGTGGGCCCTCCTACTTCATTTATACAATGGTAGGGGTGTAGTTTCAAGGTAAACTGGCCTTTGAGTTGGAAGCGCTTTCAAAATGGGTAAGTGAGAATTTGTTATTGAGGGCTGGTTTTTTGTTTTATCCGCGAGCGCAGTTCTATATACTGAGTTTTGCTGATCTTACCTTTTTTATAGTAACTTTTAAGGAAGTTGACTTCTTCCTTATAGGGGCTGGTTTTAGCTTTGCAGCCAATAAAAAGGAAAATTAGCAAAAGAGTTAGGATCAATTTTTTCATTTTTAATATTACCAGTACGGTTTTGCGGCTTTAATAAAAATTTCTTTAAGTATTTTCCCTCTTTTAGCGTGGAGAAAGTTGTTGTTTACCCTTTGACCCTTGGTGAGCCCTTTTAGGCGGTGGTCATCCCGGATATGGCTGGTTTGGCAGCCGGCTAAAAGCAGAATCAGAAAGGTAAAGAAAACCAGTTTTTGCATAAAATTATTATACCACAAAGAAGAGGGAGTTGTTTTGATTTTTTCAGAGTTATGGTATAATTTAGGCCATGTTGGCTAAAAGAATTATTCCTTGTTTAGATATTAAGGATGGACGGGTGGTAAAAGGGGTCAATTTCCTTAATTTGCGTGATGCCGGTTCACCGGTAGCCAATGCCCGGTTTTACCAGAAACAAGGGGCTGATGAGCTGGTTTTTTTGGATATTACTGCCAGCCCGGAAAGACGTTCAACTACCGTGGACTTAGTAAGCCGGGTTGCCGAGGTTGTGTTTATGCCGTTTACTGTAGGCGGCGGAGTAGGCTCGGTCGGCGATATCCGGAAACTTCTTCTAGCCGGGGCAGAGAAGATATCTTTAAATACCGCTGCGGTAAAGAACCCACAGTTAATCCGCCAGGCAGCGGAAGTTTTTGGCAGCCAATGTATCGTAGTGGCGATTGATGCGAAACTAAAAGGGACAAGGGTCAAGGGACAAGGGTCAAGGAAAAAGTGGGAAGTCTATATTAACGGCGGAAGAACTCCTACTGGCTTAGATACAGTCAAATGGGCTAAGAGGGTGGAAAAGTTAGGCGCCGGAGAAATCCTTTTGACCAGCATGGATCGCGACGGGACAAAAGACGGTTTCGATCTATCTTTAACTAAAGCGGTCTCTCAAGCGGTGAATATCCCGGTGATTGCTTCCGGCGGTGCTGGCCAGCTGAAAGATTTTCTAGATGTTTTTAAGAAAACCAAGGCTACAGCAGCTTTGGCGGCTTCAATTTTTCATTATCGAGAAATAAAAATTAAA
The DNA here is from genome assembly GCA_018826075.1 of Candidatus Omnitrophota bacterium. Taxonomy (GTDB): domain Bacteria; phylum Omnitrophota; class Gorgyraeia; order Duberdicusellales; family 4484-171; genus JAHKAJ01. The sequence goes on from JAHKAJ010000036.1 coordinate 8,295, forward strand.
ACCATAAAGGAATACTTGAAGAAAAAAGGAGTGATAGTCAGGCTATGAGAAAAAAATTAACCATTCCCAAGCTAAAATTTGATAAAGATGGTTTGATCCCGGCGATCATCCAGGATAAAAAAAGCGGCGATGTGTTGATGATCGCCTATATGAATAAGCAGTCTTTAAAACTTACCTTAAAGGAGGGCCGGACTTGTTTTTATTCCCGGTCACGAAAAACTCTCTGGCGCAAAGGCGAAACCAGCGGGCATGTTCAGAAAGTCAAGTCGGTTTGCTATGATTGCGATAAGGATGCTTTATTAATAAAGGTTGTTCAAACCGGAGTTGCTTGTCATACCGGTTCCTGGTCTTGTTTTTACCGAAAAATCAAATAATAATGATCATGATTCGCTATAAATGAAGATAAACCCAACCTTAAAACAGTTCGGAAAGCTGGCTAGAAAAAATAACTTGATTGTTCTTTCGCACAAGTTTTCAGCCGGAAATTTCACGCCGCTCTCGGTCTATTACAGTTTGGAAAAAAAGATCAAGGGGGAGAGTTTTCTTTTAGAATCAGTTGAGGGTGAAAGCAAGGTTTGCCGTTATTCATTTTTAGGGTTTGATCCGATCGTGGTTTTTAAAAGCAAGGGGCGAGAGATAGAAGTTTTCAGGAACAAGGCCCGTAAATTTACCACTAAAAAAGACCCTTGTTTTGAACTTAAACGGATAACTGAATCGTTTAGAGTCGCCCCCAAGGAGAATTTGCGTTTTTTTGGCGGTTTTGTCGGCTATCTGGGTTACGATACCGTGCGTTTTTATGAGCCGGTAGGTAAACCGCTCAAAGATTCCTTGAATACTTACGATACTTATTTTATACTCCCGAAATTCCTGATTATTTTTGACCATTTTAGGCTTGAGATCGAAATACTTTCCTTTGTCCCGGTCAGAGGAGTTGCCAGCGCCGTTAAGATTTATCAGCGAGAAAAGGTAAAACTCCAAGACTTATACCGTAAGATAATTGATCCCTTGACTTTACCGAAATTAGAAACTAGGGTTTCAAAAAATAAAGTAAAATCCAATTTTAAGAAAGCTGACTTTTTAGCCGCAGTCAGAAAGGCTAAAGGCTACATCCAAGCCGGTGAAATAATCCAGGTAGTTTTGTCACAACGGTTTTCGGCTGGCTTCAAAGGTGATCCTTTCAGCGTTTACCGCAGGCTGCGCAGTTTAAATCCTTCGCCTTATATGTTTTATCTAAACTTTGCCCAAGTCAAAGTTTGCGGCTCATCTCCGGAAATGCTTTTGCGCTGTGAAAAGGATATTCTTTATACCCATCCGATCGCCGGAACCCGTAAACGGGGAAGAGACAAAATCGAAGATAAGCTTCTTGAAAAGTCCCTTTTAGCTGACCCCAAAGAAAAAGCCGAGCATATAATGCTGGTAGATTTAGCCCGTAACGACCTGGGCCGGGTAGCTAAACGGGCTAGTGTAGGGGTTGCTCGTTTTATGAAGGTGGAGAGGTTTTCACATGTCATGCATATTGTCAGTGAAGTAAGGGCTAAACTTAAAAAAGAAGAAAATATCTTTTCAGCTTTGGTGAGTTGTTTTCCGGCCGGAACAGTAAGCGGTGCCCCCAAGGTCCGGGCGATGCAGATCATCAATGAATTAGAGCCCGAAAAGCGGGGGATCTACGCCGGTTCAGTCGGATATTTTTCCTTCACAAATAGCCTGGATACAGGTATAATAATCCGCACTATTTTATTTAAGGGCAAAAAAGCCTATATACAGGCCGGAGCCGGGATCGTGGCTGATTCAGTGCCGGCCAGAGAGTATAAGGAAACAGTTAATAAAGCTAAAGCCCAAATGATAGCCCTGGGGCTTACTATTTAAAGGAGGATATCTATGCTTAGGATAAGATTACAGAGGCCGGGAAAATCAGTTAAAGGCCGCTATCATCAAAAGATAGTGGTTATTGAGCGGGGAGATGCCCGGGATTCAAGTTTTAAAGCCCAGCTTGGCTACTACAATCCTATTAACAAGCTGCTCAAAGTAGAAGTCGATAAATATGAAAGCTGGCTCAAAAAAGGAGCCAAGCCCACGGAAACCGTAGCTTCTTTGGTCAAGAAATATAAAAAAGAAGCAAAAAGTAAATAAGTAAAGATTTCTAATTTTTTTAAAGGAGGAAATTATGCAAGGTAATGCCGGAATAATCAATTTTATACCGTTGTTAGTTATTTTTGGGATTTTTTATTTTCTGATCATCAAACCTCAACAGAAAAAGCAGAAAGAGCATCAGGAGATGGTCACCAATTTAAAAAAGAACGATGAGGTAGTCACTGTCGGGGGAGTCCACGGGACAGTTATCCAGGTTAAAGATAAAACTCTTAACCTGCGGATAGATGAGAATACAAAAATAGAGATAGACAAAGTCTCGATTGCTTATTTAAAAAAGGTACGCTAATGATTAAGAAAGCTGATTTAAAATTACGCTTGGGTTTGATTCTTGGCCTTGTGATTTTCAGCATTTTTTACGTTTTTCCCCTAAGTAAAAATCTCAATCTTGGCCTTGACTTAAAAGGCGGAATGTATGTTTTGCTTAAGGCTGACTTAGATTCTTTGGCTAATGATAAAAAACCCGAAGCGATCAGTGCGGCTGTTGAAAAAATACGTAACCGGATCGATGCTTACGGAGTCAAAGAGACTTCTATCCAGGTACAGGGAATAAACACTATTTTAGTCCAAGTCCCTGGCTTGGTAAATCGCGAGATGGTCGACCGCCTCAAGGAAGTCGGCAAATTAGAATTCAAGTTAGTTGAAGATGATTCGGAAAAAAATGCCCAGGCTCAAAAAGGTGAGATTCCCGAGGGCTACGAATTAAAAAGTTACGATAAGTCGTCGCTTTTACTTCAAGAGAAGGCTCTGGTAGTCGGCTCTGACCTTTCGGAAAGTTTTGTCGGTTTTGATTCCTATGGGTTAGCTGAAGTCCGCCTACGGTTTAGCTCTGAAGGGACCAAAGCTTTTGCTGAAGTTACTGAAAAGAATGTCGGTAAACGTCTGGCTATTGTTTTGGACGGATCGGTAAAGAGCGCTCCGGTGATCCGTGAGCCGATCCTAAGCGGTGAGGCCCAGATCTCCGGTGATTTTACCGTAGAGGAAGCCCGGATGATAGTCTCGGTGTTGAATTCTGGTGCTCTTCCGGTTCCCTTGTCAGTAGAAGAAGAAAGGAGCGTTGGCCCGCTTCTAGGTTCAGATTCAATAAAACGCGGTGTATCTTCGATAATCTTAGGCGCGGCCTTGGTGGTCGGTTTTATGCTGGTCTATTATTTTCTTGGCGGTATCATAGCGGTTATCTGTCTGGCCTTAAACCTTTTGTTCATTCTGGCTGGCCTGCATATTTTTCGAGGCACTCTTACTCTTCCCGGTATTGCCGGCATGATCTTGACTTTAGGCATGGCAGTCGATGCTAATGTTTTGATTTTCGAGCGGATCCGCGAAGAGCTTAAACTGAATAAACCTTTGAGTCTGGCAGTCAAAAATGGCTTTAATATGGCTAAGCGGACTATCCTTGATGCTAATATCACTACTTTGATCGCTGCTTTTTTTCTTTTTTATTACGGGACCGGGCCGATAAGAGGATTTGCCACCACTCTTTCCTTAGGTATTGCTGCCAGTATTTTTACCTCGATATTTGTCAGCCGGACAATTTTTTCTTTACTGATTGACCGCGGGCTTAAGAAACTGCCGATGCTTTCGGTTATCGGCTCTTCAAAAATAAACTTTATTAAACCCAGCGGAATTTTGAGCATTATTTCTCTGATCGTGGTTTTAGCCGGAATGTTTTACTTTTATTCAAACCAGAGCCAGGTTTACGATATTGATTTTGAAGGCGGCCAGGTTTTAGAATATAAAATTACCCCGGCGACTGACATTGAAACTGTGCGACAGAATTTAAAAGCCGCGGGGTTCAATGACCTGGTCATTCAGGAATTTAAAGATATTTCCGGAGGTGTGATCATCAAGAGCAAGGAAGACCGCGCTTCTGATATCGAAAAAACACTGAGAGCTTCTTTTGAAAAAGTTGACGAATTAAGAGTTACCACTATTGGCCCGATTGTCGGTAAGATCCTGCGCAAGAAAGCCTATCTGGCAATAGCTCTTTCGCTTTTAGGTATCTTAGTGTATGTGGCTTTTCGGTTTAAGCATTTTGATTATGCCTTGGCGGCAGTTATTGCCCTTTTCCACGATGTTCTGATAACCTTAGGGCTGCTTTGTCTGGCCGGCTTTAAGATCAACCTTTTGGTGGTAACCGCTCTTCTGACTATAGCTGGCTATTCGATCAATGACACCATCGTGATCTATGACCGGATTCGAGAGATAGCACCGCGCCTACGGAAAACCCCTTTTCGGGAAATAGTTAATCTGGCTATAAACGGCACCCTTTCTCGGACCATTATCACTTCGTTTACTACGCTTTTGGTGGTGGTGGCAATATATGCTTTGGGCGGTGAAGCTTTGCGCGGTTTTTCTTTTGCCTTGATGATAGGGGTAATCGCCGGCACGTATTCGACTATTTACATTGCTTCTTACTTGGTGCTTCTTTTCAGGAAGTCCTAGTGTTTGATATATTCAAGATCTATACCCAGAAGCAGATATCGATCCAAGAGGCTAATGAAAAGCTTATTGGTTTAGGTTATCGCCGTTTTGACCAGATCGCCCAGGAAGGTGATTTTTCGGTCCGTGGCGACACTCTGGAAATCTTCCCGGCCAATTTCAATTACCCTTTAAGAATCGAATGGGAATTTGATTCAGTAAAGAAGATCTTTTCTTTTGATAAGGAAATCAACCGTAAGATTCTCGATTATGATTTTTTAATCTTGGTACCCTGCCACCGGCGCAGCCGGCGTTATACCAGCGAAGATATCCCGCTTTCAGCAGTTTTAGAGATTAAAAAAGGCGATTATATAGTCCATAGCCGCTATGGGATCGGTAAATTTCTCGGTGTAAAGAAACTTAAAGTACGCGACCAGGAGGACTATTATTTTGAGATCGAATATGAACATCAGGATAAGCTTTATGTTTCTAAAGAAGAAGTCCACCTTATTCAGAAGTATGCCAATTTTAATTTAGCCCGGCCTAGGCTTAGCCGTTTGGGAACTAAGGAGTGGCAACGGACTAAAGAGAAAGTCGAGAAAGGAATTAAGGCTTTTGCCTTGGCGATTTTGCGCATCGAAGCCCAGAGGAAAGTGATCGGGGGCCTGCGCTACGCCGAAGATGATTCTTGGCAAAAGAAATTTGAGCAGGATTTTCCCTATCAGGAAACCCCGGACCAGGCTAAAGCTACCCAAGATGTTAAAAATGATATGCAAAACCCCGGCTGTATGGATCGGATAATCTGCGGAGATGTCGGCTACGGTAAAACTGAAGTTGCCATGAGGGCAGCTTTTAAGGCGGTTTCTTCGGGTAAACAAGTGGTGATTTTAGTACCGACGACGATCTTAGCTTATCAGCATTATGTTAATTTAACAAAACGCCTGAAGGATTTCCCTTTTTCAGTAGAGATGATTTCACGTTTTCGTTCTCCCAGAGAACAAAAAAATATTTTAAAAAGGCTCACCGAAGGTAAGGTAGACATTATTATCGGAACCCATCGTATTTTATCGCAAGACGTTGCTTTTAAAGACTTGGGGCTTTTGATCATTGATGAGGAGCATAAGTTTGGCGTAACTCATAAAGAAAAGATTAAAAAGTTAAGGGTCAATGTCGATGTTTTAAGCCTCACTGCTACGCCGATACCCCGGACTCTTTATATGAGTCTGATCGGCATAAAAAATATATCCCTGATCAAGACACCGCCTAAAGAGCGCCTGGCGATAAAAACTGAAGTTATGCTTTTTGACATAAAGCGTTTAGGCGATATGATCACGCGGGAAATTACCCGCGGCGGACAGGTTTTTTTCGTCCATAACCGCATTGAGTCTATAGGCCGGATAGAGCAGTCGTTGAAAAAAGTTTTACCTAAACAGGCCAGGATAGAGGTTGTCCATGGAAGGATGGCCAGCCGGCAGATGGAAGAAGTGATGCTTAAATTTATCGATAAAAAGTTAGACTGCCTGCTATCTACAGCGATCGTTGAATCGGGCATAGATATCCCCACGGCCAATACGATCATTATCAACAATGCCCATCGTTTTGGCCTGGCTGATTTGCACCAGTTACGAGGAAGAGTCGGCCGCCATAATCTCCAGGCTTACTGTTATTTGGTTGCGCCGCCCAAGGAGAGCCTGTCTTCCGACGCCAGTGGCCGGCTTAAGATGATCGAGGAGTTTTCCCATCTTGGCGCCGGTTTTGAAGTGGCGATGAGTGATTTAGAGCTGCGGGGAGCCGGCAATATCCTCGGCCGAGAGCAGCACGGTTTTATTTGGATGGTCGGTTTTGATTTGTATTGTCGGCTGCTGAAAAAAGAGATAGAATATTTAAAGGAGGCGTTTAAACTCAATGTTAACTAAATTAAAAATAATCTCGTACTTTGTATTTTGGCTAGCGCTTATTTCTTTTACTTTATCTTTAGCGGCAGAAGACGTGGCTAAAATAATAGCCAAAGTCAATAATCAGGTAATAACTTCTAAAGATCTGGAGGATTATACTCAAGCTATACAATACCGTGTAGCTGATTTGGGGAGCGAGATCTCTCCGGAAAACCCTGGATTTCGCAAACAAGCTCTCCAGCGGTTGATCGAGGATAAGCTTATCCTCGATGAGGCAAAAAAAGAAAAAATATCCATACCTTTGGCAATGGTTGATGGCCGGCTCAACCAACTGATCGCTTCACATCTCTCGCGTACAGTCTTTGAAGAATCTTTAGTCCAGAGGGGTCTCACCGTAACCCAGCTTAAAGATAAGATCAAAGATCAATATTTGATGCGGGAAGTCATCGAGATGAAAGTAAGGTCTAATGTAAGCGTATTGCCGCAGGAAGTGAGTACCTATTACACTGAAAATAAAAACCAGATGTACGCTCCCTTAACTTATGTTTTTTATATTGCCACTGCCGAAAGCCAAAAAGTCGTAGAGGATATAGCCGCAAAAATCAAAACCGAAGGTTTAAACCAAGCTTTGAACGAACATCCTCAAGATTTAACCAGGATCGAATCAGCCAAAGATGAACTTAAACCCGAGATAGCCGCGGTAGTCAGTAAACTTAAAAAATCCGAGGTCGAGATGATTAAAATAGACGATTCATATTATTTGATTTATCTGGATGAACTTATTGAGCCGAAGCTTTTTTCGTTGCCTCAGGCTCAGGATAAGATTTATGCCTATCTTTGGGATAAAAAATTCAAGGAAAAATTTAGTGAATGGATTAAAACTTTAAAAGAGAAGTCAGTGATCAAAGTTTATGAGCAGGAATAAAAAGATCGTAATTACCAGCGGCGACCCGGCTGGCTGCGGGCCCTTGATCACTCTTGAGGCTATTAGGCAGTTTGGCAATAAAAATGTTGAGCTTATCGTAGTCGGCGACCGAAAGATTTTTCAACGATTTCCTGCCTACCAAAGCCTAAAGGCCAGAGCAAGATTTATCGATTTGAACACTCCGGGAATCAAAAATATCAGCCCGGGCAGAGTTTCCAGTTTATCCGGCAAAGCCAGCCTCGATTATCTTAAACAGGCTTTGGAAATAATTAAAAAAGATAAGATTAAAAGGCTGGTCACAGCTCCTTTGTCTAAAGAGGCAGTCCAGTCAATAAAGAAAAAGTTCAGCGGGCATACCGAATATTTACAAGATCATTTCCGGGCCGCCCAGGTGGAAATGATGATGGTTTCAAAACAGCTGAAAGTAGTACTTCTGACCAGGCATACAGTTTTAAGAAAAGCTGGAGCTTTAATTAATTCTAAAGATGTAGCCAAAACGCTGGAGTTGGTCTATACCTCGCTGAAGCAGCAGTTTAAAATAAAAAAACCGCGTATCGTGTTAGCGTCCTTTAACCCTCATGCCGGAGTTGATACTTTTTTAGAGAAAGAGGAGAAGGAGATAGTTTCGGGGATCAGCAAGTTTAAAGGAAAAACTTACGGGCCTTACCCGGCTGATAGCTTATTTACTAAAGATAATTTAAAGCTTTATGATTGTGTGATCTCGACTTATCATGACCAGGCAATGATCCCGTTTAAGCTTTTATCAATGAAGGACGGAATCAATCTTACTTTAGGCCTTCCGGTTATCCGCACCTCTCCGGCCCACGGCCCGGCTTTTGACTTGATCCGGCAGGATAAAAAGCCTTTTTCTTCCTCGATGCTTGAGGCGATAAAATTAGCAGTACAACTAACCAATTAAACCCCGGGGGTTTAAGCACCGAGGTCTAGGTGTAAGATGAAACAAAAGCGCTCTTTAGCTCAGGTGTTTTTAAAAGACCAGAAATACATCGAGAGGATTTTAGCCTCGTTGGATGTTGACAATGAAGTGGTTTTGGAAATCGGTTCAGGCCCGGGTGATATCAGCGAAGCTATTGCCCGGCGGGCCAAGAGTTTTTTTTGTCTGGAGATAGACCCGCGGTTTTGTGAACATTTGAGGAAAAGGCTTGAAAGGTATTCCAATACCCAAGTCATTGAGATTGATGCACTTAGATTTGATTTTTCCCGCCTGTCTGAAAAAGCAGTGGTTTTTGGAAATATTCCCTACCAGGTCAGTTCTAAACTTATCGACCATCTTGTCCAATACCGAAAATTGGTTAAGCGGGTTTACCTTACTGTTCAGAAAGAGTTTGCCGAGAAACTTTTAGCTGGAGAATCGCTTCCTCAATATGGCACGATCAGCTGCCTTGTGCAGTATTATGCCAAGGTAAAAAAGATATTTGATATACCAGCCGGAAGTTTTAAGCCCCAACCGAAAGTAAACTCGACGTTTATAAAATTGGAGTTTTATCATGATTTGCCTCAGCCAGCCAGGGATGAAAAATTACTTTTTCGGCTTATTGACCGGGCCTTTTCCCAACGCCGTAAAAAAATAATTAATTCCTTGCCGCAAGAGGCGCGGGCTGCGCTCATTTCTTTAGGGATAAAACCGGATTTAAGAGCCGAAAACTTATCGCTAAAAGAATATATAGCTATAGCCGACAAACTGCACTCTTTAACTAAAAAATAGTTTGAAAAGCATAGCAGGAGTGTTAAAATAATTTTAGGAAGGATTTTTAATGCCCATCAGAAAAGCTTTTACCCTTATTGAGTTGATCGTAGTCATCGCTATCATCGCTATCCTTGCCGCCATCATCGCCCCTAATGTTTTTAGAGCTATTGAAAAAGCAAAGATTACCCGGGCCATAGCTGATTTTAAAAGTATCAAAACTGCCTGTCAGAGTTTTTATGCTGACACTGGAGAATGGCCTCATGTTTCTCGCGTTCAAAACTCCGGCTTACTATTAGATCCTGGAGGTTTATTGGGCTGGGACGGGCCGTATCTGGAAGGCAGTGTCGGAATGCATCCTTGGGCAGGTAGCTATCAAATTTCCAGCAACTCTGATTTTAGACCTCAAAACGGTATGAATGAGCTTAGTTTAGAATTTGAGGATTATTGTTATCCCAGAGGTCCAAACTATGCATGTATTTTGCCTATTGATTCTGCTAGAAAAATTGACTCGATGTTTGATGATGGGGATGAGCGTGCTGGAGTTTTTCAGAAGACAGGCACAGGAGATTACAACTTGTTATTGTATCGAGATGTTTGTGCTAGCTTGCCACCGCCGGGAGGACACTGTTTCTAGCGACTTATTACTTTTTTAATCTTTTAAAGCAGGGTAAATATGACAAATAAGACATTAGTTCATCATCGGCTCCCAAAAAAAGTACTTTTAAGCCTTAAAATAAATCCAAATTTAAAGGTTGAAGATTTGTTTTTGGAAGAATAGAGGTGCTTAGGTAAACATTGGTAGGAGCACCAAAAGCAATATAAGCTACGGAGGCGTCTATGTGTAAAGGTTTTACTCTTATCGAGTTGATCGTAGTTATCGCTATTATAGCTATTTTAGCCGCAATCATTGCTCCCAATGCTTTTAAGGCTATTGAGAAGGCCAAGGTTGCCGCTGCCAAATCTGACGTAGCCACGCTTAAAAAAGCAGCCCTGCTTTTATATACCGATACTGGTAAATTTCCTAAAGGTTGTCCTCCTTACGCTATCACCACCTCAGTAGCGCTTCAGGCGATCAGAGGCGGACTGGTAGTCCGGCCTGAAGTGTATTTTGATGCTGGTACCGGATGCGGCTGGACCCAAAACGAAGTTGATTCCTGGGATGGGCCTTACATCGATGCTGGCCAGGCAGTCGATCCCTGGAAGGGTATTTATTGGTTGAGATATGACTATAATTGCAATAATGCAACTATAAATAATGCCTGTCCCGAAGGTTCTTCGGTAAGCCAGGTTTGTGAAAGTATCTGCCCGGATTATAGCTGTCAGATAGCAGTGATCCGTTCAAAAGGCCCCGATCAAACCATACATACTTGTGATGACGTTCTGGCCGCGGTTGGCGATAATTGATCTATGGTAAAAAATCACCCCTTAGCCCATCACCGGCCGCAATGGAAAACTCACATTGGATTTCTTTTAGCTGCTATCGGTTCAGCCATCGGTTTAGGTAATATTTGGCGTTTTTCCTACCTTTGTTATAAAAACGGCGGCGGCGCGTTTTTAATCCCTTACTTGATCGCCCTTTTTATTGTCGGCATTCCTTTGATGATTTTAGAGATCGGCTTGGGCCATAAGATGCGTGGTTCAGCTCCGGCTGCTTTTGCCAGTATTTCCAAAAAGTGGGAATGGCTGGGCTGGTGGCAGGTGATTTTTGTGATGTTTGGGATAGTGCTCTATTATTCGGTAGTCATCTCCTGGTGTCTAAGTTTTTTATTTTTCTCCTTTAAACTCAGTTGGTTACCTGACCCTAATAGCTTCTTTTTTAACCAGTTTCTAATGGCTTCCAGCGGCCCTTTTGATATCGGCCAGCTGCGCACACCGATTGTTTTTTCGCTTCTTTTGGTCTGGCTGTTTAACTGGCTGATTGTTTTTAGCGGGGTTACCAAAGGCCTTGAGCGGGCTAATAAGATTTTTATGCCGCTACTGTTTTTCTTAACCGCAATTATTGTTTTTTGGGGCTTGCGTCTTCCCGGCGCGGCTGAAGGCTTAAAAGTTTATTTGCGGCCGGATTTCAGCCGGCTTTGGGATATCAAGGTTTGGATGGATGCCTTCAGTCAGATATTTTTTACGCTCAGTCTGGGTTTTGGCATTATGATTGCTTATGCTTCTTATCTTCCCCAGAAAAGCGAGATCGTCAGAGATTCTTTGATTATCAGCGGAGCGAATTGTGCATTTTCGTTGTTTGCTGGTTTCGGGGTATTTTCGGTTTTGGGTTATATGGCTCATACTACCGGCCAGCCGGTAACCGAGGTAGTAACTGAATCTATTGGCCTGGCATTTGTAGCTTTTCCTAAAGCCATCAGCCTCTTGCCGTATTTTGCTAAGTTTTTTGGCGTGTTGTTTTTCATGAGTTTGGTTATTGCCGGGTTGTCATCTTCTGTATCGATTATCGAAGCTTTTACTTCCGGGTTGGTAGATAAATTTCATTATTCACGTAAGGTTGTAGCCTCAAGTCTCTCGATTTTCGGATTTTTAGGCGGCATTATTTTCGCCACCCAGAGCGGCCTTTACTGGTTGGATATCGTTGACCATTTTCTTACTCAATACGGGTTAGTGGTGGGGGCAATTTTTGAATGTATTTTGATCGGTTGGATTTACAAAGCCCAAAGGTTAAAAGAACACATCAACCATTACAGCAGCTGGAAGCTTAACCGCTGGTGGAATGTTTGTGTGAAAATAGTGATTCCTTTATCGTTGTTGGTAATCCTTATTTCTTCTTTGATCGAGGAGTTGACTGCCGCTTACGGGGGCTACCCCCGGTTATCGATAGTTCTGATCGGCCGCGACTGGCTCATCTACACCTTGTTTTTTGCCATAATCGTTGCTTCGCATCCTTGGAAAATAGAGCCCGGGGAAAGAAATCTGACTTAAAAGATAATATCCCGGCGTAATTTAATTCAGGAATAAAATGGTGATCAAGATGATAAAAATAAAATTTATCGCTATAGGAATTTTTGCGGTTTTGTTAGTTAGCGTATTTTTTTTCGCCGGGTTTACTGTTTTTGAGTTTCATCAGAAAAATAAACTATTGGCTGATCTGGGAGGCAAGATCTCCGACGAAGCCGTCAAAGAGAAAATCAGCTATTCACTGATAGTAAAAGACCTGACCTTTCCCAGGGTCCAGCTAAGCTATCGTCAGGATAAAGCGGTTGTTGCGGCAAGCTTGATGAAATTGCCGATCCTGGGAGCAGCCTTTAAAGCCGCGGAAGAAGGAAAAGTATCACTTGACCAGATAGTTACTATCGAAGTTAAAGATATAACCGGAGGTTCTGGTGTGCTAAAAACTATGCCTATGCCTCATAAACTAACTTTAGAAAGTTTGCTCGAAACCATGATCAGTGCAAGCGATAACACCGCGACCAATAAACTGATCGATCTTTTAGGCTTCGACTATCTTAACAAAGTTTTTGGCGAGCTAAACTTAACCGAAACTGTCTTGCGGCGGAAAATGATGGATTTTTCTAAGCGTAGGCAAGGGGTGGATAATTATACCAGCGCCGCCGACATCAGCGTTATTTTAGAATCGATTTACGATAAGAAATTTATTAATTGCCAGTTTTCGGATTTGGCGCTTAAGTTTCTAAAGAAACAAAAAGTCAATGACCGGATACCGCGTTATCTGCCTAAAGATTTAACTATTGCTCATAAAACCGGTTTAGAACGGGGGGTTGTTCACGATGCGGGAATTGTTTTTTTACCCGGAGGAGACTACATCATTACAGTATTAGTTGATAAGGCTAAAGGTTATGTTAAGCCTAAGAAATTCATTGCTCAAATATCACGCTTAGCGTATAATCTTTACACTGGGTATAGTGATTAGATGACGATTACAGTATTTGAACAATGGTTGGTTAACAGGGAGTAGTAAAATGGAAGTTTTAGCTGCCGCTTTACCGGTAATAATAATTATCGTAATTTTCTTTTTGATTGTTAGGATAGCCACAGCGGTATTAAAGCTTACCGGGATGGATGAAAGAACCGCACGCTTCCAGGCGATTTCAGCTTTTACCGGAACCGGATTCACCACTAAAGAAGCCGAGACGATCTTGGAGGATCAAAACCGCAGAAAGACCATAGTAGTTTTGATGATCATGGGTAAGGTCGGGATAGTATCGGTGATCGGCGGTTTATTCTTTTCTTTCGGCCAGGGCGATGCTCATTCTGATGTTTGGAAAGCAGTTGTGATCTTGGCTTTTATCTTTATCTTGTATAAGATTACTTCTTTAGGAAGTTTTAACCGGGCTCTCAATAAATTTATTGAAAAAAGAATCCTGGCCAGGGGAATTACCCGCCAGAAAACTCTTGAAGAGTTGTTCCATTTGCCTAAAGGGTATGGTTTGGCCCAGCTGACCATAACCAGCGATAGCAAGGAAAGCGGGCTTAGCCTGGCTGAAGCCGGGTTTATCAAGAAAGACATATTGGTTTTGTCGATCGAACGCAAGAATAAGCTGATTTCTTTCCCCCATGCTCAGGATGTGATCGAGGATGGCGACCGGCTTCTTTGTTACGGGCTTATCAAAAATATAAAATTGTATGCAGCTTAAGAGATGAATTATGAGCAGGATTTCCCGGGATAATGTTTTAGCTTTTGTTTTAGCCGGAGGTAAAGGCCGGAGGCTTTTTCCTCTGACCGAAGAAAGGACCAAGCCCTCGGTTTCTTTTGGCGGTAAATACCGGATTATCGATTTTACCTTAAGTAACTTGGTTAATTCCGGGATTTATTCTATCTATGTTTTAGTCCAATACAAATCTCAGTCTTTAATCGAGCACATCCGTACCAGCTGGCGTAAGTTTGGAGTTTTGCCCAAGCATTTTATTACCGTGGTGCCTCCTCAGATGCGAAAAGAGGCGGTGGGAGAATGGTACCGGGGGACTGCTGATTCGATAAACCACAATATTAACCTTATTCATGATTTTAAACCCCGTTTTGTCGTTGTCTTGGGGGGGGACCATGTTTACCGGATGAACATCAAGGAGATGATTGATTATCATATCCGTAAAAAAGCCCAGTGCACCATAGCAGTGACTCCGGCTCATTCCAGCCAGTCTTATCAGTTGGGGATTGCTGATGTCGACTCCAACTTCAGGATTAAAAAATTCAGGGAAAAGCCTTCTTTTTCGGGAAAGAAAATGATTTTTGCTTCGATGGGAAATTATGTATTCAACTCTGATTTTCTGGTAGACCTGTTGAGCACTAAACCTTTGAGCGATTTTGGCCGGGATGTCATCCCTTATCTGGCTAAACGTAAAGATGGAGTTTTTGCTTATGATTTTTCAAAAAACAAGATCCCTTCTTTAAAAGAATACGAAGCAGCTTATTACTGGAAAGATATCGGCACTATCAGTTCTTACTGGCAGGCAAATATGGATCTTTTAGGTAAACAGCCGATCTTTGATCTGGATAACCGCCAGTGGCCGATTTATGCTTCTGATTTTGATTGCCCTCCGGTCTATACTGCTGCTTCGCGTATCGAGAATACCCTTCTTTCTGAAGGGGCCAGAGTTTGTGGTTCCGAGATTAGGAATTCCATTCTTGGGCGTTCGGTAACCGTGGACGAAGGCTGTTTTATAGAAGATTCAATAATCATGGATTTCACCCATGTCAAGAAATCATCAAAGATCAGAAAAGCGATTATCGACCGGTTTAATACTATTGAACCAAAAACTTCCATCGGCTATAATGCTAAAAGTGATTCCCGGCAATATCATCTAGATCCTTCAGGGATCGTAGTGGTCAAGCGGGGATCCCGGGATGTGTCCTATATCGGCCTCTAAACCGCATGCCCCAAAGGGTAAACCAGACCAATGTTTGAACTATCATTGCTTGAAGAGATAGAACAGCTTATCGAAGCGAAAAAGTATTCGGAGATTAAAAAACTCCTTCCGCTTCACCCTGCTGATATCGCTGACCTTATCAGCCAGCTGGCTCGCCCGGCGCATAAACTTTTTGTTTTCCGTTTAGTTTCCTATGATAAGGCGGTTGATGTTTTCGAATACCTTTCTACTGACCAGGAAGAAGAGATACTTAAGACTTTAAACAGTCAGGAGATACAGGATATTCTTAACGAAATGTCTCCTGATGACCGGACCGAGCTTTTTGAGGAGATGCCGGCAGAATTAGCTAAGCGTTTTATCAATTTACTTTCCCCCCAGGAACGTAAAATCGCTATTGAAATCCTCAATTATCCTTCGGAATCAGTCGGCCGTCTGGTTACCCCTGATTTTGTCCAGCTTTACCAAGATATGACTGTAGCCGAAGCTCTGGCACATATCCGGCAGGTGGGCATACAGAAAGAAACCGTATACCATTGTTATGTATTGGATAACGAAAAGCGACTCATCGGAATAGTCTCTCTTAAGAAGTTGGTTCTTTCTGAACTGACAACTATGATTTCTGAGGTAATGTCCAAGAAAGATGTAATTAAAGTAACAGCGGTAACCGACAGAGAAGTGGCGGCTAATATATTCAAGCATCACGATCTTTTAGTGCTTCCGGTTGTTGATAATGACAATAAATTATTAGGGATTGTTACTTTCGATGATTTAGTCGATGTTTTAGAAGAGGAGGCCACTGAGGATTTTGAAAAAATGGCGGCGGTGCTTCCGGTAGAAAAGCCGTATTTAGAGGCTAATTTTTTTGAACTGATCTGGAAACGAAGTTTTTGGTTGATTGTTTTAGTGGTCTTGGAATCGGCCTCCAGCATAGTTATGAAAAAGTACGGCGGAGTCATCCAGCATTGGGTAGCTTTAAGCTTTTATCTACCGATCCTTATTGCTACCGGAGGCAATGCCGGTATGCAGTCGGCGATGATGGTTATCCGCGGCCTGACTATAGGCGACATCAGTACCAAAGATTTTTTTAAGGTTATTTTTCGGGAATCGCTGCTTGGTTTTTCTATCGGAGCGATACTGGCTCTGGTGGGATTGGCCAGGGTTATCCTTCAGGAAAGAGGCGATTGGCTGCTTAGCGTTTCAGTGGGGGTAGCGATGGGGGTTACAGTAATGTTCGCTGCGGTAACCGGAGCTACCCTTCCGATTATATTTAGAAAACTTAAACTTGACCCGGCTTTGATGAGTGGGCCGTTGATCACGACTATAGTTGATGTTTTGGGTGTATTTGTTTATTTTGAAATAGCCCTTTTGATATTGGGATTATGAAAAGAGCCTTTGGAAATCTTACCGGATTATTATTATTTTTTAGTTTATTTTTTAGCGGTTGTGCAACCACTGCCCAGCGGCGTAGCGGCATGCCGGCTTCAGTAAACAATTACCTTAGCCTGGATGAGTTTTGCAAAAAATATAATTTTGAATATAGTTTTGATACTCTTGATGATGTCATCAGTTTGAATTCTCCGGATAAGGAGATGAAACTGCTTTTAAATTCAACTGTAGTTCTTTATAACGGTTCAGCGGTTTTTTTAAAAGTCGAGCCGCTTTATTACAACGGCAGGATCCTATTGCCGCCGCAATTGGTTGAACTTGTTTCTCGGGGGCCCTTAGCCTCTTTTAAGCCTACTTTCAACTTTAAGACTATAGTCATTGATCCCGGCCACGGAGGCAAAGATCCGGGAGCTATATCCTGTAATGGCCTTCAGGAGAAAAAAATCAATCTTATTGTTGCCGGATACCTGAAAGAGGACTTGGAGCGCCAGGGTTTTAAAGTCATCATGACCCGCACCAGCGATAGCTATCTTACTTTAGCCCAACGTACCAATATTGCTAAAAAATACCATGCTGATCTTTTTGTCAGCATTCACGCTAATTCTAACCGTTCTTCAAGCGTACAAGGCTGTGAAATTTACTATTTATCGCCTTCGCGGCTTAATAGCTTGGAGCGGGCTTTAAAATTAGCTAAATCCGAAAGTTTTCGTTCAAAGAAACTTGATTCTGATACTGAGACAATTCTCTGGGATCTTTTGATTGCCAGAAATCATGCTTTATCTTCGGAGATCTCTAACATGCTATATTTTACTTTTAAAAATTTAGGATTTTCGGTGAAGCCGCCCAAGCAAGCCCCTTTTTATGTTTTGCGATTTGCCTATGTGCCGGCGGTTTTAGTGGAAATGGGATATTTAAGCAATAGCTATGAAGAAAAGGCTTTAAGAAAGAAATATTACCAGAAGCAGGTAGCTCAGGCTATCGCTTTAGGGATAGTGTCTTTAAATAAACACTACGCCGAGCTTCCCAAAAAATAATATGGATAAACGGCCGATTGGTATTTTTGATTCCGGCGTAGGCGGGCTTACGGTTTTGCGGCAGGTAGAAAAACTTTTACCCAAAGAAGATATTATCTATTTCGGGGATACAGCCAGGGTTCCCTACGGTAATAAATCCCGGGATACGATTATAAAATTTACCACCCAAAGTATTTTGTTTTTATTGCGAAAAAAAGTAAAGATGATCATCATTGCCTGCAATACTTCTTCATCTCTAGCTTTAGACAGCCTAAAAATTGCTTTTAGCCTGCCGATCATCGGAGTTATTGAATCCGGAGTAAGAAAGGCCCTGGAAAGTTCAACTAATAATAAAATTGCCGTAATCGGGACTAAATCGACAATCTTAAGCCGCAGTTACCAGAAAGAGATCAGAAAGGTAAATAAAAATGTAAAAGTTTATGTTCAGAGCTGCCCCTTATTCGTTCCTTTAGCTGAAGAAGGGTTGCTGAGAGGTAAAATCGTAGAGGCAACGATAAAGATGTATTTAAAAAAGATCAAAGATAAAAAGCCCGGCGCGGTGATCTTAGGCTGCACCCATTACCCTTTGCTTAAAAAACCGATAGCCGACTATTTAGCTGGTGTTGATATTATTGATTCAGCTCAGCAAGTGGCTTTACAAGCCAAGGCTCTTCTCCAAAACAAAAGCTTGCTTAGCCAGCGCGGCGGTAATAAAGAGTTCTATGTTTCTGATGAGCCGGCTGGGTTTATCAAATTGGCAAAGTTGTTTTTGAAAAGAGAAATCTCCGGCCCAAAGGTGGTCAATGTATAAGGTAAAAGTACTTTCTAATTTCAGTGCTGCCCATTTTTTACGGAACTACAAAGGCAAATGTGAAAATCTTCACGGTCACAACTGGAAGGTTGAAGTTGTGGTGGCTAGCCTTAAGCTTAATTCTTTAGGAATGGTAATGGACTTTTCAGATTTAAAAAAGCTTACTAAAAATATGCTTGAAGAATTGGATCATGCTTGTCTTAATGATTTAGAATATTTTTCCGCCAAAGGCGGAAAACATAACCCCAGCTCCGAAGAGATCGCCAGGTATATTTTCGATAAGCTTAAAACGCTGATCGCCGAAAAAAACTGCCAGTTAGAGGAAATCCTGGTTTGGGAAACCGAAAGCTCATGCGCAACCTACCGGGAATAAAAAAAGGGGTTATTCTTCTTTCCGGAGGTCTTGATTCGGTAACTACGCTTTATTGCGCTAAAAGTAAAGGATATAGATTAACCGCTTTGGTATTTGATTACGGCCAACGCCATGGTAAAGAGATCAAATTGGCAAAAAAAATAGCCCGGATCAATAACCTTAACTATTTCGTTAAAAAAATAGATTTATCCTGGACGAAGTCGAGCTTAACTAATAGAAGAATAAAAATGCCTTCGGGGCGTAATTTAAAAAGCAAAAGTATACCTTCAACCTATGTTGCTGGAAGGAATATAATTTTTTTAACTTATGCTTTCTCTTTAGCTGAAAGTATCGGGGCTAGGAAAATATTTATCGGTGCTCATGTCCAGGATTATTCAGGATACCCGGATTGCCGGCCGGAATTTATTTACAGTTTTCAGGAGTCAGCCAACCTGGGTTTAAAATCATCTAAGATCAAAATCGTCGCCCCCTTAATCGATAAAAGCAAGACCGAAATTATTGAATTAGGTTTGGAGCTGAAAGTTCCTTTTCACGATACCTGGTCGTGTTATAATGGAGGCAAAAGGCCTTGTCTTAGATGTGACAGCTGCCGTTTTCGTATGCGTGCTTTTAAACAGTTAGGATTAATTGACCCTATTTTAAAAAGGAATAAGCCATGAAAATTAAAACAATAGCTTTGTTCAGTTGTTTATTTTTTTCTTTAATCGGGCCGGGGCTTCTTTTAGCCCAAGAGATAAACCAAGTGATAGCTAAATCCAAAGAAGCTCAAAAGTCGGTTAACAGCGTAAAAATAGAGGGTAAGACTATAACCGGCTCAATCGATGTTACTGATAACCAGGGCCTGATCGATTATTCTAACCAGCAATTTTTTGCCGCTGAAGAAAAGGACTCGCAGCTTTTAAGGTCAGTTTATGTCAAAGACGGCATCGCCTACATGTATAACGGGTTTGTTGATTCCTGGCTTAGGTTCGGATCTGACATCAATCCGGTTGGCGATGTTTTTAACAAAGATAAGGTTTTTTCCCAATTTCCCGATAATTTCTCGGAAGCCGGCTTCCAGGTCGAATTTTTAGAAGAAGAGACTGTAGACGGAAAACCCTGTTATGTTATTGAAAGTAAAGTCATCGACTCTGAAAAAGCCGCTCGATTTGCTTATGAGTTTTTAGACCGGTTTGTCTCGCCGCAGATCGCAGTAATGCTTAAGGAGAACAAACAAATGCTTGGAGATTACTTAAAGGCCTACATGCAGGATTCTCAATCCCGGATTTGGATAGCTAAAAACAGCTTTTTGATTTTAAAAGTTATTTCCCGGCATGACCAGCTGGCCGGCCCGGGTGAGTCAGTATCTATCGAAAAGGAAACTTCATTTTACGATTTTAACCAGCCGGTGAATATTGAAATTCCCCAGGAAGCTTTGGAGGCCCCTTTGGTTTCAGCTGAAGAACTGGGTTTGAAAGCGAAATAGGTATAATTATGAAGGCAAAGATTTCAGAAATTTTTAAAAGCATTCAGGGTGAAGGCCTTTATCAGGGTAGGGAGCAGGTATTTGTGCGCTTCTTTGGTTGTAATTTAAATTGTCGGTTTTGTGATACCCGGTTTGAGTTTTTTAAGGAAGCTACCCTTGAAGATCTCGTTGTAGAAATTAATTCCTTTGGTAGTGGTCATTCAGTATCGCTCACCGGAGGAGAACCGTTGTTACAGGTAGGTTTTTTAGGCGATCTGATTAAGGAACTTAAAAAGCAGGGCCAAACAACTTATCTGGAGGCTAACGGGACTTTACCGGATAAATTAAGTCAGGTTATCGATAATATTGATATAGTGGCGATGGATTTCAAGCTTCCTTCATCAACCGGGGATAGACGCTTCTGGAGTGAGCATAGGAAGTTTTTAGAAATAGCCAGAAGCAAAAAAGTTTTTGTTAAGGTGGTTATCGGCAAAAATACTCAAATCAGTGATTTGGAGAAAGCTATAGAGATAGTTGGAGAGACGGATAGAGAAGTACCTTTTATTTTACAACCAGAAAATCCTTTCGAGGATGAGCTCGAAGATAAGTTGGATAATTTTAAGAAAATATGTCAGAAAGGCTTAGCTGATGTTAGGGTTATTCCCCAACTACATAAAATAATCGGAGTAAGGTGAATATAGTTAAACTAAAAAATCAGGTAGAGAAGGCAGTGGCTAGGGCTAGTTTTAATTTACGGCCGGATGTAAAAAAGCTGCTTAAGCGGGCTTACCGGTTTGAAAAAAATACCCGAGCTAGAAAAGCTCTGGGATGGATTTTGGAAAATGCCAGGATTGCCGAAAAAGAAAAGCTAGCCATTTGCCAGGATACTGGATTGCCGATAATTTTTATTGAAGCCGGTAAAGATGTTAATTTATCCGGACGGTTGATCCGGGAGATTGAGAAGGCAGTTGAATCCGGCTACCGGAAAAACTGCTTGCGGCCTTCCTCGACTGAGCCTTTAATTCGGAAAGCATCTTACCAAGGGGTGATATTTCATGTTGAGTTTTCCAATGCCAAAGGCTTATGGATAACTATTTTTCCTAAAGGTTTTGGTAGTGAAAATAAGTCTCAGCTTAAAATGTTTAAGCCTACCGTTTCAATTGCGGAGATAGAGGAGTTTGTAGTTTCAGCAGCAAAAGAAGCCGGTCCAGAGAGTTGTCCGCCGTTTATCGTTGGTGTCGGTATCGGCGGAACTTCCGATAAAGCCTTGCTTTTAGCTAAAAAGGCTTTGATTGGAAAAGTAGATAGGCCCAACTCAGATAAAGTTCTTAATGGTTTGGAGAAAAGATTATTTAAAAAAATAAATAGTTTGAATATCGGCCCTATGGGTTTTAGCGGAAAAACTACTTGTTTGTCAGTCAAGGTGAAGAAAGCACCTACGCATATCGCCGGTCTTCCGGTGGGAGTAAATATCAGCTGCCACGCTTTACGCAGCGCAACCATCAAGGTATGAATATTAAAAGTTTAAAATCCGGACAGGAAATCTTATTTTCTGGAGTAATCTATACTGCCCGGGACCAGGCCCATAAGCGGCTGGTTGATATTATAAATAATGCAGGGGCACAAAATTTTGTGCCCCTACCATTTGATTTAAAAGGACAGTTCATCTATTATTGCGGCCCGACTGCTACTCCTAAAAATAAAGTAATTGGTTCTTGCGGCCCGACTACCAGTTCGCGGATGGATGAGTTTGTTGAACCTTTACTGAAAAAAGGCTTGCTGGGGATGATCGGTAAAGGTAGAAGAAGTAAGAAAGTCAGGAATCTGATTAAAAAATATAAGGCAGTTTATCTTTTGGCCCCGGCCGGCTGCGGCGCCCTGCTAGCCAAAAAAGTTTTATCGAAAAAACTGGTGGCTTTCAAAGATTTAGGTCCGGAAGCGATCTATCGGCTGGAAGTCAAAGATTTCCCGGTAATCGTAGGGATAGATTCTTTGGGAAAAGATACCTATGAGGATTTATGCGATTGATCGTTGCCACCAAAAATAACCATAAATTAAAGGAGATCAAAAAGATCCTTAAAGGTATTAAACTGCCGATTATTTCTTTAGTCGATCTTGACCGGACATTTCGGATAGTGGAGAATGGAAAGACTTTCCGGGAAAATGCTTTAAAAAAGGCCATACCGGTTTCAAAAATCTATAAACAGGATTATTTGCTGGGTGAAGATTCAGGCATCATGGTTGATCATCTTAAGGGGGGGCCGGGTGTTTATTCTAAGCGTTATGCCGGCCCTGATGGAAACCAGGAGAAAAATAACCAAAAGATACTTAAAACTCTTTCGGGAGTCAGTTTTAAAAACCGTGGCGCCAGTTTTATCTGCTGTTTGGCCTTAGCTAAGGCTGGTAAAGCCATAAAAGTTTTCAAAGGTAGCTTAGAGGGAAAAATTAGCCTGAAGCCGAAAGGAATTAATGGTTTTGGCTATGACCCGGTAATGTATCTTCCGGCTTATAGAAAAACCGTAGCTGAACTGTCTTTGGTCCAAAAGAATCTGATCAGCCACAGAGCCCAAGCTTTTCGGCAACTTAAGAAATATCTGGCCAGCAAAAACATTTGACATTTACCCCTTTTTCTATTATTTTATTAACCTATGCCTAAGAGAAGAAAGAGAAAATTACGCTGGAGAAGGCGGATAAAGAAGAATAAAGGTAGAAAGCCTAACCACGGCAAATAAGCGGTTTTTAACTAAAAGCCTAGGGCCGCGATTATTTTGTTTTCTGCCTGTTTTTCCACCTTGATACCCCATTATGTTTAAGCGAATACGAGAAGATATCAAAACGGTTTTTCGTGAAGACCCGGCTGCCCGCAGCACCCTGGAGGTGCTTTTGTGCTATCCGGGGTTACATGCAATTCTAGTGCATCGGGTTTCCCATTGGTTTTGGAATAAGGAACTGAATACTTTGGCCCGGGTTCTATCTCATTGGGGGCGTTTCTTTACCGGAGTAGAGATTCATCCCGGAGCAAAAATCGGCCGGCGTTTCTTTATTGACCATGGCATGGGGGTAGTTATCGGCGAGACGGCTGAAATCGGAAATGATGTTTTAGTTTATCAGGGGGTTGTTCTAGGAGGCGTATCGCATGAAAAGGTCAAGCGCCATCCGACTATCGGCAACAAGGTTGTTATTGGTGCCGGAGCAATCCTGTTGGGGCCGATAGATGTCGGAGCCGGGGCCAGGGTCGGTGCTGGTTCAGTAGTGGTCAGCGATGTTCCTGACGGGGCTACGGTGGTCGGTGTTCCGGGAAGAGTAGTTTTGCCCAAAGCTACTAAAAAAGTCAGTGGTGTTGAGTTGGATCACAATAAACTTCCTGATCCGGTGATCGAAGTCTTACACCGTTTGGAAAAGCGGATCGAGGAATTAGAAACAAAGTGCAGGGAAAAATGCGAGTCTTAGTAACCGGCGGAGCCGGATTCATCGGCTCTAACGTAGTCAAAATATTAGAAGATCAGGGAGATAAAGTAATTGTTCTGGATAATTTCTCTCATTCCAGCTATAAAAACCTTATGGATTTGGAAGCTGAGGTAATCGCTTCGGATATTACTGATGGGTCGATTTATAAAAAACTTCCCAAAGTTGATGCAGTAATCCATGAGGCAGCAATCACTGATACGACTTTGGCCGATGACACCAAGATGATGACAGTCAATTATGAAGGTTCCAAGAAAGTATTGGACTTTTGTTTAGCTAAAAATATACCTTTAGTTTATGCTTCCAGCGCCGGAGTTTATGGCGAAACTAAATCTTTAGCCAGCGAGGACCAAAAATTAACTCCTCATAATACGTATGGTTACTCAAAGTATCTTTTTGATTGTCGAGTCAGTAAACTGATTGCTAAGAAAAGTTCGCCGCGAATAGTGGGCTTGCGTTACTTTAATGTTTATGGCCCCAGAGAATACCATAAGGGCTCGGCAGCCAGTATGACTTATCAACTTTATCTTCAGATGAATTCAGGTAAACGTCCGAGAGTGTTTAAGTATGGCGAGCAAAAAAGAGATTTTATTTACGTCAAAGACGTAGCTCGGATAACCGTTGAGGCTTTAAAATCAAAAACCAGCGCTATTCTGAATCTGGGGACCGGAACCCCCAGGAGTTTTAATGATATAATTTCTTCATTAAATCAGGCGTTGAAAACCAAGCTAGAACCCGATTATTTCGATAATCCCTATGGTGATAAATACCAAAATTTCACCCAAGCCGACACCGCACTTTTAGAAAAAACTTTGAAAACCAGCGCTCAATTTTCGCTGGAGAAGGGTATCCAAGATTACGTTAACGAATACCTATAATTTTTAGAAATTTAAGCCAGGAGGCAGTTATGAGAAAAAGCTTTACTTTGATTGAGCTGATCGTAGTTATTGCCATCATTGCCATTCTAGCTGCTATAATCGCTCCCAATGCTTTTAAGGCTATCGAGAAGGCCAGAGTTTCCAAGACAGTAGCTGATCTACAGGCTATAAAATCTGCTATAACAATGTTATATGTTGATACCGGAAAGTTTCCCGGAGGTTGCCCGGCTTTTGCTGCTGATGAACGTCAGACTAGCTTGGGTGGGCAGCAAGGAGGCTTGGTAATGAGGATTAGGGTTGATGCTGCTCCAGTTGGTAATTGTCAGTGGACTCAAACAGATGTTGATGCTTGGGATGGCCCTTACTTAGAAAGCGGTAATGTTCAAGATATCTGGAAAAGAGATTATTTATTCACTGATTATTCCTATTGTGATGCGCCTGAAGATGTCTACAATGATTGTGAGACCGATGTAATACCAAGAGTTTTATGTGAGGCTGCTTGCTGTAGCGGTGGTACATGTGCAGCTCCGCCGGTATCTGGAGATTGCCAACCCATGGTTTTAGTTTCCTTAGGGCCGGATGCCACTATGTATACCTGCGATGATGTTGTGGTGAAGATGTCGCTTAATTGATAGTTCTAAGATTTAATTTAAAAAATACTTGACAAAAATTAACCTTGGTGTATAAATAATAAGCCTTGTAAATAAGGTATATTCGGAATGGGGAATCAATCTTTTTGATAAGTAACAAACGATAAATATCGGCAGAGGAAGAGGCATCCTTTGGGATGCTTTTTTTATTCTGCTGTAAATTACTGCGAAGTCCTTACCGACTCTAAGGGAAGGTTTAGGGCCAAGCAGAATTGTTCTCTGATAAAACCCGCAATATTTAAAAGCCTTTGGAGGGTTTGATCCTGGCTCAGAGTGAACGCTGGCGGCGTGGATTAGGCATGCAAGTCGAGCGATCTTATTTTTCTTTTGTTTCGGGGTAACCTGAGGCAGAAGAAAAATGCGATAGCGGCAAACGGGTGAGTAACGCGTTGGTAACCTACCTTGAGGAGGAGGGCAGCCCCGTGAAAACGGGGGTAATACTCCATGATCTCGTGGATCGCAAGATTCATGAGCAAAGATGGCCTCTATTTATAAGCTGTCGCCTTAAGAGGGGCCTGCGTCCTATCAGGTAGTTGGTGAGGTAATAGCTCACCAAGCCAAAGACGGGTAGCTGGCGTAAGAGCGTGACCAGCCACATCGGGACTGAGACACTGCCCGGACTCCTACGGGAGGCTGCAGTCGAGAATCTTTCACAATGGACGAAAGTCTGATGATGCGACGCCGCGTGGGGGATGACGGTCTTCGGATTGTAAACCCATTTTATTAAGGAGGAACGCTGAAGAGTTAATAGCTTTTCAGTCTGACTGTACTTGATGAATAAGCCACGGCTAACTCCGTGCCAGCAGCCGCGGTAATACGGAGGTGGCGAGCGTTACTCGGTTTGACTGGGTGTAAAGGGTCCGTAGGCGGCCTTGTAAGTGGAAGGTGAAATCTTTCGGCTTAACCGAAAAACTGCCTTTTAGACTGCATGGCTTGAGGATGGAAGAGGAGAGTGGAACTGTCAGTGTAAAGGTGAAATTTGTGGATATTGACAGGAACGCCCGTGGAGAAGTCGGCTCTCTGGTCCATATCTGACGCTGAGGGACGAAAGCTAGGGGAGTGAACAGGATTAGATACCCTGGTAATCCTAGCCGTAAACGATGGGCACTAGGTGTTCGTCCGTAAGGATGGGCGCCGCAGCTAACGCATTAAGTGCCCCACCTGGGGACTACGGCCGCAAGGCTAAAACTCAAAGGAATTGACGGGGACCCGCACAAGCGGTGGAACACGTGGTTTAATTCGATGCTACGCGAGAAACCTTATCCAAGGCTTGACATGCATGATGTAATGCCGATGAAAATCGGGATGACCGGTATCCAATCCGGAGCTTGCACAGGTGCTGCATGGCTGTCGTCAGCTCGTGCCGTGAGGTGTTCCCTTAAGTGGGAGAACGAGCGCAACCCTCGCTCTTTGTTGCCACCTCTCCAGCTTGTCTGGAGGGAGCACTCTAAGAGGACTGCCCGCGTTAAGTGGGAGGAAGGTGGGGATGACGTCAAGTCCGCATGGCCTTTATGCCTTGGGCTACACACGTGTTACAATGCCTGTTACAAAGGGACGCCAAACCGCGAGGTGGAGCAAATCCCAAAAAAGCAGGCTCAGTTCGGATTGTAGGCTGCAATTCGCCTACATGAAGCTGGAATCGCTAGTAATGGCGCATCATCACGGCGCCGTGAATACGTTCCCGGGTCTTGTACACACCGCCCGTCAAGCGCTGAAAATGGGGGGCGCCCGAAGCTCTAGTCTTAGATTGGAGTCACGGTGAA
>JAHKAJ010000036.1:40000-41935 GCA_018826075.1 Candidatus Omnitrophota bacterium
AGGGTTGATACCCAGAGCATTAATCCTCAAGAATTACAGGCATTGGCTGGCCAACAGCTTGTATCGGCTAAAATAAACTTAGCCGAGATTCCCGAAGGCAGAGAGTCTAAAGATGTAGAAAAAGCTATTCAGATGCCAGAATCAGTCGCAAGGGTTGTTTCTTTACCTAAGGTAGAGCCACCTCTGGCCGTTTCCATAGCTGAAATAGAGTCTCAACAGCGCAAGCCGATTATCGGCGGTAACTTGAAACGGGAATTTCACAAGGATGATATTGAGCGGCTTTTATTAGAGGTCGCTAATGAGTTAAAGGATAATAATATTGATAGTAGCAAGGCTGATGTATTCATAGCTCCTCAAGAGCTGCATTTAGAGCGTTTCTTTGCCGTTTTAGGAATATTAGAAGAATTGGGTGAAGATAGAGGCGGTATTCCTAGAGGTTTGATAAAACTTGGGGCTCAAAACGTTTCCCACCGTAATGAAAGAGGTGCTTTTACCGGCCAGCATGCAACTGCTGAACAACTCAAGGAGTACGGTGTCCAGTATGTTATCGTCGGCCATTCTGAAGCCAGAAGAGGCTCAGCAAAAGACGACCCTAACCTACGTTATCGGGAAACCAATGCAGTGGTTAATGCTAAAGTCCGTTCGTTGATTGATGCCGGCCTTACCCCGGTTATTGCTTTTGGGGAAACCGATGAAGAACGCCAAGCCGGCGCAAAATTTAAAGTGGTCAGCAGTCAGGTTTTTGACAGCATAGCTGGTTTGACTAAAGAAGAACTGCTTAAGACCGTTTTAGCTTATGAGCCAGTTTGGGCTATTGGTACTGGCCAAGCCGCCGAAAAAGAAAAAGTCAATACCATGTTTAAATTTATCCGTAAACAAATTGAGGAAAAGTTTGGGGCTGAAACTGCAGCCCAGTTGAGAATTATTTACGGCGGCAGCATGAAGCCAAGCAATGTCGTATCTTTTGTCCAGGAACCTAATATTGACGGCGGGCTTATCGGTGGAGCAGCTAAAAAAGGTGAAGATTTTGTGCCGATTATGCGCGAGTTCGCCACAGGTAAAGTTAGTCCTTTGACTTCCCTTGCTGGACCGATTTTATTTGATGCCGTCCGGCAGGAAGAGGCCCGTACTGGTAAAGGGGCAGTAGTTATGGCAACTAATATCCGCAGCCCTCTAAGCTTAGACGGGATCATGCAGGCTGCCAAAGAGTCTGATAGCGTTGTTGTTTTTCAACAGGCTATCAGTGAATTTGACTATACCTGGCCCCATGGTTATAGCATGGAGAACACTTACCGTTTTGCCGAGGAAATACAACGGGCCGGACAGAGAAACGGTTTTTCTAACTATGTTTTAAAAGCCGACCATATTACGGTAAAGATAGATGATTCTAAGGCGATGAAGAGTTTTCTGGAAGATAAGAGCACCCAACGTGAAATCACTGTTTTGCTTGACACTATTTTAGCTGCTAACACTAATGTCGAGAGAGAAACTATCTTTGACCGGGCTTACACTAACCAGGCCTTTATGTCTAATCAGAATCTAGCTAATATCATGAAGGCGATTAAGAGAGCGGTAGATCATGTGAAGTCAGCAGTCGGCGCCGGCTTTACAATCTATGCTTTAGATGCTTCTTTTATACCTATGCCGATCAATGCCCGGGCTACTGCCTTTATGGCTGGCTTTATTCCTGGAAATTCCAGTATTGAAGCCGAGGTCGGGGAAATCGGCGGCAGCAAGAATTCTACAATCGCCGATGCTTTAGAGCTGATAACCGGTATCCGTTACAAAGAGGTCATTAAAGAAGAACCCGTCCCTAATGATCCTAAAAAAACAATACAATATTCGGAATTAGTCAAAGATTCTCAAGGCAACCCGATAGAAGAATATAAAGGTAAAGGCTTACTTGATTACGGAGTAAAGCCAGACCGCATCGCC
>JAHKAJ010000006.1 GCA_018826075.1 Candidatus Omnitrophota bacterium
GCAAAACGGGCAGCCAGACGCTGATAATACATCTTCCCTTCAACGATATTTTCTAATTCTTCAGTATTAAATACCTTAGCCCTGAAACTGTCGCCCCATTTGTTAATCGCTGATTTCAGCTTTTCTATCTTGATCATATCTATACCTACGCCGACTATCATATTGAACACCTTAATTTATCTATTCAGTGAAATCCCGACTACTGTCGGGATACTTTTTCGATCAAACCAAGCATCTCCTCTACCGCCAAAGGAAAACCGACAAAAACCGAACGGCAGACGATCGAATGGCCGATATTAAACTCGGTTATGCCTTTTATCTTAACGATCGGCTTTATGTTTTCATAATCAAGGCCGTGGCCGCAGGCAACCGAGAAGCCCTGGCTTTTGGCAAAATTTACTGCCTCTTTTATCTTGGACAACTGCCGCTTAAAGCCAGAGGAATTCTTACTTTCAGAATATTTACCGGTATTGATCTCGATCAGGCTAACCCCCATTGACCGAGCCAGCTTGATCTGGTTTTTAACCGGATCGACAAACAAACTTACTGCTATCCCGGCGGTTTTTAACTGCCGGCTCACTTTTTCAATTTTTAAACCGTTTTTTATAAGGTCAAGCCCCCCTTCGGTAGTCAATTCCTGACGGCGCTCCGGCACTAAAGTTGCTTGTTTGGGCTTAAGAGCGAGGGCAAAAGAAACAATGGTTTTATTTACCGACATCTCCAAGTTCAAGGGAATCTTAATCGCCTGTTTGATCAAGCAGGCGTCTCTTTCCTTGATATGCCTGTGATCCTCCCTCACATGCACAACTATAGAGCTACAGCCGGCATATTCAGCGCAAAGAGCAGCGATCACCGGTTCCGGATAAGTCGTTCCTCTGGCATTTCGCAAAGTAGCCACATGATCAACATTTACCCCCAGGTTCACGCGAAGCGGCCCCCGGAAGTAATGGTCCCGGCTACGTAAAGCCAGACAAAAACAGCAATAACCAAAGCAATCAGCTTAAGCCAAAAGTTATGGGTAACTGCTTTTTTAAGGTTAAAATTTTTAAACACTCCCATAAATTATCGGGGATTAGTAAGTTGTCCTTTCAATATTGTAAATAAATCATTAGGCGCCAGGTCCCGGGTCAGTTGGCCGTTAATCGCCAGGGATATTGAACCGGTCTCCTCAGAAACTACTATGACTACTGCGTCGGAATGCTCGGAAAGACCGACCCCGGCTCGGTGGCGCATACCCAGGGTTTTCTCTAAAGTTTGATTCTCGCTGAGCGGAAAAAGGCAGGATGAAGCTATCAACTTACCTCCTTCAATAACAGCACCTCCGTCGTGCAAGGGTGCGAAAGGATAAAAAATATTCTGGATAAGCTCAGAACTGATATCGGCATTAAGAACCACGCCGCTCTCGACAAACTTATTAAGGCCAATTTCTCTTTTGATAGCGATCAGGGCGCCGATTTTTTTCCGGGAAAGAACGCCACAGGCTGAGACTATTTCCCGCAGGGTATTCTCAACTTCTTCCCTTTTAGGCTCAATATAGAAGATATGGCGTTTGCCTAAATGAATAAGGCCTTCACGCAGCTCCGGCTGAAAAATAATCACTACCAAAATAAGGAAAAAAGCGAAAAAATAAGCTAAAAGCCTGGTGAGAACCGGAAAGCTTAAAAAATGAAAAGCTAAAAGAGCCACTACCAAAAAGATTATCCCCCGCAAAAGATAGAAGGCTTTGCTGCCTTTTAAAAAAAGAAAGATCCGGTAAATCACTGCCCAAAGGATTATTATCTCAATGATATTTTTCCAGCTAAAAGTTTTAAGGATGATTTCCATCAGTTATTGATTATTTGTGAGGCTACTTTCAAAGCCTGAGCGGTTTCACCTACATCGTGAACCCGGAAAACCGACGCTCCCTGGTTTAGACTAAGAACCATTGCCGCAACAGTTCCGGCCAAACGGTTGTTTTGGCCAGCCTTAGTTATTGTACCAATAAAAGATTTCCGCGACAAACCCAAAAATAACGGCAACCCGAAAATCCTGAATCGATAAAGCTGATTTAAAATTTTTAGATTATCGTTAAGCCGCTTGCCAAAACCTATGCCGGGATCAAGCATTATCTGCTCTTTGGCTATACCCTGGCTGCGGCAGAAAGAAAGCCTCTCTTGGAAAAAATCGATTTCCTCAGAAACTACGTCTTTATAAACCGGGTTAGATTGCATGGTGCTGGGATTACCTTTCATATGCATAAGAATACAACCTAATTTATGCCGCTTAACCAGCAATGCTTTACGGGGGTCACCCCTTAAGGCAGTAATATCATTAATCATATCGGCTCCCTCATCGACTGCGGCTTTGGCTACTTCATACTTATAAGTATCTATTGATATTAAAACTTTTTTAAATTTTTTCCGGATTGCCCGAAGCTGGGGGATCACCCGGTTAAGTTCCTCTTTTTCTTTCAACGGTTTGGCAAACGGCCGGGAAGATTCGCCGCCAACATCGATTATCTTGGCTCCCCGACGCAGCATCTCTGCTACCTTAGCCAAAACAACTTCCCGAGATTTTCCCAACAGCCCGTCGCCGGAAAAAGAATCAGGAGTCAAGTTAATGATCCCGCAAATCAAGGGCTGGGTTATCTTGAACTTTTTATCCCGGGCGGTGAAAGCATAACTTTGCCGATTAAGATTATCCAAATAAACCGATAAAACTTCGGATATTCCATGAAGTGAAAAAGGCTGATTCTCAAGCTTGCGGCAGAGATTTCTTAGTTGGCTTAAATTTCCGAAAATTAAAGCTTTAGTCTTGATATTTTTGACTAAAGCATCCCTCTCTATTGCCGCGTCTGAACCTTGAGAAAGAAGATGCTGCTTTAAAATGTTGGCTTCCCAGGATTTGATATCTTCGATCTGAAAAGCCGCCCAAAGGACTTTGGAGGATAATATTTTTACCCCCTGGCTGCTTACGCCCAAAGAAACCATAAGCTTTTCAGCCTGATTTTTGTTTTTTATCGCTACGGGTGTTATTCTCATCGGTAAACCCGATTAAGCGCTTGACTTCCTGGGCATCTAAAACTTCTTTCTCCAGAAGCGCTTCGGCTAATATTTTCAGTTCGCGTTTATGCTCAGTAATGAGTTTCTTGGCCCGGGCATAACATTCGTCGGTGATTCGCTTGGTCTCTTCATCTATGATTTTAGCGGTTTCTTCGCTGTAATCTTTTTCTTTGACTAAATCGCGGCCAAGAAATATCGGCCCGTGACTTTGGCCTAAAGTATAACTGCCCAGACGCTGGCTCATACCATAATCGCAAATCATATGACGGGCTATCTGGGTAACTTTAATCAAATCGTCGCTGGCGCCGGTGGTGATATCGCCCAGATTTACCTCTTCAGATACTCTGCCGCCCAGCAACACTGTTATTGTTCCCAAAAGTTCTTTTTTCGACCTGTGCCAGCGGTCTTCAAGCTGTGGGGTAAAAGTATAGCCACCGGCCATTCCCCGGGGGATAATCGAAACTTTGGATAAAGGATCGACTTCGGGAATCAACAAAGAAAGCAAAGCGTGTCCGGATTCATGGTAGGCGGTTAATTCTTTTTCACGCTTAGAAATTATCCGGCTTTTTTTCTCCGGGCCCATTATCACCCGTTCGATCGATTCCTCAAGCTCTGACTGTTCTACCGAATTCTTATCGCGACGGGCTGCCAGAAGAGCTGCTTCGTTACACAAGTTTTCCAAATCCGCCCCGGAAAAACCAGGAGTCTTCTGGGCTATCAACTTTAGCTCTACTTTTTTATCCAAATGGATCTTACGGGTGTGGACTTTTAAAATATCTTCCCTTCCCTGGATATCCGGAGAATAAATAACAATATGCCGGTCAAAACGGCCGGGGCGTAAAAGGGCCGGGTCTAAGACATCCGGACGGTTAGTCGCAGCCATAACAATGATCCCGATCTCAGTCTGAAAACCATCCATTTCAGTAAGCAGCTGGTTTAGAGTCTGCTCTCGCTCGTCATGGCCGCCGCCGACTCCGGCAAAACGCTGCCGGCCTACGGCATCGATCTCATCAATAAAAATAATACATCCCTTATTCTCCATCTTGGCTGATTTTTTAGCCTGTTCAAAAAGATCTCGTACGCGCGAAGCGCCGACTCCGACAAACATCTCCACAAAATCCGAACCGCTGATACTGTAAAAAGGAACCTTGGCCTCTCCGGCAACTGCTTTTGCTAGAAGAGTCTTTCCGCAACCCGGAGGCCCCACCAATAGAACACCTTTAGGGAACCGGCCGCCAAGACGCTGGAATTTTTTAGGGTCTTTTAAAAATTCGATTACCTCTTCCAGCTCTGCTTTAGCCTCATCTATTCCGGCAACATCGCCAAAGGTGACTTTCACTGCATTCTCTTTATCCTGAAGTTTGGCACGCGATTTTCCAAAACCCCAAACCCGCGAACCCATCTGATTGCCTTTATAAGAAAAATACCACAAGAAAACAATAAAAATAATTATCGGACCCAGGGAAAACAACAGGTTAGAAAGAAAGGTCCTCGGGGGTTCGATCTCAAACTCAGAAACATTTTTTTTAAGTAAGCTTATGAGCTCATCGTCCTTCTGCGGGACGTGAACATAAAACCGCCCCCCGCCGGAGCTTTCCGAAAAAACTCCCTGGATAAGGCTTTCAACCATCTTGACTGATTTTATGGTCGGCTTTTCTAAATTGTGCTCTAAATTATAATAGAATTCACTGTAAGTAAGTTTTTTTACCAGGCCGCCGAAATCAGAACTAAAAAAGCTTGAGATCCAGACCAAGCCCAGGAAAATAGCGATCATGAAAAAAGCCGAACGCAGGAAATTACCGTTAGGGACTTTGATATTTTTGGGATTATTTTTAGGGTTTTTTTTCTGGTTCATTTTGAAATCCTTCGTTTCACTCAGGATAAATTCGACTAAATCCGCCTACGGCGAATAAGTCTCATTTATTATACTGTATCAACCTACAAAATCAAGGATTGAATACGCAGGTGATTCTGCTCTTTTTTAGCCAAAAGAAAAGGTAAATCTACGATGCTTCCCGAAGGCCGGTTGGCCACTAGATCAGCCAATTCGTCAATATGCTTGGCAGTAAGCCTGCGGGTTGAGCCTTTAAGTTCCTCGATGGCGATCCTAATTACATTACTGAAAATTGCCAGGGGAAGGTTTTTGAGTTTTTTTAAATTCAGATAAAGGCTTTGGCTGCTCTCTTTAGTTTTTAAGGAAAGAAAAACCTGATAAGAATAGTCATAAATGAAAGAATAATCCAAAGAAATATTGCGGGCGGCATTAGAGATGTTCTCGACAATATTAGGGTTTAGTTCCTTAAGTAACGGCATTAGCTTTAAGCGGATGCGGTTTCGGAAAAACTCTTCCTGAAAATTACTTTGATCAAGGCAATAACTTATTTTATTTTCCGAAAGCCAGGCCAGGATATCGTCTTTGGAAAGCTCGATCAGCGGCCGGATGACTTTGAGGCTGCGGAAACGCATTTGCGGTGAAAAACCACTAAGGCCGCGCAGCCCTGAGCCCCGGATCAAACGCATTAGGACTGTTTCCACCAGATCATCGCAATGATGGGCCAAAGCCAGCTTTTTAAATTTAGTCTGGCGGGAAACTTTCAGGAAAAAATCAAAACGCAAATTTCTGGCTGCCTGTTCCAAAGAATCACCGGCAAAATCTTTAACGTTTTTTCCTTCGGAAATAAACTCGACTCCGGCCGCCTTGCAGACATCTTTGACGAAATTTTCCTCAAGCAAAGCTTCCTGGCGCAAGCGGTGATTGAAATGAACACAAATAAGTTTAAGTGAGTACTCCTTTTTGATCTTTAAAAAAAGATGCAGAAGGCAAAGTGAATCCGGGCCGCCGGAAACTCCCAGGAGTACCTTATCTTTGGGCTCAAGCAGCCGGTATTTTTTTATGGTATTTTTAAAAACAGTTTCTATCATAACTCGCATTATTATATCACATTTGGTATAATATTTTACTCCAACCGTGCTTCGCCACCCCCGAGGAGTCCCGCCTTCGGCGGGCCACCTCGGGGGTGAAAAGTTAAAACGATGAAGATTTTAGCGATAAATCCCTGGATAATCGATTGTGCGGCTTATGATTTCTGGCTTAAACCCTACGGATTTTTAGTGATCCTGACTTACCTGAAAAACCAGGGATTTGATATCGATTATATCGACTGCCTAGATAAAAAGCTATCTTTCGGCACCTTTGGCCGCGGCAAATACTATTCTGAAATCATCCAAACGCCTTCTGCGGTCAAATCAATCCCCCGGCGGTTTAAACGCTATGGGATGCCTAAGCTAGAATTGGAAAAACTGCTTGAAGGAAAAACTCCCGATTATATCCTCCTGACTTCATCGATGACTTACTGGTACCCGGCGATCAAAGAATTAAGCTCTTTATTAAAAAACAAATTTCCCCGCGTACCGATAGTTCTAGGCGGCACTTATGCCAGCCTCTGCGCGGAACATGCCCGAAAAAATAAAGCCGCAGATTTTATCTTCGCTAACCAGGAACTGGATAGATTTTTTGAACTTTTAAACTGCCGCCTGGACCAAAACGAACTTTTTTCGACTCTTCCTGATTATGATTCTTTTTACCAAAAGCTTGATTACCTGGTTTTACGCACCTCCTGGGGCTGCCCTTTTGACTGCAGTTTTTGCGCCATAAAAAGGCTGTCTCAAGGATTTTTCCGAATCGATCATAAAAAAATCGTTGATTTTATCCTGAAATTCAACCGCCAAGGCCTAAAACATTTCGTCCTTTATGATGACGCTTTTCTCTATCAACCGGAATACGCAAAAAAACTTTTAGGCGAAATAAAAAGATTAAACCTGGATATTGATTTTCATACCCCCAATGCCCTTCATCTAAAATTTCTTGATCAAGAGATCGCCGATTTACTAAAAAAAACCGGTTTTATCAATCCCCATTTCGGGCTTGAAA
Organism: Candidatus Omnitrophota bacterium; assembly: GCA_018826075.1. Taxonomy (GTDB): domain Bacteria; phylum Omnitrophota; class Gorgyraeia; order Duberdicusellales; family 4484-171; genus JAHKAJ01. Next base: position 6,973 of record JAHKAJ010000006.1, read on the forward strand.
TATTGGATGAAGAATTACAAAAAGCCTGGGGCGATAAAGTGACCAAGGATGAGTTGATTCAAGGAATAAACTTGCTAAAAAAATCCGGCTTTAAAAACGGGGAATTCAGCGTTTACCTGCTCCTGGGCTGGCCCGGACAAAACTTAGAAAACTTAAGGTCAGAAGCGGAATTTATTAACCGGCTGGGAGCCAGAGTGTCCCTAGCCGAATATTCTCCAGTCCCTCAAACCAGGATATTTAACTCCCATCAGGAGATCCTCGAAGAACCGCTGCTGCAAAATAACTCTCTGTTTGGTTTTTTTCAGAAGGAAAAGATAAAAGAGTTCTGGGAGATAAAAAACTACGTGAGAGATCTAAATAAAAGCCTGGCTGGTTAAAACTCCTGCCATTCCCTGAACCGGTCTCCGGAAAAAAATAGTTTTAGACTCCTGGCTTTATATATCCAAGTCTCATAACCCTCGAGAGTAGTCGCCACTTCATCAGGAAGGCCAAGCTGAGCGATTACTTCATCTTTAGTGTCGCCGATAACGATCCCGTCTCCGGCGTCGACTACATAATAATCTTTAGTTGATTCACCCGGGCCAAACTGGTTTTTAATATCCAGGCCGGCAGCTCCGTCCCTGACTCCGGTATAATCACGCATCTGCACGCAACCGATAAGTCCGGCTATAAAAATTAAACTAAAAAAAACTGCTGACCAAATTTTCATTTTAAACCTCCTTTTATAATTCAAACTCTTGACCAACTTTTACTTCTAAGAAATTTTCCCGATAAAGCTGTTTAAAAGTATTTACAGCTTCGAATCCGCTACAATGGGCCGGGCCGATATTTTCGACGCCGAAATTCTTAACTTCCTCTACGATATAATTAACTGTCCTTTTCTCCTCATCCATAAGATGAAAACCTCCCAAGACAGCGTAAAGCCTCTCTTTAGAAAACATCGTCATGGTTTTTTCAATGAACTTTAAAACTCCCGGATGCGCACAGCCACAAATCAAAGAAATTCCTTTCCGGCCCTTAATGACCACGGCCTGTTCTTCTATTGTACTGCCTTTATACTGAGCTGACAAGCAACCAGTAGTATAAATATTTTCTGCTATCAGCTGTGACTCTCCAACCAGCTTAAAATTATTTCCGGAAAATTCTTTTTGATGCTCGCCTAAAAAATCAGAACTGGCAAAAACTTCGATCCGGCTATTGGCTTCTAAAAGATCCCTAAGGCCGCTGTGATGGTCCCAATGCTTATGCGAAATAACCACCTTCTCTATTTTTTCAATATCAACGTTTAAACTGGCAAAATTTTTAAGCAGATACTCACCCTTTTCCGATGCGTCAAATAAAACTTTATCGCCGATCAAGTAAGAAACTCCCCAACCGCTGAAATAACTTTCTTTAAGGGATTCCTTATCGAAGATTATTTTTACCTTCATCGGCGCTCTCCGAAAATCGCTGTTCCGATCCTAACTAGATTGGTTCCTTCTTCTACAGCTACCTTCCAGGAAGAGCTCATCCCCATAGAAAGATAACGCCAATCAAGCTTTGAGCCGTAAGTTTTCTTTATCTGTTCAAATGAATCCTTAGTTTTCTTAAAATACGGCCTTAAACCCTCTACATCATCTAACCAAGGCCCCATGGTCATCAAACCCATTGGTTTAAGATTAGAAAAAACTAAGATCTGTTTTAAAAATTTTTCTGCTGCTTCAGGTAAAATACCCGCTTTCTGCAGCTCGCCAGCTGAATTTACTTCGATCAACACCGGCATAAACTTATTTATCCGTTTGCACTCTTGGTCCAAAATACCGGCTAACTCTAAAGAATCCAGGGTCTCAATCATATCAAATATTCCAACTGCAGCTTTGGCCTTATTTTTCTGAAGATGGCCGATAAGATGCCATTTTACATCACGGCCGACAACCGCCACTTTATCCTTAGCCTCTTTGACATAATTCTCGCCGATAATTCTGGCGCCGGCTGAAATCGCCGCTTTTATTTCATCAACCGACCGCTCTTTAGCAGCAGCAACTAACTCCACTCCCGGCGGCAATTGGCTTAGAATATTTTGGAAATTTTCTTTAATCATCTGATCCGGGCTCCTGAAGCCTTAAATTCTTTTTTTCCGTCGTAGTAATCGGATACTATCTCAATATCCTTGCCGATAACTCGCTTTATCTGAGCTAGCCGCTCAGGATCAGTAAGTTTAAACTTTCTTTTACCCGGCCGCACCGGAAGATTAAGCTGGACTTTATCGGGCTTTATCTTGGCAATGATTTTTTTTAATTTTTTAGCCTGAGAAAGGCTGTCATTAATTCCTCTCACTAACATCACTTCCAACCAAATCTCCCCCTTAAACTCCTTACGCAGTTTGATCAAGCCCTGGATAATTTTGGTTAAACTAACTCCCTTGAGGGGATGATTGATCTTGCGAAAAGTCTTTGCGTCGACGGCATCCAGAGAAGGAACGATTAAATCAAACCCCTTTAACTCCTCTCTTACTTTTTTTCGGTAAAGCAAAGATGAGTTAGTGATCAAACAAAGGCGGTATTTATTACCACTGACTTTTTTTATGGCTTTGATTATCTGATCCAAATTCTCATGAAGGGTCGGCTCGCCGGAACCGGAAAAGGTGATAAAGTCTATACGTGGTTTTTTACTGATTATCTGGGCCAGTTCTTTTTTAAGCTTGATTAGATTAACCCGCGATACTCTTTGACTGTAACGGGTTTTACTCCGGCCCAGTTGACAATAAACACAGTCAAAGGAGCAAGTTTTCTCAGAGAACAAATCCAAGCCTAAAGATTTTCCCAGCCGGCGCGAGGCCACTGGCCCATAAAAATAACCCATAGTTAAACTCCCTATTTTTCAGTGCTATTATAGATAAAATATGCAATAAATCAAGGATTTATGCGACGTTCCCAAAGGCCATTTTCTTTCAAAAATCTCAAAAAAAGTGGTATAATTTACCTATGAACCCTACAAATCGTCAGAAAACACGGCTGCCGTCTATTAATTGTTATGTGTAAAATAAATAAATGCCCGAGGACAATCGAAAGGTCAAATACAACAAAGTTAAACAGGAGAGACCAATGAGAAAAGGATTTACTCTTATCGAGCTAATTGTTGTCATAGCTATTATAGCTGTATTAGCTGCCATAATAGCACCGAATGCATTCAGGGCTATTGAGAAGGCAAAAATGGCGCAGATAGTTTCTAATTTTAAAACTATAAAAAGCGCTTCATTGTCTTATTACGCTGATGTTGGCTCATTTCCGCCCAACGATGACTGTTATGGCTTAGCATACCCACACGAATACAGTGGCATAGATTTTTTTGAGAACAAAGCTAGAGAAACAATTGAAAGCGGCTATGCGGGTTGGGTATGCTTTCCCTTGACCAACAATTATCTTGGTTGGGATGGTCCTTATCTAGAAAGCTGGCCAAGTCCACCCTGGACTTCTGGATCAGCTAGAAGTCAATTTCAATATCAAGGAGGTTGGGCCGATTTTAATAATGACGGTGTTATGGATGAGAGCGTAGAACTGCATTTTTGGTATGCTAGTGATGACTTCGCAGAAGAAAAATTTTCTCGAATAGATAAAGCTATCGATGATGATAACATAAGTACTGGTAACTATATCTCGGGCGCCACTTTTGATCCTTTGGTAGGAGGGTCTAGATGTACTTCTTGCTCATTTTATAAGGCTGCTCTTAATTAGAATAGGAAGGCAATATTGCAATAAAGCAATGAACACATAACAAGGCAATCCACCTGACCTTCCTCGCTGTCTCCTAGGATCGCTGGCTCATCAGACAAATAATTTTTGGGTTAGGTTAGAACTGGCCTAAATATTTCTTGAGATTATCTATCTGGGAGCGGGCGGCAAGCAGAGTAAACCCTTCAGTATCGATAAAAAAGACATCCTTTAAACCCATCACTAAAATCTTCTTTTTAGGGTTATCTGAATAGACTAGATTATTGTGGCTCTCAGGTAAAAAAACCTTAGCCTTAACCGCGTTAGCAGCTTTATCTTTAGGCAAAACCTGATAAACCGTATCCCAGGAACCAAAATCTTTCCAGCTAAAATTAGCCCTGGCTAAAGCTCCTTTCTTAGTCTTCTCCATTATCGCCCGATCAAAAGGTATATTGTCTATTTTTTTATATAAAGCGCTGATCTTGTTTTTCTTAAAGCTGTTTAGAAAAAAGTTATAGCCGGAATAATATTTTTTGTATTCCCCGATTAAAGTATTTAAAGAGGCAATAAAAATCCCACTGTTGTAAAAACAATTGCCTGCGGCAATAAGCCTTTTTGCCCGTTTGAGGTTGGGTTTCTCGATAAAGCGTTTTATCGGATAAATACCGTGCTTTGCCGGTTTTACCTGAATATAGCCGAAATTAGGCGTCGGCTGTTTAGGCTTAACCCCCAGGGTACAGACAAACCCTCTGTCGGCTGCCAAAAGAGCCTGATTCAGGGCTTTATAAAACTCGTTTTCCTTACTTATCAAGTGGTCCACCGGAGAAATAATAATATTTCCTGAAGAATACTTTTCTAATTTTAACAGGGAAAGCAGTATTGCCGCGGCAGTATTGCGGCTGGCCGGCTCAAAAATTATATTGGTTTTTTTAACTGATTTCAGCCTTAAAAGCTCCTTTTTTTCGTTTTGGTTAGCTACCAAAAAAATATTTTCCCGGGAAGTTATTTTCAGAAATCTTTTTATAGTAAGCTCTAAGGGGGAAAAACCAAAAACATCCAAAAAATTCTTGCTTTTATACTGAGAAAGCGGCCAAAGTCTTAAAGACCTTCCGCCGCAGAGAATCAAAACTAAAGGTTTTTTACTGTTCATTGAGTTCCTTTACTCTTTTAGAAAAATATCCGCCGCTATAGCCATCAATCATAGCAGTTAATTCTTCCAAACGCAACTTCTTTAGAAACAGTTCCTCCTCAGGCAAAGCGCTTTCGGCAATTTCTCTTTTAAGGCGTAAACGCTCAAAGTAAACCCGGTTTATTTCATCAAGAATATCAAGACGCAGTTGAGTATTCAGGCGGGCCCGGGTATCCACATCATCTTCATAAGAATTCCAGATTAAATCACCAACGTCCCATTTAAGATTTATTCCCCAATCTTGAGGGCCAACCTGAACACGGTCATAAGAAGCTCCCAAGGCTGTAGTAACTGTCTTATCATAATCCAAACTTATCTCAGGAAACAATGCCCTATATTTCAAAGCATTGCTCCATTGCTTTATTTTGTCGGGATGAACTTCATTATACTTCAAGACTATCTGCTGGATTTCATTGATTGACGGCTCCTTGGCTGTTGATATTTCTAAACCTTTTAGCTGAGAAGCAGCAGTAAAGTAATCTGCGCTGTATAAACCTTTGGCCGTGGATAAATAGATCTTTCCTTCGGGAGTAAAATCCGCCCAAAAGATATAAGAAGAACTTAAGCCTTCAAAAATCTGCTCTAAGGAATTTTTTTTAAAATTAACTTTAAAAAAACCCTTGGTTGTCCCTAGATATAAGCTGTCGTCTTGGAGCCGAGTTTGGGTAATACAGTTAATTAAAAGGTTTCCCAGGCCGCCGATGTAAACTTTCTGCCAGTTTTTTCCTAGATCCAAAGATTTATACAAGCCGCGGCTGGTTCCCATCCAGAGGCGGTTTTTATCAAATAAATCGGCCTTGATAACCTGGGCGATCAAGGCCTGAGAATCTTCTTCCTGATCCTGGCGCATCAGGAATAAACGTTTAAGGTTATCCACACCCTTAAGAAGATATACCCCCTTATCGGTAGCCAAATATAAATCATCAGCCTTACCTTCAATCCAATAAACCGAGGCATCGCTTAAATTTTTCGGCTTGCGCCAAACTAAAGTATCTTCCAAAGCCAAATAAAATCCCTGGCTGGTCCCGATATAGAGTTTATCCTGATGCCGGCAGGCAGTGTAAATCCGCTCTTCGTCCTGAGCGGTAAATAACTCCTCCAACTTTCCGTCCCAGCGGTAAAGATGGCGGCTGGTTACAATATAGGTTAGATTAGCTAAATAAGGGTCGAAAAAGAGATGCTGGACTTCTTCGTCTTTAAACACCGACAACTTGCTGAAAGTCTGCCCGGAATCCTGGCTTTGGTATAAAGAGTTTTTGGAAGCGACGTAAATCAGGGAGGGGGTGAAAGGAGAAATCACTGCCCGTTTGATCTGGCTACTCTCCAAATCACCAACCGGCTTAAACAGGGCGTAAGAATACGGCAAAGGAAGAATGAAAAGGAGAAAGATTAAAAGCAGTGACTTTCTCATCAAAAAAATTAATATGGCGAGGGAGGGAATTGAACCCCCCACGCAGGGATTTTCAGTCCCTCGCTCTACCAACTGAGCTACCTCGCCAGTTAAAAAATAACAAATAGCAGTGAGGAAATTATAACAGCGGCAGCGGTTTTAAGCAAGTAGTTTTTGACACCCTCGGGGGGTGGCGAAGCGCGGTTGGAGTCACATGATAGCTCTATACTAGGGGTTAGTCAAATAGAAAAGAGAAAATTTAATTGTCGCGGGTCAATAATTAAAGTTGGAAGGGTAAGCTAGCCAACATTTATTTCATTAACTTCTTTATCTCCTGGAGTTTTTCTTTAGTCCGAAGCAACATTACATCTTCCAATCCTATTCCCGCATCCACAACAGCTTGAGGAACAATTCCCGCTTCAAGCAACTCTATCGCTTTTTGATATGCTTTGGCTGCAGCCGGTAAATCCCCTACATGCATAGCCAATGCATCACCGATGGAAATATAGTTGGTGCAATTAAACGGTATTATTCCACTTAATTTCTTAGCATAGAAGAGAACTTTTTCGTAATCATTAAGTATTCCCCAGGCCTTAAGAGCCTGGCTAAGCATATCTTGGTCGTTTGGTATAATTTCTAAATATTTTGACATAGCTTCTGCAGCCTTCCTAGTAGCCTCTAATTCCGCCTCAGTTTCAGTAAACTTTGAAAAATCACCGCCGGCTCTTGCTAACCGCTCAACCATAGGGGCCAATACTGTCTCATTGTATTGTAAAACCTCCTTCCGGTAGGGTTCTGCCCGATTTACATCTTCTAGATAACTAACAAATGACAATTTTATTGTTTTAGAAATAAAAGGTTTTATTTCATTAATATCTAAAGCAAAATTTATATTTCGTGCATAAATCATTCCAGCAGTAACGATACCGACAATTTCTCCCTTTGAATTTATTAGCGGACTACCACTATAACCGGGTGATATCGGAGCAGTAAACTGGAGCCAGTTACGATTAATCTCCTTTCTCCAGCCAGAAACTACCCCCTCGCTAAAAGAATACCCTAAACCTGAAGGATCAGCAATGCAGTAAATCTTTTCGCCTTTCTCTGTTGAATCTAAATCAACTAAAGAAACAGTTGGCAAATCCTTAGCCTTAATTTTTAAAATGCAAATGTCACGCTCTACATCTTGGTAAATGAATCCCTCCACAGGATAGTTTCTGCCATCTTTCAATTTTACACTGGTAATAGGTGCATTTTTTATAACGTGTTGGTTAGTAACTACCACTCCTTGGCTATCGATAATGAACCCACTGCCCAAGGGTTTTTCTCCTCCTAAGCTCGATCTCTGAAAAATATGGACGACGGCTGGACTTACTAAAGAAAAAATATCTTGCGGTGTTTTTGGCTCCCCCCTTAAAGATGAAGAAGTAAGCTGATTTTTCGAAATATCAATATCTTGACCATCGATGGACTCAATATCGTCATAATAATATGTCAAGACAGCGCCCATAAAATTAATCTTCACTGAACCTTCAAGTCTTTCAACAATTAGAGCCTCAATTATCCTTCCGTCTTTAAGTTTAATGGTTTCGGCAAGAGATATTGGTGGGTCGAGTACTAATAGAACTAACAATAAAACTATGATTTTCTTCATGGTTACTTTCTTTAAAATTATTATATCACTTCTAAAAGGATTCTGCAAAATCTGCTTCACGCACCAAAAACAGTCCTTATAACTACACCCATAAGTAAATTGGGAAAGGCGATCAGGCAGGGATTTTCGCTCTTTTGTGCATTAGGGGCGTGATGTTAATGAATGACCTTTTGGATATAGCTCAGGTGGGATTAAATTATGTTTGCTAGACGCGGACCCAACAAATATAATTTTTGCTGTCGCAAAAGTTGGGTTCAGTCCCTCGCTCTACCAACTGAGCTACCTCGCCAGTTAAAAAAATACCAAATAGCAGTGAGAGAATTATAACATAGCCGATATTTTAGGCAAGGAAAAATTCAGATAGGGTTAAAAAAGAAAAGGGTAAATTAACCTATGTGACGATTTACTAGTAAATTTTAACTGTTAATCAAAAACCAACTAAACGCCAAATATAATCACCGCCGGAACCCGCCATGAAAGCGCCACCGGTTGGATAAGTTAGGTCTCCATCATCCAGATGGTCATCCATTCTTTGTGCCGTCGCAGCAGGTATACCACAAGCGTATCGACAAGCACTAATATCGCTGCAAGGATAACACACCTCCCAATAATATACAAAAAGTCCGTTTATCCAATGCTGTCGATACATAACATAAGTACCTCCCCAGGGATGCAAACCGTATAATCTGTCAAGATAAGGGCCATCCCAACCCGGCCAAGAACTATCATTCTGCATCAACTCACTAGGCTGCATATCAGGGGCTCCCGGCCAAGGGAGAGTAGAGGTATCTGGATCAAGATATATTATTGACCAGGGCTGCCCGTTCACAATTGGCCCATCATCACCCGGCCAATGCCCAGTGTCAGCATATAAAGCATAAACGGCAGTTTTAAAAGTCTTGGCTTCAGATTCAGCCTTAGCCACCTTGGCTTTCTCAATGGCCTTAAAGGCATTGGGAGCGATGATTGCCGCCAAGATGGCAATAATGGCGATGACTACTATTAGTTCGATCAAAGTGAAGGATTTTTTCATGTAAATACTTTTAAATATTACGGGGTATAGCGGTCTTCATAGTCCCAAAATAATACCCAGTGGATATCATTTGAACCACGGACATTGCCGGTATTAAGCGGCCAATCTTCAGCATCGTCTACCATTGCATCTAATTTTTGAGCGGCACTTTTCGGCATACGACAACCGTTATTGGGACCGCTAGGATAGCAAAGATTGTCCATTTCTAAAACTAACTCCTCTATGCCATTTAAGGGACTACTGAAATCTTGCCAACAAGTAAAAGCATAAAAACCTCCCCAAGGATGCATTCCAGGAACTTTTTCAACATAAAGGCCGTCCCAGCCCGGCCACTCCTCTGGGTTGTTCCAAAAAGCACTGCTAAAATCATTAGGATTTGTGTCCAAAGGGTTTAAGCCTGGCATTAAATTCATCTGCGTGCCGCTAATACTACCATCCATAACCCTATGCCCGGTATCAGCATAAAGAGTAAAAACCGCCGTCTTAAGAACTTTGGCATCACCGATCACCCTTGCAACCTTGGCTTTCTCAATAGCTTTAAAAGCATTGGGAGCAATGATTGCGGCAAGGATGGCGATGATGGCAATGACCACGATCAGTTCGATGAGAGTGAATACTCTTTTCATAGTTAAATTATATCACCACAGACAAGGTTTAGAAACAGAAAAAATTAGTTTGTATCCGGATATAAAAGTTGCCTAAAATCGCCTCCACAAGAAGCACCATTTGTTCTATCAGAGCAGAAATAACGAACAATACCAGTAGAAATATTGCCATCGTCAAGCTTCTCATCTATGAATAAAGCCGAGGCAGCAGGAACTTGACAGTTAAATTCTGAAGCTGTTGAACCAAGCGAAAAATAACAATCATTACCCATTTCCATATCCAAATCCGGAAGATCAGAATCTTCTCCGCGCAGGCTCCAGCCGGTGGGAGTTTTATAGTTAACATTTCTACTTATCCAATACATACCCCCCCAAGGATGAGCAATAGCTTTTTCCAAATACGGACCATCCCAACCAACTACATTTGTAGAGTTAGTTATCAAACCGGCATCTTCTATTCTTCGAGCACCGGTCGTAGCGGTTCCCGGCCACTTACCGGAATCAGCATAAAAGGCTCCGCAGGCCGCCTTTATGGCTTTCCAATCTGCAAAAGCCCGAGCAACCTTGGCTTTCTCAATAGCTTTGAAGGCATTGGGGGCAATGATTGCAGCTAGGATAGCAATGATGGCGATTACTACGATAAGTTCAATGAGGGTGAAGTATTTTTTCATCGTAATAATATTATACCACCCTTTTAAGGCTGGATAAAGCCCTTATAAGGCTCTTCTTCTCTGACTTCCACTTCACTGGAAAGTTTAAGAAAAGGTTGGCTGATCTGATTATCAATAATGTAATAATAAGCGTTTTGCGGAGCAAGTTTTTGGGCTTCTCCAGCATTGCTGACAACCTCTCCTTTTTCTTTCCAGACAACCCCGCTGATCTTACCCAGAAAAATCCCCCTTAAAGGAATCGGATGAGAATCATTATTGTAGGCGGCCTTATCCACAGAAACGCAGTAAGGGTTTTTCGAACCCTTGCAGATATCCTGCCAGCGAGGCTGCTCTTCAGCAAAAACTAAAAGCTGACATAAAATAATTACGGCTACAAAAATTAATAGAAATTTCAAACTCTTCATCTTACCTCCTAGGATTGCCGGCAAAGAGCATATTTAATAATCACAAAAACTGCCCAAAAACCATCCCGCCAGTTTATTTTTTTACCCTGCTGGTAAGTCCTACCACTGTAAGAAATACCCACTTCATAGATCCGGCATTTTAATTCTGCAATTTTAGCGGTAATCTCTGCTTCGACCCCGAACCGGTTCTCCTCCAGCTTAATCTTATCCAGGGTAGATTTTCGAAAAGCCTTATAACAAGTCTCCATATCGGTAAGGGTTAAATTGGTAAAGATATTGGAAAGACGAGTAAGGAATTTATTCCCGACCATATGCCAGAAATATAACACCCGGTGTTCCTGGGAACCGACAAAACGCGAACCGTAAACCACATCAGCTTTTCCTTCAAGGATAGGCTTGATTATCCTGGGATATTCAGCCGGATCGTATTCTAGATCTGCATCCTGGATAATAACGATATCTCCCTTGGCCTCGGCAAAACCTTTACGCAAAGCCGCACCCTTGCCAAGATTTTTTTCATGGTAAATCACTTTACTTACTTTATGACTGATCTCCTTTTCGATGATCTCTTTGGTCCCGTCAGTAGAGCCGTCATCGATCAAGATTATTTCTTTATTTTTAACCGGAGACTGGACCACCTTCTCAACAGCTTCCTTAAGAAAGTGCTTTTCGTTAAAACAAGGTATTACGATCGATAAAAGAAAATCATCAGACATTTGCATGGCTAGCTTCTCCCGTTAATTATAAAGTTTCAAATAACTAACAAATGAGTTTAGGCTTGAACCTACAACCAAAACCGAATAGGAAACGATGAAAAAAAGATGTAAAATTTTTACTTTCTTAAGAGAGTTAATACCCCTGATAATAAAATAAAAAACGAAAGGCGCAAAAAATAAAGTTACTCTTTCTCCGGTAAAAGGGTATTTTTTCAATATTCCTAATACTAGCAATTCAACGAAAATGATTAGGCCTATGGCATCAAGATCCCAAACCTTAAGGCGGTTTACCCACAAAGACCGCAAACCCCGAGCAAGAAGAGAAATCACAAAAAAAGGTATTACAAAAGAAGCGGCACGTTTTAAAAAATCAATGTTGCCAAACCACCAAGTGGCGATTTTTCGTAAGCCTTCGCCGAAAGATTTAAAAAAACTGTATATTGAATCAGTGGAAACAAAATAATCGCTCCAATAAGAAAAAAGCGCCGCGCTTGAAAAATTATGGCGAAGATCAACAAAATAGACAGTGATCGCGGATAAAACAGAAAAGACCGTGTAAGTAATGAAAAGGTAAGTTATTTTTTTGTTTTTCAAGCCGGCCAGTAAAAAATTACTGCTGACAATCCAAAAAACCAAAAAACCGGCATAGGATAAAAAAAGAGTAAAAGGAAGCAGCAAGGTCGCCCAGACGAATGGCCGGGAAAAACCTCCGGCTATCTGCCGAGGCTGATAGTCGAGATAAAGGCAGAATAAAGCTACTACCAATACATCCAGGGAATATTGTTTTAGCTCAGCCGAATAATAGCTGAAAGCATAGACGCTGCTCAAAGAAAATAAGGCCAGCAAATATAGCCCTGGAGTCAGGGCTATTTTATAAAGCTTCCTCCAGATAAAAAATGCCGCTAACATGCTGACCAAGGGGAAAAACCGCAAAGTTAAAACATTGAATCCGAAACCCTCTCCAAACAGCTTGATTAAGTTAAGATACACTCTAGGAAAAGCCTGACTATCTCTAAGCGGTCCGAAAATTTGAAAATAGGTTAAATTCTTTATATTATTGAAAACAAATTGTTCATCTTGCCAAAGGGGCCGCTGAGAAAAATAATGGGATAAACAAAGAAGAATAAACCAAAACACGCAGACAACCGTTAAAATTTTATAGGTTTTCATTTGTAATATTCAAGGGATTGCCCTAAATTCAGCTTCTGCCTTTTGAACCCCATAAGCATTACCCCCAACCTTGTAGAGTTCTATAGCTTTCTTAAGGTAATCTTTAGCCTCCTGGGGTTTGCCTAAATCACGAAAAGCTAGCCCCAGGTTATAAGCAGAATCTGCATTTTGGGGGTCGATCTGAAAAGCTTGTTGGTAGCAAATGACTGCTTCCGGGTAGCGGTTTAAAAAAAAGTAAGTAGAGCCGAGATTGTTGTAGGCTGGCACATAATCCAGATTAGCATGGATAGCCTTTTCAAAATAAGGAATCGCCTGTTGATATTGGCGCTGGAGCGAATAAACAACACCAATATTATCATAAGCCTCGGCATACCCAGGATTTATCTCGATTGCCCGGTTAAAACTGTCTATGGCCTGGTCGTATTTAGCAAATTCAATATACACGAAGCCGATCCCGGTATAAGCTTCGAAAGATTCGGGGTCAATTTTAAGAACTTCCTGGAATTCGACAATGGCCTGGTCAAACTGACGGGTTTCTAAGTATTTTTCAGCCTGGCCATAGTGATTAAGCCAATCCTGGCTAAAAACCCTTTCTTCCTTAAAATTATTTTCAGAAGTTGCTTCGGAAGAAGAAAAAGTTATTTTTTCTCCGTCAATAGTCTCTATGGTTTCCCGGTAATATTTTATTGCTACGCCGCTGACTTCAACTTTTATAAACTCAGGGGTCTGCTTAACTATTTTTCCATTTATAACTTTACCGTTTTTAAGAACGATCTCCTCACCAAAAACTAAAACAGTAAAAATAATAAACAGGGTTAAAACAATTAATCCTTTACCCATAGTTAATGTTGGCTTTAAAAGTTGGTCAATCCCCAGACATTTTTCCGGTTCCTTTAAGCATTAAATAGTGAAAACGAGCCTGGTCTTCTTCGGGAAGCAAATTAATCCCCTTATAATTAAGCATCCGCATCCTCTCGACATCCTTAGCATCAAAATGTTTACTTCCCTTGTAGGCAAATTTTTCCTGTAATGCCCTTAACTCATCTTTTTCATAAGGAGGCAGCATCCGCATGCCTTTCAACATTAGGTTATTTAATTCGGTAAGTTCGACATCCAAAAGCCTAAACTCGATATCATTAAATTTACCGATAGCCTCCTCTTTAGTCCGAAGGATAAAATCTCCGTATGTTTTAAGTGGGCTTTGGAATTTCTTAAAAGCAATCAAGACAACAACGGCAGCAACGATAATAAGAAGGCTGTAGTTAAACTCTCTTACACTGCGGGAAAGCTTGCTAACTGAACCTTTATTCTTCCGGGGTAAGGTCATTATACTCTTCAGTAAGCACAAACTCCGGCTCAATTAACGGCCGATAGGGCGGGATCGGGAAGGTCACTAGCTCTACCAACCCCCAAGCACTCCTGCCCAAAAAACAGGCAAAGCCTCTTGGTACTCCGTAAAAAAGCCCGGCTGTACAACCCGACTCCTCCCTGATCAATCCCATCTGGCGAGGGATCTCGGTGACACCGAGAAGCAGATTAGAGGCGCCGCGGCCGAACTTACGCAAGGCATTATAATCTTGCGCGTATAGCGGAAGGATAAATAATTGGATTATCACTGCTAAAATAACAACTTTTTTCACTAGACACCTCCTTGTTACATTCATTATACCAAAAATATCTTCAAGGTAAAGAACGTCCGAACCAACACAGCCAAACTATTGTTCTGAACCGGTAAGTAAAGGCAAGAACAATGCCGGTATCATCAACGGCACCATAATCTTAAAAAAATCGGTTATCCCGGAAACAAACTCAGGGTTAGAAAACCCCAGACTTAAACCTTCTTTAACTTTAAGAGCTAAAACAAAAATAATAAACAGCCAAATCGAAAATAAAATATAGATGACACCTATCCGGGCATTAGTTTTAAGGCTGATAATCGCCAAGGCTGATAAAAGGTACATTGAACCAATGAATAAAGATAAAAGAGAAAAAGCTTCAGTAGAAAATATCCCGGCAAAAAGAAATTCAACTATCTTGTATTGCTGGCCTAAAGCAGCTAAATAATCACGCAAGAATCCCGAGAAAAAACTTCCCAAAAGGCACAAGCTATAGGCCAGTAAGATCAAACCGATCAACACCCTTGATATTTTTAGAAAAACTACGCCGGCTTTAGCCATATCTCCCCCTTAGCTTAATTATTTTTTTCATCCCCCATCCCCAAAGAACAAACTAAATTGATTCCGCTTACAATATCGCTTATGCTTACTGGTTTAACTAAATAGGTGTCAGCTTGAGACTGATAGCCTTGTTTCATATCCGAAAGAGCGTCTTTGGCTGAAAGGATTATCGTAGGGGTAAACAACTTTTCTTCCTGGCGCAGCCACTTCAAAACTTCCCAACCGTCTAAAACCGGCATGGCTAAATCAAGGATGATCACATCAGGCTTTTCGGACTTTATCTTTTCTTTGGCTTCCAGGCCGTCGAAAGCACAAACAGCATGAAAGCCCTCTTTAATCAGGCCTCTTTGCAGGAATTCGACTACTTCCCGTTCATCATCAACAATAAGAACTTTTATCGGCATTTTTTCTTTTAGTTAAAAAACTTTGCTTAAAACCTAATCGGAACATTTGTTTTGGCTGCAGCCGTTTGATCCTTGAAGCTGGCTGGAAAACTGAATATCTACGACATCGCCTTTTTCAAAGTAGACAAATAATTCTCCGGTCTGAGAAAAATTATAAAGCCAGACTTCTTTACGGCGATAATGATTGACTTCCCGGGGATTACCCAATAGTTTGACTACCTCCCGCATCGAATCACCTTTAACAATATAGCCAAAGGGAGTAGTAAAACTTCTCCCTTTACTGACAGCCGGGCTGCGATAACAGCCGCCAACTAACAGAATCAAAGCAATCAAGCTTAATTTAGCCGAAACTTTCACCGAATAATTATACCTCTATTTAGGCCCTAAATCAACTCGAAACCCTTTTGCTTAACCGACAGGATGTCGATAATCTCTTTTTTACCCATCCGGCCTTCGGTTTTCAAATAAGCCTCTAAATAATTACGGGGAATAATACAGCTGGGCGGCGAAAAAAACCGGACAATATACCAATGATGCTTAGGCCGGTAAGTCACCCCGTCGACTTTACGCTTTAAACCGATTTCTTTGATTAACTCCTCTACTATTTGCTTAACTGTATCTTCAGTACAATGGGTACTTTTTGCTACTGTTCCCTGGCCAAACCAATCGCCGATTTTTTTAAATATCCCGCCCATTTTTTTTCCTCCTGGTTAAAAAATAGCGCATCCCCAAAGCAATAGAAAAACCCAAAACCGCCGAGACCACAACAACCCTGAACTTTGCTTTCAAGGAAATTGGCAGAGAAAGCAACATGACCAGCAAAATCAAACCGACCAAAGAAGATATCCTCGGGTATTGTTTAAGAAAATTAAAAAAAGTCGTTTCCGGTAATTTTAACTTCATGGTTTAAACTGCTGCTTTCCTGCGGTAAGCCAAAACAAAAATAACTACCAAGGTAAAAAGGACCAGGTTAACTATATTAAAAACTCTCCAAACCGGGTCTTTAGAGGCGAAAGCCGAGGGAGCCATAAAGAGAAAACAGGTCCAAACACCCAAAGCCCAGTAAAGGCTGATGTCACGCGAAGACTTTCTTTTTATAATCCGCACGATCAAAGGGATATTCCATAAAGGCAAAACCACTGCGGCTACAAGGGCTATTTTTTCAATCATTTTAAATCCTTTTTAAAAATCACTGTTTTTGTTTAAGTAAACTCAAGACCTCCTCAAGCTGTTTTGAAATCCGGCGCAAAAGCTCTATCTGCTCATTTTGAATACGCTCCTGGCTTCTCTGGATCTCTTTAGCCTGGCTAGCCATCTTGGACAAATCACCTAGTTTGTTAAAGTCAAACATGAACTTTCTCCTAATCAGTTTCAATCATGAAATAAGATAATTCGCCAGGAACCCCTGGCAGATTTTCCCTGACAGAACCATTAGATGTATTATTGTCATCAATAAGTTCATCTATTCTCAACAGCGAATCATAAGGGATTTTAGCCTGATTGTTGGCATAGCCAGTACCCGGCTTATCATCGTCTAAATACAGCCAACAGCCTGACTGATTTTCCCAACCAGCATTATCCTGCAGACAGAAATAGCCGATTCCGCCGCCCCAGGGATGGGTACCATAATTCTCTAAATACGGCCCGTCCCAACCAGAAACCCCTGAATCATCAAGCAAAGCATTAAAGGTTCCCAAAGGGTCATAGCCGTTATAATCCGGCGGCCATTGGCCGGTATCAGCACGATAAGCCAGAAAAGCAGTCTTCACTGTTTTCATTAGAGCAATTGCTCTGGAAATCTTTGCCTTTTCAATAGCCTTAAAAGCATTAGGAGCGATAATCGCAGCAAGGATGGCGATAATTGCAATGACTACAATCAACTCAATCAGAGTAAATGACTTCATTAGATGTTTTTATTTTAAAGTTTTAAGATAATTTTTATAATTATTTTTTATCTCAACCAGGCTATCACAGCCAAATTTCTCTAAAATAGCTTCGCTAATCACAATTGCTGACATGCTTTCAGCAATAACCCCACAGGCAACTATGGCACAAACATCTGAACGCACCAGAGGTGCTTTTTGGGCTTTTTTACTCCTGATATTTACCGAATCCAAAGGTTCTCCTAAAGTAGCTATTGGTTTCATGGCGACTCTGGCTATAATCGGCTCACCGTTTGAGATTCCGCCTTCTATACCGCCGGAGTTATTGGTCTTATGATAATATCCTTTAGCTTTAGAATAATAAATCGCATCATGACTTTCCGAACCCCGCAATAAAGCATATTCAAAGCCTAAACCGATCTCAACCCCTTTGATTGCCGGGATACCCATAAGGCTTGAGGCTAATCTAGAATCCAGGCGCCGGTCAAAATGCATGCAGCTTCCTAAACCCGGTGGTATTCCTTGAACCCAGATCTCGATTATCCCGCCTAAGGTATCTTTATTTTTTCTGGCTACTTCTATTTCCTCAACCATAGCTTTATCATTATCTAAACAGTTAACTTTAGAATTCTTGGTCTTAGTTAATATTTCTGAAACGCTCTTAGGCCGTTTATCGCAAATCGCTTCACCGACAGAAACTGTGAAACTGGCAATCTTAATATTAAAATTATTTAAAAACTGCTTACAAACTGAACCAATGCCTACCCGGGCAACGGTTTCCCGGGCTGAAGCCCGCTCTAAGATATTACGGACATCGGTATCACCGTATTTGAGGGCTCCGGCTAAGTCGGCATGGGCTGGCCGAGGCACAGAAAGAGCGGTTAAGCCATCAGGTTTCTGGGTAAAAATTTTAGCATCTTTATTTTTAACCAGAATTGAAATCGGGCTGCCTAAGCTGATTTTATTGCGTAAACCCGAAGCAATGATCGCCTTGTCATCTTCTATGGACATCCGTTCACCTCTACCAAAGCCGGACATTCGCCGCTTTAACTCCTGATTGACCAGTTTTTCTTCTACCTTAATTCCTTTGGGAAAACCCTCTAAAACTGCAACCATATATTCACCGTGAGATTCGCCAGCCGTTAATACTCTCATCTAAATCCTCCGTTTATAGAATAAAACTTAAAATCTTATCGCCCCAAAAAAATACAGTCAACGTCGCCAAAGAAAGATAAGGCAAATATGGTATCAGGTGCGAACGCTTAAAGATAATCGCAAACACAGAATAAATAACCGCAAAAAAAGGAGCCAGAAAAAACACCAAGACCACTGACTTTACCCCTAAGAACACTCCGACCATACCCATAAAATCAACATCACCCAGGCCTAAAGACTCTCTCTCCCCTTCAATCGATTCTTTTTTACGGATTTTAAGATAGAAATCGATAAAAACATCACCGAAAAATTTAAATAGGTAGGTAAACCCAAAACCGAATAATAAGCCCCGAAAAGCTCTCACCAAAGGCAGGGACCCTGGATTAAACCAGCCGGATTTCAACATCATTAAGGTCGGCCAAACCGTCAAAGCTAAACCAACAGCTATGCCGATAACACATAAATACACCGGAATAGCATGGTAATCAATATCGATAAAAGATACTAAGACCAATAAAGCAAAAAAGAAAATAAATTTAAAAAATAAAAAGCTTAGCCCGAATTTCAGATAAAGGGCTAAAGCTAACCCGGCAGTGATCAACTCGACCAAAGGATACCTTAAAGGAATTTTTTCCCGGCAGCTGCGGCATTTTGCCCGCAAAATCAAATAACTCAATAAAGGTATATTATCATACCATTTTATTTTAGCTTTGCACTTAGGGCAGGATGAGCGTGGGCTGACTACTGACTCTTCCTTCGGCAGACGATGAATGCAAACATTTAAGAAACTTCCTAAACAACTTCCTAAAATAAAAACCGCTATTTTTTCTAACATTTTTTGTTTAACTCCTTCTCTAAAGCCTTCTTCATCACTTCAATTACTTCATTTGATGCCTTCCTATCCGTCCATATCTCCCAGGATGCCACTCCCTGATAAAGAAGCATACCTAACCCCCCGATAGCATTCTGGCATTTCTGACGGGCTTCTCTAACTAACGCCGTATCCCTATTATACACCAGATCATAGACCGATAAACCTTTATGTAATAAATCTTTGGCTATCGGTGAAGAATCACCAGCTTTCATGCCTAACGGGGAAGCGTTGACCAAAAGCTGACAATCTTTTATTTTTTCAGCTATCTGATCTTCTTGAATAAACTCTATTTTCTCCTGAAAAATATTTCTCCAATCATCAGGTACTTTATTTAAATGTTCTTTCAAAGAAAGTATCGCCTCTTTTCGTAAATCGTATAAATATATCTTTTTAACTTTCTCATTCTTCCAGCTTAGAGCTGCCACCACTGCTCTTCCGGCTCCACCACAGCCAAAAAGCATCACGGTTTTTCCTTTAAAATCAAAGTTTAAATCTTCTTTAGCTGCCATCAAGAAACCAGCGGCATCAGTATTGAAATATTCTAACTCTGAGCCAGTTCTTTTAACGGTATTAATTGCGCCGCTTAGCTTAACATAATATCGACTCTCTATTTCGGTTTCATTTTGACCAAAGGGAAATTTTTTCTCTAAAATCTCTAGAGCTCTCACCTTATGAGGAATAGTGATATTAAAACCGGATAGCTCTTGATTATTTAATAAAAAACTCTCTAAGCTTTCTGGAGAAACTTCAAATAGTTTATATTCAGCGGGAATATTGCAGGCGGCAAAAGCTGCATTGTGCATGGCTCCGGATAAAGAGTGTTTTACCGGAAACCCAATCAAACCGTAAAGGGCCTTGGTGATCTTAGCCATCGCTCCATGATACCTTAGCTATACTCCAAAATTCCACCCAATCGTTATCTCTTAAGACGCTTAAACTGTAATGCTTATCTCTTAAGATACTCTGGACTTCCTGACGGCTTCGGTAACGGTAAACTTTATAGCCGCCTTCACTTACTTTAAGCGGAGTATAAACCAACTCCCAAAGATAAGCCCAGTCAGCATCGGTAAATCCAGCAAGAGCATTCGGCGCCCAGTTAGTGAGCTCGGCTTCAATTTGAATAAAAGTCAGCGGCCGCTTACGGGCAGGTTTTAACTCTTCTTTGATGTTATGCTTTCTGACTTCAATAAAATTTTTGGTTTTGCTAAAAAAATTACCTAAATGCCAGCGAAAAGTGGTGTAACTTGAACTTTCCTTAAACTGGATCGCTCCCCAAATTAAAAACGCTACTACACCTATAGCTAAAAGATTATAAAAATATTTCATATCTTGTTCAACGCATCCAAGTAAGCTTTTACCGAAGCCTCTAAAATATCAGTACTTGAACCTCTTCCGGAAAGCTGGCGGCCGCGGGCCGAGACTTCGACTCTGACTAAGCCTTGAGCGTCTTTGCCGATAGTAATGGCTTCGATCTTATAATTGATCAGCCTGACTTTTATTTTAGTTATTTTATCTACTGCTCGATAACAGGCATCAACCGGGCCGTCACCACTGGATGAACTTTCACAAATTTTATTCCTATGCCGGATTTTGACTATGGCCTCAGGAGTAATATTAGTTCCGGTAGTCACTTTTATTGAAGCCAACTCATAGTTCTTATGCTTGGGTTTAGTTTCCTCCTCGGCCAAAGCGATAAGATCATCATCGAAAACTTCTTTTTTCTTATCAGCCAGTCGTTTAAACTGTTTAAAGATTACACCGATCTTTTCTCGGGAAAATTTAAACCCTAATTTCTCAAGCCTTTTGGAAAGAGCATGGCTTCCCGAATGTTTTCCCAAAACAATCTGGCTTTTATCTACGCCAACAGTTTTAGGATTCATTATCTCATAAGTGCTTCTTTTCTTGATTACCGCATCCTGGTGTATCCCTGACTCATGGGCAAAGGCATTCTTGCCGACAATAGCCTTGTTAGGGGCGACCAAAAACCCGGTTAGAGTACTTACCAGCCGGGAGGTACGGAAAATTTCTTTAGTGTTAATACCGGTAGTAATTTTTTTAAAGGCATCGCGGCGAGTCTTTAAAGCCATCACCAATTCTTCCAGAGAAGCATTCCCGGCCCGCTCGCCGATTCCATTGATCGTGCAATGGACCTGGCGGCAGCCGGCTAAAACAGCGGAAAGAGAATTAGCCACAGCCATACCCAGATCATCATGGCAATGTATCGACAAAACTGCTTTATTGATATTAGGAACATTATTGATGATATCCTCGATCAGAGAATGAATCTCCTGAGGGTAGGAATAGCCAACGGTATCGGGAATATTGATAGTCCTGGCACCGCAAGCTATGGCCGTCTCAACCACTCTAAACAAAAAATCCCGGTCAGTACGGGTTGCATCTTCGGGAGAAAATTCGATGTCAGCGCACCAGTTGCGAGCCATACGGGTTGCTTGCCTGGCTAAATCCAGGATCTGGTCTTGCGGCTTCTTAAACTTATACTTAAGGTGGATTTTTGAAGTAGCCAGGAAAATATGCATCCGGGGATGTTTAGCTTTTTTTAATGAATCGCGGGCAGCCTGGATATCTTGTTTAAGACAGCGGGCCAGGCCGCAGACCGAACCGTTCTTGATGCTGCGGGAAACCAGGTCTACGGCTTTAAAATCATCAGGTGAGGCAATCGGAAATCCGGCTTCGATCACATCCACGCCCAAATTTTCCAGTTGATAAGCGATTTCCAGTTTCTGCTCAGAACTAAGAGCTGCTCCCGGAGCCTGCTCTCCGTCACGCAGGGTAGTGTCGAATATTATTACCTTGTCCATTTATTTCATCCAGGGCATCATTTCTCTTAACTTCTTACCCACTGCTTCGATCGGATGATTATCGCCTTCTTTGATCAGCCGGTCAAAGTTCTTACGGCCGGTCTCATTTTCCTTGATCCATTCCCGGGCAAACTTTCCCGACTGGATATCTTTAAGCATCTTCTGCATCGATTTTCTGGTCTTTTCAGTAATGACTTTTGGGCCGCGGGTCAAATCACCATAACAAGCGGTATTGGAAACTCTGCGGCGCATGCCACTGATACCGACCTCCTGGATCAAATCAGTGATCAATTTAAGTTCATGCAAAACTTCAAAGTAAGCGATCTCCGGCTGATAACCAGCAGCGACTAAAGTGTCAAAACCGGCTTTGATCAACTCGGTTACTCCGCCGCAAAGCACAGCCTGTTCGCCAAAAAGGTCAGTTTCGGTTTCTTCGGAAAAAGTAGTCTCGATCACTCCCATCCGGGTTCCGCCAATAGCTTTGGCGTAAGAAAGAGCCAGCTGCTTGGCTTTACCGGTTGCATCCTGCTGGACAGCTATCAGGCAGGGAACGCCCTTACCCTGTTCATACATCCGGCGGACCAAGGCTCCCGGGCCCTTAGGGGCGACCATAAACACATCAATATTCTTAGAAGGTTTTATCTGCTTGAACCGGATATTAAAACCATGAGAAAAACATAAAGCTTTACCTTTTTTTAAGTTCGGTTTGATGCTTTCTTTATAGACTTTTGCCTGAACATGATCCTGGGTTAAGATCTGGATAACATCGGCTTCTTTAGCTGCTTCGGCCGCGGAAACTGGATTAAAACCATCAGCCTTGGCCTGTTTATAGTTCTCAGTACCTTCAACCTCGGAGACAACAACTTTACAGCCGGAATCACGTAAACACAATGACTGGCCCCGCCCCTGGATACCGTAACCGATAATAGCGGTTGTCTTTGATTTTATAAGTTCAAGATCAGCGTCCTGGTCGTAATAAACTTTTGCCATTTTTCCTCCTTTAAACTATTAATGTTATTTATTTATTGCTATTCTTCCTGTGCGTACTAATTCCTTGATGTTTAAAACTTCCAACTCTTTAAGCGCCTCTTCTATTTTTTTACTTTCACTGGAAAGTTCAACAATATAATAATCCTTGGTTTCCTCAACTAGTTTTAAGCCGTAGGTTTTAGCTAACTTATCCAACAAATCTTTACTACTTTTCTGTTTTAGAAGTTTAGCTAAAATCAGCTCCCGGTCAAGATAGTCCTTGCGGGTGAAATCCATAACCGTTACCACATCTATAAGTTTGTGAAGCTGTTTTTTTATCTGTTCTAAGATCCGCTCATCTTCGGCATTGACCACAATGGTCATACAGGAAATGGTCGGGTCTTGAGTCTCGCCGACTGCCAGAGAGCTGATATTATAACCCCGGGCGCTGAACAAAGAAGCCACCCTGGCTAATACGCCGAATTTGTTCTCAACTAATGCCTGGATTGTATGTTTGACCATTGTCTTACCTTAGAATTTTAAAAAACTACAGCCTAAACCTTAAGGATGTCAAATTTTCGCCGGTCTTTCTTCGGACTACGCCTTTCATTTTCTTTAGGCCGCTTTTCCTTTTTCGTCCTTCGGTCTTCGGGGTTTTTTCTTCTATCCTTCATATTGAACACCTTAATTTAGCTATTTAGTGAAATCCCGATTACTATCGGGATGCATTGTTAATTCTCTAAGCCATGCCTCCAATCATCCGGTTGATGGCTTCGCCAGCCGGAACCATCGGAAAAACATTTTCCTCAGGTTCAATCCAAAAATCAGCCACTACCGCCTTTTTTGAAGCCAAAATTTCTCCAACCGCAGCTTTTACTTCCGAAGGCTTCTTTATCCTCATACCTTTTATACCATACCCTTGGGCCACTTTAACAAAGTCGGGATTTTTTAAAGGTGTTCCTGAATAGCGGCGGTTGTAGAAAATCTCCTGCCACTGCCTGACCATACCTAAAAAGTGGTTATTTAGAATGATCACTTTGACTCCCACATCGTAAGTATCCACGGTTGCCAGTTCCTGAATATTCATCTGAAAACTTCCGTCTCCGGCAATAACCACGACTTCTTTAGAAGGATTAGCGATTTTGGCTCCGATGGCTGCCGGAAAACCGTAGCCCATTGTGCCCAAACCGCCGGAAGATAAAAAATGCCGCGGGTAGTCAAACTTATAAAACTGGGCTGCCCACATCTGATTCTGGCCGACTTCAGTAGCGATTATAGCTGCGCCTTTAGTCTGGTTATAGATCTCCTCAATAACATATTGGGGCTTGATTTTTCCGGTCGAAACCTGCTTGTAAGCGAGTGGATATTTTTTCTTCCATTCTTTTATTTTCTTATGCCAATTGTCTAAATTAGGTAATTTCTCCGGATCAGCCTCTTCAACTAACTGCTCCAATACTGCCTTAGCATCGCCGACTACCGGAATATGCACATTTATATTCTTGCTGATAGAGGTCGGGTCAATATCAATATGGATTATTTTTGCCTCAGGAGCAAAAGCTGAAATTTTTCCGGTTACCCGGTCATCAAAGCGGCTGCCCACTGAGATCAAAAGATCGCATTCAGTAATAGCCATATTAGCATAAACTGTCCCGTGCATTCCCGGCATGCCTAAAGCCAATTTATGAGTCGAAGGAAAACCACCCAACCCCATGAGAGTGGCTGTAACCGGGATATTGGCTGATTCAGCAAAACGCAAAAGTTCCTGATGGGCTCCCGAAGAAATAATTCCTCCACCAACGATCAGCACCGGCTTTTTGGCGCTGTAAATCAACTTTAAAATCCTTTTGATCTGGCCGGGATGCCCAAAATGGCTAGGTCGATAACTGCGGATTTCGATTTTGTCAAAATAGTTGAACTCGGCTTCTTGATTCTGCACATCAACCGGTAAATCAATCACCACCGGGCCAGGCCGGCCGCTGGAAGCTAAATAAAAAGCTTCTTTCACCGTATAAGCCAGCTCTTTAACATCTTTAACCAAATAGTTATGCTTGGAAATCGAACGGGTGATCCCGGTTATATCAGCTTCCTGAAAAGCATCGTTACCGATCAAAGAAGTCTTGACCTGTCCGGCTATAGCTACCATAGGGATCGAATCCATATGGGCAGTGGCAATTCCAGTAGTCAAATTAGTGGCTCCTGGCCCGGAAGTAGCCAAACAAACACCGACTTTCCCGGTTGAACGGGAATACCCGTCAGCCATATGAGCTCCGCCCTGTTCATGGCGAGGCAGAATCAGTTTTATCGGAGAGTCATAAAGCGAATCAAACAAAGGGATAACCGAACCTCCCGGATAGCCAAAGATCACCTCAACCCCTTCTTTAAGCAGGCTTTCTATGAGTATTTTTGAACCCTTCATATCTTAAGAATTATATCACCCCAAAACAAAAAGGCAACTACTGCCTTTTTTAGGCTAGAATAAAATTAAGGCAGGCTAAAACTAATCAATGCTCGCCGGCATTGTAAAAAAGACAATAGTCACATCCAGAAGTTACCTGGGAAGCTTTACCCCAAAGAAAATTGCCGGTAGATAGATTCCCATCATCAAGGGCCCGGTCGATTATCTCGCCTCTATATTTAGCGAATGCCTCATCGGTAGTCACGAAGTTTATTTCAACACATTCATCAAGCTGTCCATTGCCATCAAAATCTGCCCAAGGCCCCTGCCACTGAAATTCAGGCCGATTGCCTTCAGAACCAACCCAAGGCGGTGAAGGCCACTTATCCATATAAGGACCGCTCCAACCAACCACATCAGCCTGGTTTCGGAAAAAATCCAAACCTCGACAAGTGTATCCGACGCAAACAGCCGGATCATGTAAACCAAACCAATCATCATCGCAGGGAGGATAAACTGTAGTATCAGCAAAATAAGCGCTGGCGGCAGCAGCAATAGCCTTAAATTCATTGGCTGCTGCTGCCAATTTAGCCTTTTCGATCATCTTAAAAGCATTAGGGACGATTATAGTTCCCAGGATAGCGATAATCGAAATAACTATGGTCATCTCAATCAGGGTAAAACTTTTTCTCATGAGTCAACCTCCTGTTTGGAATCCTTTAACAGCTTGTACTCAACACTATCCACTAAAGCCTGCCAGGAAGCTTCAATCACATTTTCCGAGACCCCGATAGTTGACCAGTTATCTTTTTCATCCTGGGACTGGATCAATACTCTTACCTTGGCCGCAGTTCCGAATTTTTCATCTAAAACCCTGACTTTAAAATCAGTAAGGTGCATAGTCGAAAGAGATGGATAAAATTTAGAAAGAGCTTTACGTAAAGCTCCGTCTAAAGCATTAACCGGGCCGTCACCTTCAGAAGCCGTATGCTCGATCTTGTCTTTGATCTTAAGTTTTATTGTGGCTTCGGAAATAAGCTTTCCGTCTTGGCGCTTTTCAACCACGACTTTAAACCCTAAAAGGCTAAAAAACTTCCTGCATTTCTTAAGCTCTTTTTCTAAAAGCAGCTTGAATGAGGCTTCGGCAGCTTCAAACTGATAGCCCTGATTTTCTAACTTTTGAATCAGTTTATGCAGATCCTTAGCCTGTTTTGACTTTTTATCCAAGTCAAACTCAAGCTCCCTGGCTTTAACCACCAGAGTTGATTTTCCGGCCAGTTCAGAAATCACAAACCTGCGGCGGTTTCCTACTAAAGCCGGGTCAATATGTTCATAGGCGCTAGCCTGTTTGATCACTGCATCAATATGAATCCCAGCCTTGTGAGCAAAAGCACTTCTACCCACAAAGGGGTGATTATCACGGGCAACCATATTGCTGATCTCGCTGACAAAATGCGAAAGGTGAGTCAATTCGGATAACTTTTGTGAAGATAATGCTGAAATCCCCATTTTAAGCTGTAAAATACCGATAATCGTAACTAGATCGGCATTACCGCAACGTTCTCCGTAACCGTTGATCGTACCCTGGATATGCGAACAGCCATAGTTAACGCAGGAAACCGAATTAGCCGCAGCCAGCCCTAAATCATTATGGCAGTGGATCCCGAACTCAGCTAAACCAAGCTTAGCTTTTACTTCGATAGCTACATCCTTGATCTCCCAAGGGAGCACTCCTCCATTGGTATCGCAAAAAACTATTAATTCGCAACCGGCATCTAAAGCTGCCTTGACTGTTTTTAAAGCATATTCGGGGTTAGCTTTATAGCCGTCAAAAAAATGTTCGGCATCATAAAAAACCCGCTTTCCTTTTTTCTTCAAAAACTCCACACTGTCGAAAATGATCTTTAAATTATCATCAGGACTTATCTTTAATACTTTCTCCACATGTAAATCCCAGGTCTTACCGAAAATAGTAACGTATTCAGTATCAGCGCTGATCAGACTGATCAAATTTTTATCCTGAGAAGCCGGCTTAGCCGGATGGGCGGTTGAGCCAAAAGGAACCAACTTGCTAGATTTAAGTTTCTTTTTCTTGAAATAATCAAACAACTCCTGATCTTTAGGGTTGGAAAACGGCCAACCACCTTCGATAAAGTCAATGCCGAAACTGTCTAACTTCTTGGCGATATTGATCTTATCCTGCCCGGAATAAGAAATACCTTCAGTTTGGGAACCATCACGTAACGTCGTATCATAAATTGCGATTTTTTTCATAATCATTATTCCGTTTGGTGTAGGGGCGGGTTTTAAACCCGCCCCTACGGTGATTGTTTATCTATTTCTCCAATCCCAAATTAAACGCCTTATGCAATGCCTTTAAGGCTTTTTTCCCGGAACTTTTCTTAAGCACACAGGAAATGCTTATTTCGGAAGTAGAAATCATCTCAATATTGATCTTATTCTTAGCTAAAACTGAAAAGCAGCGAGCCGCTACTCCGGAATGGGAACGCATCCCTACTCCGACTACTGAAACTTTAGCAATAGTTTCATCACAAAGCACTACTCCAGCTCCGATCTTAGTGGCGATCTGCCTAGATATTTTAAGAGTCTTGGCCAGATCTTTTTTAAGCACGGTAAAAGAAATATCAGTATTTCGCTTATGGCTGACATTCTGGACGATCATATCAATATTAATATTTTTACAAGCTAACTCCTTAAACATCCGGGCAGCGATTCCCGGCCGGTCAGGAAGGTTGCAGATAGTTATCTTAGCTTCATTATCAGCAAGGGCTACTCCCCGCACTACCGGTTCCTCAATAAGCGACGGATTCTCCATGATTATTGTTCCCTCCTTTTTAGAAAAACTTGAGCGCACTGATAAGGGGATGTTGAATTTCTTAGCTACTTCTACCGCCCGGGTATGCATCACCTGAGCCCCTCGGGAAGCCAATTCAAGCATCTCGTCAAAAGTTATATAGGAAAGCTTGCGGGCATTTTTTACGATCCGGGGATCAGCAGTATAGATACCCTCGACGTCAGTATAGATCTCGCAAAGGTCAGCCCCCAAAGCCACAGCCATTGCTACCGCGCTTAGGTCTGAACCGCCGCGGCCTAAAGTGGTGATTTCCAAAGCTGTGCTCAAACCCTGGAATCCGGCAACGATCACGATCTTTCCCCGGGTTAATTCTTTTTTTATCCGTTCAGTCTCGATCTTAAGAATCTTAGCCTGGGTATGGTAAGTATCGGTGATGATTCCTACCTGGGGCCCGGTAAAAGAAATTGCCGGCACTTTGCGCTTATCAATAGCCATAGCTAAAAGCGAACAGGAAATCTGCTCACCAGTAGACATAAGCATGTCCATTTCCCGCTCAGAAGGATGAGAATTGATCTGCCTGGCTAAACTGATCAAGTCATCAGTGGTATCGCCCATTGCCGAAACTACGACTACCACCCGATTGCCTCTCTTAGCACAGGAAATAATCCTCTGAGCAACTTTCTCGATGCGAACGGCATTAGCCACCGATGAACCGCCATATTTTTGAACGATCAATTTAGATTTTGCCATATTGCCTTCTTTTTTTTTAAGGCGCTCATTTCTTGAGAAAAAATTTCATCAAACTTTCGCCGCTATCGAAATATAAAGAGCTGTTTTGAGCTTCAACCTCTGAATAAAAAGAAAAACTGTCAGCTTCAATGCCGCTTCCGGAAACCAAAAACGGTACCGGTTCATCAGTATGAGTCCTTTTAGCTAAGGGGGTAGGATGATCAGGTGAAATTAAAATCCGGAAATCCTGGCCCTTTAACTCTTCATAAATAGTCCCGACCACCATTTTGTCAATACGCTCCAAGCAGGCTATCTTCATCCTTAGATCCTGGTTGTGGCCGGCTTCATCAGTAGCCTCGATATGGACAAAAACAAAATCATGAGCCGCTAAAGCACTCAAGGCAGCCCGGGCTTTACCCAGATAGTTAGTATCATAATAACCATTGGCTCCTTCGACATCGACGACCCTTAAACCGATGATTTTTCCGATTCCTTTAATCAAGTCTACTGCCGAGATCACTGCTCCGCTGATCCCGAACAACTCTTTAAAAGTCGGCATGGTCGGAGCCCCGCCGCAGCCCCAAAGCCAGATCATATTAGCCGGGCTTTCCCCTAAATCAATCCTGACTTTATTTATTTCATGATTCTGCAAGATATCTTTAGAACGCTTGATCAAATCGACTATCAATTCGCTGTTTTTACCCCGCGGCAGGTATTTGGCTATATTCTTTCCGATAATATCATGAGGCGCATGGTAAGTCAGCTTATCTAAGTTTAAGTCTTGCACTCCCCGAACAACCATCAAGCTACGGTAGCTAGTGCCAAAGAAAAATTCTATTTTATCAGTTCCCAGTTTCTTGTTTATTTCGGCAATAAGAAGTTTGGCTTCTTTATTGGAGATATGCCCGGCGCTGTAATCGAAAAGCTTTCCTTCTCCTTCAGTAATCAGGTTGCAACGGAAAGCCAAGTCATCTTTGCCAAGGGTAATTCCCAGATTAGCCGCCTCCAGTGGGCCGCGGCCGCTGTAATAACGATTAGGGTCATAACCTAAAAGTGAAAGGTTAGCTACATCGCTTGAAGGAATAAAACCCCGGGGAACGGTCTTTACCCGGCCAAGAAGGCCCTCTTTAGCTAATAGGTCCATATAAGGAATATCAGCCACTTCCAAGGGAGTCTTGCCCCCTAAAGTTTCCAGAGGATAATCAGCAGCACCGTCAGGGACTATCATTACGTATTTCATACATTGACATTATAAGGAAATATGGGATTTTTTCAATTGAAATAAAAGGGCTTTGCTTAAAGGCAATTAGCAGTATAATAAATTCTATGATTGAAGAAAAAACTCTGGTTTTTCTCTATTCCGACGAAAAACGAAACTTTTTAATCCCGGTCGAAAAAAAAGCCCTCCATACCGATAAAGGTTTTTTAAAGTTGGAAGAACTGATCGGCCGGCAATTCGGCGAAAAGATCCTAACCAACCTCGGCCATCCTTTTTATATCCTGCGGCCGTATATGTACGAGATGATCATGAAGGTCCGCCGGCAAACCCAGATCCTCTACCCCAAAGACATCGGAATGATCTTGATGCGTGGTTGCATCTTTCCCGGGGCAAAAGTTATTGAGTGCGGGATCGGCAGCGGCGCCCTGACCACGGCTTTGGCTAATTTTGTACGGCCGACGGGAAAAGTTTACAGTTATGAACGCAACGAAGATTTCTTAAAAAACACCAAGAAAAACCTGGAAAAAAACGGTTTAGCCGAATGGGTTGAATTTAACCATGTAGAGATCAGCGACGAATTCCCCCAAAAAGAAGTTGATTTTGTAATGATCGATATCGGAGCACAGTGGGATTTAATCGATGCGGCTTATAAATCTTTAAAGGGCGGGGCAAGATTAGCTACGATTTGCCCGACTTTTGAGCAATTGACTAAAACTGTATTTGCTCTCCAAGATAAAGGGTTTATCAATGTCGAAACCATGGAAATCCTCCTACGCCTGATCCTGGTCAGACCCGGCAAAACCCGCCCCGAACAGCGCATGCCCTCACACACCGGTTTTTTAGTCTTTGCCACTAAAATACTAAAAACCTGATTATTTTCTTTCTTCTTTGACTCTCACGATGCTGACTTTTCCGGCCAGAGAAATAAACTCTAAGCGTAGCGGCAGGCGGGTAGTTTTATCCAGCCAAAGGCTGAATTTTTTAGCGCCTCTTCCCAAAAGAAAATAAGTACTTATTCGACCGTCTTCTGTGTTAAGCGGCCTCTCCTTGATAAACTTTATCTTTATCTTCTGGCTAGGCAGGTTAAAATCCATCCATTTATCTTTTTCCAGCTTAAGGCTTTGAGGAAAAAAATAAAGCAAAGCCAGAATATTATGGATCGGTTTATCTTGATAAAGGATTTCTTCTTTAACTGCTTTATCTTTACCCTTGCGGATTATTTTCACTACCCCTTTTTCCTGGTCGTAAAGCTCCTCGATCAGTTCAGGCTTTCCGAAAAAAATAATATCCCGCTCTACCTTTAAAGGGAGGTAAGTTTTTGGGTCTAAAAAAACTTCTTCGTCGCTGGTAAGATCAAGCAGGTTAAAAATATTAGCGTCTGAACTCACCCTTAAAACTTCGGCCGGCTGTGAACCGACCTTTTTAACTCCCTGGTAACTCCAGTAAATATAGCCGGAAGCAATTCCGTTATAAAAAACCTGGTAGGTCAGTTTCGAAGAATCTCCGAAACGCTCTTTGATCCCCTGGCTGGATACCGATTGAAAAGTAGCGCTGATTGAAACAAACAAAATAAAAACTAAAATTTTTTTCATAGACTAACTAAAGGTCAATTTTTTTATCTCAGGAAGTTTTTCCCGGGCAGCGGCTTCGCCGCGTTGAATAAACTCCTCTATTTTATCAAATTCGGTCCAACCCAAACCTTGAAGATTCGAATGGATAGTTAAATCGGCCAGTTTTATTGCCTGTTGGATAAACTGCTGCTGCATAGTCTCAATACTTCCGAAAATAAAATCAAAGATATGAAAACGGCTTTTTTTAGCGTATTCAGAACGGGCCTGATCTTCGGAAAGAGTGATATTAGAAGCAATGATCCGATGAGCGCCATATTGCAATAAAATCTTGGTCGGCAAAGGGTTAAGGATTCCTCCGTCTAAAAGGATGTCTTTACGCAAAGATACCGGTTCAAAAATCCCCGGGAAAGCACAGCTGGCAGCCACAGCTTTATAGATAAGGCCCTCTTCTAAAATTACCGCCTGGCGGCTGGGAAAATCAAAAGTAACCACTTTTAAAGTATGCTTTAAATCATAAAAAGTCAGTTCTCCGAAAATCCGTTTAAGAATACTCTCCAGGCGCTTGGCCCGCATAATCCCCCTAAAAGGGATTGAAAGCCCAAGCAGGGAAAAAGAACCGATTCTTTTTCCGATCTGGCGGGAATAGTCGACGATTTCCGGAATCGAAAACCCAGCTGCCCAGAGAGCAGCAATTACCGCGCCCATACTGGTACCGCAAATTATATCAATAGGAATTTTTGCCTCGGTCAAAACTTTTAACACCCCGATGTGAGCATAACCGTAAGCCGCACCACTGCCCAAGGCTACCCCCACAGTCACTTCGCCGATCTGGCGGGCCAGACGGCGTAAAGTCGGGATATAGTCGGCGGAATCTCTACTGGAAAGAGCGGCATGTATCGGATGTTCCAGAAGGCCTCTTTTTTTAGCAAAAGACAGATGGTCAGCTTCGCTGAACTCGGCCAGGATAACTTTAACTTTCTCTTTATTCAGGGGATTTTTTCTGGTTAGCTCCTGTATGAGATTTGAGGCTTTTTTTAAAGCTCCTTTTTCGGGAAAAATAAGAAAATGAAGGCTTTGAGCCGGCTCAATAAAAAAGTTTAGATCAGCGTCTGAAAATCCGAAAGGGATTTCATAAAGAATAAAATGGTAACTTTCCGAAAGAAAGTTTAAAAAGGCTAAAAAGTTATCGCCGCTGGCAGCAACCAGAGAAATCCGGTCGATTTCATCTTCAGTGATATAGCCGGAAAGGTCATCTTCTTTAAAATCTTCAAGGATCAAATTGTTAAAGCCGGCACCTAAGACCTGGCTGGAATCAGGCAAGATGACTTTTGAATCGATGATCTGAACCGAAATCACCTTCTTTCCAGTTTGCCCTTTGATCTGTTTGCTCAAATCAAACATAAAGGTAGTTTTACCGGCTAAAGCACTTCCAATAATACCGATTTTTTTCGACTGGAATATCTGCTTTGGCTTTGAACGGGATTTAACCCTTTGAGAAAGAATCCGGGAAAAATCTAAAGCCAGATAGGGATTGTCTTCTAAAAACTGCCTGAATTCACCCTTAACAACCTGCAGAATAAAAGAAGTTTCTATTGACTCGGCAGTCACCGAATGAGTTTCTTCAGTCAACAAAGAGATCAAACCGAAACAGGTACCACGTTTAAGGATCTCTATGGGAGAACTTTTAGCATCGCCGGAAACCGAAACCGCCACCCTTCCTTTAAGTAATAAGTATAAAGAATCGGGGGAATCGCCCTGGCAATAAATTACTTCCCGGTTTCGGTATTCCTTAATTTCAGAAATACTGATAAGTTTATCGATCTGTTCCGGGTTTAATTTATTAAACGGCGGGTTATTGCTAACAATCAGTTTTACTTCTCGATTTTCCATTTTAACTAAGGGGCCTTCTGCCAGCTTACAGCTCTAATCTATTAGCCTGACATATTTTAGCATAAGTTTGGGCAAAGGGGCGGGAAATTCTGGTTAAAGTTTTGTAGTCGACTTCGAATAGGCCAAACCGGGGCTTAAATCCTTTGTCCCACTCAAAATTATCCAAAAGCGACCACCAGAAATAACCGGCCACATCGACCCCCTTGGCCTGAGCTTGGGCCAAACTCTTAAGATGCGAGAGTAGATACTCCTGATAAAATCTATCCTCGGTTTCAGCGGTCCCGTTTTCAGTGATCATAACCGGCAGTTTATATTTTCCTAATTCAACCAGGATATCTAAAAACCCTTGGGGGTAAATATCCCAGCCTAAATGATTTTTCCTTCCAGCCTTAGGCTGATAGTTTGATTCGCAACCAAATAACCCCCCAGCTTGAACATATTCCCGACAGTAGTAATTCAGGCCTATAAAATCTAACTTCTTCCGTTTAGCTAAATAATCCAGGGCTTGCCAGTTAAAAATCCGGTCCCTTAAACCGACGGCTATACTATTTAAGGGAAAGCCTAACCCAGGAACCGCCTCAAAAACCCTTAGATGTTTAGCCAGGGAAACTGAAACCGGCTGCCGGCCATAGATCTGTTTTATCTCCTCATAACCCCGACAGTAAGCCTCTAAAATATTGGCTAAAACTTTTTTGGCTTTTGGAAACGAGCGTTCTCCGGGAGGCCAGGAACCGGTGATAAAACCCTGGTAGGCATAAACTAAAGGTTCATTAAAAATAATCCAGGTATCCACCCGGTCTTTTAAGGTTTCTACGGTTTTTCGTAAATACTCAAGAAAGCTGTCGATGTTTTTGGAACAAAGCCAACCCTCCCGGTCGCTAAACCAAAGGGGGTTGGTAAAATGATGCAGGGTGACTACTGGTTTTAGATTATGTCTAAGGAGAGAATCGATGACCGAAGAATAGTGCTGGAGCTCTTTCTGGGAAAATACTTCCGGGTAAGGGCAAATTCTCGACCACTCGATCGATATTCTTAAAGCCTTTAAGTTTAAGCTTCGGGCTAACCGGAAATCCTGATCGTAGTGGTGGTAGTGGTCGCAGGCTAAACCGCAAAGCTCTAAACCCTTTTCTTTTTCCCAAAAATACCAATCAGAGTTAAGATTAGCTCCTTCGCATTGGTAACTGGAAAGAGAAGCCCCCCAGAGGAAATTGGAAGGAAATCGCATTTGCATTTAGCCTGAAATAATTTCTAAAGCTTTTTCGTTGGTATCCGAGGACAAAATAACAATTGCCGAACTTCCCGGCTGGGAAGCGGTCCCGTAGATATACCTGATATCAATGCCGTTATTTTTCAATTTAGTAGTCAGATTAAACAGCTGGCCGACCTCATCAGGCAAATCCACAATTATGACTTCCTTTTCCTCTACAGTACCTAAGCTTTCTAAAATTTTTTTGGCTTTGGCGTTATCAGAAACCACCAAGCGAAAATAGGCTTTACCATCAAAAGCCCAGGCCGAGATAGCCCGAACATTAATCCCGTTTTCCTTAACCTCCCGGGAAATCTCAGCCAATTTACCTACCTTGTTGTCAGCGATCAAAAGTAACTCTGTAGCTTTTACTGCTTTCATTATAGGAACCTCCTTTTGTGCAAATTATACCATAATGTCGTTGTAGGGGCGAAAAATTTTTCGCCCCTACGTTTACAGGATTAAAAAATGATAGCTACCACTGTTTTTTATGATAAGATAATCACCATGAAAAAATATAAACTCCAGGCTTTTGCCTCTGAAAGCAACATTGACTACCAAGGTAACTTAAACCCCGAACAGCTTAAAGCCGTCTATGAAGCCGAAGGGCCATCCCTGGTATTGGCCGGGGCTGGTTCAGGTAAAACCCGAGTCTTGATCTATCGCCTGGCCTATCTTTTGGAAAAAGGTATTCCGGCCCGCAATATACTTCTGGCTACTTTTACCAACCGGGCAGCCAATGAGATGATCAACCGGGCTGAAGTCCTGCTTAAATCCAGCCTGGCTGATCTCTGGGCCGGGACATTTCATCATATCGGAAATATAACCTTAAGAAAAGAAGCCGAAAACCTGGGCTACTCTTCCAACTTTACTATCGTCGATAAAGAAGATGCCCAGGATTTGATCGATGACTGTATTGAAGACCTGGGGCTGTATAAAAAAGAAAAAATGTTTCCTAAAAAAAGCATCATCTATAATATTTAC
>JAHKAJ010000007.1 GCA_018826075.1 Candidatus Omnitrophota bacterium
AGCCGACCTTTCCAAAATAAAAGTGCTGAGAAAAGAGTCTGGGGAGTCAAAAGAAATAATTCTGGATCTAGAAACTGAAGGACGACTGTTTTTTTTAAAACCTAAGGATAGAATTATTGTTCAGGAATACGGAAAAATCGCAGTCCTCGGAGCAGTTAATCGCCCGGGAAATTACGATTTTAAAATCAGACTTACCCTTATTGATGCCTTAGCTTTAGCCGGAGGCGCTAAGCAAGCAGCCGACCTTTCCAAAATAAAAGTGCTGAGAAAAGAGTCTGGGGAGTCAAAAGAAATAATTCTGGATCTAGAAACTGAAGGACGACTGTTTTTTTTAAAACCTAAAGATAATATAATGGTACCGGAGTATGGAAAAGTTTTTATTCTCGGGGAAGTCAAAAGTCCGGGAAGTTATTATTTTAAGAAAAATTTGACAGTGGTAGAGATTATTGCTATGGCCGGTGGGTTTACTAATTTGGCTAATAAAAATGCGGCGCAAGTTGTCCGTGGAGAAGGCCAATCCAAGCAGGTGATTAAAGTCCCAGTGGCAAACATTCTAAAAAGTGGCGATAAATCGCAAGATATCTTTCTTGAAGAAAATGACACGATTATCGTGCCTGAATCTTTATTTTAAAAATGTTACCTTCACAAGAAATAAAAGAATTGACCTTTAAGGATTATTGGGGAATTGTTTATAAGCGTATCTGGTTTCTCTTCAGTTTTATAGCCCTGGTTGTGAGTTTTTCCGCTTTTTACAGTTTCACCGCTCCCAAGATCTATCGGGCCAAAACTTCGATAGCTATTGAACAATCCAGTCCAGAAATAACCAAGGGTATAGAAGATATTTACCAGGGAGAAAGAAAAACCAAAGAGTATTTTCAGACCCAGCTTAATATTCTGCAGTCACGCTCTTTAGCCGAACGGGTAGTAAAAAATTTAAAGCTTTATACCGACCCGGAGTTTAAAAACCACCCGGATGCCGTAAGTAAACTCCTTTCGATGATGTCGGTAGACCCTATGCGTGCGAGCAGTATCGTGGTTATCTCCATAACTGGTAAAACCCCCTTATTGATTACTACCATTGCTAACGCTTGGGCTAGGGAGTTTATTTATCAGGATGTGGAAAGGGGAAGTGATACGACTCAATATAGCGTTTCTTGGCTAGAGAAACAGCTTACCGATACTTTAAAAGAATTACAAAAAGCCGAAAAAGATTTAAACGATTTTGTCAAAAAAAATAAGGTTATCTCCGTAATCGATATAGAGTCCGATAAACAGTCATTAATCGAGGCGTTAAAATCTCAAAAGGCCCAGATAGAAAAAGAAATTGCCGAAATTTCAGACCGCTATAAAGGAAAACATCCCAAGATGGTAGCCTTAAGCACCCAGCTTGAAAAAATCAAGGAACAGCTCGAAGCCGAGACACTTACTGCTATTGAACTCCATGAGATCATCGGCGAATACCAGGTTTTTAAACGCAAAGTCGATACTTATAATTCTCTATACAGGGAAATTCTTACCCGAGCCAAGGAATTAAGCGTTTCTCAAGAACTCCCCATTTCTAGTATCAGGGTAGTTGATCAGGCTGAGGAGCCGACCAAGCCGATCAGACCCAGACCCTTTCGTGATATCCTGATTGCCTTGGTGATGAGTATTTTTTTAGCAGTGGCTGTGTGTTATTTTCTGGAGAGCCAGGATTCGACTTTAAGGACTTCAGACGATGTCGAGTTTTATGTCAAACTTCCATTTTTGGGATATGTTTCTTTGGCTGACCGGGCTAAAAATGAAGAAGAACTAACTTTGGTTTCTAACAGTGATCCTCAATCTATGGTTACTGAATCTTTTCGCAACATCAGGACATCGCTTTTATTTTCTTTTCCCGAAGACAAACCCCTTAACACAATTGTGGTTTCTAGCTCTATCCCTGGTGAAGGCAAAAGTTTTGTCTCGGCAAACCTGGCGATAGTTTTTGCCCAACTTGATGAACCAACGCTGATTATTGACGCTGATATGCGTAAAGGAAGATTGATCAGAAGTTTCAAAACTGAAGCTAAAGTTGGCCTAAGCAGTTTATTGACCGGAACAGCTTCCCTAGATGAAGCGATTGTTCCAACCAAAGTTGCCAACCTTTCTTTTTTAGGGACAGGGCCTTATGCGCCTAACCCCACAGAGCTTCTAAGTTCTAAAAAGCTAAAAGATTTTTTAGATGAACTAAAGAAGCGCTACAAGAGAATCATCATTGACTCAACGCCGATATTAAGCGTTTCCGAAGCTATTCTTTTAAGCGATAAATGTGACGGCATGATCTTTGTTATCCGGGCAGCTTCTACGCAATTAATCCAAGTCAATGAAGCCAAAAGGATATTGGGCGGTAAAACAAAAATTATCGGCACCATCCTGAATGCCATGGAGTTAGATCAGCGACATTACCACTCTTATTACTACTATCGTTCTTCAAAAGCTAAATGATAAAAGAAAATTTTTTTTCTTTATCTTTTGAAGCGGTGATCGTATTTTTGATAATCTTTTCCCCACTTTTTTTCGGCTCGGTAATTCCGGGAGCCGAGAGCATCATTCAGGTAGCAATTTTAATTCTTGCGGTTATTTTTTTAGCTAAGCTGATCTTTAGCGATTCACCCAAGATAATTTTTCCAACCTACAGTTATCTTATTTTGGCAGTTTTAGCCGTCGGTTTACTGCAAATTTTTCCTTTGCCAGCCAGACTTCTCAAAGTAATTTCTCCGCAAACCTTTAATTTGTACCAGAACTACCTGCCTGATTTTAATCCGGCAGGTAGTTTAACCTTAGGTTTTTATGTTCCGGCTGTGAAAAGGGAGCTTTTCCGGGCTATTTGCTTTTTCCTCCTGTTTTTAATAACACTTAATTTAGTTAATGAAAAGAAGCAGTGCCAAAGGTTGATTTTGGTGATTATTTTTTTCGGACTGGGCCTGTCTTTTTACGGAGTGGTAAATAAGTTTTTTATTTTAAATAAGGACATAGCCCATACTTTCAGCACCTTCGGAAACCGCAATAATTTTTCCGGGTATATGATAATGGTTGTGCCTTTGACTGTCGGTTATGCTTTATCATGCCGGCAAAAAGCTAAAAAGTTTCTTTTTGGGTTTATTGCTGCATTAATCTCGGCAAGTGTTTTGCTTTCGCTTTCCCGGGCTGGTTCACTAAGCCTGTTTTTTTCCTTATTTTTGATGTTCATCTTGGCCAAGCGAGAAAAAACCCATTTCAAAGCTTATTGGTTGTTTCCGGCAGTTTTCGCCATGGGAGCAATATTTATTTTTATGGCTGGAGTAGGTCCGATCCAGGAGCGGTTTGGGCTTTTTGGCAGCGGCCTTTCAGGAAGGATCGGGCTAGCTAAAGATAGTTTAGGGTTAGTAAAAGATTTTCCGATTTTTGGAATAGGTTGGGGAAATTTCCAATATCTTTTTACCTTTTATAAACAGTTTGTTAGTACTGCTCATTATTACTATCTTCATAACGATCACCTTCAGCTAGTGGTGGAAATCGGGTTGATCGCAGCTTCAGCTTATTTTTATTTTCTTTACCGTCTGTTTAAAGATATTTTTGGACAACTTGAAAAAAGGCACGACCTTTTTGTGAAAAATATTGTGATCGGCGGCGTTTCCGGGACTTTGGGAGTCTTTGTTCACAGCTTTGTCGAGTTTAACTTTCATATCCCGGCAATTTTATTTTTATTTTGGTTTATTTTAGGTTTAGTTTACAAATGTGTTTATACCCATTTTGAGTAATCATGTTGGAAGCAAGACTGAAAACCAACAGTTTATCGGCAGTTTTTTCCTTAGGTTTGATTTTAATATTTTGTTGTTCATTCTCGGTGTATAGCAGCCTGAGAGCCCATCTTTTTTATCGCCAGGCAGTCTCATTGGAAAAACCTTCTTTGCGGTTGGGGTTGGAAGGTTATTATAGGGAAGTCATTTTTTTAACTTCCCGGGCAATAGGATATGCGAAGACCAATGCCGACTATTTAGTAAAAAAAGCCGACTATATTTCTGAGGCTTTAAGCGATGGGTTCAGTAGTCAATTGGCCTTAGGGGAGAAAGACGCCGAAAAGTTTTATCTTAAAGCTGTAGAGCTTAATCCGGTTAATTTTGAGTATCATTTGAAGTTAGGCTGGTTTTATGTTAACCAAGGCGATGAAAGAGGCAAAGGGGAGTTGATAAAAGCCACTAAGTTGCACCCTAAACAATCTCGAGTTTACTCCTATTTGGCAGAATACTATTCAATCAAGGGGCAAGAAGATGAATTGATAAAGGCAGCTGCGCGATATCCCCAAGAGCCCCAAATATATCTATCTTTGGCTAAATATTATCTGAGAGAAAGTAATGATAAAAAAGCTTTTATTAACTTAATTTTATTTTTACACCATGAAAAAAACAGTGATGCTAGATATGAAATTATAAAGGAAATCGAGGAAACGGTAAAAGAATCAACCCAAGTTTTTTTGGACTTAGAAAAGAGGAAGGTAAAATTTACCATTCAGCCCCAGGCCGGCGAATTTGATTTTAAAAAAGAGAGTTTTCCGCATCAAAAGATCCCGTTATCGCTTTATATTTATGTCAGGAATCCGGCCGATGAGGTAACTATTTACAGAGATGAAATTCCCTACCTTAATTTTATAAAAAGATGGCAAAGAGAAGAAGAGGCTTTTTATGGCCTGTGGCTGGGTAATTTTCCACCAGATGTTTATCTCGACGATTTTAAAATTCGAACTAGTAACTCTGCCGTTATCAATAAACTAGAGATCATTAAAGGATTCTGATTTCCCTAAAAGATGTGGTATAATTCCCAATGAGACTTGGGCTTTTGTACGCAAAAGCCCTTAGCCGAATTGATTTCGAACGAAGTGAGAAATCTTAAGGCACCTCGGTGGTATCACCTCGGTGCCGAAAAAAAACAGGAAATAACCCTAGATAATTTCATTTTTTTCGGCGGCGTAGCTCAGGCCGGTAGAGCAAACGGCTCATACCCGTTGCGTCGGTGGTTCAAGTCCACTCGCCGCCATTCTTCTTCGCCCTTAGTATTTGAGGTAAACAATTTGGCGGGCTTCGAAGGAATGGGGAAGTCCTTGGTTCTGCGAAGCTCTACCAGCGTTTGGATGTTGGAGAGCGAAGCAGACCACTCGCCGCCATTCTTCTTCGTCCTGGGTATTTGAGCTAAACGGTTTGGCGGACTTCGAAGAAATTGGCGAAATTCTACGAAGCCCTACCGGTGCATAGGAGCTTAAGGGCGAAGTAGATTCGCCGCCATATTTTTACCCCGGTGAGTCCCTAATCATGAAGCTGAGCATTCACTCATTACCTTTCTTTTTGACTTCTTTGTTGTTTTTCGGCTTATCCTGTTTCGTATTTTTTAAAGGCCGAAGGTCAGCAGTCAACCGCAGTTTTTTTATTCTGGGTTTAAGCATAACCATATGGCAGTTTTCATATTTTATAGTCTATAATCTTAAAGACACCTCGCTGCACCTGTCTTTATTTAGAATCGCTTATTCGGGATTGATTTTTATCGCCCCGGCGATCTATCATTTTGTGGCTGTTTTTTTAAATTTAAGAAATAAAAAAATAGTTTACTTTTTTTATCTTTTGTCGCTGTTTGGTGTTTTTTCGGTATTCAGAGGCAATTATATTGTTGCTGGAGTCCAGTTGTTTACCTGGGGCGCCATCTTGGACCCGGGAAGTTTTTATAGTCTGTTTTTAGCCGTTTGGTCGCTGCCCTTAACTTCATCAATTTACCTTTTGTATCGGGCCTATCACCGGTCAGAGTCACCGTATAACAAAAAGCGGATTAAATATGTCTTGGGCAGTCTATCAATCGCTTCTTTGGCTTTGGTAGATGTGTTTCCTATTTTAGGTTTTAGGATCTATCCTTTTGGATTCATTTTTCTTATAATCTCCGGGTTTTCTACTGCTTATGCCATAGTCCGCTACCGGCTTTTGAATATAGAAATCGTGGTTAAAAAAGCATCTTTATTAGCTTTAGGTTTTGCTTCCTCAATAAGCATAATTTACCTGAATGCTTTTTACCTACAGCCTTATTTTTATATAGTCGGCGGGAACAATTGGATTATTTTCCCTATCGTAGTCTCGCTTTTTACCGGGATCGGGCTCTTCCGGTTTATAAATTTTGTCAGGACCATAGAAGAAGATGAGCTGTCAAAAAAGTTTTCTTACCGCCCGATTCTTAAACGTGAAGCCCAAAGGGTCGCCCGGGCCCGTAACCTTAACGAGTTGATCGTCTATACCCTGCGTGATTTAAGCAGTTGGATGAGACTGAGTTACGTAGGTATATTTATCAAAGATGTTTCGGCAAATGAATTTTCATTAGCCAAGGAAGTTCATCGGGCCGGAGATCATAAAAATCACAAACCCGATTTGACTTTAGACGAAAACAACCCTTTAGTAATAAAACTTCGTAGCGACAAAAAGCCGCTGATCTGTAGCGAAATAGAGTATTATTTGAAAAACACCAAGATGTACTCCCGCGAGCAGGAATTTTTGGTCAGCCTGATTAAAGAGATGAAAACTCTCGGGGCCGAAGTCAGTATCCCTAGTTTTTGTGAAGAAGATCTGTTGGGCATTATAAACCTGGGGAACAAGATCAATGTTCACGAGATAATCACTGCTCAGGATCTGGATATTTTAGTTTCATTAGCTAATAATATCGGCCGGGCTTTGCAGGGTTTTATGCTCAAGAAAGAAAAGATTAGGCTTATCGTGGCTTCTCAGAGAGCGATTATCAGCGCTATTGAAGCTAAGGATTTTTCTACTCATGGCCATACTGAAAGAGTGGCTGGTTATGCCAGTCTTATCGGAGAGAAGATGAAAGAAAATTTGCTGGCAATACCTCATGGTTTATCGGCGCTTAACTGGAGTGCCCAACTTCATGATGTAGGAAAAATTGCTATTGCCGATGAAGTTCTGTTTAAACCCAGCGCTCTCAACGAAGATGAATGGGCTCAGATCAGAGAACACCCTTTTAACGGTATAAGAATTGTCAGTTCAGTCCGGGAGTGGCTTGGTGAAGATGTTTGTTCAGGGATACTGGAGCATCATGAAAATTACGACGGCTCAGGCTATCCTTTTGGTAAAAAGGGCGAAGCCATCCATATCTTTGCCCGGATAATCAGAACCGCCGATGCTTTTGATGTCATGACTACCACCCGGCCTTACCGGCCGGCTTTGACTAAGGCTGAAGCCATGGAGGAGTTAAGAAAATATAAAGGGGTGTATTTTGATCCGTTGGTGGTAGAGGTGGTCGAGGATTTGTATAAAAAAGGAGAAGTCTAGTATGAATATCGAAGTAAAGAAACCGACCGAGGAAGAGTTGATAAGTTTGGGAGTTAAAAGTTGGCCGATTTGGGAAAAAGAGGCCAGCAGTTTCGATTGGTATTATGATCAAAAAGAAACCTGCTATTTTTTAGAAGGTGAAGTAGAAGTGGAAACTGAAGGGGCCAAAAGCCTAAAGATCCAAAAAGGGGATTTAGTAGTTTTTCCTAAAGGATTAAACTGTAAGTGGCAGATTCAAAAAGCTGTCCGCAAACATTATAAGTTCGAGTAAACTAAGAAGTTTTTCTTTCCTGTTTTCTTTTCTTTTCTAAAAAATGTTTGCTGCGTTTGCTTAGCTTTTCAAAAGTGATTTCTTTCTTGGAATAAGCTTGCACTTTTTTCTTAGCCTTCTTAGCTTTCTTACGGTGGATCCGTTTTAATTCTTTTTTTGGTCTTCCCATACAGTTGATTATTGACGAAAACCGTGATTTGTCAAGCCGTTTCTTTATTGAAAAGCCTTATATTTTTGATACAATAAATGAAGTCCAGGTTTATCGAGTGAATGCAATGAACGAAGATAAATCTGTCGGCTGAATTTACCCCGCCCTTTCATCGAGTGATGATAGAGGGGTGAGAAAGGGCGGGGTTCAATTCGCCCAAATGACTTATGTTCACTCAACTAATTTCGTTCCATAAGCCATGGGCTCATTGAAGGAGGAATATGAAAAGAGACCGCTTAAGGTATTTGATCGAAGAATACAGATTAACTCAAAGCCAATTAGACCGGATAACTGCTGAGTATGTAAAAAATCAAACCCAGGCCGACATTTTTCATGAATTAGAAAAAGATTTAAAAGAGGAGTTAGAAAAGGCCCAGAATTCAAAAGACACTTCTTTGCATAAACAGTGGCAGACAGCCCTGGAACAGTTAGCTAAAGACAAATCTAACCAGGTCGATCCGGAGAAACTTAAAAGCCTTTCCAGTGAACAAGCCCAGCAGGTTGTTTACTATGAACGAAAGCTAAAAAGCATAAAAAAACTTTTAGGTGATCGGATTATCGAACTGGTTGATGGTTATTCTGAGAAAAATATCTTGATCGGAGACAACTCTTCTTCAGGCAATTCCTTATTGAAAATGGTGGTCAAAGAGGAAGAAGACCGTAAGGCCGATCAAATGATGAAAAAGAATAAAAATGTTAATTTTGATAAAATGTAGCCAAATCACGCTGATACTCATTTTTTTTATCTTTAGTGGCAGTTTAGCCCAGAGTGAAATAGTCGACCTCAGTGGCGAAACGGTTACCGAGGATTTTGGATCCGACTCAGAAGCTACTTGCAGCTGCATTGACGCTTGCGGTGATGGAATCTGCCAGTCTCAAGGGTGTGGC
The DNA here is from genome assembly GCA_018826075.1 of Candidatus Omnitrophota bacterium. Classification (GTDB taxonomy): domain Bacteria; phylum Omnitrophota; class Gorgyraeia; order Duberdicusellales; family 4484-171; genus JAHKAJ01. Next base: position 8,684 of record JAHKAJ010000007.1, read on the forward strand.
CGCTGTAATTTATCCTGTTGCGAAAGCCAGGATTTTTGTCCGCAAGACTGCCTTTATGCCAAAGAAGAGGGCCAGGAATTTATCGAGAAGATGAAACAAAGACTGAAGAAAGTCCAGCCAAACCCTCAATCAGAGCAACCGTTAGATAATAGTGCAGCTTTCCTTCAGAAAGGCGAGGGGTTTTTAACAAAATGCAGCTACCAAGTCGGCGAAAAAACTTGCGGTAAATGCTACTGTTTAAAAGCTAATCCCGGAAGTTCCATAGTTTTTAACGGCCGCCAGTTAAGAGGTTGTGCCCGGTTAGAGATATCTTTAGTCGGTGATTTAGCTGCTTTTGTCGATCAGGCTGTCTATTACGAAGGGATATCAGAATTTAACTCTAGCTTTATCTGTCCCCAACATTTTAAACTGCTCAGGATTAAACCGGTTGCCGAAAAACTCGAAAATTTTTAAGCTAAAATTTAGGGCGAAATATTTGTTGCTTAAATCCGGTTTTCTTTTTATAATAAAACCCAATGAATGGCTTTTGGCAAGGAGTATATACCAATAAGGCTTTCTGGGCAATACTCTATAGTAGTATAGCCGCCCAGGTTTTAAAGGTTGTTTTCGGGGTGATCAAGGACCGAAGGTTTAACTTTTACTGGGTCCTGGGCACCGGCGGCATGCCTTCGGCCCATAGCGCAGCAGTGGTTTCTTTGGTCATCTGCGTGGCTAAAGAAACAGGGAGTTCCTCGGCTTTATTTGCCTTAAGCCTTTTATTCGCTATCATCACCATGTTTGACGCCCAGACCTGGCGGCGTTCAATAGGTTTTCAGGCAAAAGTCCTCAATCGGATGATGGAGGATTTCCAGGAGGGAAAGAAGATCGAGGAGGAGCGTTTGCGAGAGCTAGTCGGGCATACCCCGATAGAAGTTCTTGTCGGGGCTTTGATCGGAACAGTTATCACCCTTAGCGTTTACCACTAATCAACAAAAAGGAAATAAATGAAAAAAATA
>JAHKAJ010000001.1 GCA_018826075.1 Candidatus Omnitrophota bacterium
AATCAAAAAATCAATAATTAAAAGGTATTTTTAGGATCCTGGGACGAAGCAGAATCGGGAGGGTGGGATTTGAACCCACGGCCTCAACGTCCCGAACGTTGCGCGCTAGCCGAGCTGCGCTACCCCCCGAAAATTTTTTAAGAAAAATTTTCGGCATCGACGCCGTTAGGCGGAGATGCCTTTATTGCTCAATAAATAATCAAACTCGACATTCAACCGGGCCCCGGGCCGCTTATACTGCAAAGTAGTATTTTTATAGGTAAAGGGAATAATGTCAACAGTAAAAACAACCCCTGAAATTTTTTTTACAGTCAAAGAGACCCCTTCTACGGCAATCGAACCATTGACAACAACTTTTGTCCGGAAACGTGCCGGAAGTTCTATCTCCAGCTGCCAATAGTTTCCCCGGGCAATTGACCGCCGTAACTTCAATTCTGCATCTACATGGCCCAGGACAAAATGGCCGCCGACTTTTTCCTTAAGCTCCAGAGCCGGTTCTAAATTAACATAGTCGCCCCTTTTAAGATATTTTAAATTGGTAACCTTTATAGTCGGGGCAATAGCGTCAAAAAAAAGTTCACCCTTACTTTTTCGGCTTAAAGTCAGACAGGTGCCGTTTACGGCTATGCTATCGGAGATTTCGGCTTGAGGAAAAATCAATTTAGAGTTAACCCCGATCACAGTCAGAGCAGATTTTTTAGTGAGCGTTGTTATTTTAACAACTTCTTTTATTATCCCGGTAAACATGCCGTTATTATAACACAAAGTTATTTTCTTTTAAGTAGAATCTAAACGGCTGGTTGAAGGCGGGCTTCAATTAAAAAAGCTAATATTATCAAGCCTTTTTAAGCTATTCTAAACTTTTCCCGGTCGATAAAAGCAAACCCCGCGTCCTGTTAGGAACGCGGGGCTTAATTCTCATTGATGTTTTTTATTCGTAAGAAGCTGTGAACAAAGGTTTATCTAACCTTTATCGCGTGCTTATTTTTTCTTTTTCTTTGCTGTCTTTTTCTTCTTTGCTGCTTTTTTCTTCTTTGCCATCTGGATCACCTCCTTTTTGAATCAAACGACTCTATAAACATCCTTCTCTATTAATTTAACAAAATTACAGAGATTGTCAATAGTTTTTCGCGATTTTTTTTATTTTTTTAGAATCGCCGGATTGGATGCTTGAGAGAAGTTTTTACTAAGGCTGGTTATCCAAAGGAACTTTTTTTGCCTGGCTCCATAAATATTCAAGATTGTAGAATTCTCTGGCCTCGGCAAAAAATATATGTAAGACAATATCGAAAAAATCAACCAGGATCCACTGGCCGGAAAAATCATCTTCACAATGTTGGATATCGATCTTTTTTTTTCGGCAAGCCCTGACTGTCTCCTGGTAAATCGCCCTTACCTGGGTGGTCGAATCTCCGGAACAAATGATAAAATAATCGCAAAGGCCGCTTAAGCTACGGACATCCAAAATAGCTATGTTTTGAGCCTTTTTTTCGGCAATGATCGCCGAGATTAGCGAAAGTTTTCCTTTAAGTTTCGGGGGTTTTTTGAGAGTAGCCATAGCTAAGAGAGTAAATTCCTTATTCTGGCTTCGGTATCCTCTTTGAGGTTACCGACACAAGAAACGCAAAGGTTATCAAAGTTAAATATTCTTTCAGCCAGCTGCTTTATCTGTCCGGCAGACACCGCCTGAATCGACTTTTTTAACTCCGGGAAAGTATTGATTTTTCCAAGGTTAAGGTAACTCTGGGCAAAATGCTCCATCCGGCCTTGAGGTATTTCTAAACCCATAGCCATCTGGCCAGTAAGATAATCCTTAGCCCGGGAAAGTTCTCCCGGCCCCACTTGCCTCACTTTTAACTTGGTCAGCTCTCTTAAAATAGTACTAAGAGCTAGGGTGATCTTGGAAGCTTCCAGGCCTAGATGAATCATAAAAGCGCCGCTGTCATGATAAGAACGCACTTCTGTAGAAATATCATAACAAAGTGACTTTTTCTCGCGTAACTCTTCAAACAAACGGCTGCTCATATTTGCCCCCAAAATAATATTAATCAAACGTAAAACCAAACGCTGCGGACTCATCCAAGGTAAAGCCCGCAAACCGATGCAGAGATGCGACTGTTCTAAGTCTTTTTTTTCGCTGGCTATATGCAAACCCCGCAGACTTTCCGGTTTAGAAATCTCTAAATCAACCTCTCTTCTGGTTTTATCGGTCCGGGCCTTGATATCTCTTAACACATCATCCCGGGAAATTGCCCCGCAAAAAGAAATAACCATATTAGCCGGCAGGTAATACTTGTTTCGAAAATTATCCAGGTCGCTACGGGCTATCTTATTAACACTTTGAGTCTGGCCGATCACGTCTTGACCCAAAGAGTGGCCCTTCCAAAGTAAACCTTCAAGAAGAGTCGCTGCCCGGGCCGAAGGAAGATCATTATACATCTTGATTTCCTGCAGGATGACCCTGCGTTCTTTATCGATATCCCCAGGCTTAAAAAGAGGCTGTTTAACCATATCTAAAAGGATATCCAGGGTTTTAGTGAAGTTTTTTTTTAAAAAATTAGCGTAATAAGCTGTAGTTTCCTGAGAGGTGTAGGCATTAAGAAAACCACCGCGGCCTTCGATTTCCTGCTTTATCTTACGGTGCGAATAATGTTTGCTGCCTTTAAAAACCATATGCTCGAGAAAATGAGCTATACCTTTGATCTTTTTGGGTTCAAGACGCGAGCCGACACGTAAATAGATCCCTAAAGAAGCGGTTTCCCGGTTTTCCAGGCGGGAAAAAATAAGTTTGAGGTCATTGACCGGGATTATTTCATGCATAACTTTGAAGTATATGCCGCGAGGGTGTTTAAAAAGCCTTTTTTGCGGTAATTCTTATCGATAAACTCGACCAGGGCGCTTCCGACTATTGCCCCGTCGGAAAATTCATTGACCGCGCGAACCTGCTCGGCCGAATGGATCCCGAAACCAACGCAGACCGGCAGCGGGGAGATCTTCTTCAAAAATTCTACCTGCCTGGCTACCGAACGATAAGCGATATTTTTAGGCCCGGTTATCCCGGTAACTGAAATATAGTAGATGAATCCTCGTGAACGGTTTATGATCTTGCGCATTCTTTTCTGGTCAGTGGTCGGGGTAACAAAGAAAACCGTATCCACACCAAGGCCTCTTGCCGATTTTAGATACTGGCCGGCTTCCTCTATCGGCAGATCTACGATCAGAGTGGCGCAGACCCGGTGACTTTTTAGTCTCTTTAAAAACCGCTCCAAACCGTATTTAAAAACCGGGTTGTAATAAGTCATGATCACTATTGGTATGGTCAATGAACTGCTTAACTCTTTAAGGGTGCCGAAAAAATTATCCAGGTTGGCTCCGGCAGCTAAAGCTTTGGCTGTTGCCTGTTGAATGATCGGGCCGTCGGCTAAAGGGTCAGAAAAAGGAATGCCCAGCTCGATTATATCAACGCCGCCTTTGGCTAAAGCCAAGCAGATCGGCTTGGTCAGCTTCGGTTCAGGAAAGCCAAAAGGAACATAAGCGATAAAAGCCTTGCGGCCTTGTTTTTTTAACTGGTTAAATTTTTCTTTCAGCCTCATAATGTTTAATAATATCCAAATCTTTATCGCCTCTGCCGGAAAGGCAGACGATCACTGTTTTCCCTTTGTGTTTCTTGGCTAACTGGTTTAAATAATAAACAGCGTGGGAGCTCTCTAAAGCCGGGATTATCCCCTCCAGCTGCGACAGAAGCTTAAAGCCCTGGTAAGCCTGGGCATCCCCGACTGCCAGGTATTGGGCTCGTTGGCTGGCTTTATAATAAGAATGTTCCGGCCCCACTCCCGGATAATCAAGCCCGGGAGCTATTGAATGGGCGTTTTTGATCTGGCCGAATTTATCCTGCAATACATATGAACGTGAACCCTGGAAAACTCCCACCCCTCCCTTGACTAAGGTCGCTGAATGAAGGCCGCTCAAACCAAAACCAGCAGCTTCCACACCGATAAACTTTACTTTTCGATCGTTAAAAAAAGGGTAAAAAAGCCCCAGGGAATTTGACCCGCCTCCGACGCAAGCCAGCAAGTAATCAGGAAGCTTGGCTTGTTTTTTTAAAATTTGAGCTCGGGCTTCCCGGCCAATCACTGCCTGAAAATCTCTGACCATCATCGGATAAGGATGCGGCCCGACTACTGAACCCAAAAGATAATAAGTATTCCTTACATTAGTCACCCAATCACGAAAAGCTTCATTACAGGCATCTTTTAAAGTCTTAGAGCCGCTTTTAACCGGTATCACTCTGGCCCCAAGAACTTTCATCCGTAAAACATTCATCGCCTGGCGCTGGATATCGGCCTGGCCCATATAAATATCGCATTCTAGACAAAGCAGCGAACAAACCGTAGCTACGGCAACTCCGTGCTGGCCGGCTCCGGTTTCAGCAATAACTCTCGGTTTACCCATAAACTTTGCCAAAAGAGCCTGGCCTAAAGCATTGTTGATCTTATGAGCGCCGGTATGTAGGAGGTCTTCTCTTTTTAAATAAACCTTCAGACCCAGGTGTTTACTAAGGCGTTCGGCAAAATATAAGGCTGTAGGCCGGCCGGCATATTCGCGCAGGTAGAAATCCAGCTTCTTTTTGAAACCACTGTCTTTTTTATATTTCTGATAAGCAATGGTCAGCTCATTAAGACAAACCGAGAGGGTTTCCGGAACGTATTTTCCTCCGAACTGGCCGAAATATCCTTTTTTATCGGGTAGTTTCATGATTTAACCTTTCTTATAAACTCTTTGACTAACTGTCCGTCTTTTTTACCCACCAGTTTTTCTAAACCGCTGGCAGCATCTAAACAGTAAGGTTTAAACTTCTTTATTTGGCCGACATTTACCGAATTAAGCCCTCCGGAAATAACCACTCTTTTCCCGCTTTTAATCAGTGAAGCAATCTCATCTAAATCCAGACCGGAAAGCCGGTTTGAGCCCTTTATTTTTTGCTCATATTTTATGTCGAACATAAAAGCGTCAACCTTATAACTGCGGATCGTTTTTTGGTAAGGGCGGTCTTCGGGAAAAAATACCTTGATCACCTTAAATCTCTTGGTGAAAAAATTACAATAGGCTGCCTTTTCTTTTCCGTGGAACTGAACAACATCTAATTTAAGCCTAGAAGCAATCTCTAAAACTTCAGCCTGGTCCTGATCGAGGAACACTCCTACTTTTGTCACCAAAGGATCGAGACCGGCTATGATTTTTTCGGCAGCGGCAGGAGCTAGGCTACGGGGGCTTTTAGGAGAAAAAATAAAGCCTAGGGCATCGGCCCCCAAATAGGAAGCCATCAAAGCATCTTCTAAATTAGTGATCCCGCAAATCTTTACCTTGATCATTGTTTAAGCGTCAATATTCAACTCTTTAAGTTTTTCTTCTATATTATCGGCCACCATCAAAGCCTCTCCGACCAAAACCGCATCAGCCCCCAGGCCTTTTAACAGCAGCATGTCTTTCAAGGTCTTGATGCCGCTTTCGGAAACCTTTATGATTCCTTCCGGGATAAAGGGAATAAGCTTTTTATGGCGTTCATTATTCACTTCGAAAGTATGCAGATTCCGGGAATTTATCCCGATAATCTCAACACCCATATTCAATGCTTTCTTCAACTCTTTCTCGCTGTGAACCTCGATCAATACATCCATATCCAGGCTTTTACTGAATTGATAAAGTTCTTTGGCTTTAGCTTCTTCTAAAATAGCCATTATTAAAAGTACGGCATCAGCTCCCACAGCCCGGGACTCTAGAATCTGGACTTCATCAATAATAAAATCTTTCCGTAAAATCGGCAGTTCGATTTCTTTCCTGATCTCCTCGATATAGTTGATCTTACCTAGGAAAAAATCTTCCTCAGTGAGCACTGAAATAGCATTGGCACCGCCTTTTTTAAACAACTTAGCCAGGTCCAAGGCCGAGAAATCTTTACGTAAAATCCCGGCTGAAGGCGAAGCCTGTTTGATCTCAGCGATGAAAGAGATCTTTCCCTCACGCTTTATGGCTTCTTTAAATGACAGCGGCGGGTGAGCTTTCTTGACTAATGACAGGAAAGCTTCGCGGTTTTTACGCAATACTTTAACCCGTTTTTTCTTGGCTTCCAGGATAAGCGATAAAGTCTTATGCATGGCTTTTTAAAAAATCTCTGAATTGCCGGTATTTGGCCTTGGCTTTCCCGCTGTCAATAAGCTCTCCAGCCAAGGAAACTCCCTGTTTAAAATTAGAAACCTTACCTAAAACATAAAAACAAGCCGAAGCATTAGCCAAGACTATATCCCGGCAAGGGCCTTTTTTAGCCGCTAAGACTTGACTGATAACCTGGGCTGATTCAGCCGGGCTGTTAACCAATAGATCCCCGGCGACAACTTTTTTTAAACCAAAAGTCGATGCCGAAAGAGTTAACTTGGTTATTTTACGCTTATTTAAAAAGTAACCTTGGGTCGGGCCGCTTAAGGATATCTCATCTTTTAGATCTTTACCGTAAACCACCAGGCCCCGCTTAAGCCCCAGCTGTTTTAAAACCCTGGCTAAAAGAACGGCTAGCTTCGAACTGTAAACTCCCAAAAGTTGGTACTCGGCTCCGGCCGGGTTACAAAGCGGGCCCAGGATATTAAAAATCGTCCGGATGCCTATCTCTTTTCTTATCTGGGCTACTTCTTTTAAAGCCGGGTGGTAAAGCGGCGCGTATAAAAAAGCAATGCCTACTGTCTTTAAAGCTTCCTTCATCACTGCAGGGTCAGCCATGATATTGATCCCCAAAGCTTCCAAAACATCGGCGCTGCCGCAGGAAGAAGACATAGCTTTATTGCCATGCTTGGCTACCAAAACATCTGCGGCTGCTACCACAAAAGCAACCGCCGTAGAGATATTAAACTTATTTAGGCCTGAACCCCCGGTACCGCAAGTATCGATTAAGGGACGGTTTTCCGACGGCTCAAGGAACCCCTGATCAAGCTTGATCTTAACGGCCCGGCTGCGGATAACCGTGGCTGCCGCCAGGATCTCAGCTTCGTTTTCTCCCTTCATTTTCAAAGCTGTAAGAAAAGCGGCGATTTGAGAGCTGCCGGCCCGATGGTCAAAGATCTCCTCAAAAACTGTTTTGGTTTCCTGAAAATCAAGGTCTTTTCCAATGACTAGCTTGGCAATTGATTCTTTGATCATAGTTTAAGGAAATTCTTTAGAATTTGTTTTCCTTCTTTGGTCAAAATAGATTCGGGATGAAACTGCACTCCGTAGAGAGGAAAATTTTTAAGTTTTACCCCCATTATTATACCATCTTTGGTCTGGGCCGTGACAGTTAAATTTTCCGGTAAACTCTTTTTATCGATTATCAGAGAGTGATAACGGGTTGCCGAAAAAGGATTTTTAACCCCCCTGTAGATATCCCGCCGATCGTGATAAATATCTGAGGTCTTACCGTGCATAATCTTCTTTGACCGCTTGATCCGGGCGCCGAAACAATAGCCGATACATTGATGCCCCAAGCAAACTCCCAGAATCGGAACCTTTTTATAAAAATAACTGATGGCTGTACAGCTAATCCCGGAATCTTTAGGCTGGCCGGGGCCGGGAGAGACGACTAAACAGTCGAATTTGATTTTTTTTAAACCAGCCAGGCTGACCTTGTCATTCCTGAAGACTTTGACTTCGGCTCCCAGCTCTTGGAAATATTGAACCAGGTTATAAGTGAAAGAGTCATAGTTATCGATCATTAAAACTTTCACTGCTTTTCTCTCTTGATTTTAGCTCCCAATTTTCTAAATTTATGTTCTATCTGTTCATAACCCCTATCGATATGATAAACCCTTAAAACTTGAGTTTTTCCTTCGGCGGTAAGGCCGGCTAAAACCAAAGCTGCCGAAGCCCTCAAATCCGAAGCCATGACTTCAGCGCCGCAAAGTTTATCTTTACCCTCAATAATAGCGTAAGGGCCGCTACGCTGGATAGAAGCATCCATGCGGTTAAGCTCAGGCACGTGCATGAACCGGTCAGGATAAATTTTCTCGGTAATCAAAGATATCCCGCTAGCCAGGCAAAGACAAGCCATAAATTGGGCCTGAAGGTCAGTGGGAAATCCCGGATAAGCCAAAGTGGTTATGTTGACCGGCTTTAAATTACTGGTGGGGTTGATCTCAATTGAAAAGTCAGGACCGATATTGATCTTGGCTCCGATCCTTCTGGCAGTTTCCAGGACTGAAGTCAGATGAAAAGGATTCGCTCCTTCTATAGTCAATTTAGAACGCGTAGCCAGACTGGCAGCGATAAAGGTTCCGGCTTCGATTCGGTCAGGTATGATCGTAAATTCACATCCAAAAAGGCTTTTTACCCCTTTTATCCTTAAAACCGGGGAACCGATCCCGTTAATATCAGCACCCATCTTCTTTAAAAATAAAGCTAAAGCTTCTACCTCCGGCTCACAGGCTGCATATTCGATTATAGTTTCGCCGCTGGCCAAAACAGCTGCCATCAATACATTATCGGTAGCAAGCACTGAAGACCCAAAAGCCCCGCCTAAATAAATATGCTGGCCAACCAGCTCTTTAGCCTGGGCATGACAGTAACCGTTCTGAATAAATATCTCGGCGCCCAGGGCCCTTAAACCTTTGATATGTAGGTCTACCGGCCGCGGCCCGATAATACAGCCGCCGGGCAAAGCTACTTTGGCTTTTTTGCGTTTAGCTAACAAGGGGCCTAAAAAACAAAAAGAAGCCCTCATAGTCTTGACTAAACGGTAAGGAGCCAAAAAGGATTTATTGGGTTTTGAACCGATGGTCAGAGTGCCGTTTTTAAACTCAACGCTTTTACCCAGGCTCTGCAAAATCGCTAGCATGGTCTGGATATCCCGAAGATCCGGAACATTGTGGATAACGCACTCTTCATCTGTCAGGATGGTCGCCGCGATGATCGGCAAAGCGGCATTTTTAGAACCGCTCACCCTTACTGAACCGAAAAGTTTAGATTGATAAATTACAAATTTATCCATTTTTCTGTAAAACTATTCCCCGAAAATGGCCTGAATAATCTTTAATCCAGTCGACTATCCTGTACAAACCAAGGTTATCGATATGATCTTTAAGTTTATCCTTATGCTGGTATCCAATCTCAATAATCAAATAGCCTTTTTCCTTTAAACAACCATCGGCTTGCCCAGTTATCTTTCTAATGACCTCTAAGCCGTCAACTCCTCCCGATAGGGCAGTCCGGGGTTCATAGCTAAGAGAACCCTTTATGCTCTCATCCTCAACATAGGGAGGATTACTCACAATTATATCAAAAAACTCACCCCTTAGGCCAGTTAATAAATCTGACTGGATAAAACCAATCTCAGCCTTGTGTCTATCGGCGTTTATTTTAGCTATCCTTAGCGCCTCAAGACTTAAATCGGAAGCAAAAACTCTAAGTTGGCTCTGGGTTGATTTTTTTATAGCGATAGCAATGTTTCCGCAGCCACAGCATAAATCCAGCACTGAATTTAACTTATCCGATTTGATTATCTCTAGGGCTTTCTCCACGATCAGTTCAGTCTCCGGACGGGGGATCAAAACCGATGGGTTAACCGTGAATTCATAACCAAAAAACTCCTCTTTACCTAAAATATACGCCAGGGGCATGCCCTGGGCGTAAGATCGCTTTATCTTATCCAGCTCAACAGCATCTTGGTCTAAAGAGTTTTTTGCCAAAAAACGTAAGTCCCGCTGGTTAAAAATTGTTTCGTTCATACTTTTAGGTTAAACCTCTAGCCTCGTAAACCTTCTTTCTCTCGGCTTGAACCAGGGCAGTGATGATTTCGTCCAGATCCCCTTCTAAAACTTCTTCCAGCCGGTAAAGCGTGAAATTTATCCGGTGGTCAGTGACTCTTCGTTCGGGAAAATTATAAGTACGTATCTTTTCACTTCGTTCTCCGGTCCCTACCTGGATCCGCCGGTTTTGAGTCATCTTGTCAGCTTCATCGCGCAGCATTTTTTCCATGATCCGGGCTTTGATAATCCGCAAAGCCTTGGCCCGGTTTTTGATCTGCGAACGTTCATCCTGACAAGCCACGACTACTCCACTGGGAAGGTGAGTTATTCGCACTGCCGAATCAGTAACATTTACATGCTGGCCGCCGGCTCCCGAAGACCGGTAAGTGTCTATTTTCAGGTCCTCGGGGTTTATTTTAAGCTCGACTTCCTTAGGTTCAACCAGAACCGCTACTGTAACCGTTGAAGTATGTATCC
>JAHKAJ010000008.1 GCA_018826075.1 Candidatus Omnitrophota bacterium
ATAATACATGAGAACCTCCTTGTTTTGTGGCCCTAAGGCCGTTTGTGTATGAGCCTAACCCGTCCAGGATTATGCGCTCGATTTATTATGCACTGGCACAAGGCTATGAGCAAGGGGGTGTTTTCATACTATCAATCCAGCCGACCCTGCTTCGCCCTTAGTGTAGACCGCAAGCGCCCTGACGGGCTTCGCAGAGGCAGTTGATTTTTGTGTTATACAGAAGAAAAATATGAATAAGGTTATAAATGTTTTTATAGTTGGTTTTGGAGGGTTTCTTGGCGCAATTTTTCGATATTTAGGCGGCGGTATAATTCAAAGTATATCTAAAAATTATGAATTCCCTTACGGAACTCTCATAGTTAACCTCCTTGGTTGTTTCTTAATTGGTCTTTTGGGCGGTTACTCAGATAATATGGATATGTTTTCTTCTAAAACACGTCTTTTTCTATTTATCGGCATACTTGGAGGATTTACAACTTTTTCTACATTTGGATACGAAACTATTATTCTATTGCGTGACAGGGCAATAGTTGGCGCTTTAATAAATATAAGCATGCATTTTATATTAGGATTGTTGTTTGTATATTTAGGATATTCACTTTCAATGCGTTAAGGAGGGAATTTATGCTTCCAAAAGAAGGGCAATTATTACGAATATTTATAGGAGAAAGCGACCGTTATGAAAACATACCTCTTTATGAATGGATTGTCCGCAAAGCTCGTTCCGACGGCATGGCAGGAGCTACTGTATTAAGAGGCTTGGAGGGCTTTGGCGCCGATAGCCGCATGCATACTGCAAAAATATTACGTTTGTCACAAGATTTGCCTATTGTAATCGAGATAGTTGACACAAAAGCGAAAGTTCAGAATTTCATAGCATCGATTGATGAAATTATCGAAGAAGGGCTCGCTACGATAGAAAATATACAAATAAGGTTTTATCGAAGTAGTAAAAAAACTGCATAGCAAATCAATCCAGCGGACCTTACTCCGCCGCCAAAGCGGCTCCGTCGGGCAGCTTTAATCCCGAACGAAGTGAGGGGTTGATTTTTGTGTTATGAAACAATATTTGTAATGCCACTACTTTAGTGCAGTTTCGCCTCTTGGAAGGGGGGTGCTAGGTTTCTTCAGCATCCCTGGACATCCGATTATTTTTTCTTGACAAGAACAAGATGGTATATAAAATAATATAGATTTCGTAAGGGACAAGGGCGTCCTTCTCGTAAAGAAGAAGGGCGCCCTTTCTCATTTTCAGGCAGCTAAAAGAATATGAAAATAATTGAAAAAAGTATTTTAGTCGAGGCTTTGGGGGTAAAAATCAGCAAATTGGTGGTTAAAGCTGCGCTTATTGCCCAAAAAGCCGCACCCGGCCAATTTGTGGCAGTCATGGTCAGTGAAGTCGGGGAGCGGGTCCCTTTGACGGTGGTGGAGAAAGATCCAGGATCCGGCACTATCACTTTGATCGTTCAGGAGTTGGGTTTAACTACCCGTCTTTTGGGGCGGTTAAAAGCCGGCGATTCCCTGTATTCAATAGTCGGCCCCTTAGGCCATGCTACCGAGATAAAAAACTATTCCCAGGTGATCTTGGTCGGCGGCGGCGTGGGTATCGCTGAGATCTATCCGGTAGCCAAAGCGCTTAAAGCCGTTGGTAACCAGGTGACTACTATCCTGGGTTCAAGGACAAAGGACTTGTTGATCTTAGAGCAAGAGCTTAAAAAGGTATCGGATGCTTTTTATGTCACTACTGATGACGGTTCTTATGGCCGTAAAGGATTCGTCACTGACATTCTGAAAGAACTATTAACGAAGTACGATGCACCAACGACGAAGTACGGTTTAATTTATGCTGTTGGGCCTTTACCGATGATGAAAAACGTTGCTTTAACCAGCCAAGAAGCAAGAATCAAGACTTTGGTTTCGCTTAATTCTTTGATGGTCGATGCTACTGGTATGTGCGGCTGCTGTCGGGTAGCTGTGGCCGGCAAAGTTAAATTCAGCTGTATTGATGGTCCGGAGTTTGATGCTCACCAAGTTGATTGGGATGAGTTGGCTAAGCGCAACCGGGTCTATGAGGAAAAAGAAAAGCATATTTGTAAACTTAATAAGTTATCATGAAAGAGGTAGTAAAAGTTAAAGAGCGAGCCGTTTCAGAGAGGGTAAATAATTTCCAGGAAGTGGTTTTAGGCTATAATGAAGAAGATGCCCTTAAAGAAGCTTCCCGCTGCATTCAGTGTAAAAATCCAACCTGTATTGACGGTTGCCCGGTAGGGATAGACATAAAGAAGTTTATCTATCAGATCGCTCAAAAAGATTATTCAGGGGCTTATTTTACCATTCGGGAAAAAAATAATTTTCCTTCTATCTGCGGACGGGTTTGCCCGGCAGAATATCAGTGCCGTAAGGCTTGTGTGTTTACTAAAAAAAATGAGCCTTTTGCTTCCGAGAAAGCGATCAACATTCATTTTTTAGAGCGTTTCGTAGGAGATTATGGAGTAAAGCACAATTTAGAAGCCCCGGTTAATAAGGATTCAAGATTTTCCGATTTTAGAATAGCAGTTGTCGGTTCAGGCCCGGCTGGTTTAGCCTGTGCCGGAGAGCTGGCCCGCTCAGGGATAAAAGTAGTAGTTTTTGAGGCCTTACACAAAACTGGAGGGGTGCTGCGTTACGGTATTCCGCCTTTCAGGTTGCCTCGGAATATTTTAGATTTTGAAATCGACTATTTAAAAAAACTCGGCGTTGAATTCCAGCTTAATTTTATTGCCGGAAGAGCCAAAAGTTTAAAAGAACTTTTTCAGGAAGGCTTTTCGGCGGTTTTTTTGGGTTTAGGGGCCGGAGTCCCTTCGTTTTTGAATATTTCCGGAGAGAATCTATGCAATGTTTATTCGGCTAATGAGTTTTTAACCCGGGTCAATCTGATGAAGGCTTATAAATTTCCTGAATTTCATACCCCGGTGAACATCGGTAAAAGCATAATCGTTATCGGCGGAGGAAACACGGCCATGGATGCAGCCAGAGTCGCTTTACGCCTGCAAAAAATGAATCGGATCGCCCCCAATACCAGTATTTTTTACCGGCGTACTGAAATCGAGATGCCGGCCAGGCGCCTGGAGATCCATCATGCTAAGGAAGAAGGGGTTAAATTCAAACTCTTAGTCCAACCAACCGCTTTTAGCGGGGACGATCAAGGGTGCGTTAAGAATCTAGAATGTTTAAATTGCCAGCTTGGCGAACCTGACTCATCAGGCCGCAGGCGGCCGGTAGCGATTGTCGGTAGTCAATTCCAGAGTGATTGCGATGTGGCAGTCATTGCTGTGGGCTTAGGTGCCAATAAGGTTCTTACCAGCGTTACCCCGGAATTAGTGGTTGATAAGTGGGGAGACCTGGTGGTGAATAAGGAAACTATGGAGACTTCTTTGAAAGGTGTTTATGCCGGAGGAGATATTGTCGGTGGGGAAGGAACGGTTATTGAAGCCATGGGAATGGCTAAGAAGGCTTCTCTGGCCATGGTCAAATATCTTTCCGGATTACCAGGTTAGTTTTGTAAAAGGAGGTTTGTCATGTTAGAGAAATTCATGAAGAAAGTAGTTGAAAAAAATCCCGGTGAAGTCGAGTTTCACCAGGCGGTCCAGGAAGTAATTGCTTCAGTGGCGCCTTTTGTAAGTGAAAATCCAAAATACCTGGATGCTAAAATTTTAGACCGGATGGTTGAGCCGGAAAGAGTGATAATGTTTAGAGTTCCCTGGCTGGATGATAAAGGCCAGGTCCAGGTAAACCGCGGCTTTCGCATTGAGATGAGCAGCGCTATCGGCCCTTACAAGGGCGGCTTGCGTTTCCATCCCACGGTCAACCTGGGGATCTTGAAATTTTTAGCTTTTGAACAGGTATTCAAGAACAGCTTGACCACTCTGCCGATGGGCGGCGGCAAAGGCGGCTCTGATTTTGACCCTAAAGGAAAGTCAGATAATGAAGTAATGCGTTTTTGCCAAAGCTTTATGACTGAGCTTTCCCGCCACATCGGCCCGGATACCGATGTTCCGGCCGGCGATATCGGCGTAGGCGGTAGAGAGATAGGATTTCTATACGGCCAGTACAAACGCCTGCGTAATGAATTTACCGGAGTGCTTACCGGAAAAGGTTTGAATTGGGGCGGAAGTTTGATCCGGCCGGAAGCCACCGGTTACGGTTGTGTCTATTTTGTTCAGGAAATGCTTAAGACTAAAGGCGATTCTTTGAAAGGAAAAGTTTGTACAGTTTCTGGTTCAGGAAACGTTGCCCAATATACCGTGGAAAAAGTCAATCAACTGGGTGGAAAATGCGTTAGTTTGTCTGATTCCAACGGAACGGTTTATGATCCCGAAGGCATCTCCCCTGAGAAACTCGC
Organism: Candidatus Omnitrophota bacterium; assembly: GCA_018826075.1. GTDB lineage: Bacteria > Omnitrophota > Gorgyraeia > Duberdicusellales > 4484-171 > JAHKAJ01. The sequence continues at coordinate 4,382 of JAHKAJ010000008.1, forward strand.
TTTTGCCATGGAGCTTAAGAATGTAAAGCGGGGCAGGATCAAAGAATATGCTACTAAATATAATTGTAAATATTTAGAAGGTAAACGGCCCTGGGATATAAAATGCGATATCGCTTTTCCTTCAGCCACTCAGAATGAGGTTGATGAGAACGATGCTAAAGAACTGGTTAAAAATGGTTGTATAGCCGTAGGTGAAGGCGCAAACATGCCCAGTACTCCCGAAGCAGTAAAAGTTTTCCAGAGGGCCAAGATACTTTACGGCCCTGGCAAAGCAGCTAATGCCGGCGGCGTAGCTACTTCTGGTTTGGAGATGTCTCAAAACAGCCAGAGGTTTTCCTGGAGCCGTGAAGAGGTAGATGAGAAACTTCACGGGATCATGGTCGCTATTCACCAGCAGTGTGTAAAGTATGGTAAAAGCGGCGAGCATGTTGATTATGTAAAAGGTGCCAACATCGGCGGCTTTGTAAAGGTCGCTGATGCTATGCTTGATCAAGGCGTAGTGTAAGCATCCTTGACATTTATTTGCCAATATGGTATATTTAACTTGATTTCAGGCACAAAGTCTGTACCTGAACAAGAGAGCAAAGAGGCGTTCGAAAAGAACGCCTCTTTGTTTTTTAGACAGTTTTTAGGTGTTTAACACCTTAAATAATGTTTAAAACAAAACAAAGACGTTCCTTAAGCTTTAAGCGGCAGAGGAACATTTTTTTATTTTTGGACACCTTAATTTATCTATTTAGTGAAATCCCGATTACTATCGGGATAGGAGTCGGATATGGATTTTAGGGTATTAATCGAGAGAATAACCCCGGCACTTAAAGCCGTAGCCCGTCGGCATCTGCTTTATGGTTTTTACAGCCAGGATGACCTCTATCAGGAGATGTGTCTTTACCTATGGCAAAATTATGCCAACGGCCTTCCCATAGGTATTAATGAAGCTTATATAATTAAGGGTTGTGAATTTCATATCCAAAATTTTTTAAGGAAAGGAAGGCCTAAAGCATCGATTTCAAGCCTTGACCAATTGATTTCTCCTGGTGGCTTGAGCCTGGCTGATATCCTTGAAGATAAAAAAGCCAATTTCCGTCCGGGGGTAGAGGAACGCCTTACGGTTGATGATATCAAAAATATCGGCTTAAGCGATAAAGAAGAGCTAGTGCTTAGTTTTTTACTCAAAGGCTATACTGTGCGTGAAATAGCTAAAGAAATGGGTATTTCACACGTGATGGTTCTTAAATATAAAAAAAGTATTGTTAAAAAATGGCAGAAAAGCGGTTACCAAAGATAGGTAAAATTTACTTAATATGATGTAGGGTTAGAAAACACAAAGATGTGTTTGGCAAAGGCGCTAAAGATTAAGGCGCTTTTTTTATTTTTAGAGGTTTTGGATTTAAAGAGAGGTTCTACGATGAATAGATTTTTAGCTGGTATTTTGATGGTGTTAGCAATGTTTTTTGGCGGAGCTGATGTTCAGGGAGCCAACATCGGTTCTCAAGAAGTCTTAGTTACTTTAAGTGATAGTTATGTTTCCCGCTATATCTGGCGGGGCCAAGATTTATATGCGGATAATGACGGAGCTCATCAATTAAGCATTGACGTAGCTTTCCCTAAGTTTTTATACGGTACAGATCTTTCATTTAACCTTTGGGGATCTTTTCCCTTAAACAGCGGCCACGAAGATGGCGAAGAGCTTGATTATGCTGTAGCTTTTGCCCGTGATCTACTTGATGAGCAGTTTAATCTTTCGGCTGGCTTTACCTACTTTGATTACCCTAATACCTCTAGCACCGCTGACGTTGCTGAGCCTTGGTTTTCTATTGTATTGAATAAGATACCTTTTCTGCCTATTGATATATCGGCTACTGTTTTTGCCGGATATGATTTTGCCGCTAAAGCCGGCGGTCCTGATGAAGGCTGGTATTATTCCTGGAGTTTTGCCACTGATATTGTTTTGGCTGATCTACCGTTTACTCAGAAAGACCAGGTTTTAAGTCTGGGGTTTACTAACTGGGGTAATGATGGGGTGGCGGATTTAAAGCCTTCAAAATTGTACGCGACCGATATTTTTCTTTCAACTTCTTATCAGTATAAGGGGTTTACTTTTACTCCGGCTTTAAACTATACTCTTGGGCATAACGAAAGCATAAACAGCGGCAACGATGAATTTTGGACATCGTTTCAGGTTGCCTATTCGTTTTAAGGAGGTCGATTATGTTAGTAAAATTAAGCTTAGGTATATTTTTGATATTTTTCAGCTTTATTCCTTCGGCTTTTTCTCAGTCGGTTGATCTAAGCTCAATGGTAATCGGCCTGGATACGCTTTGGGTTTTAGTCACTGCTTTTTTAGTATTTTTCATGCAGGCTGGTTTTGGCATGGTTGAGGCTGGTTTTATCCGGGCAAAAAATACTTGCAATATACTGACTAAGAATTTTTTAGATTTTTGCATGGCTTCTTTGGGATTTTTTATTTTTGGCTATGCGATTATGTTTGGTTCCGGCAATGGTTTCCTAGGTTTGAAAGGTTGGTTTTTATCCGGCGCTGAATCAGGGGCCGGTGTTCCGCTTTATGCTTTTTGGTTGTTTCAGGCTGCTTTTTGCGGAGCAGCAGCAACTATCGTGGCTGGCGGCATGGCTGAACGGATGAAATTTCCGGCGTATCTTGCCTATTCTTTTATTATATCGGCTTTTATCTACCCGATTGTCGGTCACTGGATCTGGGGCGGTGGCTGGCTGAGTAAATTAGGTTTTGCTGATTTTGCCGGTTCAACTGTAGTCCACGCTGTGGGTGGTTTTGCCGCTCTAGTCGGAACTATTATTTTAAAGCCAAGGCTGGGTAAATATAATCCTGATGGCTCAACTAATGTTATTGCCGGCCATAATATACCGCTTGCTTCCTTAGGGGTATTTATTCTTTGGTTTGGTTGGTTTGGTTTTAATCCCGGTTCGACTTTAAGCGTCGGTGACGGGAATTTGATAGCTAGAGTAGCTATAAACACCAATCTTGCTGCGGCTGCTGGTGGAATTTTGGCCATGCTTACAGTTTGGAAAATGTTTGGTAAGCCCGACCTTTCCATGGCTATGAATGGAGCCTTAGCCGGGTTGGTAGCCATAACTGCACCTTGTGCTTTTGTCGAACCTTGGGCAGCTATTGTTATTGGTGCAATTGGCGGTATCTTGGTCATCCTTGGCGTTCTTCTGCTGGATAAGTTTCATATTGATGATCCGGTAGGCGCAGTGCCAGTGCATGGTTTAAACGGCATCTGGGGAACTTTAGCTATTGGTTTATTTGGCCAGAAGAGCTTAGGTTTAGCTAATAATGGTTTATTTTATGGGGGTAATTTTACCCAACTAGCGATTCAGGCTTTGGGGGTATTTTCAGCAATTGCTTTTGTGTTGATTGCCATGGGAATGGTGTTTAAGCTTATTGATTTAACTATCGGTTTACGCGTTTCGCGCGAAGAAGAACTTAAAGGCCTTGACATTGGCGAACACGGTATGGAGTCATATTCAGGGTTTCAAATATTTACTAACCAATAAATACGATGATCGCCTCTAGAGAAACAGGAGGAAACCATGAAGTTAATCATTGCTCTTATTCAACCGCATAAACTGACTGATGTTAAACAGGCCCTTTTTGAGGCCGAAGTCCATAAAATGACTGTGACTAATGCTTTGGGGGCTGGACAGCAAAAAGGTTATACTGAAACTTATCGGGGAGTCATCCATGAAATAAATCTTCTTAAAAAGGTGCGCCTGGAGATCGCGGTCAACGATAACTTTGTCCAGCCGACCATAGATGCGATCATCCAGGGAGCGCGTACCGGCAATATCGGTGACGGTAAGATATTTGTCCTTGATTTACCGGAGTGTATCCGTATCCGGACCGGGGAAAAAGGCAGCCAGGCCATAGGTTAGGATTACCCTAAAAGAGAAGGTCATGGAAGACAAAGAGTTGATTAAAAAACTGCCTGCTTTTAAAAAAGGAAGAAATTTTACCTTCTACGAACTTTCGAAAATGTTGGATGTTCAAATTCCAACTATCGAACGTTGGTTTAAGACCCAACGGATTAATAGGGTATACGCGCAGATGATCCGCGAACGGCTTAGTATCTAATTTTTTTTTATCTATTTATGCTCAAGTGGTTATCCATCTGTTTAAATAATAGCCGAAAGTGCCGCAAGCACAAAGGGTGTTTAGGGGCAATGAGTGATAAGCCAAAAAGGAGGGGTAACGAATATGAATAGTCTTGAAAGTAGTTTGCAGCAGTTGTTCAGCGGCAGCAATGTATTATTTCTGCTTTTAGGGGCAATGTTTGTTTTCTCGATGCATGCCGGGTTTGCCTTTCTTGAAGTCGGTTCGGTCAGGAGAAAAAACCAGGTTAACGCTTTAGTTAAGATTATTGTTGATTGGGGTTTTTCTACAATTGTTTATTTCACAATCGGTTTCCCGATTGCCTATGGAATATCATTTTTTAAATCGGCTTCGGAACTTTTGGGATCAAACCAAGGGTTTGACTTAGTCCATTTTTTCTTTTTACTGGCCTTTGCTGCCTGTATCCCGGCGATTATTTCCGGCGGCATAGCTGAGCGGGCTAAGTTTTGGACGCAGTCTTTAGCCGGCGGAATCTTAGTGGGGTTTGCTTATCCTTTTTTTGAATCACTGGTATGGGGCAGAAATCCTTTGTTCGGCCAGGCTGGCTGTTGGCTCAGCCAATTTACCGGCGGCATCGCCTTTCATGATTACGCTGGATCAGTCGTAGTCCATTCTATCGGCGGTTGGCTAGCTTTACCGGCTATAATACTGTTAGGCGCCCGCCTAAAACGTTATTCTAACGGCCAAAGCCAGGTCATTCGCGTGAGCAATATTCCCTTTTTGGCTTTGGGCAGCTGGCTTTTGTGTATTGGCTGGTTTGGTTTTAATGTTATGAGCGCCGGAACATTAGAAAATATTTCCGGTTTGGTAGCGCTTAATTCTCTTATGGCCATGGTTGGAGGTATTGTAACCGCACTGGTTATTTCAAAAAATGACGTTACTTTTATCCATAACGGCGCTCTGGCAGGGTTGATTGCGGTTTGTGCCGGTTCTGATCTCATGCATCCGATTGGCGCTTTGATTACCGGAGGCGTTGCTGCAGCAATATTTGTAATTTTATTTCAGTTTGAAACTGAAAAGCTTAAGATAGATGATGTTTTGGGAGTCTGGCCTCTGCATGGCGTTGCCGGAACTTGGGGCGGTTTTGCCTGCGGTATATTCGGCCAGAAAATTTTCGGAGGTATGGGTGGGGTAAGTTTTTTAGCTCAAACAATAGGAAGCTTGGCAGCGATAATTTTTGCACTTATTTCTGCCGGAATACTCTATGGAATACTTAAATATACAGTTGGTTTACGTCTTTCTAATCACGAAGAGATAATCGGGGCTGATCTCAGCATACATAGAATTGAGGCTTATCCTGAAGAGTCATTATAATTAAGGGAGGTAGATTATGAAAAAAATCGAAGCAATTATCCAACCGGAAAAGTTGGAAGATGTTAAAAAAGAGCTTTTTAAAGCTGAAGTACATAAAATGACCGTAAGCCGGGTAAAAGGCTGCGGTCAGCAAAAAGGCTATACTGAATCGTATCGAGGAGCGATTTTTAAAGTCAACCTTTTACCAAAAGTTAAGATAGATATAGCGGTTAATGAAAACTTCGTTAAACCGACGATCGAGGCAATTATTAAAGGAGCCCGGACCGGCAACATCGGTGACGGTAAAATTTTTGTAAGCGATTTGCAAGAGTGTATAAGAATTAGTACTGGTGAGGAGGGTAATCAGGCCATTGGCTGAATTTTATGAAAAATAAGGTTACCAAGAGGTGTGATTTTTTACTTATATTAAGTGAAAGCCTAAGAAATAGGCACAGAGAAGTGTTTATTTTAGGCAGGGAAGGACAAAGGCGTTCTTAAAGTAGAGGACGCTTTTTATATTTTTAAGGCTAATTATAAGGAATTTTTGACCTAATTATTGGTTAAAAACAGGAGGTAAAGAAAATGGCAAAGAAAACCAAGGCAGAAATAATCAAGTTGGTAAAGGAAAATGACGTTAAGTTTATCCGTCTATGGTTCACTGATGTTTTAGGTCAGGTGAAAAGTTTTTCGATCACCGATAACGAACTGGAAGGGGCTTTGGATAACGGAATGGGCTTTGACGGTTCATCGATTACCGGATATCAGGATATTGAGGAGTCTGATATGATTGCTATGCCTGATCCGGAAACCTTCACCATCCTTCCTTGGCGTCCTAAAGAAAAAGCTGTGGCCAGGATGATCTGCGATGTGCTTAATCCGGATAAAACTCCCTATGAAGGAGATCCCCGCTATGTGTTAAAAAGAGCCTTAGAGCGAGCTAATAAAATGGGTTTTGATCATTTTTATCTTGGCCCGGAACTTGAATTTTTCTATTTTAAGAATGATCAGGGCACTGAAATTTTAGATAAAGGCGGCTATTTTGACCTGACCACTCTGGATGTTGCCAGTGATTTAAGGCGGGAAACAGTTTTAGCTTTAGAAAAGATGGGAATAACTGTTGAATATTCCCATCACGAAGTCGCTCCTTCGCAACACGAAGTTGATATGCGTTATAAAGACGCTTTAGAGATGGCCGATAACGTGATAACTTACCGGGTAGTAGTAAAAGAAATCGCCAGTAAGTTCGGTGTTTACGCTACTTTTATGCCTAAACCGATATTCGGACAGAATGGTTCAGGGATGCATACTCATCAGTCTCTGTTTAGGGGTGAGAAGAATGCTTTTTTTGACGGTAAGGCTGAAGATTTTCTTTCCGATGTCGGCCATAGCTATATCGCCGGTTTGCTCAAACACGCCAAAGAGATTTGTTCGATTTTTGCCCAGACTACGAATTCTTACAAACGCTTGGTTCCGGGTTATGAAGCTCCGGTTTACATCGCCTGGAGCCGGAGAAACCGCAGCGCTTTGGTGAGAGTTCCTTTGTATCATCCCGGGCAGGAGAAAGCAACCCGTTGTGAGTTCCGAGCGGCTGACCCGGCTTGTAACCCTTACCTTACTTTTGCAGCCATGCTTCATGCCGGCCTTGAGGGTATCGAGAAAAAATATAAAGCGCCTAACCCTATGGAAAAAAACCTTTACCATTTGAGCGACAGCGAAAGGAAAGCTCAAGGGATTGAAACTCTGCCTGACAGTTTAGGCCAGGCTATTTCGATAACCGAAGATAGCCAATTGGTAAAGAAAGCTTTAGGCGAGCATATTTTTTCCCGCTTTGTAGAATTAAAGAAAAAAGAATGGGATGATTACCGGATTAAAGTTCCTGAACACGAATTAGATAGATATCTTTCCATTCTTTAAGCCATGATTTTGATAATTCAGCATGCTGAGATTGAAGGGCCGGGGACTTTGGAGATTTTCTTCAGGCAGAGGCAGTTTGATTTTAAAGTCATCGATTTAAGTAAGACCTCCGGCCCCCAAAGGTTAACCAAAGTTGTTTTTCCCAATGATCTTTCTAAATTAGAGGCTTTGGTTGTTTTAGGCGGTTCGATGAACGTTTACCAGGAAGCAGAGTTTCCTTTTTTAAGGCCGGAAATCGAGTTTTTAAAAAGAGTAGTCGCCCAGAATATTCCGGTTTTAGGTATTTGTTTGGGGGCCCAATTGTTAGCCAGAGTTTTCCAGGCTGGGGTGTTTAAAGCCCCAGTTAGAGAAATCGGCTGGTCTAAAGTCTATCTATGCCCTGAGGCGTGCCAGGACCCGTTATTGAAAGGTTTTGGCGACCGGTTGGATGTATTCCAATGGCACGATGATACTTTCGAGCTTCCGCCCGGAGCCAAGCTCTTAGCCAGGGGCAATGGGTGTCGAAACCAAGCTGTACGTTTTTCAGAATCTGCCTGGGGCTTGCAATTTCACCCCGAAGTCAGTTTAAAGATGCTTAAAGATTGGTGTTATAGTTTTCCCGGGGAAGTCGATAAAGAGAAAATATTATTTGGTTATTTTGACCGTCAGGAAAAATATTTACACCAGGCAAAGACTATCTATGCAAATTTTACCGGTGTCATCTCTAATAAACGTTCCCAGGTAGAAGTTTGATTTTTTTTAGTTGGCAGTGCCTATAATTTAAGCAAAATATGATTACGGTTTTAGTAGTAGAGGACGAGAGAAAAATTTACCAGCTGTTTAAAGAGGTTTTGAGCCAACAGGGATATATTTTAATCGATCAGCCTCAAGGCCGTGGAGCAGTAAAGATCGTAAAAAGAGTCAGCGGTGATAAAAAACTCTCGGGTGAACAAATGTTTGATTTCGAAAATATTTTATTTAAAGTCCAGGAAGGCCAAGTTTACAAGGCGATTGTCGAAGAAGTGGAAAAACCTTTGATTGAATCAATTTTGAAGCGGGTAGAGGGTAACCAGTTTAAAGCAGCTAAGATCTTAGGTATTAATCGTAATACCCTGCGTACCAAAATGAAGCATTTAGGTATCAGGCCGGGAAGCTGGAGGTTTTGATGTTTAGGGGGTTTCCCAAAAAACAGGGTTTGTATGACCCGCGGTTTGAACACGATAACTGTGGGGTTGGTTTTGTCTGCAATATTAATGGCGAAAAATCATACACTATCGTTAAAAAAGGTATCGAAGTTTTAAACCGCCTTAAACACCGGGGCGCAGTGGGAGCTGACCCGGCTACCGGAGATGGAGCCGGTATTTTGATCCAGATCCCCCAAGGTTTTTTGGCTAAACAATGTGCAGAAATAAATATTTCTTTACCGCAGCCGGGGCTTTACGGTACTGGCCTGGTATTTTTACCTCAAGCTGATAATGAGCGTAAAACTTGCCGGGATAGCTTCAGAAAGATCATTGAAAGCGAAGGCCAAAAACTGCTTGGCTGGCGGGATATCCCGGTCAATAGTTCAGTGATCGGAAAAGGCGCTGCTAGGACCATGCCGTTTATATCCCAGGTATTTATCGGCCGTAGCGATGACCTAAAGGACCAGTTAGCTTTTGAGCGTAAACTTTACCTTATCCGCAGGTTAGTTGAAAATTCAGTCAGTAGGTCAGCTTTAGAACAGAAAGATTTTTTTTATATTACTAATCTTTCTTCAAGGACTCTTAGCTATAAAGGTTTATTGATGCCTTCTCAGCTAAGCGAATTCTTTCTTGACCTTAAGGATGAGTCGCTGGAAAGTTCTCTTTGCCTGGTTCATTCCCGTTACAGCACCAATACTTTTCCTACCTGGGATTTAGCCCAGCCGTTTCGTTTTTTGGCTCATAACGGCGAGATCAATACTTTGCGGGGTAACATCAATTGGACGAGTGCCCGTGAGCGCCTCTTGGCCAGTGAACTTTTCGGTCCGGATATAGAAAAGCTAAAACCGATCATTGTTGCCGGCGGCAGTGATTCAGCGGCTTTAGATAATGTTTTTGAACTTTTGGTTTTATCGGGAAGGTCCTTAGAACATGCTATGGCTATGTTGATCCCGGCTGCCTGGGAGCATGACCTTTCTTTGGAAGAAAAGTCGAGAAGTTTTTACAAATACCATGCTTGTTTTATGGAGCCCTGGGATGGGCCGGCAGCAGTAGCTTTTACTGATGGAAAGAATATCGGGGCGGCGTTGGACAGAAACGGCCTGCGCCCGGCCCGCTATTTGATAACTAAAAACGGTTTTGTGGTAATGGCTTCAGAAGCCGGGGTTCTGGATATCGACCCGGCTGAAATCGAAGTTTCCGGTAGAATTGAGCCGGGAAAAATATTTTTTGTGGATATTGAATCCGGCTCAATAGTCAAAGATTCTCAATTGAAAGATAAGTTAGCCCGGCGTAAGCCTTACTCCAGCTGGAACAGTAAAAATATAGTCGATTTGGATAAACTGGTTAAGGGCGGTTTGGTCAAACGTCAATCCGAAGACATATTGGCTAAACTTAAAGCCTTTGGCTATTCTCGGGAAGACTTGAAGGTGATTATAAAACCAATGGCCGAGGAAGCTAAAGAACCGGTGGGTTCTATGGGTAGTGATATCCCGCAGGCTTTTTTGTCAAACCAGCCCCAGCTTCTTTACACTTATTTTAAGCAGTTGTTTGCTCAAGTCACTAATCCGGCTATTGACCCGATAAGAGAGAAATTAGTGATGAGCCTGGAAAGTTTTATCGGCCCGGAAAAAAATATTTTAGCCGAGACCCCGGAGCATAGCCACAAGATCAGGGTTGGTAATCCTATTCTGACTGATGAGGAGCTTCAAAATCTACGCGATATCAGCATCAATGGATTTAAGGCAAAGACCATATATACTTTTTTTGATTCTCGATCCGGCCGCCAGGGGTTTAAACAGGCTTTGGAAAGGATCTGTTTTGAGGCAGAGTATGCTATTGAAAAAGGTTATTCTTTCATAGTTCTAAGCGACCGGGGCGCTGATAAGGAAAATATCGCTCTCCCGGCCCTTTTAGCCACCAGCGCTGTTCACCAATATCTGGTCAGAAAGACCATACGTTCTCAAGTTGCCCTGATAGTCGAAAGCGCCGAGCCCAGGGAAGTCCATCATCTGGCTTTACTTTTTGGTTATGGTGCCGGCTGTGTTAATCCTTACTTGGCTTATCAGGCTATTGGTTACCTTATAGATCAAAAAGAGGTTTCTTTAACTTTTCCCGAAGCGCTTAAAAATTACAATAAGGCTTTGACCGAGGGGATATTAAAGATATTGTCTAAAATGGGCATATCTACTTTGAGAAGTTACCGAGGTGCTCAGATTTTCGAAGCCTTAGGTTTAAGCCAGGAGTTGATCAGCCGTTATTTCACCGGGACCACTTCCCGGATCCAAGGCTTAGGTTTAGATGAACTGGCTGATGAAACTATCAGGCGTCACCAGGAGGCCTATAGCCTGATAAATTCCCAGAAACCTTATCTGGCCAGCGGCGGGGTTTATCAATGGAAAAAAGACGGGGAATCTCATCTTTGGAATCCGGAAACTATTTCTAGCCTGCAAGAAGCGACCCGCAACAGCGACTATAGCCGTTATAAACAATTTGCCCAGTTGATCAATGACCAGTCAGCTAATCCGGTAACTTTAAGAAGCCTGCTTAAGTTTAAAGCCGCAAAACCGATCCCTCTTAGTCAGGTTGAGCCGGTTGAAGATATCATGAAGCGTTTTGCTACCGGAGCAATGAGCTTTGGTTCGATTTCCCGGCCGGCTCACGAAACTATTGCTATTGCCATGAACCGGATCAAAGGTAAATCCAATACCGGCGAAGGCGGCGAGGATCCGGCCAGGTTTATAACTTTGCCTAATGGTGATTCAAGAAGGAGCGCTATAAAGCAAGTAGCTTCCGGCAGGTTTGGAGTGACCATTAATTATTTAGTCAATGCCGATGAAATCCAGATAAAGATTGCCCAAGGGGCAAAGCCCGGAGAAGGCGGCCAGCTTCCCGGCCATAAAGTAAGTGAGTCGATTGCCAGGACTCGTTATACTACGCCGGGGGTAACCTTGATATCGCCGCCGCCGCATCATGATATATATTCCATAGAGGATTTAGCCCAGTTGATTTTTGATTTGAAAAATACCAACCCTAAGGCGCGAATCAGCGTAAAACTGGTTTCTGAAGCCGGGGTAGGCACCGTGGCTGCTGGCGTGGCTAAGGGGCATGCTGACATGATTTTGATTTCCGGAGGCGACGGCGGAACCGGAGCTTCACCGCAAAGTTCTATACGTTATGCCGGGCTTCCCTGGGAGCTTGGCCTTTCTGAAGCTCACCAGACACTTTTACTTAATAATCTGCGCGGCCGGGTGCGCCTGCAAACCGACGGACAGTTGCGTACCGGAAGAGACGTGGTTATTGCCGCTCTCTTAGGGGCCGAAGAATATGGTTTTTGCACCGCGGTTTTGATCGTGGTTGGTTGTGTAATGCTAAGGCATTGCCACCTTAACAATTGTTCAGTGGGCGTAGCCACCCAGGATGATATTTTGCAAAAGAGGTTTAGTGGCCGGCCGGAATATATAGTTAATTATTTTAGTTTTGTAGCCGAAGAAGTCCGTGAGATCATGGCTAGTCTAGGCATTGGCAAACTAGATGAACTTATCGGAAGGACTGATCTGTTAGAGCTAGACTCAAAAGTAGTGCCGGCTAAAGCCAAAGGCATAGATTATGACCGAATACTTTATCGGCCCAAGGTAACCCGGCTGTCCAGACAGAAAAATGATCTTGGCCTGGATCGAGTTCTTGACCGTAAACTCATTGCCATGTCAGCTGATTTATTTAAAAACAGGAAGCCCTTGGCGATTTCAGCCCAGATCAATAATTCTGACCGGGCTGTAGGGGCGATGTTAAGCGGTGAGGTTTTGCGTTGCTGTGGAGAAGGGGTTCTTTTGGAGGATAGCTTGGTCTGCAAATTCAAAGGTGTTGCCGGACAAAGTTTTGGCGCCTTTTTAGCCAAAGGGATTACCTTTGAGCTTGAAGGGATGAGCAATGATTATATTGGCAAAGGTATATCCGGCGGAAAAATCATCGTTTATCCGTCTAAACAAGCCGGTTTTAAACCGCAAGATAATGTTGTTATCGGTAATACTGCTTTTTACGGAGCGATTTCCGGAGAAGCTTATATCTTTGGGTTGGCCGGCGAACGTTTTGCTATACGTAATTCCGGGCTCTATGCGGTAGTCGAAGGCCTTGGCGATCATGGCTGTGAATATATGACCGGCGGAAGAATAGTGGTTCTAGGCCCGACCGGACGAAATTTTGCTGCTGGGATGAGCGGTGGCATAGCTTATCTTTATGATCAGGACGCAAATTTTAAAAAGAGATGTAATCCCGATATGATCGAGATCCAGAGCCTTAAAGAAGAAGACCGGGATGTGGTCTATAATTTAGTTTATAACCATTTCAAATATACCGCTAGCCCCAAAGCTAAGCAGATCATCGGGGCTTTAAGCCGGGAATTAAAAAAGTTTATAAGAGTTATACCTTTGGAATATAAGCGTATCCTTGAGGGAGTAAAAATAGAGGAGAAACTTGATTTAATGGAGGCATCTGATGGTTGACCCAAGAGGGTTTTTAAAAGTTGCCCGTAAAAATACAGAATACCGGCCGATCTGCGAACGCCTTGATGATCATCAGGAAGTTTTTAATCTGCCTTCTTTGGAGCATTCTCGGGAACAAGCCTCGCGCTGCATGGATTGCGCAACTCCCTTTTGTCATTGGGGTTGCCCGCTGGGAAATTATATCCCGGAATGGAATAGTTATATGTTTGGTGATAAATGGCCGCAAGCTGTGAATTTATTGGAAGCAACCAATAATCTTGCCGAAATAACCGGCAGAGTCTGTCCGGCAGTTTGCGAGTATTCTTGTGTACTGGGGCTAAACAGTGAAGCAGTCACTATACGCGAGAATGAACTGGCTTTGATCGAGGCTGGGTTTAAGAATGGTTTGATCAAGCCTAAAACACCGACTTGGCACAGCGGAAAAAAAGTTGCCTTGGTCGGTTCCGGACCGGCTGGTTTGTCCTGCGCGGCCCAGCTTAATCAAGCCGGGCACAAAGTAGTGGTTTTTGAGCGCGATCAAAAGCCAGGCGGGATATTACGCTACGGAATACCGGATTTTAAACTGGAAAAATGGATTTTAGATAGGCGTATTGAAATTCTGAAAAAAGAGGGGATACAATTCAAAACCGGGTTTAATGTAGAAGCGAAAAATTTTTCGCTCCTACAAAAAGATTTTGATGCAGTTTGTCTAACCGGCGGCTCTGATCAGCCGCGTGATCTTAAAATACCCGGCAGAGAACTAAAAGGCATTTACTTTGCCATGGATTATCTTAGTCAGGCTAATAGACTAGCCGCCGGTGAAAAGATTGATCAGGGCCAACCGATAGAAGTCAAAGGTAAAAAAGTGGTTATTATCGGCGGCGGCGATACCGGTTCGGATTGTTTAGGTACCGCTCTTCGGCAGAGAGCGGCTTGTTTGGTACAGATAGAGCTTTTACCACAGCCGCCAGAATGCCGAAGCCAGGATTTTCCCTGGCCGCATTACCCCTTAATTTTAAAAACATCGTCAAGCCATCAAGAGGGCGGTCAGAGGGTTTGGTCAGTCCTGACTAAAAGTTTTATCGGAAAAAAAGGTTGTTTGGAGAAGCTTTCCTGTGTCCGGGTTGAGTTTAAAAAATCCAATTCTAAAGGTTGCCCGATAATGAAAGAGATCAAGGGCAGTGAATTTCAGATTGAAGCTGATATTGCTATCTTAGCTTTGGGTTTCCTGCATCCCCGGCATTCGGGGCTGCTTTCTCAGTTAAAAGTTGGTTTGGATGCGCGAGGAAATGTCAAAACCGACGACAGCTACCGGACATCTTTAGAAAAAGTTTTTTCAGCCGGCGACATGCGGCGGGGACAGTCTCTAGTAGTCTGGGCAATCCAGGAAGGCCGCCAGGCGGCTTTTCATATTGATAAATACCTGACTGGAGAAAGTGACTTAGGGCCGATTTAAAAAGGATAAAAATATGATCAGTACAGGCGTCAATGGCTTAGATAAGGTGATCGCTGGTTTAAGGTCCGGCGATAACGTGGTTTGGCAGATCGACGATATCAAGGATTACCTAAGCCTGGTTGAACCGTTCGTCGAAAAGGCCTTAGCCGAAAACAAAAAAGTTATCTATGTGCGGTTTGCTTCTCACCAGGAATTGCTTAAACCATCTGCTAAAATCAAGCGTTATCAGGTAGACGCTTATGCCGGCTTTGAATCTTTTACCACTCAAATACATACTATTATTACCGAGGAAGGCCAGGGTGCTTATTATGTATTTGATTGCCTTTCTGAGCTGCTTTCAGCCTGGGCTACAGACCTGATGATCGGTAATTTTTTCATGGTTACTTGCCCTTATCTTTATGAACTGAAAACCATCACTTATTTTGCGATTTTACGCAACAACCATTCTTTTAAATCTATAGCCCGGATTCGGGAGACCACTCAGCTGCTTATCGATGTGTATCACTACCGGGGAAGTTTTTATATCCATCCTTTAAAGGTTTGGAACCGTTATTCGCCGACCATGTTTTTACCGCACCAGAGAGAAAAGGATGTTTTCGTCCCGATAGCTGACAGCGTTGATGCGGTCAAGATTCTTTCTTATATCAGCGAAAAAGGAGCCGAAGGGGCAAAACGTAATCTTGATTACTGGGACCGGTTGTTTCTTGAGGCTGAAGAAGTCGAAAAAAGCGGCCTTTCCCGGGAGGAGAAAAAATCGATAACCGAAAAACTCTGCGGGTTAATGATCACCAAGAATGAGAAAATTTTTTCTTTAGCCATGAACAATTTTTCGCTTAAAGAGCTTATCGAGATAAAGTCCCGTTTGATCGGTTCCGGATTTATCGGCGGAAAAAGCGTGGGCATGCTTTTAGCCAGAAAAATTCTTACTGCCAATTTAGCTGATTGGCCGGGCCTCACAGAAGCTCACGATTCGTTTTATATCGGTTCGGATATTTTTTATTCCTATATAGTGGAGAATCGTTGGTGGCAGTTGCGAATGAGTCAAAAAACCCCCGAAGGTTATTTCAGCGTGGCTAAGATTTTAAAAGAGAAAATGCTTTACGGAGTGTTTTCTGAAGAGATTATGGAGAATTTTCAGCAGGTTATAGAATATTTCGGTTCATCGCCGATCATTGTCCGTTCCAGCTCCCTCCTGGAAGACGGTTTTGGCAATGCTTTTGCCGGAAAATATGACAGTGTGTTTTTGGCTAATCAGGGGACTCCCGAGCAGCGCTATATCCAGTTTGCCGAGGCAGTAAGAAAAATTTACGCCAGTACCATGAACGAAGATGCTTTGGTTTACCGTAAGCAGAGAAATTTAGATAAGCTTGATGAACAGATGGCTTTACTGGTCCAGCGGGTTTCCGGAGCCCACCATAAACATTTTTTCTTTCCCGACCTTGCCGGAGTAGGAGTTTCTTACAATACATATGTTTGGAATGAAAGTATGGACCCTAAAGCCGGGATGCTGCGGATAGTCTTTGGTTTGGGTACCCGGGCAGTCAATCGGGTCGAAGGCGATTACCCCAGAATGGTCGCTCTTGATGAGCCGCAGCGCAGGCCTTATGCCGAAAAAAGCGATTTACGTAAATTTTCCCAGCATGACGTTGATCTTATCAATACCAAAGGTAACTTTTTAGAGACAGTTTCTTTTAACCAGTTGATCAGGGAAAAAAATTATTCTGAAGTAAACCGGGTGGCTTTAAAAGATGATGAGGCTGCCCGGTTGGTTTCTACCGGCAGTCCGGACGATAAAGAATACTGGGTGTTGACCCTGGATAAAGTTTTTAATAGTGGTAAAATTACTGATTCGTTTAAGGCCATTTTACAGGCACTACAGAAAAGTTACGATTACCCGGTAGAAATAGAGTTTACCGTAAACTTTATCAACAATGATGAGTTTAAGATAAACCTTTTGCAGTGCCGGCCTCTGCAGACCGTAGGTTTGGGTCCCCGGGTGGAAATGCCGGAGAAGTTAGCTAAGAAAGACATTATTTTTGAATCTCAGGGTTATTTTTTAGGCGGTAACATATCTCAGGAACTTAAAAAAGTTATCTATATTGATCCAGCCGGCTATGATCAGTTGGTGCTTTCAAAAAAATATGAAGTTGCCCGGATAGTGGGAAAACTTAACCGGGAGATAAGCGGAAAGAGCGAGACTCCTACTATTCTTATCGGTCCTGGCAGGTGGGGCACCACTACGCCGTCTTTGGGGATACCGGTTAAATTTGCCGAGATAAATAATATAGCTGTTTTAGTCGAGCTTTCTTTCTCGGCAGGAAATCTAATGCCGGAAGTATCGTTTGGAACTCATTTCTTTCAGGACTTAGTGGAAACCAATATTTTTTATCTGGCGCTTTATCCTGAACGAAAAGAGGTTGTTTTTAATCCTGATCGGTTCGGGCAGTTTAAAAATTTGACTGCAGAGTTAATTCCTCAGTCAGTGGATTATCAGCAGATCGTAAGGGTTTATGATTTTTCCCAGAGGCCGTTACGGATAGTTTCTGATATTTTATCTCAGAAAGCTATCTGTTTTTTAACTTAAAAAAGGTTAAGCTGATGAAGACAAAATTAGTCCTTGAAGATGGAAGAGTGTTTGAAGGTTTTTCCTTCGCGGCTGGAGGGACCAGGTTTGGAGAAGTAGTTTTTAATACTTCGATGAGTGGTTACCAGGAGATCCTTACCGACCCTTCTTATTGCGGACAAATCGTGTCGATGACTTATCCCTTGATCGGAAATTACGGGATAAATTCTCAAGATGCCGAGTCAAAAAAAATTTTTCTTGAAGGATTTATTGTCCGTGAGTCCAGTCGCCGGGTGAGCAACTGGCGTTCAGAAAAAGCTTTGGGCGACTATCTTAAGGAGAATAATGTCCTGGGCCTTGAGGGAATAGACACCCGGGCGCTTACCCGGCATATCCGGCTCCAAGGAGCAATGAAAGCAGCAATTACCACCGAGGATTTAACTGATCAGGCCTTGCTTAAAATGGTTAAGGCTTCACCGGGCTTAGTCGGCCGGGATTTGGTCAAAGAAGTAACTTGTCAAAAACCCTGGGAATGGAATAAAACCGGAAAATATAAAGTAGTAGTAGTAGATTGCGGGGTAAAATTTAACATTCTACGTGAATTGGAAAAACGGGATTGCCGGGTAGTAGTTGTACCGGCCCAAATGCCGGCTGAAAAAATACTTGATCTTAGCCCTGAGGGGATATTATTTTCTAATGGCCCGGGAGACCCGCAAGCCGTGACTTACGTAGTAGCTAATTTAAAAAAGCTGATCGGGAAAGTTCCGATATTCGGTATTTGCCTGGGCCATCAAATGCTCGGCCTGGCTTTGGGAGGAAAAACTTACAAACTTAAATTCGGCCATCACGGTGCCAATCATCCGGTTAAGGATTTAAGAAGCGGAAAGATCTATATTACTTCTCAAAATCACGGGTTTTGTGTCGACCTTGATTCGTTGAATAAAAATGATGTAGAACTGACACATCTTAATCTTAATGATAAGACTCCGGAAGGTTTGCGGCATGAAAGATTTCGGCTTTTTTCAGTCCAATTCCATCCCGAGAGTTCGCCTGGGCCTCATGAAGCCGAATATCTGTTTGCTGAATTTATAGATATGATGAAAAAGAAATAAATTATGCCTAAAAGAACCGATATAAAAAAGATTTTGATCATTGGCTCCGGCCCGATAGTGATCGGCCAGGCTTGTGAGTTCGATTATTCAGGAACTCAAGCCTGTAAAGCTTTAAGAGAAGAAGGGTTTAAGA
The DNA here is from genome assembly GCA_018826075.1 of Candidatus Omnitrophota bacterium. GTDB lineage: Bacteria > Omnitrophota > Gorgyraeia > Duberdicusellales > 4484-171 > JAHKAJ01. The sequence continues at coordinate 22,647 of JAHKAJ010000008.1, forward strand.
TCATTTTGCTTAATTCCAATCCAGCTACGATCATGACTGATCCGGGAGTGGCTGATGTGACTTATATTGAGCCGATAACTCCCCAGGTGGTGGAAAAGATCATTGCCAAAGAAAGGCCGGATGCTTTATTGCCGACTTTGGGAGGCCAGACTGGTTTAAACACCGCCATGGAAGTCGCTCGGCAAGGCATTCTGGAAAAATACCGGGTTGAAATGATCGGTGCTGACTGCGAAACGATTAAAAAAGCCGAAGACCGGGAGTTATTTAAAAAATCAATGCAAAATATAGGTTTGGATTTGCCCCGGAGTGCTTTAGCTTACAACATCGAAGAAGCCCGCCAGGCGCTTAAAGCTATAGGTTTACCGGTGATCATCAGGCCCAGCTTTACTCTCGGCGGAACCGGCGGAGGAATAGCCACCAGTGTAGTTGAGTTTGAAGAAATAGCGGCTTTAGGTTTAAAGAGCAGTATGATCAGCGAGATCCTTGTTGAAGAATCGATCGTCGGCTGGAAAGAATATGAGCTGGAAGTCATGCGGGACAAGAAAGATAACGTGGTCATTGTCTGCTCAATAGAAAATTTCGATCCCATGGGTATTCATACCGGGGATTCGATTACTGTGGCTCCGGCCCAGACCCTTACTGATAAGGAATATCAGAAGATGCGCGATGCCTCAATAGCGATAATTCGCGAGATCGGGGTTGAGACCGGAGGTTCTAATATTCAATTTGCCGTCAACCCCCAGACTGGCCGGATGGTGGTTATTGAGATGAATCCCCGGGTTTCCCGTAGTTCAGCTTTAGCCAGTAAAGCCACTGGTTTTGCGATTGCCAAGTTTGCAGCCAAACTGGCTGTTGGCTACACTTTAGATGAGATAAACAATGATATCACCAAAGAAACTCCGGCTTCCTTTGAACCGGCCATCGATTATTGCGTAGTCAAGATCCCCCGGTTTACTTTTGAGAAATTTCCCGAAGCTAAGGATATTTTAGGGATCTCGATGAAATCCGTCGGTGAAACTATGGCTATTGGCAGGACTTTTAAAGAGGCTTTGCAAAAAGGTTTAAGGGGTTTAGAAATCGGCCATAGCGGATTGGATAATAAGCTCGACTACAGCCAGATTGCTGATGAAAAAATTAAACTTAGATTGAGAGAAGCTAATGCTTCAAGAATATTCTATATCAAATATGCCTTTCAAAAAGGCTATTCAATAGAAGAGATCTCACAGCTGACTGGAATTGATCCCTGGTTTTTGGATAACATTAAACAGATTGTAGAACTAGAGGAAGAGATAAGGGTCACCAGTATAGATAGGGAACTTTTAAGAAAGGCGAAGCAGTTTGGGTTTAGTGATAGACAGATAGCTGATCTAACTGGTTCGGATGAGATAACCATAAGAAAACTAAGAAAAGAAAAAGGTATTATCGCAACTTTTAAACTGGTCGATACCTGCGCGGCGGAGTTTGAAGCTTATACCCCTTACTACTACTCTACTTATGGCCAGGAATGTGAAGCTAGAGTTTCTTCGAAGAAAAAAATAATGGTTTTAGGCGGTGGCCCTAATCGGATCGGTCAAGGTATTGAGTTTGATTATTGTTGTTGCCATGCCAGTTTTGCTTTAAAGGAGGCTGGTTTTGAAACCATTATGGTTAATTCAAACCCGGAAACAGTATCGACTGATTACGATACTTCGGATAAACTTTATTTTGAACCGCTGACCTTTGAAGATGTGATGAATATTATCGATAAAGAAAAGCCCGATGGGGTAATTGTTCAGCTTGGCGGTCAGACCCCGCTTAATTTAGCCAGAAGCCTTGAAAATTTCGGAGCACCAATTATCGGTACTTCGGTTTCTTCCATCGATGAAGCCGAAGACCGGGAAAAGTTTTCTAAACTGATCAGTAAATTAAATATTAATCAGCCGGCTAATGGCTCAGCTTTTTCCAAAGAAGAGGCTGTTAAAATTGCCAAAACCATAGGTTACCCGGTATTGGTGAGACCGTCTTATGTTTTAGGTGGAAGAGCGATGAAGATAGTCTATAACGACAAGTCTTTAGCCGAATTTCTAAAAGAAGCGGTGGAAATATCAGGTGAGCATCCGATTTTAGTTGATAAATTTTTAGAAGACGCGGTTGAGGTTGACGTTGATGCTGTTTCCGATGGAGAACTTACCGTAATCGGAGGAATCATGGAGCACATCGAGGAAGCCGGTGTGCATTCCGGAGATTCAGCTTCGGTTATTCCGCCGCACACCTTGGGCGATGAGATCCTTGATACGATAAGAAAGCATACCCAGGCTATAGCTAAAGAGTTAAAGGTCTGTGGCTTGATTAATATCCAGTTTGCTATAAAAAATGATCTGGTTTATGTGTTGGAGGTCAACCCCCGGGCTTCCCGGACCATTCCCTTTGTCAGTAAGGTTACCGGAGTGGCTTTGGCTAAACTTGCCGCTCGGGTCATGGTCGGCGAAAAATTAAAAGATCTCGGTTTTACCGAGGAGAAAACCATATCTCATTTTGGAGTCAAGGAGTCAGTTTTACCCTTTTCCAGATTTTCCGGTGTGGATATACTTTTGGGCCCGGAGATGAAGTCTACTGGAGAAGTTATGGGTATAGATGTTTCCTTCGGTACCGCTTTTTATAAGTCTCAGGTGGCTGCCGGTCAGGCTCTTCCCACTGAAGGTTTGATTTTTATCAGTGTAAAAAATGATGATAAGCGTGATACAGTTTTTTTAGCTAAAAAACTTTGTGACTTAGATTTTAAAATATTAGCTACCAAAGGCACGGCTAAAGTTTTTCGTTCCAACAATATTCCTGCCCAGGTGATCGGTAAGATTAGCGAAGGTGATAAGGGCCTGCTGGATTTGATCAAGAAGGGTCAGATAAAATTGATCATCAATACCCCTTCCGGGCAGAGAGGCCAGTCAGATATGAAATATATAAGAAGCCTGGCAGTTATGTACGGCCTACCTTGCATAACTACCCTTCAGGGTGCTCAGGCAGCAGTTAATGGTATGGAATCGGCAATTGGTGATGCTTTAGGTGTAAAATCAATACAGGAATACCTTGGTTTGAATAAGGAGTAAATAAAAATGTGCGGAATAGTCGGTGTTATCGGCCACAAGGATGCTTCTAAATTAGCTTATCTGGGGTTGTGTGCTCTCCAGCATCGCGGCGAAGAAAGTTCTGGGATCGTCTCTTATGACGGAAAAAACATCCGAAGCCATAAAGGCATGGGTTTGGTCAGTGATGTTTTTAATGAGAAGGTCCTGCGGCCCTTGCGCGGTTACATGGCTGCCGGACATGTGCGTTATTCTACTACTGGTTCAAGTGTTTCTAAAAATATCCAGCCGTTTTTGGTAAACCACAAAAGAGGCCATATCGCCATTGCTCACAATGGCAACCTTACTAACACGGCAGAATTACGCCAGGCCCTTGAAGAAAAAGGTTCTATTTTTCAAAGCACCATGGATTCAGAGGTGATAGTCCATCTTCTAGCTAAATCCGGAAAAACTGACATTAAGGAAAAAGCCGCTGAAGCTTTTTTGCAGCTTAAGGGGGCTTATTCTTTAGTTTTGATGGTAGATGATGTTTTGATCGGAGCCAGAGACCCTTATGGTTTTCGACCGCTGTGCCTGGGTAAGTTTGACGGAGCCTATGTTTTGGCCAGTGAAAGCTGCGCCTTGGATTTAATCAGAGCCGAATATATCCGGGAGATCGAACCCGGCGAAGTGGTATTTATCAAGAAAAACAACATCGAGTTTTTAAAACCTTTCGCACAGAGTAAACATGCAGCTTGCATTTTTGAATATATTTATTTTTCCCGTCCGGATTCAAATATTTTCGGCCAAAATGTTTATTTTACCCGTAAACGCCTGGGTTGCCAATTGGCAGTTGAACATCCGGTTGATTGCGATATAGTGATGCCGGTCCCTGATTCGGGTAATTATGCGGCCATGGGGTATTCTGAGAAATCGGGGATACCTTTGGAGACTGGTCTTATCCGCAATCATTATGTAGGCAGGACTTTTATCCAGCCATCGCAGGAAATTCGGGATTTCCGTGTCAGGATCAAGCTTAATGCCATAAAAGATGTTTTGAAAGGCAAGCGAGTTGCGGTAGTTGAAGATTCGATTGTCCGGGGGACTACCAGCCGCAGCCGGGTAAGGACTTTACGTGAAGCCGGGGCAAAAGAAATACATATGCTGGTAAGCTGTCCGCCGCTTATTTCGCCTTGTTATTATGGTATTGATTTTCCGACTAAGAAAGAGCTGATCGCATCTAATCATAGTATCGAGCGGATCAGGGATTTTATCGGTTTAGACAGCCTTAGATACTTAAGCCTTGAAGGGATGTTAAAAGCCATGCCTTTAGCCAGCAATGAATTTTGTACTGCTTGTTTTAACGGTAAATATCCCACAGCTATACCTAAAAAATTTTCCAAATCTCATTTAGAAAGGAGGCGTTAAATGGCAAAATATATTTTTGTTACCGGAGGAGTAGTTTCCAGTTTGGGTAAGGGTATTGCTTCGGCATCAATCGGAAAAATCCTTGAATCAAAAGGTTTGAAAGTTACTTTGATCAAATGCGATCCTTATATCAATGTTGATCCCGGAACCATGAATCCTTTTCAGCACGGCGAGGTTTATGTTACTGATGATGGAGCCGAAACCGATCTGGATCTAGGCCACTATGAGCGTTTTACTAATGCTAAATTGACTAAAGATAATAATATTACTACCGGTAAAATCTATTACTCGGTTATTGCTAAAGAGAGAAAAGGCGATTACCTGGGAAAGACTGTTCAGATAATTCCTCATATTACCAACGAAATAAAAAACAGCATCAAGAAGGTGGCTTTATCCCAAAAAGTCGATGTGGTTATTGTCGAGATCGGCGGAACCGTTGGCGATATCGAGAGTTTGCCTTTCTTAGAAGCTATTCGGCAGCTTAAACTGGAATTAGGCAAAGATTATGCTATCAATATCCATGTGACTTTAGTGCCGTTTATAAAGACAGCCGGAGAAATCAAAACTAAGCCTACTCAGCATAGTGTAGGCACTTTAAGAGAGATCGGAATTATCCCGGACATAATCCTTTGCCGGACTGAGAAGGCTTTAAGTAAAGAAGCTAGAGACAAAATCGCTCTTTTTTGTAATGTGGATAAAGAGGCTGTGGTTTCAGCTGTAGATGTAAAGAGCATTTATGAGGTGCCATTTAATTTTAAACAGGACGGGTTGGACAAGTTAGTCGAAAGGCTGCTTAATCTGAAATGCGAAGAAGGCAGTTTAGCTTGCTGGCAGGAAGAAGTCCTTAAGCCGATAAAACATCCGCAAAAAGAAGTTGAGATCGCAGTGGTGGGTAAGTATATAACCCTTCAAGATGCCTATAAGTCTATATACGAGGCTTTGTCTCACGGAGCAATCGCCAACAAGGCAAAATTGATAATAAAAAAAGTCGATTCTGAAGATATTGAGAAAAATGGAGTGGAAAAATATTTAAGCAAGGTCAAGGGTGTTTTAGTTCCTGGGGGTTTTGGTTTACGCGGCATAGAAGGCAAAATTGCAGCTATAAGGTTTGCCCGGGAAAATAAAATTCCTTTTTTTGGTATTTGTTTAGGTATGCAGGTAGCAGTCGTTGAATATGCCCGTAACCTTTGCGGTTTTAAAAATGCCAATTCTACCGAGTTTAATAAAAGTACAAAATATCCGGTTATCAGTTTGCTTGAGGAACAGAAGGCAGTCCAGGCTAAAGGAGCAACCATGCGCTTGGGCGCTTATGACTGTAAATTAAAAAAAAATACTGCAGCCCATAAGGTTTATAAAAAAGAAAAAATCAGCGAACGCCACCGTCACCGCTATGAATTTAACAATAAATATAAGGAAATCATGGAGAAGAAGGATTTAGTTTTCTCTGGAATTAATCCCCAGAGGAATTTGGTAGAAGTGATAGAGTTAAAAAATCATCCCTGGTTTATTGCCTGTCAGTTTCATCCGGAATTTAAATCAAAGCCGGATTGCGCTCACCCTTTATTCAAGGGGTTTATTTCCGCGGCTTTAAGCCAGAAGTAATAACCGTAGGTACTTGTTTTTTAAGCAAAATTATGTTATATTTGGACTAAATCAATGAAAAACCTAAACTATTTTATATTGATTTTAGTGATTTCTTTGGGCATTCTAGCCGGCCCCTTAGATGAGTTTGTTTTCTCGTTTACCGACTGCAATGATAATTGTTCTTGTTGTGACTGTTCCTGTAATTGTCAGGCCAATCTTAATTCTTTTAACTGGCAGCCTCTTGATTGTCCGGGTTCAGTAGACATCCTGTCGCAGGTAGCCCTAAAAGGGTATTCAAACCAGGATTTTATTTTTTCTTACGCCCAAGAGCTTATCGATCGGATTTTCCACCCGCCGCGTTACTCTTGATTTTTACCACTTGTTTAGAAATTAGTAATCGTAAAAATCAAGGGGGAGTAATGATGAAAAGTCTATTTTTAGGGCTATTTTTGTCAGCAGCCCTTCTATTTTCAGGATATGTTTTTCCGGCTGAAAAGAAGTGTTGCTTGGAAACAGCCTGTCAGTGCCAGGGTTTAGAGTGTTGTAAAGACGGCCAGTGCAGTTGTAAAGGCGCCTGCTGCAAAGACAATAACTGTCTTTGCCAGAAACAGGACGAAGCTAAAGCTTGCGGTTGCCGTAAGAAATAGCCAGGCTAGGCCGGATATTTGAATTTAAAGGGGGCGGTTAATTAATAACCGTCCCCTTTATTTTTATCGGTTTTTGGTTATAATATAACTATGGAAAGAGTATACCTAACTCAAGAAGGTTACGAAAAGCTCATTCATGAGCTGGAGCATTTAAAGAAGGTAAAGCGCCGCCAAATCAGTAAGGCCATTGAGCATGCCCGGGCCTTGGGTGATTTAAAGGAAAACGCCGAGTACCACTCGGCCAAAGAGGCGATGTCGCATAATGAAAAGCGGGTAGCTGAACTTGAAGATAAGCTTAGCCGGGTAGAAATTATTCAAGCCGACACCGTTAATTCGGATAAAGCCTATATCGGTTCAAAGGTTAAGCTTTTGGATTTAGAGATGGATAGCGAAGTCGAATATAGCCTTGTCGGCCCCGACGAGGCAGACCCTTTAAATGACCTCATTTCAGTTATTTCTCCGGTAGGTAAAGCTATCTTAGGCCACAGTGCCGGCGATGAGATCGTCGTCAATGTTCCGGCCGGAGAACTCAAATACAAAATTGTTTCGATCTCAAGATGAAACAAAAAGCTAAAAAGCCGGAGTTAACTAGTCCGGCTGGTGATTGGTGTTCACTGCACACTGCCATTGAAGCCGGCGCTGACAGTATTTATTTTGGCGTTAAGGGCTTGAATATGCGTAACCTCGCTTTAAATTTTGACCTTCTGGAAATAAAAAAAGTAGTTAAGGTTTTACATCAACATAAAAAAAGAGCTTATTTGGCTTTAAACGTTATTGTTTATAATAACGAGATCGATAAGATCAAAAAGATCCTCAGTGAGGCTAAAAAGAGTAAAATCGATGGAGTTATTCTTTGGGACATGGCAGTTTTTTCCCTGGCTAAAAAAATGGGCCTTAAAGTTCATTTGTCCACCCAGGCCAGTGTTTCTAATTTTTTGGCCTTAAAAAAATATGCGGCTTTAGGAGTAAAGCGGGCGGTCTTAGCCAGAGAGTGTAGTTTGAACGACATAAAACAGATAGCTAAAAAAATAAAAAAAGCCAAGCTTAATTGTCAGCTGGAAGCCTTTATCCATGGGGCGATGTGTGTGAGTATTTCGGGAAGATGTTTTTTGTCTGAATATTCCTTTGCTAAATCAGCTAACCGCGGAGAATGCCTCCAGCCCTGCCGCAGGAAATTTTTGATCACCGATCTGGAAAAAGAATCAGAATATATTTTAGGCCAGGATTACCTGTTAAGCCCTAAGGATTTATGTACTATAGATTTTATTGATCAGCTTATCCAGGCCGGAGTAGATGCTTTTAAGATAGAGGGTAGGAACCGCTCTCCGGAATATGTCCGGGTAGTGACTTCAGTTTATCGCCGGGCCATTGAGGCTTATTTTTCTAACCAGTTGACTGATCAGTTAAAAAAGCAGTTAAAGGCCGAGCTTTCCTGTGTTTATAACCGGGGTTTTTCCAGCGGCTTTTATCTTGGCCGGCCCAAAGATTGGAAGGCCCGGCGCTTAGAGCATAGCCATGAAAAGGTTTACGTGGGGGAAGTGTTAAAGTTTTATAAGCAGATAAAGGTAGCTGAGCTTTGGGTAAGAGACCATTCCTTAAAAAAGGGAGATGACATTGTCTGTTTAGGTAAAAACACACCGGCTAACTTTGCCACTGTCAGTGATATCCAGATAAATCACAGCTTTGTCGATCAGCTAAAAAAAGGCGAAAAGGGAGGGATTAAATTACCCTTCATTTTAAAACCTGGGGACAAGGTTTTTCTCTGGAAAAAGAAGTAAAATCATAGCGATTCTATGGTAAAATAATAAATAATGAGAAAGTCATTTACGCTCATAGAACTGATCGTAGTCATTGCTATCATCGCTATCCTTGCCGCCATCATCGCCCCCAACGCCTTTAAGGCTATTGAGAAGGCGAAAGTATCTCGTTTTGCTCAAGATGTCAGAGCAATAAGGGCGGCAGCAATGGCTTTCTATGCTGATACTGGTCAATGGCCCGCTGACAATGATGGTGGTGCAACTCAGGACCCAACAACATTAGGTAAGGGTTTTATAAATAATGATAACGGAAGCGGCAGTCTCATAGAGGGTTGGGATGGTCCGTATGTAGAAAAGTGGCCATTGAATCCTTGGGGTGGAATTTATTATTGGGATTCCGATAATGGTGATGAAAACCTTAACGGAATTTTCCCCGAGCGTACGGTGATAGTTTTCAATATCCAAGGTGCCATTGAACAGAAAATAGACGATATGTTCGATAACGGAAATTTGCAAAACGGATTTATTTTTCATCAAGATGCAGCCAACCTTCTTGGATGGATAGTCGTTGAAGGCCAGTAGCTAAAAACTGTTTATGTTATTGGTAACCAATAACATATCTATTTTTAAGCTAGCTATCAATGATTAGATTTATTATGCAATAATTAAGGAGAAAAATGAATAAAAGTTTTACCCTGATCGAATTGATCGTAGTCATTGCCATCATCGCTATCCTTGCCGCCATCATCGCCCCCAACGCCTTTAGGGCGATTGAGAAGGCCAAAATTACTAAATGTGCTTCAGATCTAAGAACAATAAAATCAGCTACTCAAGCTTATTATGCTGATGTGGGAAAATTTCCTCCGGTTGATGATCATTATTGCCTTCCTTGTCCCGATGGTTCAGTATTCACAGATGGGCCTCATCAATTTGCCGGTATAGATTTTTTTGAAAATAAAGCCGATGCGGTCTATGGTGGGTATCAAGGATGGGACGGCCCTTATTTAGAGCGTTGGCCAACTGTGCCTTGGAATCCTTCAGGAGCCCTATATCCCAATTATCAATACCAGGGGCCTTGGGCTGATTTTGATAACAATAATGTTGAAGATGAATCTATCGAAATACATTTTTGGGCGACTCCGGTTGAAACGGCACAAGGCCGAGGCTTATTGATCGATAGAGTACTAGATGACGGTAATTTATCTACTGGAAATTTTTTATCCGGAGATAGCTTTGATCCCCTAAGTGGTAATCCTAAATGTTCGGTTTGCATGTTTTATAATGCGGGAACCCACTAGAAATGATTAATATGAAAAAAACCTTTACTCTCATCGAACTGATCGTAGTCATCGCCATCATCGCCATCCTTGCAGCAATCATTGCTCCCAATGCCTTTAAGGCTATCGAAAAAGCGAAGATAGCTAAACTTATAGGTGAGGGTAAAGCCTATAAGACCGCTCTTTTATCGCTGTATGCTGACACTGGTCACTGGCCAGGCGATGGCCATAGTGGGTCCGGCGGCATTAGAGTGATGGCTCTTTTTGATGCTTCGCTTATTCCCGGCTGGATGGCTCCTTATGCCTGCCCAAGTAACTTATTGCAAGATGACGATGGGTGGTCGGGTTGGGACGGTCCTTATGTTGAAAAATTGGTAGGCAAAAATCCCTGGGGAGGTTATTACGCTCTTCAAAGGCATTCTTTGCTTAACTCTCCGTATGATCAGTACATTTTTTTAAATATTAATGGTCTGTGTTACGGTGATCTTCTAACATCAACTACTTATGACTGCGGAATTCCTATAGGCGCTGGTCGAAACATAGATGAAAAAATAGATGACAATGACCCAACTTGGGAAAAGGGACTTTTCTATAGACACAACATTGAGGAATGGAATACCTATCTTTGGTTTTTGACTCCAACAAGCTAGTGAATAGTTTGATAAAATTGGGGACAGGTCCCGCTAAAATAGCCCCAGTGTTTTCAAGCCTTTTTTAACCATTTTTTCAAATTTCCTAAATTTGTTTAAACCGCTCAGCCAATTTTTTCATTTTTGGTTTTTCCAAAAAGCAGGAAATAACCCTTTATTCTAATGGGGTGATTTGACCGGGACCTGTCCCCATTGACAGGTTTGGCTTATTGATTATAATGTTTTCTTAATTATGGATGCTTTGCAGGAAAAAGTCCTTAAGTTAAAACGCAAGAAAAGGGCAATAATCCTAGCCCACAACTACCAGATCCCTCAAGTCCAGGATATTGCTGATTTTACCGGCGATTCCCTGGAATTATCTAAGATCTCACGAAACCTAAAGGAAGAAACCATTGTTTTCTGCGGGGTAAAGTTTATGGCTGAAACTGCCAAGATTTTGTCTCCCCGGAAGAAGGTATTATTGCCGGTGCTTGATGCCGGCTGTCCTTTAGCTGATATGATCACCCCTGTAGATTTAATCGAGTTGAAAAAACAATATCCTAAAGCCTGGGTGGTAAGCTATGTCAACAGCTCGGCTGAGATCAAAGCTTTGAGTGATGTTTGTTGCACGTCAGCTAATGCAGTTACAGTAGTCAAGAATGTCCCGGTAAAACAGGTGATCTTTGTTCCCGACAAAAATCTCGGTTGGTGGGTAGCTAAAAACCTTCCTGATAAAGAAATAATCCTTTGGCCGGGTTTTTGCTTGGTGCATGAGTATTTTACCATTGAAGACCTGCTTAAAACCAGAAAAGCTTATCCGCAAGCTCAAATTTTAGTGCACCCGGAGTGCCGCCGGGAAATCCTGGAGGCTGCTGATTCAGTGCTGTCTACTGCCGGAATGCTTAAAGAAGTGAAGAGTTCAGGCAAGAGTGAGTTTGTTATTGGCACCGAAGAAGGTATGATCTACCGCTTAAAGCAGGATAATCCACAGAAAATATTTTACTCCTTAGGCAGTCCCAAGGTCTGCATCAATATGAAAAAAACCACTCTTGATGATGTTTACCGTTCGCTGGAAGGTGAAAAATACAATATTGAGATCGACCCGGCCATTATCGAGAAAGCAAGTTTAGCTTTAGAACGGATGGTAAGCTATATCTAACCGCCAGTTTCCAAATAAATATTTTTGAAATGTCCAAAAAACGTATAGCTGTAGGTTTAAGCGGAGGAGTAGATTCTTCGGTAGCTGCTTATCTGCTTAAGAAAAAAGGCTGGGAAGTAGTAGGGTTTACTCTTAAGTTTCATCCTCAAGAAAACCGTTGTTGCGATTCTGAGAGCCTCGAGCAGGCGGAAAGGCTTTGTCATCGCCTGAAAATACCGCATTACCTGCTTGATGCCAGCGGGATGTTTCAGAAAAAAATCATCGATTATTTTATTGAAAGTTATTTAAACGGCCAGACCCCTAACCCTTGCGCTTTTTGCAACCGTTTTATAAAATTCGGTGTTTTTTTAGATAAAATAAAATCTTTAGGCATAGATTATCTGGCTACCGGACACTATGCCCGCTTGGGCCGAAAGGGTAAAGACTATTTTTTTCGCAAAGCCAAGGATGGCAATAAATCTCAAGAATATTTTTTGGCTTTGGTCAAACCGGAGATTTTAAAATCGCTGGTTTTTCCGCTGGGAGGCTATACTAAGCCTCAGGTAAAAAGAATAGCTAAAACTAAAAAGCTTCTATTCAAAGAAAGAAAAGAAAGCCAGGATGTCTGTTTTGTCAAAGATAAGACTTATCCTGAGTTTATCGAAGAAAACATTCTTAAACCAGCCCAATATTGCGGTGATATCTGTGACCTCCAGGGGAAAGTTTTAGGTAAGCATAAAGGTATATATTATTATACTTACGGCCAACGCAGTGGTTTGGGGATCGCTTATAAACACCCACTTTATGTAGCTGGTATCGACGGCCGCTCCAAAGCCGTGATCGTGGCCAGCCGCCAGGACCTTGAGCGGGATAGTTTTTTAGTAGCTCAGCCTAACTGGTTTATCAAGCCTAAACAGAGAAAGCTAAGAGTAAAAGTGCGTTATAATTCCCGGGAGGTGCCTTGTGTTTTAGAGGCTGACGGGCAAAGGTTAAAGGTTAGGCTTTTTGAAAAGCTGGATTCAATAACTCCTGGGCAGGTAGCGGCTTTTTATCAAAAAGACCGGCTTCTGGGTGGCGGAATAATCCTAAAACCATAGGCGGCGGTTAGAAAATGTGTTATAATTAAGTGAAGCAGCGAATTTTCAAAGTCTTAGGTACAGAAAATTTGCGTAGCTGAACTTACCCAGCACTAATTTTAAGTAAAATTAGTGCTGGGTTAATTCGATCTAGCCAAAAACTTATTCAAATAAAATAAGTTTTTGACTGATCTCATTAAAAGGAGGTTCTATGCGCTATTTTTTAATTTTAGGTTTAGTTTTGTTTTTAGCAGCGGGTTGTTCTTTCGGGCCTAAAGAAGTTGTTCTCGATAGCTTTGAAGGGGTGATTTCTGCCGAAACCGTGGATTACGGTTCTAGTGAAGATTCCCTGGTTACAGTGGGGGCCGATAAAAGCCTGAAAGCCTGCGGCGAGCAGTCGTTAAAAGTGCTTTATGATCTAAAGCCTTCCGGTTATATGTGGATTGCCCGCGGTTATGGTTTGGATGTCGTCGGAGCAGCTCTTTGGGAAGTTGTGCCACAAGATGTGAAATGGAGGAGTTACAAATCAATAAGTGTTTCGATGTACGGGAATAATTCCGGAGCAGTAGTAGCTTTCGATATAAAAGATAAGGGTGGAGAGATTTTCCGCTTTTTGCTTGAGGATGATTTCAGCGGTTGGAAAGAAATAATCTGTCCGTTTGAGCAGTTTTTTGTCAGGGCTGATTGGCAGCCGGAAACCGCCGAAAGAAACCAGGTTATTGATTTTCCGGTTATGAGTTTTCAATTTGAACCCCGCCTGCCCGGTATTGGCACTTACTATTTTGACTGTGTAAAACTGGTTAAAACCAAAAAATAGATGTCGAGAAAGGTTGAAGACCTAGCTAAACTTTCCGAAGAAGAACTGCTGGAGATCAAGATCCGGGATTTGCCGCTTTCTCTTCCAGGTACCTGGCTTGATGATTGTATCCAAGAGCTTTACGCTGAACTTGATTCTAAAGGGATCAAGTTAAAACCGCCTTGCTATCTAGCCGATGAATGGCTTATTCCCGATGGAGAACCGGTAGTGGGTATTCCTTTTTTTCTGGCTCATTCTGCATTGATGAAACTGGAAAAAAAGATGATGCTTGATGTTGAGGGCGGTACTAAAGATTGGTGCCTGAAGTTACTTCGGCATGAGACCGGCCACGCCATAAATTATGCCTATAAATTGTACAAAAGTAAAAAGTGGCATAAGATCTTTGGGCCGTTTCATAAGGAATATCGCGAGACTTACCGTTTCCGGCCTTACAGTAAGAGTTTTGTCCGGCACCTTGAGGATTATTATGCCCAGTATCATCCTGATGAAGATTTTGCCGAGACTTTTGCGGTCTGGCTTACCCCGGACTTAGATTGGCGGGTTCAGTATAAGGGCTGGAAGGCTATTGATAAGCTTGATTATGTAGACCAGCTGATGAATAAAATAAAAGATAAAGAACCTCTGGTCAAAAAGGGTAAAAAGTATTGGGAAGCCCGCCGGATGAATGTCAGTTTAAAAAATTTCTATAAAAAGAAAAAGTATTTCTACGCCGAAGATTTTCCTGATTTTCACGACAGTAACTTAAACAGGATTTTTTCTCCAATAGTTGAGGGCGAAAAAAACCTGACTTCAGCCGCTGAAATTATCAAAAAATACCGTAAGGATATCCTAAGCAATGTCTCAATTTGGACCGGTGAGAAAAGGTACCTTATTGACGGGCTATTGGATAATATTGCCAGCCGTTGCCGCCAGTTAAAGCTGGCAGTTTCTGATTCCCAGGAGTCGGCTTTGATAAAGATCTCGGTTTATGCGACCACGCTGATTATGAATTATCTTTATACCGGAAAATTCCGGAAAAAGAAATAATGGACAGGAAATTAAAAGTCTTACTTCTTTTTGACAGCCCTTACTTTAAACCGCGCGGTTACGATTTTAAAGAAGAGTTTCAAGACCCTAACTGGAGCACTGAACGCCGTACCCACCAGGCGCTTTTAGAAAACGGGCATAAACCGATTTTGCTGGGTTTGTATAATAATGTCAGCCTGCTTTTTGAAGAGGCCGCTGAAAGCAAGCCCGAGGTTATTTTTAACTTGGCTGAAGTGTTTAACCAGAAGTCTCACCTGGACAAGAACGTGGTTGCCACTTTGGAGATGCTGGATATTCCTTATACCGGAGCTTCTTTGACTAATCTGGCGATTTGCGGCAATAAAGCCTTATGCAAAAAAATTCTTACCTTTCACCGGATAAAAGTCCCGCATTTTTATACTTTTTATCGAAATCGCCGGATTTGGCTGCCCAAAAAACTCAGGCTTCCTTTGATCGTCAAGCCTCTGAATGAAGAAGCTTCCCGGGGGATATCTCAGGCTTCGATAGTTGAGGATGAGACGTCTTTAATCGAGAGAGTCAAGTTTATCCACGAAAGCATGAAGAGTGATGTTATTGCTGAAGAGTATGTTGATGGCCGCGAACTTTATGTCAGTGTACTTGGCGATCGAAGGATAAAGGTTTTGCCGTTCCGAGAAATAAAATTCGGCAATCTCGGAGAGGATGTATCTGCGATCGCTACCTATAAAGCCAAGTGGGACGATGAGTACCGGAAGAAATGGGAGATTAAAAATGTTTTTGCCGGACGCCTGCCTGAAGGGTTAAACAAGAAGATCAGCGATATTTGTAAGCGCGCTTTTCGGGCTTTGGATTTAGAAGGTTATGCCCGTTTTGATATCCGAGTAGGCAAAGATTCAAAGATCCATATCCTGGAAGTGAACGCCAATCCTTCTTTAGATCCGGAAGATGAGTTGGCCCAGTCAGCTGATAAGGGCGGCATGCCTTATAATAAACTGATTCAAAAAATCTTAAAGCTTGGGATCAAGCGGGGAGAAAGTGAGCGTTGATGGGTTCAGAAGTTTTTGTTTCGCGCTGTTATGATGTAGGTGGTGTGGGCCTGGTGATCAACGGCTGGGTGCAGTCCGGAATGATCAGAGAAGGTTCGATCGGCCGGACTTTTAAGGGTAAAAAATTTACTTTGGTAAAGATCGAAAAAGAAGGTCAGCAACTGCCTAAGGCTTTGGAGAAGGACAAGATCAACCTGTTTGTGAAAAATATTACCCGCACTGATTTAAAACCCGGCGAAAGTATATATTTTGATTAGCCGGAGCTTGATGAGTAAGGCGATCTGGTTTTATTTTTGTTTCTCACTGCTTTCCTTAACACTTATGGCTGGGGATATTCAGAATGTCGAATTAGCCGGTTCCTGGTATCCGGATTCTCCCGGATTACTTAGACAAACAATCCAAAATTATTTAGACCAGGCAGAGATACCTTTGCTTCAAGGCCGGGTGCTGGCTTTGGTTTCCCCTCATGCCGGGATAGCTTATTCCGGAGGAGTAGCTGCCTGGGGTTTTAAGGCCGCCAGCCTTAAGCCGGTAGGCCTGGTGGTGGTAGTCGGCTTTAGCCACCGTCAGGATTATGATGGCACAGCGGTTTTTGATAAAGAGGGTTTCCAAACCCCTTTGGGAGTTCTTTATACTGATAAGGAACTTTTAGAAAAAATAACCGGCCAGGATAAGATTTTTGCCGACTCAAGGCCGTTTAAAGCCGAAAACTCGATCGAATTGCAGCTCCCCTTTATTCAGGTTGCTTTAGGCGATCCCCAAGTTTTGCTTTTAGCCATCGGCCGCCAGAATCTGCAAAATGCCCGAATATTAGGCGAAGCCCTCTATGAGATTTTAAAGGATAAAGATGATTTTCTGCTTATTGCCAGCACCGACTTAAGCCATTATCTTTCGCAAGCCGAGGCAAGGACCATCGATGCCAGTACTGCTCGCGCGATAATTAAGTTGGAGCCGGAAGAGTTATTTTCGATTTGTTCTGGGCAAAACCGGGCCTGCGGCTTGGCAGCAGTAACCGCCGTAGAGATTTGTGTAAAAAAACTGGGCGCCGACCAAGCAGTTATCTTAAAACAGGCAACTTCGGCTGATAACGGCGCCGCTAAAACAAATGTTGTCGGTTATCTTAGTGCTGCCTTTACAAAGCCGGACCGTAAAATAATCCAAACAAAGGAGAGTGTTAAAATGGAAAGTCTTTTTAATCTCAAGCAGAGAAAAGAATTGCTTGGCCTGGCCCGCAAGACTATTGATGGTTATTTAAAACAAGGTAAAATTCTGCAGGTAGAGACCGAAGATCCGGCCTTAAAAGAAGTCCGAGGTGTTTTTGTTACTTTGCGTAAAGATGAACAGCTGCGCGGTTGCATCGGAAACATTATTGCCAGCCAGCCGCTGTATCTTAGCGTAAGGGATATGGCCATTGCTGCTGCTACGCAAGACCCCAGGTTTCCTCGGCTAAGAACTGAAGAGCTTCCTAATATTAAGATCGAGATATCAGTGCTTTCCCGGTTTAAAAAAATAACTGACCCCGATGAAATCGTTATTGGCACCCACGGAGTCTTAGTCAAAAAAGGCTCCCGAAGCGGCTTGTACCTGCCTCAAGTAGCCATAGAAACCGGCTGGAACAGAGAAGAGTTTATGGACAGCCTTTGTGCTGAAAAAGCCGGAATAGCTAAAGATTCCTGGAGCAGAGGCGACTGTGAAATCCAGATATTTACCGCCGAAGCCTTTTCTGAATAACCTGTCTGTTTCATCAATCAGTTAAAATAGCTCAATAAAATAAGGGATTGTTTAAACTTATCCTACCCCTCTTGACAATTTAAGAAAATCAGGTTATACTTTGCTTAGCTAATAGTTAAGAAAGTTAATATTTAAGGATGTTAAGATGAACCAGAGATTAGAGATGAGCCGGTTTGCCGAAGAACTGTCTAAGACCTTGCCTTATATAATCCGTTTTTCTCAGTCTCTGTCCGGCATTGAACCTGACCCGCTGACCGAGGGAAAAATCACCCTTCCCCAGTATATCAGCCTGGATCTGCTTGACAGCGATAAACTGTTTAAGATGAAGGATATAGCCGGGCAGCTGCGGATAAGCCTGCCGGCAGTTAGTGGTTTGATCGACCGCTTGGTCCGCTTAAAAATGGTCAAGCGTAGCTATGATCCCGATGACCGCAGGGTGATCTATGTCAGCCTTACCGAACAAGGCAAGGAAACTGTAGATAAGGTAAGGTCAGCCCGTAGAAAAATCATCACCCGGATATTTTCTAATCTCAACAGCCAAGAAAGGGAAACTTATTTAACTCTTATTCGTAA
>JAHKAJ010000009.1 GCA_018826075.1 Candidatus Omnitrophota bacterium
CATTATGCATCAATCACCACTGAAAACTGTAAAAAGGAATGGTTTAAGCGACCTGTATAAAATCAACCAAGGGTCAGCCGAGAGTGAGGAATTTGACTCGCATTTTTGGATTTGGATTTTGCTTTGATTCTTCGGACATTTTTTTAGATTTTTCCTCTCGGAAAAAAGAGAATTGAAAGGCTCAAAAAGAGAAAAAGAAATTCTTTTCTGGGCAGAAGCCCTGCCGATTGGCGGGGCGATTTTGATGTTTTTGCGTTCATCTGCCGCCGGTGTTGGGCGGCAATCAGTCCGCACGTCAATTTAAAAATTGCCGTTAAAAAGCAGTCGTTAAAAATACCCCACCCACCCAAGATTTATTATCCCAAAATTCATCTTGACAATTCGTGTAAAGTGGCGTAAAGTATCGCTACCATGGATAAGAAATATAATCTTAGCGAAGCGGCGGAGGAACTTGGCTTAACTCGTCAGGGTCTTTATTATTGGATAAAGAAAGGATGGGTCACGCCTAAACGCGACTATAAAGGTCATCCGGTATTTACGGATGCTGATTTGGAAAAAATTAAAGCGTGGAAAGATAAAATAGTTGAAAGATAATGCCTATAAATGAGCGTTTAATGAATGTTTGTTCGGAGGCCGTGCTTGAGTGTAGAGATAAGAAATCTTTTGATTTTTTATCTTCCTTTAAGCAGCGACAAACTTTTGCTGAAAAAGAAGGAAATCAAGAATTAGCAGACTTTATGCGTTTACTTTGGGGTGTGTTTTCTATGTATTTTCAATTTACTAAAGATAGCCCTTACGGTCCGCTTATGTCTGGACCACGAGGTAGAACGATGCTTCCAGAAGATTTAACTGAAAAAGAACTTTCCGCATTGGAAGAAACTTTAAGTGTTTCTGATGATCCTAGATTCGTAGCTAGGATTTGTGATGTTTTGTGGATTCGGAAAAGAAATCATTTATATGCTCAAAGAGCAGTTAGTGCATATCTGCAATCTGTTGATGATGACAATGATGAATGTTGGGTTCCACGAAGCGAATGGCTAAAGAGAGCAACTCAAATTGCAATGCAATTAGGTATAGGATCTAAAGAAAGAGGTACTGTTAAAAATAAGCTCATGGAATTATTCGAAAAAGATAGAATTAATTGCTTTAATGTAGGGCAGGATTATTGGCCAGCTTCGATTCTGGACATTTTGATTGAGAATAAGCTTATTGATGATTGGGAAGATATTGGTGATAAATGCGTTGATATCTCTAAAGGTTTTTCAATCTCTCCTGGGTGTGATGCTCCCCGTAAATATTACAAGCTAGCTGTTGAATGTTATAAAAATGCCAAGAAAACAGACAAGGAAAAGGATGCGCGGATTGCGATTGCAAAGCATTGGGAAGATGAAGCAAATAGTTTCAAGACTCCTGATGGATGCGATGGATTCAATCTTGCCCATAGAATAGAGAAAGCAATTCATGCTTATCGTGAGGCAGGTGAAAAAGAAAAAGCAGAAGAGTTAACTCATGAACTGAAGGAAGCAAATAAGATGGCGTTATCCCAGATGAAAGTGATTAAGACTCCGTCAATGGATGCGGCTCCGTTGATAAAGATAGCTGATGATGGGATAGGGAATAAGAAAGGGGTAGAAGCGTTAGAGGCTTTTGCATCATTGCTGAGACCTTTTTCTTATGAACATGAGAAAGAATCTGCTGAAAAAATGCTCAGAGAACATCCATTGCAGGGTATTTTTGACACACAGATTATGGCCGAAGAAGGAAACGTTGTTGCCAAAGTTCCTGGCATTATGGATAATCATGAGGAAAGTCTAAAGGTCCAAATTGTCAGAGGATATAACTTAGGCCAGAGTTTATCTGCGAACACAACGTTGCGACGAGGAATAGAGCTGATAATTAAGTCAGGGGAGGAATGGCGCAATGGGATTAAACAATTAATTTCAAATAGCCATTTTGTTCCACAAAGCAGAATCAATTTATATGAAAGAGTTTTAATATCTGGGTTTGAGGGAGATTTATTGTTGTTCAGTCATCTTATAGTTCCGCAGATTGAAAATTCCATAAGAACTATATTTGGCATGAACAGATTAAAAATAACTTCTGTTTTATCTTATGGAATACAACAAGAAAAAGACTTGAACCAGCTTTTGACAGATATAAATGCTGAAAAAATTTTTGGAAAGGATTTACTTTGGGAAATGAGATCTTTGCTCGTTGAAAAGGCCGGGCCTAACTTTCGTAATCGCCTTTGCCATGGACTGATGTCTTTTGAAGACGCTAGTGGTTCATCTGCTGTTTTTCTGTTGTGGTTGACAATATATTTAATTTTTGGGTTTAAGAAAAAATAATGGGAATAAATATTAAGATAGCTATATACACGCGAGTATCTACCGAAGACCAAGCCAGAGAAGGCTATTCCCTTGAGGTGCAAAGAGAGTATTTGCAAGATTTTGCCAAACGCGAAGGCTACGAGGTTCACAAGGTTTATTGCGATGATGGAGTGAGTGCCTATTCGACACGCCGTCCGGCCTTGCAGGACTTAATTGAAGACGCTAAGGCGAAACGTTTTGAGCTTGTTCTGGCTTACAAGCTAGACCGCTTCAGCCGGAATCTTAAAGACTTGCTTAATCTGGTAGATGAATTATCTACTTATGGGGTGGCGTTCAAGTCAGCTACTGAACCATTCGACACTTCAACCTCAGCCGGACGGCTGATGTTTCAGCAGCTCGGTTCATTCGCTGAATTTGAGCGTAACCGTATTTCAGAGCGTGTTGCGCCGGGGATGATAAAATCGGTTAAGCAGGGCTTTTGGCAGGGTTCATGCTTCTCACCGTTTGGCTATAAGTATAACAAGCCTAAAAAATTGCTTGAGATAGTTCCAGAAGAAGCAAAGGTAGTTCGTTTAATTTATGGTATGTATATAGAGGGTAGAAGTGCGCGTGAGATTATGGAGTATTTAAATAAGAAGAAATACAAATCACGCTGCGGAAAAAGATTTTATAATAAATTTATCGGCGATGTTTTAAGGAATCCCCTATATATGGGCAAGATAGTCTGGAATAAAAAACATTACCTTAAAAATCAGAAAACAGAGAAAGGCTATAAATACCAGATCAATGATGGCTCACAGTTTATTGTGGCAAAGGGCAGGCATCAGGCGATAATCAGTGAACAGGACTTTACAAAAACGCAGGAACTGCTTGCTGAGAAAAAACGCAGATGGACAGCCAGAAGAACAGACGCAGAATACTTATTGCATGGAATAATGGGTTGTGCCAAGTGCGGTAATTACTATTCTGGTGCGCTTGTGATGTCAAACCCAAGAACCAAGTTTAAAAAGCGCTGGTATCGCTGTTCCGGCCCGCTTCATCATAAGAATAAGTGTAAAAACAGGTCAGTTAAAGCGGAGGACATAGAACCTATAATAGATGATGTGGTTGAAGCGTTGGCCGCTAATCCAAAGCTAAAAGACAACCGTTTAATCAGTATGAGTGGCCAAAATCTTGATAAAAACCCGTTTTTGGGTATTAATGCTGATGAAGCGGGCCAAAAGTTTAAACAAAACCATAATAAACAGGCTAAACTTACCGATGTTTACCTTGAAAATATACTTGGCGAAGATGTGTTTCGTGGTAAGATGGAAAAACTTCGAGAAGAAGAGGACAGACTGCAGAATATCCTTGTCAACATTGAACTTGCGGCTATAGAGAAGGAACATTCTGCGGGGTATAAAAACAGGGTAAAAGACTTTCTTGAGGGGTATGATGATGAGCTTAGCGAGGTAGATGTTTCTACTAAGCGCGCGATGTGCGGACTGCTTTTTAAAAACATCAAAATCGCCCCGCCAGTCGGCGGCGCTTCTGCTTCCAAAAGAATTTCTTTTTCTTTTTTTGAGCCTTTCAATTCTCTTTTTTCCGAGGGGAAAAATCTAAAAAAATGTACGAAAAATCAAAACAAAATCAAAATCCAAAAATGCGAGTCAAATTCCTCACTCTCGGCTGTAAGGTCAACCAGTATGAGACTCAAGGGCTAAAGGAGAAGTTTTTAGAATTTGGGTTTTCGGAGACTAAAGCCAAGGCTGATATCTATGTTATCAATACCTGTACGGTTACCCACCGGGCTGACAGTAAATCCCGTCAGTTGATCAGACAGGCAAAGAAAGAAAATCCTAAAGCTAAGATCGCGGTTTGCGGCTGCCTGGCCCAGCTGAATAAAGCTGAAGTAGAAAAAATCGGCGTAGATTACATTGTGCCTCAAGATCAAAAAATATTCCTGCCGGAGATCATCAGTGGTAGTTTAGATCAGCCGGAAGCTAAGGCTAAAAATCAGGATATCTGGTCGTTTAAAATAACTCATTTTAACAACCAGCGGGCTTTTGTAAAAATCCAGGACGGCTGTGATAATTTTTGCTCGTTTTGTAAGATTCCCTATCTGCGCGGTCCCTCCCGAAGCCGCAAAGCCCAGGAAGTGATAGAGGAATGTAAGATAATTTCCCAAAAACACAAGGAGATCGTACTTTGCGGAGTAAATCTAGCCCTATGGGGCCGGGATTTTGAGCCGGCTTTATCCTTGAGTGATTTAGTGGCTGAAATTTTAGCTATTCCTGGACTGGGCCGCTTACGCCTAAGCTCGTTGGAGCCCAGATTCGTGGATAAAAGCCTGATTAGTTTATTTGCCGATAAAAAATTATGCCCGCATGTGCATTTTCCCTTTCAATACGGTGATAACCGGATTTTAGCGGCAATGAATAAAAAAGAAACAGTAAAGTTGTATGAGGATAAAGTCAGACAGTTAAGAAAGGTTGCTTCGGACATTGCCATTAGTTGTGATATTATCGTTGGTTTTCCCGGCGAAGATGATAGCAGCTTTAATAATACGGTTAAGTTTTTAAAAACCGTAAAGCCGATGAGGATGCACGTTTTTACTTTTTCCCCCCGGGAAAAAACCAAATTTCAGGGGGTAAAACTCACTAATCAAAAAGAAATCAAGAAACGTTACGAGTGTTTGCAGAAAATGGCCGAAGACTTTTCGCTGGAATATAAGCAAAGCTTTTTAGGCAAAACCTTGCAGATGATCGCCGAAGAAAAGGATAAGGGTTCGGTGTGCGGATATACCGAAAACTACTTGAGAGCGAGCATTAAAGGGGATTTTTCTTTGGGCCAGATCATTTCGGTGAGGATAGATAAATTAAAGCTGGATAAGACTTTAGTTTCGTTATCTGCTTAGGATTTCTATTGTAAGGTGTTGTTGTGGACAATCAAAATACCTAAAGAGCCGATTGCGTTACCGGGGTCGCCCCGGACATTTCCGGTAGAAAGATTTCCATCATCGAGGATCTCGTCGATTCGGATCATTGCGGTACGAGGTATTTGTGCATCATTGGCAGTAGTACTGGTTCCCGGTTGATCATCGTCAGCGATAAGTAGAGCGTCATCGGATATGCCATCAAGTTCGAATTGATAATCAGGATACCAGGCGTAATAGCCTCCCCAGGGATGATTATTCCAATTTTCAACATAGGGCCCATCCCAGCCTGAGATGCCGGGATCAATCAAAAAAGGATTTGTTGTGAAACCGGGGTTTAAAAGGTCATAACGAGGCGGCCATTTTCCGGTATCGGCATAATAAGATCCTACAGCGGTTTTTATTGCCTTTAGAGTGCTTAATACTCTCGCTATTTTTGCTTTCTCAATAGCCTTAAAAGCATTGGGGGCGATGATGGCGGCTAGGATAGCAATGATAGCGATGACTACGATCAGTTCGATCAGGGTAAACGATTTTTTCATGTTTTTTCTTTATGCCCCTGAGGGGGCTAATTTATTAGATGAATTACAAAAATAAAGTTATTTTAATCCCCGAACTGTTTACTTATCGCAACTGATCATGTAAACTAAATAATCGGGATTATCGGGATCACCGGAAACGGGATACCTTTTAAATACATTACCTGTAGATAAGTTTCCGTCATCTAAGGTAGAATCTAT
Organism: Candidatus Omnitrophota bacterium; assembly: GCA_018826075.1. Lineage (GTDB taxonomy): Bacteria > Omnitrophota > Gorgyraeia > Duberdicusellales > 4484-171 > JAHKAJ01. The sequence continues at coordinate 5,985 of JAHKAJ010000009.1, forward strand.
TTTTTCTAAGACAGCATAGGGTATCGCAGTACGAGCATGCAGGGAAATCATCTTCACATTATTGCAAATGCTGCCATCAGGGCTGGTTATGGTAACCCAATTATTCCAGCTATACATACCAGATTTTTTTTCTGGATCAACTCCTCCAGGAATAGTGCCAAGCCAAGGACTGCTATAAGGCCATTTTTCAAGGTAGGGGCCATCCCATGCCGGCCCATCTACACACCCTCCAGTTGCAGTACAGTCTTCTCCGGCTTTGAGTTCATCAGGCCAGCAATTGGTGGGAGTTACTGGAGACACAAATCCTGGATCCTTACCCCAACCGCCGACCTTATTGCAAGGAAATCTGCCGTTATCGGCATAGTAACTTAGGGATGCTGTTTCAATGGCTTTTAGTTCGGCCATTGTTCTTGATATCTTAGCCTTTTCAATAGCCCTAAAGGCATTAGGGGCGATGATGGCGGCTAAAATTGCAATAATAGCAATGACTACAATTAGCTCGATAAGGGTGAAGTGTTTTTTCATACTATTATTGTATCATTTTTTAAGGTTTTGGGTATAAAATTACTTGTATTACTGCCTTATTTTCCCTATAATTAATGCAGGAAAATATTTTGGGGACAGGTCCCGCTCGAATGGGTCCGGTAAAATAAAGCGTTATTTGTTGTTTTTTTCAAAAACTCAAAATGGATAGACGTAAGAAGAAAGATTTAGGAAATTTGAAAAATGGCTAAAAAAAGACTTGATAACATTAGGTTTCTGGAGTGGGACCTGTCCCCAATTCAACTATGAGGTTAAATCATTATATTGCTAAAACTGGTTTTGCCAGCCGCCGAGCGGCTGATAAGCTGATTGCTTCCGGAGAAGTCTTTGTAGACGGCTGCAAAATCCTTGAGCCGTTTTTTCAAGTTAAAGACAATAACCAAGTCAAGGTTTCCGGAAAGGTCCTAAAGTTAAAACAGCAGATCTATCTTTTGTTTAATAAACCCAAGGGGGTAACTACTACCCTTAAAGACCGGCATGCCGAAGAAACCATAACCGATTTTATTCCTAAAGGTTATCAGGGTGTATATCCGGTCGGCCGGCTGGATAAGAATTCTTCAGGTTTGTTGATTCTTACTAATGATGGTGATTTTTGCTACCGCCTGACTCATCCCAAGTTTATGGTTGAAAAAGAATACCTGGTAGAATTAGCGGGGTTTCTTGAAGCCGGGGCTATAGCTGCGGCTAAAAGAGGAGTCAAAGACGAAGGCGAATTATTAAATGTAAAAAGTATTAAGATCTTCAAACTAGGCCGCCAAACCACGCTTTGCCAAGCAATAATCACCGAAGGTAAAAAACGTCACCTTCGCAGGCTATTTAAACAATTGGGTTATCCGGTGAAGGAACTAAAACGAGTGAGAGTGGGAAAGTTTACCCTTGGCAATTTGAAGCCAGGGCAATACCGGCTAATTCGGGACACATCCCATTTAAAAAGCTAAATGGGATGTGTCCCGAATTAATGCTTGAAAAACAGTCTGGAGATGTTAGGATAAATAGCTATGTCGGTACCGATAACAGTAGTAGTAATCACCAAAAACGAGGCTGAGCGGATAAAAGCCTGCCTGGAGTCAGTGGCTGGCTGGGCCGCTGAAATAATCCTGGTTGATGATGAAAGCGCTGACCAGACCCGTCAAATCGCAGCCGGCTATACCGACAAGATTTTTGTCCGTAGGATGGATATTGAAGGTAAACACCGTAACTGGGCTTATGCTCAAGCCCAAAATCAATGGGTGTTAAGCTTGGATGCTGATGAGCGCCTGACCCCGGAATTAAAAAAAAAGATCGAAGATCTATTCAGCCAGCCAATCGAAGCCCCGGCTTTTACTATTCCCCGCAAGAACTTTTTAGGCCGCTACTGGCTGCGTTGGGCCGGCCAGTACCCTTCAGCTCAGCTTAAACTGTTTAAAAAAGATAAGTTCAAATGGGAAGAAGTGGAGGTGCATCCGCGGGCTTTTCTTGAGGGTAAATGCGCCCATTTAACATCGCCGCTGCTTCACTATACTTACCGCGATTTCGGAGATTTTCTTAAAAAATTAAATAACCAGACAACCCTGGAAGCCAAGAAATGGTTTGACGTATACAGGAGCGATCCTAAAAAAGCCAATTATAAAATGAATTTAACCCACGCTTGTTGGCGCTGTTTAGACCGGTTTTTAAGAGCCTATATACGAAAGCAGGGTTGGCGCGACGGCTTTCGAGGATTCATGATTTCGTTTTTTGCCGGGCTCTATCAGATAATTTCTTATGCTAAATACTGGGAAATAAAGAATAAA
>JAHKAJ010000010.1 GCA_018826075.1 Candidatus Omnitrophota bacterium
AATGAAAAAAATATATATAATTATTATTGGTGCGGTCGGGTTGGCGGCAATTTTTATTTTAGCCGTGTTTTCATCAAAAAAACCAGCTGCTTTAAAAGAAGTTTCACATCCTTCGGTTTCTCAAGAAGCCGACCAGGCTTTATCCGCTGAACGCCTTAAAGAAGCTAAAGAGCTTTACGAGAAGAGTTCAGAGAACCTTACTGATCCGGCCACGATAAACAATATTCGCCAGAAGGTAGAAACTATTAACATGAAGATTCTTTTTTCTCCTGAACCCAGCGTCTGCAGCACAGTCTACAAAGTCCAACCAAAAGATACTTTAACTAAAATAGCCAGGAAGCACAACACTACTGTAGAATTAATTAAACGCTCTAATAATTTGACTTCCGACAGGATCGTTCCTAACCAAAACCTAAAGGTAACAACGTGTAAATTTTCTCTGGTAATCGATAAGTCCCAGAACCTGCTTTTTTTAAAAAGAGAAGGGGAAGTGATCAAAACTTATGGCGTATCTACCGGAAAAGATAACTCCACTCCTGTAGGAGAGTTTGCTATTGATAACAATAAGCTTAAAAATCCTACCTGGTTTAGGATGGGGGCTGTTGTTGCCCCGGATAGCCCAGAAAATATATTAGGTTCCCGCTGGATGGGTTTGGAAGGTGTTGATTCAAGTGGCGAGCGCATAAAAGGCTATGGCATCCATGGGACAACTGAGCCGGAAAAATTAGGCCAGCAGGTCACCTTGGGTTGTATCCGCATGAAAAATCAAGATGTTGAAGAGTTGTTCGATATAATTCCTACCGGTACCAAAGTAACGATTATCGACTAAATTCTGGTTAAATATGATTCAAAGTTGGGATTTTGAAAAACCGATACTGGAACTGAAAAAAAAGATAGAGGAACTACGAAAATTTTCTCAAGAAAAATCTATTGATTTATCTTCGGAGATAAGCGATTTAGAAGAGAAATTAAAAGATTTAAGGAAGAACATCTATTCAAGGTTATCAGCTTGGCAGAAAGTGCAGATTGCTCGCCATCCTAACCGGCCGACCACTCTTGACTATGTAAACTTGATGATGAAAGATTTTATACTTCTTTCCGGAGACCGTCTTTACGGAGACGATAAAGCTTTACTTACTGGTTTAGCCACTCTCGAAGGCAGGAAAATAGCCTTGATCGGCCACCAAAAGGGCAGAGATACCAAGGAGAATATTGAACGTAATTTTGGCTGTGCTCATCCCGAAGGGTACCGTAAAGCAATCAGGGTCATGCGGCTGGCTGAACGGTTTGGTCTGCCGATCCTGTGTTTGATCGACACCCCGGGAGCCTATCCGGGAATCGGTGCCGAAGAAAGAGGGCAGGCTCAGGCAATAGCCGAAAATATCAGGGATATGTTTTTGTTAAAGGTTCCGATTCTGGTCGTGGTTATCGGTGAAGGAGGCAGCGGCGGCGCTTTAGGCATCGGAGTGGGGGACAGAGTTTTGATCATGGAGTATTCATATTATTCGGTTATTTCTCCCGAGGGTTGTGCGGCTATTCTTTGGAAGGATGCTTCGATGCGGGAATCGGCAGCCAAAGTTTTAAAGCTTACTGCCCCGGAACTTTTTTCAATGGGGATTGTCAATGAGATTATTCCTGAATCTGAAGGTGGCGCTCATTGGGGGCATGAACAATCAGCCGGCAATGTTAAAAAAGCAATCATTAAAAATCTAGATGAACTGGGCCAGCTTTCAGTAAAACAGCTTTTAAATTTAAGACAAGAGCGTTACCGAAAAATCGGAATATTCAATGAGACTTAGCTTTTTCTTCGAAAAAGCTTTAGGCGAATTGATCCCGATGAGCGAAGCGAACCGGGATATCTTTAACCTTCAGACATGCAGCGCCTAATAATATTAGGTATCTTGAAAGAAAGCCCCCGCCATGGTTATGAGATAAAAAAAATCATCAAGGAAGACCTCGGCGTTTTTGCCTCACTGGAAAACAAGTCGATTTATTACCCGCTTAAGATCATGGAACGCGAAGGCTTGATCAAGAAGTCGGTGGCTAAAGTAAAAGGAAAACTTACCCGTTACGTTTACTCAATCACGCCCGCCGGTAACAAAGAATTTTTAGAATTAGCCCTCAAGGCTCTTTTGTCCGAAAAAAGGCCGTTTATCGATATAGATATACCGTTATATTTTCTTCCTCATTTGGACAAAAGAGGAGTGATGTCCCGCCTGCGCCTGCGTAAACGTTTCCTGGAAAAAGTAAAACAGTGGCTTTCGGATAATTTGAAAGCCGGCGAAAAACTGCCGATCCATCAGCAGCTTTTGCTTAAACATCACCTTAATCTTTTAAGTGCCGAGGAGACTTTCGTCGAGGAGATCGCCGGCATTGTCAAAAGCTATTAAAAAATGGTAAAATTTAGTTGAGAGGTGTTAATTTGACTGTTAAACAAGCAGGTTATAGCAAAGAAGCTTTTAGCTTAATCGAGATAATGGTAGCGGTAGGCATTATGGTCATTGGTCTGACCGCGATTTTAGCCTCTTACGCCAATATGTTTATTTTAGGCGACCTGGCCCGCGATCTAAGCCGGGCTACTAATGCAGCCCGGGCCAGGATGGAAGAGGTAAAGCAAGTGGAATTTGATAGTTTGGATGCACTTAACGCCACCACCTTTGATTTAGAAGGATTTAATGTTGCTGATGCCCGGGGCCGGGTAGAAGTCAGAAATATAACCGGCAACAGCAATTTAAAAGAAATAAGGATCGTTGGTTGTTTCCGGAGCCGAAACAGAGTTGTTGGTGAGGATGCCAATCTTAACGGTGCTTTGGATACTGAAATATCTGAAGATAAGAATAATAACGGCAGGTTGGATTCCCCGGTAGAGTTGATTACTTTGCTTGCAGATTAATCCCGGGCCGTTAGGTTAAAAATATGCAGATTAGACAAAAACTTGATAAGCCGGCGCGGTGCCTAAGAGAACCGGCAGCCTACACCCTAATAGAAGTTTTAGTCAGTTTAGGGATTACAACCCTTATCCTGGGCGGAGTGGTCAGTTTTCTAACCATGTCCGATAATTCCTGGGAGATTGGCCGGGAAAAACTCCTTGAGCAACAACAGGCCCGCATGGCCATAGATAACATAACTGTCAATTTACAGTCTTCAAGCCCTCGCTGGCAGGACTCAAACGGTACCAACTACACCGTGGCTCTATCAGCTGGAAGAATCGATTTTTATCTGCCGGTATTTTATCCCAGTTGCTGTCCGGACAATTGCAGCGATCAAAGTCTTTGTTTGGATTCACAAAGCCTGCTTCATCAATCCGAAGATATTCAGAAGTTAACAAAAGTTACTTACAAACTTAATCCCGATGACACTACTCAGCTTTTGATGAAAGAAGGTTTAGCCGCCAGTAGGATAGTCGCTCATCAGATGAGCAATCTAAGCTTTAACTGCGGCTGTTCGGGTTGCAGTGAGGTTGGAGATGCTTGCCCTTTTGTAGATATTTCGCTTACCACTGAAAGTCAGACTCAACACACGGTCCAATCGACAATCGCCTTACGAAACAGAAATATAGCCTTAAGCGGAACGCTCGAGGTGGAGGAACCGGAAGAAGGAGAATTCTGATGAGAAAAAGTATTGCTTTAGTTTTGGCCTGTATTGTGATGGTCGTGCTTTTGGTTTTAATCGGAGCTCTGCTTTCTAATACCGTCAGCGAGAAGAATCTATCTGACCGGGAAAAATTAATAGTCCAAGCTGTTGATATGGCCGAAGCTGGGTTAAACCACGGTATTGATACTTTACGTAATGCTATTTTGATTAGTTTGGATGAAACTGTAGCTGCTTATCGAAACGGCAACGTTTTTACTCCTTACACCGACGCTGATCTTAATGATCGGGATTCTCTGGATTTTTTATGCGCTTTTTCAGGATTAAGTTATGTGTCTGGGTCTAATGATGTAATCGAGTTATCTTTTGATTCCAGCAGTCTGCCCCAGGATAGTTTACTGAAAGGTTTAGGCAGCTATACCGGTAAAATTTTTATTAAAAAGCAGCGGGATGCCTCAGGAAATATTCTTGAAGCTTACTGTCCTGATCCCAGCGATGAAAATACCTTCATTTTCCCTTATCTATTCAATGTCGAAGTAACCGCTGCTGTTTTTTCAGTCTCGAAAACTTTAAGTTTAGAGGGGGGCGAATTCGATCTTACTATCCAAAGAGCGAATTTTGCCCGTTACGCACTTTTTACTAATCATCACAGATCGCCCCAAGGTACCACAGTCTGGTTTACTGACCGGACTCAGTTTTACGGACCGGTTCACACCAATGACCGGCTAAGTTTTGCCAATAATCCCAGCGGATATTTCACCGATGAAGTTACCCAACAGCTTACTAAAGCTCGTTTTTACGATCAAGGCCGCAGCACCCTTATTGATGCAGATTCAAATCCTCCTTATGACGTTCCTACTTTTGAAGCTGGTTTTCAGAGAGGTGTTCCCCTGCTTAATCTAGAATCAGCCGTTACCCAGAGTGATTTAAAAACCCAAAGTTTAGGAACAATGAATGAACCGGGCACAAACGGCATATATGTCCCCAATAATGGTTCGGCAGTTACAGGAGGAATTTACATTCGGGGTGATTCTAATATTCTGATGTCTGTGGATGGAAATGATAATGCCGTATATACGATTACTCAAGGTTCAGTCTCAAAAACGATAACGGTTGATTATACTAATTCTCAGACAACTGTTCAAGAAGGGGTGGTGAGCAATATTTACGATGGAATTCCTGATGGTGTTGGCGATGAAGGAGTGATCATATTTGATAAAGGTAACGTTACCAGTTTAAGCGGTACTGTTCAGAGCCAGAGCCAGGTGACCGTTTCCAGTCAGGATGATATTGTGATCAGCGGACACATTCGTTACCAGGACTATGATACCTCCCCTTCTTTGAACGCCGTTAGCTATGCTAACCTTTTGGGTATTCTTTCCTGGGGCGGTGATGTGCGCATCGGTAGCTCTGCCCCCAGCAATTTAGATGTACACGCAGTTATTATGGCCCCCCATGGAATTTTTACAGTTGACGATTACCGGACTAAGGCTTCCAGCGGTGATGTAAATTTATTGGGAGGAGTTATTACTGATTTTTATGGGCCTTTTGGTACGTTTTGGGGAACCAGCCAGCTTTCCGGTTACGGAAGAAATTTTATCTATGATACCAGAATGCTTGGTGCAATGTCGCCGCCCTATTATCCTACAGCCCGTACCTTTACAGTTGTGGCACCCTTTTTGCAAACTGATATTGAAGATATGGGTTTAATTTGGAGGAGTCATTAATCTTAAAAGTCATAAAAGTTATCAGGAGGCAAAGTGAGCAAGAAAATAATGATTAGTTTCGGTGTGTTTATGATTATTTCCCTGACCGTGGTTATAATCAACTTCTTTATCGCTTGCCAGGAGAAAACTGTTTTGTTGCCTGCATCGCCCCAGGTCAATACCCCGCTGGCTGAAAAAGAGGTATTTTTTCAAGATAAGGATACGATTCTTTTTCAAGAAGATGATGCTGTCGGGGGGGAGAGCTTAGATGGAAAACCGTTCCTCCTAAATTGAAAGTCTGTAAAAAATTCTTCCCCAAACCGCCAAAAATGACCAATTGGTAGCTGTAAGTTTGTTGACACCCCTTGTTAAAAGTGATAGTATTTCAATTGAGGCAGCGAATTTTCAAAGCCTTAGGCGCAGAAAATTAGTCTAAAGGAGGAAACCGTAAAAATGCAAAAAGCCATAACTAATCTAAGTCTGAAAAGAAGGATCTGGATTGCCATTGCCATGGTTTCTTTCATCCCAGTCATCGTATTGACTTACTACCTGTTCGGTTATTATATCTCTTTTTGGGCAACCCTGGTTTTGCTGCTGCTGGTATTCTTGGGCTGGCGGGTTATTTTTGAGGTATTTTCTTCGATTGTCAGGGTTTATGCGCAATCCAAGAGCACTTTAGAGGATATCGGAGAGGAAGCCCCGGAAATTTCCGATGAAGTCCAGAGTTTGGAAACAGTCATCAACCTACTTTCGGACAAAGTCAGAACCGGCTTTGAAGAGTTAAGAAGCTTTACTCAGAAAACCGAAGAACTTAACCGGGAAGTCACTAAAAAAGTGCTTATTCTTTCAGCGATTTTGCAGGCCAACGATTTATTTTCTAAAGACGCCCCGGCCGAGGAGATCATCAGGTTTCTAGGTGAACACTTAAGGAAGCTTCTGGAGGCTAATATTTGTTTTTGCTGTTTAAAGGAAGGGGTCGATGGAGGCTTAAAAACTATTTTTGCCTTAGGGCTTAGCGATCAAATAATGAATGATTTTGTCAGCCAGAGAAATACAGACTTACCTCGCCAAATGGGGTTAGTGATTATTGATTTAAGCAATAAGGCTAAAGCCTATCAATCCTGGCTTCAGGAATTAGGGATGACCAATATGGTCATCGTTCCGATCATCGCTAAAGGAAGAACTGTGGGCATGGTGGGGGCTGGCAATGATCAAGTTGGGTATTCTTTCACTAAAGATGAATTGGAAGTACTGAATTTATTTTCTCAGAACGTTACTTTGATTTGGGAGCATGCCCGGCTTTCTTCAAAGATCGAAGAGTTAGAAATACTCGATCATTTAACCGATCTTTACAATGAGAAGATGATCACCCGAAGGCTGGAAGAGGAGATCAAACGGGCCAGCGCTTACCAGCGGCCCTGTGGTTTAATCGCCGTGGAAATTAAAGGCTACGATAACTATCAAAAGGAACAAGGTATGATCGAAGCCGAGACTTTGCTTAAAAAACTGGGCCATGCTTTCAAAAAAACTTTGCGTCCGATCGATATTGCCGGAAGAATCGGCCCTAAAATTTTGGGAGCTATTCTTATTGAAAGCAATAAACGTTGCTCCTGCGAAGTAGCCAAAAAAGTAGAAGCGTCGCTTAAAGAGATAACCAAAGATAAAGTAGCACTTTCTTTTTCAGTGGCCGAGAGCCCTTTAGACGGAACCAGCGCCAAAGAATTATTAAATTTTGTCAAATCTGGATCAGCCGAATAGGCAACCATGAAATCCTATAAAAAAGTTGACAAACCTCTGGGGCAAATCTTAGCCGAAAGAGGCGTTATAAATTCGGCCCAGCTTAAAGAAGCTTTAGAAGTTCAAAAAAACCAAGGCGGGTTGATCGGAGAAGTGATTGTAAATCTGGGTTTTGCCAAAGAGGAAGACATAGCTTATTGTTTGTCATTACAGTTCGGATATCCCTACCTTCCTCTTGAAAATTATCAGGTTTCTTCAGAGGTCGTTTCGATAGTTCCCAAGAATGTGTGTAGTCATTACTGTCTACTTCCGATAGATAAAATCGGCACTACTTTAACTGTAGCTATGGCCAACCCTCTTAATATCCAAGCCATTGAAGATTTAGAAGATTTGACCCATTGTGACATCCAAATATTTGTGAGCACGCCTACTGACATCCGCGGCGGCATAGGGAGATTTTATCAAGCGAGTCCATAACTTAGGGAGCGCAGCGAACGTAAGTTATTTGGACGAGCTTGACCCCGCCCTTTTGGCGGGCCGTTCTATTACCGCCGCTCTTGCCAAAAGAGCGGGGTTTAATTCGACTAATCCCGATTTAATTACTATTAAATCGGGAAAGTCTCATTAAAGATGAAGCGGAAAAAATTTACCGATTATATTGTTGAAAAGGGACTCTTAAATCAAGAGGATTTGGATAAAGCTTTAGCCGCCCATAAAAAAAAGGGTGGTTCTTTAGTCGAGCTTTTAGTCCAGTTGGGTTACCTTAAGGAAGCACAACTGGTAGACCTTTTATCGGGTTATTTGTCAATACCTCCAGTCAGGATACTCAACCTCAATATTCCCAAAGAAGTCATCGCTTTGATCCCCGAAACCTTAGCTCGCGACCAGAAAGTTTTGCCGATCGGTAAAATCGGAAATACTTTAACTGTAGCTATGGGCGACCCTTTGAATGTTTTAGTTATCGATGATATAAAAAAGATCACTAAATGCGAAGTCAATCCGATTATTTCTCCGCTTTCGGAGATCAGGGAGGCTATCTCAACTTATTATTCTCAAGTCCAGATATCTTCCATTGAGGATATTATTAAAGGTGAAGCACCCGGAGATCTCGAGATTATTAAGCGGCCGGGAAAAGAAGAAAGCCAACAAGAGTTTATCGGCTCGATCGAGGAAGCCCCGGTTATAAAATTTACCAATTCTCTTTTGGCCAAAGCAGTTGAAGAAGGCGCATCAGATGTTTTAATCGAACCTTTGGAGCAGATAAGCCGGGTTCGTTTCCGGATCGACGGGATTTTACGGCAAATCGATAATTTTTCGAAAAAAATCCACCCTTATGTTATATCCCGGATAAAAGTAATGTGTAATTTAAATATTTCCGAGCACCGGCTTCCCCAGGAGGGAAGGTTTCGCAGTAAAATGCTCAACAAAAATGTCGACTTTCGGGTGTCGGTTTTGCCTACCAGCGTCGGCGAAAAAGTTGCCATTAGAGTCTTAGATAAGACCACGGCCCTTCTGGATTTAGGCCGTTTGGGGTTCGAAGATGAGGTATTGAAGCAGCTGAAAGTTGACAGCCTTAAATCTCACGGCCTTTTTTTAGTTTGCGGGCCCACCGGTACCGGTAAAACCACCACTCTTTATTCAGTGATCGAGCATATTTATAGCCCCGAGAAAAATATTGTTACCGTGGAAGACCCGATAGAATATCAGTTAAAGGGAATCAACCAGGTGAGCATAAATCCGGCGGTACATCTTACTTTTGCGGCTTGTCTACGTTCGATCCTGCGTCAGGATCCCGATATAATCATGATCGGCGAGATCAGAGATGCTGATACTGCTGATATGGGGATCAAGTCAGCACTTACCGGGCATCTGGTTTTATCTACTTTGCATACTACCACCAGCGCCGGCTCAATCACCCGCTTGGTCAACATGGGAGTAGAGGCATTTTTACTTTCTTCGACTTTGGTCGGTGTTCTTACCCAGCGCTTGGTCAGAGTTTTGTGCCCTAAGTGTAAAGAGAAAATGGAACTTTCTGATTCCTTACGCCAGCGCTATTTGATTGCTAAACAGGCGCAGCTTTACAAGGCAAAAGGCTGCCAGCATTGCCAGAATACCGGCTATAAAGGAAGAGTGGCTGTTTGTGAATATTTATCGGCAACACTCCCGATAAAAAACCTGGTTAATTCCAAGGTTTCGGAAAGCATGATTAAAAAACAAGCCCGTAAACTAGGCATGCGTACTTTACGCCAGGACGGGATACTTAAGATCGAAAAAGGGATCACTACTCTAGAAGAGGTGCTTAAAGTTACCGCACCCGATGAGCCGTTAACATGACTATAAAAGATAAGATCCTAGCCCATATTAAGGATAGCAAAAAGTGCGATAAAAAGTTCATTTCAGATATTTCCAAACGGGCCAGCACTTATGAGGAGTTACGCCGGATCTTGACCGAGAACGAGCTGGTCAGTGAAGAGGAGCTTTTATTAATTTTTTCTAAAGAACTCAAGATCCCTTTTCTTGATCTTAGTAAGTATAAACTACCTAACAAAAACCAGGAACTTTTGCCTAAGGAACTGGCTGTCAAACATAAGGTCTTGCCGGTCTGTAAGATCGGAAATGTCTTGACTCTGGCTACCGCCAACCCCATAGACGTCATAACTCATGACGATATAAAAATCATCACCAAGAGCGAAAAAGTTGACTTGGTCCTTGCCCGGCAGAAGGATATCAATAAAGCTATTAGTTCACTGTATAAATCCACAGAGAGCATTTCGGAAACTTTTAGCGGCGATGCTTCTTATGTTGAAGCCGAAGAAAGTTTTGAATCCGAAGGTGCTAAGCAGGATCTGGAAAGCCTGATTTCAGAAAGTAAACATCCTCCGATAGTCCGGGCAATTGATGTGATTATTTATAACGCTTTAAAAAAACGGGCTTCTGATATTCATGTCGAACCCTATGAAGATAAATTAGTGGTGCGTTACCGGATAGATGGAATTTTAAGCGATGAATTTAACTTCCCTAAAATCAATCAGCAAGCGGTGATCGCCCGGCTTAAGATTATTTCCTCTTTGGATATCACCGAATCGCGCCTGCCCCAAGACGGTAGGTTCCGGGTAAAATTTGAGTCCAGAGAGATAGATTTTAGAGTTTCCAGCTTACCGACTAATTTCGGAGAAAAGTTTGTCTTGCGGGTTTTGGACAAAGAAAGTTTATCGGTGGGCTTACAAAAATTAGGGTTTTCTCCGGAACCGCTTTCAATATTCCAGGAAGCCGCTAAAGCTCCTTTTGGGATCATTTTAGTTACCGGACCGACCGGTTCGGGAAAATCAACAACTCTTTATTCGATCATTAGCCAGATAAATACTTCTGATAAAAATATTATAACCATTGAGGACCCGGTTGAGTATCATTTGGAAGGGATAACCCAGATCCAGGTTAATCCTGATATCGGTTTGACTTTTTCAGTGGGCCTGCGTTCTGTTCTTCGCCAATCTCCTGATGTGATCATGGTCGGTGAGATCCGCGATTCAGAAACCGCTGATACGGCGATCAAAGCTTCGCTTACCGGAGAAATGATCCTTTCTACCCTGCATACCAATAATGCCGTAGGGGCTATTGCCCGCCTGCGCGACATGGGCACTGAGCCCTTCCTTTTAGCTTCTTCGTTGGTTGCCCTTACAGCTCAGCGCCTAGTTCGTACACTTTGTCCTAAATGCCGGGAAAAATATACTATTGGTGAAGATGTGTTGAGCCGCTTGGGCTTTGCCTCATTTTATAATTCAAAAGTCGGCAAGAACAAAGGAGAATTTTACCGGGCTAAAGGATGTTCGTTTTGCGGCCAAAGCGGCTATCGAGGCAGAGTAGCAATCCTGGAAATTATTCTTTTAGATGATAAAATAAGAGAGATGATTATCGAAGAAGCTCCCGAAGACAGGATAATTGAATATGCCCGGGAGTTTAAAAATTATCAGTCTTTGGCTGAAGACGGCCTTTTAAAATGTATCGAGGGGGCTACTTCGATCGAAGAGATTATCCGGGTTACTTCGGAGTAAAAAAAGTTAAATATGGCGAACCCATTTTCTTATATTATTAAAGACCAGGAAGGGAAGACAACTAAAGGCGTTATTGAAGCTGAATCTAAAGAGAAGCTGATTGAACATTTTCATAAGCAGGGCTGTCTTATTTTTTCAATCGAGGAAGCTAAAAAAGCCAAAAAGCCCAAAAGGAAACGGCGGGTAAAAACCGACGATCTAGTAATATTTTCACGCCAGTTTACTACCCTGATTGAAAGCGGCATTCCGGCGGTTGAATGTTTGGCTATTCTGACCGAGCAGGTAGAGCAGGCTTATTTCAAGGAAGTTATCAGTTCGGTTTTGCGGCAGGTGAAAGAAGGAGCCGCTCTTTCCGCCAGTTTAGCCAACCATAAGGATGTTTTTCCCGATATTTATCTAAGTATGGTTGAGGCCGCTGAAGTTTCCGGAAATCTTCCTGAAATCCTTAACCGAGTTTCCATATATTTGGAAAAATCAAGCGCTTTAAAAAAGAAAGTGATCTCAGCGCTTTACTACCCGATAGTTATCGTGTTTATGGCTATAGCCATAACTTCTTTTTTAATTTTTAAGGTAATACCTACTTTTAAAGAAATCTTTTCTGCCCTCGGCGGTGCTTTGCCGTTACCTACACAGATTTTAATAAAGGTTTCAGACCTGGTCCGCCAGCCGGTAGTGATTATTACTTTTCCGGTTTTAATCTTTGGCGGAAGTGTCATCTTCAAAAATTATATTAAAAATCCTAAAGGCAAACGTAGATTTCACAGGTTTATTTTAAAGCTTCCGGTATTCGGGGATTTGATTAGAAAAATTTCGATTGCTAAATTTTCCCGGACTTTTTCTACTTTGGTCCGCAGCGGTGTGCCGATATTGAAATGTTTGGAAATCGTGGCTAAGACTTCTGGGAATACGGTTATTGAAGATGCGGTTATGGAGTCAAAGCAAGCCATCCAGGACGGCCAGCCGATATCTATTCCTTTGGAGAAAACCGGAGTGTTCCCTCCGATGGTTACCCGGATGGTTTCGATTGGCGAAAAGAGCGGCCGGCTGGAAGAAATGCTTTCTAAAATAGCCCAGTTTTATGAGGAGCAAACTGATGCCATGGTTGCCGGATTATCCAGCCTGATTGAGCCGATAGTTATCGCTTTTTTAGGGGTAATAGTCGGCGGTATCGTGATATCCTTGTTTTTGCCGATAATTAAGATTACCCAGTATATTGGCGGGGTTCACTAAGGTTGACAGAGCTGATTTAGTGTGATATATTTTAACTGAGAAGAAAGCGTTCTTTTAAATTCAAGCTAGGCAATAGGTTGTAGTTCTTTATATTATATTATTATTAAGAGGCTTTGTTCAAAAAAGGAGGTGAAGTCCAAGCCAGAACGAAGAAAGCCTCGATTGAAAAACGGAGGTAGGAAATGAGAAAAGGTTTTACTCTTGTCGAGATCATGATCGTAGTTGCTATCATCGCTCTTTTAGCTGCGATAGCAATTCCTAATCTTTTAAGAGCCCGTCTTTCAGCCCAGGAGTCCGCAGCCGCCGCAGCTTTACATACCGTAGCTGCCGCCGAAATCCAATACCGGGCGACAAACCCCGGTTATGCTGCCTTGGCAACTTTGGGTAGTGAAAATCCGCCCTACATTGACACAACCTTGGCTGGCGGAAGCAAACAGGGCTACACTTTTACAGTGGTAGCTGATAATACCAATGGAACTTTTGCCGCCCGGGCAGTGCACGCTGCTGCTCAAGGCCATTCGTTCTACATCGATGAAGATGGAATTCTTTGCCGTTCCACTGCAGGCGGAACTGCTGCCGCAGCTCATGAAGGAACCAATGCTTGCCCGGCCAGTTACGCTGAGATGCAGTAAATGCAAATTGTAGATCCAAAAAAAGGCGGTGGGATTCCCACCGCCTTTTTTATAGCTATGAATAAAATTAAAAAAATACTGCCGTTAGTTATTTTTTTAATCGTTTTGGGTTTAAACGTGCACCTGCGCCTGTTTCCGGCCTATTTTCCTCAACTAAAAAAAAGAGCCAGTCTCAATACAGAGAAGCTGCTGCTTACCCGGGCTCATGATTTTGTTCAGAAACAGTACCCGGATTACAACCCCTTGATCAAAGAGGAAATTATAAAAAAGATAATCCGGGAAGGGAAAAAGAACAAAGCCGCCTTTAAGGCCGAAGCCGACAAAGAATACCGGCGCCTTAAAGACCAGTATCAAGATGAGAATCAACAGACTTATTTGCTGGAGGTAGACCCTTACTGCCGCCTGCGGTTTACCCGGCTGATTTTAGAAAATGGTTATCCGGGCGATAATTTAGTCGGCCGGCAAGCATACGATAGTTTTATGCTTGCCCCCGAGGGCAGCCCGGTTCCTCGCTACCAGTTTCTTTATTATTTTTCGGCATTTTCGTATAAGGCCAGTCTATTTATTTTCCCATCCTTAACTTTAGAAAAGTTTGTTTTTTATTTACCGGTTTTTCTAGTGATGGTATTTTGCACAGTGCTCTATTTATTTTGCCGTTATTTTTTCTCAAAACTCGCCGGGGTTTTTGCAGTCCTGTTCATCGGCCTTAGCCCGGTTTTCATAAACCGCAGTTGTGCCGGCTGGTTTGACCAGGATGTTTTTAATGTTTTATGGCCGATTCTAATAGTTTGGGTTTTAGTTTTAGGAATAAGAAAACAATCTTTTCTTTCGATTACCAAATATTCCCTGTTGGCCTCGGCATTGCTGGGTTTATATGCTTTTACCTGGGTAGGCTGGTGGTTTATCTTTGCGGTAATCATCGCTTTTTTTATCTCTCTGTTGTTTAATAATTTATGTCTGTATTTTCGTGACTGGAAGATGTTTAGAGAAAAAAGTTTTCCTTACTTGACCGCTTTTTTTGTTTTCTCAGCCGGAAGCGTGATTTTTTGTTTAGCTATCGCCGGGACCGAACCGTTCTCATTTCTTTACCAATCTTTGATTAAAAATTTAGGCTTAGGGAAATCACTTTCAGCTTCGATTTGGCCATCGGTTTTATATACGGTTTCAGAATTAAAAGGCGGCAGCCCCAAGGATATTCCTTTATATACCGGAGGCTGGATAATTTTTATGCTTTCTTTGTTGAGCTTGCTTTGGATTTACCTTAAAGAGAAAAGAGGGCAAAAATCTGAGCTGGTGCTTTTGCTTAGTTACTGGATTTTTGTTATGTTTTTCGCCAGCCTCAAAGGCGTGCGGTTTACTCAATTTCTCTTTGTGCCGCTGGGGATTTTTCTTAGCGCCGCCTTAGTCGAAGCCTGGCAACAGTTGGTGTTAAAACTAAAAAAAGTGGCTGATTTAAAATTAAGGATTATTGTAGCGGCCAGTGCAGCCGGGGCAATCGGTTTCATAGTTTTTCTGCCGATCCAGAGAGGATTTAACCAGGCAAATATACAGATTCCCATGGTCAATGACCGCTGGTATGATTTCATGAAGCAAATAAACCAGAATACGCCTCAGAACAGCATTATTAACAGTTGGTGGGATTATGGGAATTATTTTAAAGAGCTAGCCAAAAGACGAACCATAGTCGACCCTCAAGCCCAGGATGCGCCGATTACTTACTGGATGGCCAGAGTCTTTCTGTCCGATTCCGAGGAGGAAGCACTAAGGATTTTGAGAATGGTTAATAATTCATCAGATGCCCTTTTCGATCAGGTGAATACTTTTTTCCCTGACGATTTCGCCTTAGTGGCGTTTTTGGACAAAATATTAAAGTCCGAGCCAAGTAAGGTAGATGCTATTTTTAGTGAATACCGAATACCTAAAGGTTTAGCCAAAAAGATCAAAGAGGCGGTTTTTTTCAAAGAACCGGCTCCGGCTTACCTGTTTGTAGACAGCGATATGATTTATAAAATGGCGGCTATCTCTTTTTTAGGGAATTGGGATTTTGCCAGGGTCTATATACTAAAAAATAAAAAAATTCCTGAAGCCATCGTGCTTGACAAACTTATGAAAGTCTTTGCAATGGAACCAGAAGCCGCCGAAAAGCTTTATCAGGAAGTCAGCCTTTCTAAGACTTCAGCCGGGATTAATGAGGTTGTTTCCCGTAAATGGATGTTTCCTCTTTATGTAGGCAAGGGTAACGAGGAGGCAGGAGTAGTTTATTTTAGCAATGGGGTTAGTCTGGATTTAAACAGGTTAAGGGCTAAGATTTTTGACCCTCAGCAGAGTGTGTTTAAAAATCTTAGTTTTGTTTTTATCTTTGACGGTAAGAATTTAACCTACCAAGAGCTGGATGATTATAATAGTCCCAGATTTACTTCGGGGGGGTTTTTCTTTAAAGGTGATCATGGCTGGGAGTGTATCGGAGTTTCAGATAAAGCTTTGGGTCAAAGTCTGTTTAGCCGGCTTATCTTTACCAAGGCGAAAAACTCTAAATATTTCGAGCCTTTCCTCTCAGATGATCAAGAAGGTTTATATCTTTTCAAGATAAACTGGAATGCGAAATAGAAACTTCGGCTACAAGAATAGCAACAGCGAAAGTTTTACTTTGATCGAGGTCATGATCGTCGTAGCGATTATTGCGGTTTTGGCCTCTTTAGCCATACCTAATCTTTTACGTTCCCGAATGTTTGCCCAGGAGGTGATAGCTGCCAATAGTCTTCGGATTATTTGTACCGCCCAAATCCAGTGGCGGGCGACAAACTCTGAATATGCAACTTTAGGGCAGCTGGCCGAAGCCAGGCCTGCCTATATTGATGCTTCTCTGGCCTCAGGATCCCGGCAAAGTTATAATTTCAAGGTTTTCTCTAATGGTTCTTTTGATTTTTATGCTACGGCCGAGCCAAGTAATTTAGGCCAAGCCAAAAGTTATTATATTGACGAAGACGGTTTTCTTTGCCGTTCTCAATCTGTAAACACCCCAGCCCCCACTGCTCATACTGATTCAGGATGCCCAGCCGGATTTTCTCAGGTAGAGTAAGATATTGCGTTGACAAGCGATAAGGGCTATACTAATATATATACAGTATCAATTCATCCGGTCTTAAATATGGAGCAGCTAAAGCAATATCTTCCGATTAGTCAAATCAAGGGAAAAGTCAAAACCTTCCTTTCGGGAAATAATTTTTTAAAAACTAAAGACGAGGTAAGTGTCGGGATCAATATCGGCAACCGTTACCTAAAAGGTTTAGTTTTGCGTCAGGGCCGGATTGCTGACTATTTTTTAGAACTGAATCAGGATCTACCGGTAACTTTGAAGAAGATCTGGTCGGAAAGAAAAATTTCAGCTAGAACAGTGAAGGTTTCAGTAAAAAACCCTTCTTGTCTAGTGCGTTATTTTCCCTTTCCCAAGATGGAGAAGAAAAAATTGGAGCAAGCCCTTTTTTACGAATTAAATAAGCACATTCCTTTTTCTCCGGAAGAGGTATTTTTTGATTACTATATTTTGAAGGATATTAGCCCTGGCGAAGTCATGATCTTATTAGCTTTAGCCAAAAAGGATTTTATTAATAGTATTCTGGAAGCGTTTAAACCTTTGGGCCTAGCGGTGTCGGAGATTAATTTAGATAGCATCTGTTTGATCAACTTGTTTCTTGATCGGTTTGGCGACAATAAAGAGAGCAATGCCTGCATTCTAGATATCGGAAGTAGTTTTTCAGTCATGACCATCATCAATAAGGGGATGCCTTTTATTACCCGGGATGTCAAGTTCAGCACAAAAGAGATAGTCGAGATTGCCGCTAGGACTAAAGGCATAAGCCCCGAGGAAGTGGAAAAAGAACTGCTGGGATTAAACATCGTCAGTGAGTTTTTAGAAATTATCCAAGGCAGTGTCTCCGGGCTCTGCAAAGAGATGAAAAGTTCTTTTGACTATTTCGAGGTCAACAAAGGTGAGCATATCGATAAGCTTTATTTAACCGGAGGTTTGGCTTCGATCAAAGGAATCGAAAAAATTTTCGCCGAGTCTTTAGATACCGATGTAGAAGTGTTGCCGGTTTCGCCAACGGCTTTGAAACAATTTGACCATCCGGGTTCAGATAAAAAATTCAATAGTTTAAAAAGCTCACTGGCAGTGGTGTTTGGTCTATTGACATAACAGTAGGGGCGAGCCGGCGGCTCGCCCCTACAGCGATTTCTAGATATGAAAAAAGTAGTCATCAACCTAAATCCCCAGAAAGAGAAGAATTCCAGTCTGGCTTTACAAAATATGGTTTCTTATACTCCCCTGGTAGTCATCGCTGCCATTCTGGGTTTGGGGTTAGTTTTGTTGGTAAATGTGGCTATTTTGAAAAAAGCCCATAGTTATACTGCTTACAATAAACGCTGGAAGCAATGGTCGGAGAAAGCCAAGATACTCCAAGATGTTAAGTCTCAGATGGATAAGCTAAAAAAAGAGAAAGGGCAGTTAGATAAAATTTTGACCCCCAGTTACGAGATGGCTTTAATTTTAGGAGATATTTTTTCCTCTTTACCTAAAAATATCTGGTTTCAGAATTTTGATTTCCACGATCAGGTTTTAAAGATAGAAGGGTATGTAGTGAAATGGAACCAGGATTACTTGGTTTCAATAGAGGAGTTTATTAAGGGTTTGAGACAAAAAGAATACTTTTCTTCAAAATTCGGCAGTTCAGAAATAGTTGAATCAATAAGAGTTGATTTTAACGGCCAGGAAGTCCTAAAATTTATTATCGAATGCAAAAGATAAATTTTGATAAACAGACTGTAGTTTTTTTAATTCTGATTGTCGTCATCATTGCCGAAGTTTTTATTTTGCTACCCTGGAGCGTTAAACGAGTGATTGATTTAGGTAAAAAAACAGCCATCTTGAAAAAGCAAATTGAAACTGTTGAAAATGATTGGCCGCGTCTTAGCCAGTATGCCGATGTTAATGAAAAATTACGCCGGGAGATTGAAATAAATCAAAACCGTTTTATTAATTCCGAAGAGGCCTCAAAGTCACTATCCTTTATCTCTGAAGCCAGCAAAGAGTTTAATATCGAAATTAAGTCTTTCCTTCCGGGAAAATCACAAGATCCCCTTAACTTATCTGGCCAAAAGCTTTTTTATTTGCCGATAAATATAAAGGCTAAGGGTCAGTTTCATAACCTGGCTTTATTTTTAAGTTTTCTTCAGAACAGCCAGTATTTTTTTGAAGTTCAACAGCTAAAAATAGTATCAGATTACCCTTACAATTCTTTAGAAATGATTTTATGCGGCATAATCGAAAAAGAATAATTTTAGTTTTTTTAAGCGGGGTTTTAGCCTTACCTTTTGGGGTATTGGCTCAAGGTAATCTCGAAAACAAAAAGTCTTCGACTTATGTTTTCAGTAGCAGCCAACGGGACCCTTTTTCACCCTTGGTCAGCAAAAACGGCCTTATCTTGATCGTCCGCGAAATAGATATTGCCGGTATGGTTTTAGGGGGGATAATTTATTCCCAAGGAGAATCGGTAGCAATCGTTAACGACGAAGTGGTTAAGACCGGCGGCTTTGTAGGAGAATATAAGGTTTTATCGATCGAAGAAAAAAGAGTTGTTTTGGAAAAAGATGGACAGGAATTCATTTTAAAACTGGAGGAGTGAGATGAAATGCCAACAATTTATATTATCAGTTTTTCTTTTAGTTTTTTTGTCGCTGGCTTTTCCTGGCCAGGCTCAAGAAGAGGTTATTCCGGTTATAAAATTTAAGGATGTAGATATAAAGATCGTCCTTCAATCAATAGCCCAAAAAGCTACTAAAGACGGGAAAAATATTAATATTGTAGTCAGTCCGGATGTCGCCGGTTTAGTCAGTGTAAGCCTGGAAAACGTTGACTGGTTTACCGCTCTTGAGGCAGTGATCAGGCCGTATAACTATACCTATGAGTGGGTGGGTAACAATATAATTTTAGTAGATACTAGCGAGAAGATCCGTGAGCGGGAATCGCAGGAGAAGGAACGCCAGGAAGTAGAACCTCCTAAAACTAAAGTCTATCATTTAAAGTATATTGATGCCGGTGACGCTAAAAAAACTATTGAACCGATACTTTCGCCGATCGGAAGAATTTCAATATTGGAGATCACCGGCCAGGCCGGTTGGACTTTCGGTTCAGATGTAACTAAAAGAGAAAGAGCCAAAGAAGAAAAGACTTCCCGGACAAAAGTAATGGTAGTTTCTGACGTAGCTAAAAAATTAGACGAGATAGATGCTTTATTAGAAAAAGTCGATATCATGCCTAAACAGGTAATGATCAGGACTAGGATCATGGAAGTCAACCGGGATCTTCTTGATGATTTTGGCATTGATTGGGGAACCGGGACTACTGGAGCCGATAGCAGCAGCAGTTTTGTTTATACTCCTTATACTAAAGATAGCGAAGCCGGCATAGACCTGGCTCAGGTTGCTGCTCATGCCATAGCGCCCACTCCTTCAGGTTTCGGAGCCAAAACCACCGCTTTGACCGATAATAGTTTTAAACTGATATATAAAAAATTACTTGGCAATCAGTTTGAGGTCATTGTCCATGCTCTTGAAGAAGACGCTCGCACTAACACTCTTTCAGCCCCGACTATACTCACCCTTAACAATCAGGAAGCTTCGATATTAGTCGGCCAGAAATACCCGATCATCAAGACCGAAACCAGCGCTGAAACTTCCCAAATTACCGGCGGTTCCTTAGACTACTACCAGGATATTGGAATCCAATTGAATGTAGTCCCCCAGATCTGCGGTGAAAATGAGGATTATATCAGTATGATCATTCATCCGGCGATTACTTCCCGCTTAAGCGATGTTACAGTTAAGGATCAGGCTGGAACCACACTGGTTTCTTATCCCTGGTTGACCTCTCGGGAAGCTGAAACTCAGGTGGTCACTAAGGACGGTGAAACCATTGTCATCGGCGGCCTGCTTAAAGATGTAAAGACCGAACACGATATTGGAATACCCTTTCTAAGCAGGATTCCTCTGTTTGGATGGCTGTTTAAACGCCAGACCAAAGATATTGAGAAAATCGACCTTTTGATTTTTATCACTGCAAAAATAGTTGAACCGGGCCGGCTGATGGGTGATGAGTTTATTAAGGATAGTAAAGTTTTTTCTGAATTCAAGCTGAAGGATACTGATAAGAAGAAAAGCAAAAAAACTAAAAAGAAGAAGTAAAAATTATGTATCTTGAGCTTTACGGTTTAAAGAAAACCCCTTTCAACATCACTTCTGATCCGCACTTTTTCTTTGAAAGTCTGCCGCACAAAGAAGCTCTGGCTTCTCTTTTTTATGGGATTCAGGAGAGAAAAGGGATTATTCTTATAACCGGAGAGGTAGGCACTGGTAAAACTACCCTCTGTAAGGTTTTACTCAAGAAATTGCCTACGACTACAAAAACTTCTTTGATCCTTAACCCTTATTTTAGCGAAGTGCAATTGTTACAGGCGATAGTCGAGGATTTCGGTCTTAAGCTCAAAAAAATGAGCCGTTTGGATATTATCAGCAGCCTCAATACCTTCCTGGTAGATATCAGTTTGAAAGGCCAAAATGCCGTAGTGATTATCGATGAAGCCCAAAATTTAACTAATCGTCAACTCGAACAAATACGCCTACTTTCTAATTTAGAGACCACCAGCGATAAATTGTTGCAGATCGTATTGGTCGGCCAGCCCGAGCTTATCGAGAAGCTTAGCAAATTTAACCTGCGTCAAATCCACCAGCGAATTTTCGTTAAACATAATATTTCTCCCTTAAGCCTTGAGGAGTCTGAACGCTATGTGAAGTTTCGTTTGAAACAGGCAGAAGCCGGGCATATTGAAATTTCCCAAGACAGTTTTAAACTGATCTATGAATTTTCTAAAGGTATCCCCCGGCTGATCAACATGCTTTGTGACCGGGCCCTGCTTTTAGGGTTTGTTAAGGAGTATAATGTTTTCGGCCCGGAAATATTTTCAGCCTGCATCAAGGAGCTGCAATGAGTATAATTTATGAAGCCTTAAAAAAGGTTGAACAAAAGGAAAATTCCAATAACTCTTACCGGGATTCGAAAGAAAATTTTAGTTCAGCCAAGCCTAAAAAGAGAACCGTTTTTTTAAGCGGAAGATTTTTTAGGATGTTTATGCTTCTCATATTGACTGCCGGCTTGATTTCGGTAGTTAGTTTTAATTGGCAATTCATCCTGGGTAAAGTTTTTTCCCTGTCTTCATTAGCGAGAAAAGAATATTTGATTAACCAACAAGGTCGACAGACAGCTAAGATTGCTCAATCAGAAAACTCAGCTACTACTCAAAGAAAACCCGGAGCCTACCTTCTTAGCGGAATAATTTATTCCGAAGATTCTCCGTTGGCGATCATTAACGGGCAGGTCTTAAAGCAGTCTGACCGGATAGGTAATTATTCGGTAATGGCTATTAGCCAAGATAGAGTCGAGCTGGCTGAGGTAAATGATAACAGCCAGTTAATCCTTTCTTTGAGTTCCTTCGAGTAAGGCATAAATATACCAGCTGGCCGAACCAGTAAGATAAAGGTAGAGCCCCTTGCCGCTTAAGTCAAAATACTCAGGAATCCCCGGGTAAATTTTAGCGCTTTTAGCCGTAGCCATTTTGTAAATAGAAGCTAATACTTCCCGGCCTTCCCGGATAAACCCGCGTTGGCATAAAGCAAAGCCAAGCATTACCACCATATGATTAAAAAAGGCGCCATTTTCTTTATTACCGTAAGAAAACCCGAAAGCCCTTCCTAGATCCGGATAAATCGAACCGAAATCAGTATTGAGCCTAAATCCCCCTAGTTTTTTGTCTTTTAGGTGACGGTTGATTGAAAGCCATGTTTTTTTGATCTGTTGGTCAGTGGCTACGCCGCTCATGATCGCAAACACCTGAGAAGCCAGCATCATTCTTAGCTTTCCCTTAATCTTTCCCTCAACGCGTTTGCCTTTATTATCGTAGTAGCCGTTAAAAAATCCTTGTTTTAGCCATTCTTTTTCTCTTAGCCAAGCTGATAAATGTTGGGATTTTTTCTCCAGGTCAATAATCAGCCCCCTTAAAGTTATTTCTTGCTTTTGGCCGCTGATATTTTTAGTTTTTTGTAAGAAAAGCTTTAACCTTTTTTGTTTTTCTCTAAAATTATTGTAGTCGATCGGTTTAGTTATCTGATCCAGAAGGATCACTATTTCTTTTAATAAATAAACTTTTTGTTTTTTCATTTTTTGCAAGATTAGACTTAGCGATTTTAGATTGTCAGCATACATAAAGGAAAAAGCTACGCTTTCGCCTAAATCTGGCGCCATATCTAAGCCATCATTCCAATCTGCGTTTCGCAGGCGGATAATATTATGGCTTCCTACATCAAAAAAGTGAGTTAACTGTTGGATGAGAATATGTTCCAGGACAGTCCCCCGGTAAGGTTTTTGCTGATCAAAATAAGTGACCTTTTGCCTGAGGATCGAGAGGTCTTGAGTCTTGTCAAGATAGAGTTTTAAAGTAAGCCAAGGCCAGACTCCATGGTCCATCCAAACCCTGGAGATATTATTGCGGTCAGGGATCATCCGGCCATCTTTAGTTATGATAGTGGCGTTGGAGCCGTCGAGTCTTACCCCTTGAAAATTATTCAGGATTAATTGTTTAGTTTTCTTCGGCTCAATAAATAAAAGAGCTAAAGCGTCTTGCCATAGATCTCGCCAACCCCGGCCGCCTTTTCCATAGTCAAAATGAGGCAAGAAGGAATTACCGAATAATTTGCGCAAAGTCGGCTGTAATTTTACCCATTTTAGCCAGTTGTTATAAGTTTTATCTTTAAAGTTAAGCTGCGGCAGCGAGAGATGGTTTAACCAGTATTTTTTTGTTTCGCTAAAAGCTTTGTCTATTTTAGAAGGGGAGTTGAGTTTTTTAAAAA
The DNA here is from genome assembly GCA_018826075.1 of Candidatus Omnitrophota bacterium. Classification (GTDB taxonomy): domain Bacteria; phylum Omnitrophota; class Gorgyraeia; order Duberdicusellales; family 4484-171; genus JAHKAJ01. The sequence goes on from JAHKAJ010000010.1 coordinate 22,906, forward strand.
AGCTTTCCGGAGAGCCGATCCCGGAAAGTAAATAGTAGGATACTTGTTGGTTTTTCTTTAGAAGTTTTTTCTTAAAGCGAAAACAAGCCAGGGCTTCTTTGCCTTGCAGAAAAGGCATCTCCTTATTCAGAGGTTTTATTTTGCCTTGTAGGCTTTCAGGGTTTAACAAATCGCCCTGTCCCAAGAAATAATCCAGGGTAGGAAATTGCCCCAGGGCCGGTCTTTTATTGTCTTCAAAGGCGATCGAAAAATACTCGGTTTTATTTAATTGGTGGCCAGACTCATTAAAGATCATGGTCGGTTTTAAACTGATGGTATATTTAGTCAGTTTTATTCTATTGAGTAATGAGCTTACATGGCGGTGGTCGCGTATATTTTCAGCGCTTCTTCCATAAAGCGGGATAAAAGAAGTAGGAGTGATCTCCAAAGAACTTTTAGTTTTATTTTTTATCTTAACCTGCATCACTTCGCAGCCTAAATTATGAGGGATGAAGTTTAAGATCTCAATCTCAAGGCCTTTAGTTTTTTTGATTAACTTATGATAGAGAAAACCAGCTTCCAGGGTATCATTGTAAGGATGGGATAGTCTCAGGGTTTGATTCTTTAACTGGATAAAAAAATCTCTTCGACAGAGAAGGTTGGTTTTTAAATCCACTGAGCTGGCCGGAGGAGTAATGAAATGATCATTGTCGGTTTTGATGTCCCCGGAAAGATTAGGGCTGATCGAACTTAGGATAGACCCTTTAGAATTGGTTAGGGGAAAATAAGCATCGTAATCGTTGGGATTTTTTAATTTAAAGGTCCCTTGTTGATCGATAAACTCATAAATCATCGTTACATTTTACCCTAAATTAGTTATTTTTGGAATATAAAAAACAGCTGCTACTTGTAAACGTTTCCAGAATGACCCCGCGAAAGGCCAAAATTACCCTAAAAAAATGCTATATTTAAATAAATAGCATAGTAAATTCTACCCGGAAGCTTATTGAATAAAATATGGAAAGAGTCAATAAAATCAAAGCCTTAAAGTATTTCAATATATTTTTTTTGGTCAGTTCTTCTCTATTGTTGTCCTTACCGATCTATGCTGGAACTCTTGATAATTTAGCTGGCCGTTCAGGGCCTGGGCAGACTCCAGGTAATCCCAGAACTACTGGCAATCAAGTAGTTTTACCCCAAACAGGCGGGTCTGGCCGAGCCAATATCCAGCCCATCGTCCACCCCGGTAGTTACGCTACTATCACTGAATACAAACATGATGCCAAAGTATCCGGCATGTCGGATGAGCAGCTAAAACAAGCCTGGCAAACCCAGTTTAATCCCCCGCCACCCGCAGTAACTACCAGTCAGCAGCCGGATCAAACAAGATCAGAAACTTCTGATAGCCGGGCTCCGGCAGCCCGTTCATATGTAGAAGAAAGCATGAGTGAACCTACACACCTACACCCGGGTATGTATTCTCCCGATGATTTTGAGGCCTTTGCTAATGACGCCGGGGGCGATGTCAAAGATCGAGCTCGAGAGTTTAGTTTTTATTGGGGTATGGAAGATTTTAGCGGTGACTATTTTGATAATGTGAGAAAAATAGAAGCAGCGCACGGCGAACATGGTTCCTGGGATTTTGCGGCGACGCTTCTTTACGCACAATTAAAAATAGCCACCGAAAGAAGCGGCGAGTTTAATCCTTACTTGGCCTATTTAGCCATGGCTCTTGATCATCCGGGGGTTACTCCGGATAGTTTCAACGCTTCTGATTGGGAACGCGATATTAGCAGCTTGGCTGCCGCCGGCGTTAAAGGCGGAGAGCTGGATGCTTATTTATTGTCACGAGCCAGCTTACTCAAAGCGAAAGCTTATGATGAAAACACCTATACCGCCAGTCATGAAAAGCAGGCTATGGAGCGACTGCTGGGGTTACAGGTAAAGCCGAGCGATAAGTCGTTGAGTTACTGGAATCTTAGCACTGTTGATGTTATGCAAGCCTCGCCTCGATACGCCCGGGATTTTACTGCTGCTTTTGATAAACAGATGAACCATTTATTTCTTAATACGCCCGGTGCATTTAACCATACAGCGTTGGATATCTGGAACGGCTCCGTTCATCTGAAGGCCCAGAATTCTTCCGCCTACAAAGGGAGTTTTACTAATGACTTTGACAAAAGCATAAACAGGATGTTTTTGGATACAGCCGGTTCTTTTAACAAAGGGTCGCTGGAGATATGGAATAATAGCTCGCTGGCAAAAATGGAGCAGATAGGCATTTACAGCAGCGGTTTTACTCCTTCCTTTGACAAAGATATGAATGAAATGTTTCTTGCTGTTCCCCAAGCTTTCGATTCTTTCGCCTTAAACCACTGGAACTATTTAGCTCCGGAAAAAATGAAAAAATCATCTGCCTATGCCGAAGGGTTCAGCGCCAAATTTGACCAGGAGATGAATGAAATGTTTCTTGATACTGCCGGTTCTTTTGACAAAGTCTCACTAAATGTGTGGAATAGGGTTGCTGCGCTTAAAATGGAGAGTTCATCCCGCTACGCTCAAGAGTTTACTAATGTTTTTGATAAGAGTATTAACCAAATGTTTTTGGCTAAATCCGGCGCATTCAACGCTTACTCTCTAGATGTCTGGAATGAAACAGCGGCGCCTAAAATGAAAGGTTCGGAAGCTTACGCTAAAGGTTTCACCAATACGTTCGATGGGCAGATGAATAAGCTTTTTCTTGATATTGACGGGGCTTTCAGCAAACATTCCCTGAAAGTCTGGGATGAGGCGCTAGCGTCAAAGATAAAATTTTCAACCACCTATGCCGACAGCTTCAGCGATGATTTTAAACAACAGATGTCCGAGATGATTTCTCGCGAACTTCCCCGTGCCCAGTTTAATGCCGAAGAGCGCATGCTGGCGGCTTTTCAGCCGATGAACCGGCAATACTTTGAAGAAAATAAACACCGCTTGTCGCCTGCCTTGCCCGGTACTTATGAAGAATATATGACATTAGTAGAGAAACAGGCTGATTTGACTAAAAAAGTGGTTGAGTCGTTTCAGAGAGTTATACAAACGCTCGATGCTAATTACGGAAAGGATAACAATCCTTTGCGTGATATGTTGATGTATGGCCCAAAGCATATCGTATTAAGCCCGCGTCTTTCCAATACGTTGGCTGGAGAAGCATATGTCAAGGAAAACGTACTTTTCTTAAATCCTAAGTCGTTTGATAGCCCCCGGGATATAGATTGGCATAGCGCTTATTACGGCACGCACGAGATGCTCCATTTAGATTATGCCCAGCATGTTGATCCGCGGTATAGCGATGAGCGTTTTATCCATCACGAAACATTACAGGCAGTTGCTTCTTTATGGGCATTAAGCTCTGATAACTATAATCGGATTAGTTTTAATGATGATATAGCCTATAAAGAACGAGATTCACAAGATCCCAAGAGAGCTGAACGCGCGAAGTTAGCCGAGGAATTCTATTATCGAGGCTTATCCGCATACTTTAATCCGCTCGCACCGGTTGATAAGGCTCAATATAAGCTTAAGCTCGCGTTAAAAACGGCACCAGAGGACAATCACTATCAGCTTACTGTGCGTTCCGGAAACAATGAATTGACTCTAAAACATTTTTACTTTAAAGGCGTTGACGGCCGGGAGTTGTCATCAGTAGACAAGGTGAAAATTGGCGACATGTTAGAGTTAGATCATTTTATTGCCCGACGTAAAGGTTTTGAAGATGGAAAGCGCTATGAACTTGTAAGAATTACCCCTGATCCCGATCAGCTGCAGCCTCGCTATACAGCCTATAAGTACTTTCCCCACAACGATAACGGTAAGGCTGGTATATTTTCACCTGATGAACTTTCTTCCCAGCCGGTTTGGCAGTTTGATTTTGACCACACCGGTAAAGCATATTCAGTATTTCTTAACAGCGGAATGGAAGCCTTCAGGATTATCGAAAATGGAGAGATGGCAAAAGTCATCTACAATAAATTTGCCGAAATGCGCAGGGAGGGGAACTATCATTTACGGATTACTGACGGACAGAATGAGCATTTAGTCCTGGCCAAAGATATTCATACCGAGGAAGGATTAGAAATTACGCCTGAAAACATAGCCTGGCTTGTGGGTGTAGGCAGCCCGGTTATGGCTGACGAAAGAACTATGGATTATACGCTTCGCACACTGTCTGCTTTTGAGCGCTACTCAATTACCGAAATCATCCCTAAGCCAAAAACAATCGAAGAAAAAACTACCGATTAACGCTTGCGCACTCCGCGTAATTATAGACTAACCCTCCATAGATTTAACTTTACGGTCCGTTACGGCATAAGAAACCGGCATTTGAAAGCATTGGTGAATATGGTATAATTTTAACTATATGCGGAAAATTATAGTTATTTTATTCCTTTTAACTTTGGCAGTCAGCGGCTTGGCTTATGCTAAAGAAAAGCCTACGGTTTTAGTATTTTTTTCCAACCATTGTAGAATTTGCCTGGACTTAAAGGCTAATTTTTTTCCTGGCCTTAAAGAAAAGTATTTCGGCCGGATCGATTGGTTGGAGCTTGATTCCAGCGAACCGGACAATTTAAGAATGCTTCAGTCTTTAAGCGAGGAGTTTGAGCAGGCTGAAGGAACGGTTCCCACGGTTTTTCTGGCTGATAAACTTTTTGTCGGTTCAACCGAGATCCAGGCTAACCTCGAAGGAGCTATCCAGGAGGCCTTGGTCAGCCAGATAAAAGCCAGGCCTATTCTAAAAAAAGATTTAAAGGATGTTTTTAAGAAGTTTTCCGGTTTAGCCATCGCTGTCAGCGGCCTGGCCGACGGGATCAACCCTTGCGCTTTTGCGGTAATTGTGTTTTTTATATCGTTCTTAGCGGTTTATGGCTATAAACGCAAGGAGATAATTTGCGTAGGGATCTCTTACTGTTCAGCGGTATTCATAACTTATCTTTTGATCGGGTTGGGTTTTTTTGAGTTTTTCTATTCCTTGAGCAACGCGGCGTTGTTTATAAAATGGTTTTATTATTTTGTCGGAGCCTTTTGCTTGCTGATGGGAGCGTTGGCGGTTTATGATTATATTAATTTTAAGTTAACCCATAAATCCGAAGGAGCTATCCTCCAGCTCCCGAAAGTTTTAAAAAAGAGAATAAATATCACTATTGGCTCTAAACTTCGCCAGAAGAAAAACGACAGCATTTTTAGTTTGGTAATCACTTCTTTTTCGGTAGGTTTTATGGTTTCGCTTCTCGAAGCGGCTTGCACCGGCCAGCTTTATATTCCGACCATTGTTTTTGTTTTAAAAAGCGGCCAGCATCATCTTAAAGCTTGGGGATATCTGTTGCTTTATAATTTGATGTTTATCTTGCCTTTGGTAGCCGTATTTTTACTTTCTTTGGCCGGAGTCGGTTCAGAAAAGTTTAATCAGTTTTTAAAGAAACACGTCGGTTTGATCAAGCTTATTTTAGCTTTAGTCTTCTTCGCTCTCGGCGGCTTCATCCTGCTTTTTAACTAATTGGGGACAGGTCCCACTAAAATAGGCCCAATAAAATAAGCCGCTATTTGTTGCTTTTTATGAAAACAGAAATGGAAAGTAAACTAGGCGGGAACCGTTTCGTATCATTTTATTGCTAACACAAAAATCACCTGCCTGGCGAAGCGGCGAAGCCGCGGAAAAAGTCCGCTGGAGTGAATTGTTATGTGTTTTTACAGAAGAAGTAAGATACCTTCTTTTTTGTCGCTATTAATCAGTAAGTAAATATAGCTCTTATAATATTTCTTTCGATAAAACGCATTTGCATTAATATCATCTATGTATGTAGTAAAACTTTCTGTGGAATCATAATTGTCAAATTTTTCCCAATTTTCCAGGAAGGAATTATCTGAGAATTTTCCCGAATAGTTAAAATTTGTCAAAATTCTGCCTTGTGGAAAACCCGAATAACCTCCCTTAAGATTCGTAATAGTTTTGGGTATCGGGTTAGTTACATATTGTCGAAAGCGTTTTGGACCACTAATCTTATCAAGGCCAGGCATATTTTCCCAATATCCGCCCATATAAATCACCGATCCTATAAGAATAAACGCAAGTAAAACAACCATTAAAAAACTACCCACAATAATTTTAATTATCTTTTTCATTTTATTTTCACATAACACAAAAATCAGCTGCCTCTGCGTAGCCCGCCAAAGTGCTTCCGATCTAGACTAAGGGCGAAGCAGGGTCGGCTGGATTGATAACATGAAAACACCCCCTTGCTCATAGCCTTGTGCCAGTGCATAATAAATCGAGCTCATAATCCTGGCCGGATTAGGCTCATACACAAACGGCCTTAGGGCCACAAAACAAGGAGGTTCTCAT
>JAHKAJ010000002.1 GCA_018826075.1 Candidatus Omnitrophota bacterium
AGTAGATATGCTGCCAGAGGCCTATATACCTACCAAGCCTATACGTGATGCAAGATATCTAATGAGATATCGACAAAACTTAATCTATCTGCGTACAAGCATTAAGAATAGAATACATTCAATAATTGATAATGCCGGTATTCAACAATCATTCTCAGACCTTTTCGGTAAAGGAGGTAGGCAATTCCTTATTCAATTAGACTTAAGGCAACCTTATAAATCTATAATTGAGAATTACCTGTCTGTAATTGATGATTTAACCGGCAGAATTAATAAAGTAGACAATCAATTACGCCAAGCTTTAAAAGAAGATAAACAGGTTAAGCTTTTGACTACTATTCCCGGTATCGGTGTGATTACTGCTCATGTAATTTTAGCCGAGACAGGAGATATTAACCGATTTCCTAACCATCATAAGTTTGCCAGATATATTGGTATAGTTCCTTCTCTGCATCAAAGCGGGCAGCTATTGCATAGCGGCCATATAACTAAACAAGGTAATAAGTATTTAAGAACAGCTTTTGTGGAATCAGCACAAACCGCAATAAGAAGAGATCCCTATCTAGCAGTTAAGTTTAATAAGATTAAGGCTAAGAAAGGCTACGGTGTAGCTATTGTGGCTATAGGGCATAAGCTAGCTAAATCAACCTATGTAGTACTTAAAAAGCAATGCGAATATCAATACCGTTCTCTTAATGGGTAAGGCCGTTAACAAAGCTGGCTAAAATAATAAGCCGTTGGATTGATTGGCATGCCCTGTCATGATCATTATAGTGCGCATAAGCTCTGAGTAATATCAGGGATATAGCGCGAATAGATGAATTGGCTAACTTTATTTAGTTATTTTAATGCTTAGGAGGTTTTTATCTGATTCTACTTGACAGGTGTTTTCATAGATGCTTTGTTATAGGTTTGTATTGTTTGCCCAATTTAAAAATATCTCTATAATTCTCTCTAATTTGTCTGGGCCGCCTACACCAACAAATTGATTATTTTCAATTTTACATTCAATCCAATTATTTGATTCTGGGATACTTTTCTCACCTACTCCCTCAGCTACAGTTTCAAATTGTTTATTATTTAAAGGTGTGTCATTTAGATCGATCATGACAGTCCATCCAGGATTATCAAGTGTATTAATACTAACACCGTATTGGTGTTCCCAATCCCCATTACATTGGTCTTCATACCATTTTTGCAATTTTTTTAATTCTTCCATTTTTTTTCCTATAACAGTTAATATCCAACCATCTTAATTTATAGGATACAGGTAAGATATGGTCATCCTGCTAAAATTAATATACTCCTAAAAGTCAATAAATTCAAGCCTTCTATGTTTTTTTAAAAAATTTTGAAAGAATTTTGCTTCCCAAAACGTCTATATATATGGAGATAGCCATAAAAAAGGATGATCCGAATATCCGAAGGGGGGTTAGCATGTTCAGAGACGTTTTACCTGATTTTCAAAGGTTCTTAGTTTCACAACATATTGTTTCCCAAAGGTATGTAAATTTTTATGCCTATTGGGTCAGTAGATTTATTACTTTTTCAAATTATAAGGGGCTATTGGATTTTGATGAAAGTTCTACGCTGTTTTTTCAGCATTTAATTGAAAAAGGTAAATTAGCTGATTGGCAGATTAATCAGGCTAAAGAGGCGGTCAAATTATACCTTGAGAGCTTTCTTAGGGAGAAAAAGTCAGGGAATCATCCCCCAGCAGTAAATTTGGACAATAATTACCTTATTATTGCAGACCAGTTACGGCAGGCTATGCGGTTAAAGCATTATTCGCGCAAGACGGAGAAATCTTATCTTGGCTGGGTTAAAAGGTTTTTTAGTTTTCTAATAATGCGTAAAGCTAAAGGAACGATTCAAGAGTTAAAAGATTCCGATGTAAAGGATTATTTAAGTTATTTAGCTACGGACATCAAGGTTTCAGCCTCTACTCAAAATCAGGCTTTTAATGCTTTATTGTTTATGTTTAGAAATATTTTGAGTAAAGATTTGAAAGATTTAAATAAAGTTGTCAGGGCCAAGCCATCTTTGAGATTGCCGGTTGTTTTATCTATAGAAGAAGTGCAAATAATACTTCAAAACTCTTATGGCAGAGATTTACTTATTCTACAGTTGCTTTATGGTGCTGGATTTCGCTTGGCCGAGCTTCTGCGTTTACGGGTGCAAGATATCGATTTTAGCCAAAATCTTATATTTATCCGGGCAAGTAAAGGAGATAAAGATAGGACAACTATTTTTCCAGAAGCAGTTAAGGAGAAATTACGCCGGCATCTAGGAGTAATTAAAAACATACACGAGAGAGACCTTGCTTCGGGTTACGGAGAAGTATATTTGCCTGATTCCTTATCTCGTAAATACCCGAATTCAGCAAAAGAGTGGAAATGGCAATACGCATTCGCTTCAGAGAAATTGTCTATCGACCCCGAGAGCGGCAAAATCAGGCGGCATCATATCAGTGAGAAAGTAGTTCAAAAAGCAATTAGTAATGCTGTAATAAAAGCCGGCATAGCCAAGCATGTAACCGCCCATACTTTTCGCCATAGCTTTGCCACTCATCTTTTGATGAAAGGCGTAAATATACGTCAAATACAAGAATTATTAGGGCACAAGTATTTAGAGACCACCATGATTTATACCCATGTAATTAAAGATATAGCCAGTACGCCTAAAAGCCCTTTGGATGACCTTTGCGATAATAGTAAATCTTCTAAAAAGTATTATTTGAAATAACATCTGCTATAGCATAAAATTATAGGGTATGAGTAAAGAGTTACCTTATTTGGTATTTTCGGATTCAGAAGGAAAGATTTATCATCATCCCTATCTACGGATGCTGGGACGGAGCCTGGACCGGGATTCTTTGCCTAAACCCCAAGAGTTGATCTCGATGCCTAAGGGTTCAAGTTTTTTTTATTTGCCCGGCCGAAAACCTCTGGGGTTTAACCCAGCCACCAGGGCGATTGAAACTTTAGAGGAATTTAATGGTAAACCGGCTTTTGCGGTGGCGGCATTTCCCATACCGGGTTATTTAAGATTATATACGCCTTCAGCCGAAGTTTTATCTAAAAAAATTCTTCCGCTCTGGGCCTATACTGCCTGTGGTTTTAGCCGTGGTGGTTTCTATATTGCCGCCAAAAAAGTAGACCCAAGAGTCCGCCAAAGCCCGCGATTTTACGATAACCGTTTGGTTAAACAAGGGGTTAAGTCTTTTCTCAGCCGGAACCCTAAAAATCGCCTTTACCTTCACTTAGCCAACTGTGCTGTCAATTATAACTGTTTAGCGGCAAAAAATCTTTTTTTGAGGCGTTGGGAAGCGCCTTTGCCTACAGCCAGAAGTTGCAATGCCGGTTGCCTGGGTTGTTTAAGTTTTCAGGATAAAGGCCCTTGTGCTTCGCATAACCGGATTAACTTTGGCCCCCGGGTAGAGGAATTAAGCGAAGTTATGGTGAATCATTTAAAAGTAGCCAAAGAGGCTATCGTCAGCTTTGGCCAGGGTTGTGAAGGTGAACCATTGCTTGAGGCTGACATTATTGCTAAAGCTATAGTTAAGACGCGGCAGTTAACTAAACGCGGCACAATCAATATGAACACCAATGGCAGTCTGCCCAAAAAGATCAAGTTGCTTTGTGAATCCGGAATCGATTCTTTCCGGGTGAGTTTAAACTCACCCAGCGAGAAGTTTTATAACCTTTATTTTAAACCCAGGGGTTATCGGTTCGGGGATGTATTGAAGTCGATAGCCGAAGCTAAAAAATATAAAAAATTCGTTTCGATAAACCTGCTTGTTTTTCCCGGGTTTTCCGATTCAAACAGCCAGACAAAAACTTTGGTTAAGTTTGTAAGAAACACCGGAATCGATATGATCCAGTGGCGTAATTTGAATATTGATCCGGAAAGCTATCGGAAGCTTATCACTAGCGAGAATTTAAAACCCCAAGGGGTTTTAAATCTTGTAGCGGCAATCAAGAAGGAATTTCCCAGAGTAAAACTAGGCTATTTTAACCTTCCCCGGGAGCAGCTTAAGTCATTTAAAAATTTATAGCTGCAGGATATATTCTAATACCGCGTCAGCCTGCTTGGCTGCAGCGATATTTACCCGGGGTGCCAGAGGTGGAAGGTTGGATGAGGCTTCGGATTTTAAATCTCCCACTAAAACTAAATTATTTTTAATCCGGCGGATTTTTATTTCGTCACTTTTTCCATGGCCGGCTAACCCCGAGGCCGAGACAATGAATTTACCAGTAGGCAGCAGGGTTTGGACGATTAAACTTTTGTATTCAGCCTGATCAAAAGCTTCGACTACCGCAAGGCAGTCTTCAAAAACACTTAAGATATTATCTTTCTCTAGCCTCAGGCAGTGACCGGTTATATTTAGGCCGGGGTTTATCTTTAAAAGGGTTTCTTTGAGGGCGCTGACTTTATTTTTTCCGAGCTGATCCAAGAAGTAAAACTGGCGGTTCAGATTAGAGGCTTCGACTTTATCAAAATCAACCAGGACCAGGTTTTTTACTCCGCAGCGCACCAGGCTGTTTGCGCAGTTTGAGCCCAGGCCCCCCAGGCCGGCAATACCCACTTTGGCTGTTTGGATTTTTTTCAGATCTTCGGGGCTAAAATATTTTAAAAGGGCTTTTTCAAACTCATTCATAAAACACCGATCCAGTCTTTTAATACCGGTTCATAACCTTTTTCCAGAATAGTTTTTTTAATTTCAGCGATATCGCGTTTATCGGATATCTCAAATTGGATTGAATTTTTTATAAACGGGTCGCTTTGGGTGCGACCGCCGACTGCGGTTGTCGAGCCGGCACTCATTTTAGTGATCCCTAAGCCGATAAGGTTATCGCGCAACGCCGGTTTTTCCCTGGTGGATAAGGTAATGCCTAAACGCGGCATAAATATTCTTGCGGCAGTGATTAATCGGACAATATCTCTATCGCTAACTTCATCAGTGGCAGTAAAGTTGTTAAATTGCGGCTGCAACCTTGGCAGGGAAATACTGACCTCGACTTCGGGATATTTATCTTGTAAGTATCGGGCGTGCGATAGCAACCATAAAGCTTCTTTTGGCCAGGGAGCTAAGCCGAGCAGAGCCCCGATATTGATCGTGCGCATTCCGGCTTGGGCAGCTCTTTGGGGAGTGTCTAACCTAAATCGATAATCTTGTTTAGGCCCCCTAGGATGTAATTTTTTATATATTTCCTGATCGTAAGTTTCTTGATAGATAGTTAAACCGTCAACGCCCTCAGCGATAAGTTCTCGATATTCGGATTCAGTTAAGGGATAGATTTCAATCGAAATAGAACTAAACAGAGGTCTTAAAATTTTCAGGCAGTCCTTTATATAGGAAAGCGGCGTCAAGGTTCTTGATTCACCACTGAGGATTAAAATATGTTTAAGACCGGTTTTAGCGATAAATTCGGCTTCCTGTTTTAACTCTTGGGGGTTTAATTTTTTTCTTGGGATATCATTCTGAGTATTGAATCCACAATAAAGGCATTGGTTATCGCAGTAGTTGGCCAGATAAAGCGGCGTATAAAGGGTGATGGTTTTTCCGAAGTTTTTTAAGCTTAGCTCCTGGGCTTTTCGGGCCATCGCTTCCAGTTGGCTGTCAGTTTTGGGGCTAAGCAGTTCTCGCAGGTTTTCAGCCGGCGGATTGTCAAGACAGTAATAAAAGCTCATAATTATTCGTTAGTTCGCAGAAAACCAGTAAGCGGAGAAGAAGCTTCGGCCGTATTCGAGCCGCCGGTGGCATTAAGGAAGGCCAAACGGCCGGCCCGGGTTGCCAGGTTAAAGCCCATGGCCATTTCCACCGGATTTCTAGAAGTAGCTATTGCCGTATTGACTAAGACTGCTGCGCAGCCGATTTCCATGCAATAAGCGGCGTCCGAAGGAAGGCCGATCCCGGCATCAACGATAACCGGGCAGTTGACTTCTTTGATCAGGATTTTAACCAGCTCGGCAGTTTTTACGCCCCGTTTTGAACCGATCGGTGAGCCTAAAGGCATAACTGCGGCTACCCCGGCCTGGGCCAGGCGTTTAGCAATCGATAGGTCCGGGCTGATATAAGGAAAAACCGCAAAGCCTTCAGCGACTAATTTTTCGGCGGCCTTAAGGGTTTCTAAATTATCGGGAAGCAAGTACTCGTTATCAGCGATTACTTCCAGTTTTATCCAGTTGCCGCAGCCCGAGGCTTTAGCTAGATGAGCAATCCGGATGGCTTCGTTGGCATTTCTGGCTCCTGAGGTATTGATCATCAGAGTACAATTTTTGGGTATGTAATCGAGGATATTATCGCTTTTTGACTCAATATCTACCCGGCGCAGAGCCACAGTCACTACCTCAGCCTGAATAGTTTCCAAGACTTCTTTGACTACCGGCATGTTGGGAAATTTTCCAGTCCCCACCAACAGGCGGTTTGAGATTGTTTTTCCGGCCAGGGTCAGGTTATCGTTCATTTATCCTCCAGTAACAAAGCTTACTATTTCAATTGAATCGCCTTCCTTGATCAGGGTGTTTTCCATTTTTTCCTGAGGGACGATTTCCAGATTTAGTTCGACTACTACTCTTTTTTTGTCCAGGCCTTTTTCGCTTAGCAGTTTAAGTAAAGACAGGCCGCCGGATAAGGTTTGGGGTTTGCCATTAACGGTTACTTGCATTTTTGTATTCTAACAGCTTAGTTTTGAGCTGTCGGGTTTTTTCGGTTATATCTCGGCTTTGGGTAATCTCCCGGATCACGGCGATATTGGTTGCTCCGAGCTTTAACAGCTGGCCGATGTTTTCTAAGTTTATGCCGCCGATACAGATTACCGGAAACTTTGAGCGGGCCAGGGCCTGGTTTAAGTCTTTGGTGCCAAGAAAGTAATTTTTAGTTTTGGTTTCAAACAGCGGCCCGAAAGCAATATAGTTTATATCCAGGCTATTGGCCTCTTCGACTTCTTTTAAGGAGTGAGTCGATAAGCCGATCAGTTTATCTTTGCCGAGGAGGGCTCTGGCTTTTTCTATCGGATATTTTTTTATATCTTCCTGGCCAAAGTGAACCCCGTCAGCATCTATCTCAACCGTTAATTCCGGATCATCGTTAGCGATAAATACTATATTGCTTTTTTTGCATAATGTCGAGAGTTTTTTACCCAGGCTAACCAACTCAGGCCGGGGCAGGGTTTTTTCCCGCAGCTGTAAAATGTCAATTCCACCTCCGATAGCTGCTTCGGCTACCTCTAAGGTGTTTCTTCCGGCCGAGTATTCATGACTAGTGACTAAGTAGAGGCTGTAGGTTGGTATTTTTTGCACCTCTAATAATACCATATTCGGGCGGCTTGACAATCTTAAAAAACCGGCCCCAAAAAAAGCAAAAAAATAACCTTGACAATAAGAGAAAATATGTTATCTTTTAATCACTACCAATTAGATAGTATAAGTAGTAATTGAATAATCCAATATTCTAAGGGGTTTTTAGAATCTAACTTATGGAACATATTAGACGATCAGTGGCTAAAGCTTTAAGTTGGCGGTTGTTTGGGTTCGCTACTACGGTATTTTTAGTCTATTTTTACTCACGTGATATCAAACAGGCTTTAGCGGTAGGCGTGGGTTTAGATGGTTTGAAGATAGTGCTTTATTTTGTTCATGAGCGGATTTGGAACCGGGTGGGTTTTGGACGGCGTAAACCACCGGAATATCAGATTTAAACTAAAAACGGAGGTGAAACTATGAGTTTGTTGAAGAATCAGGATGATTTAAAGGTTTTGGTAGAGACTTTAAATTTTAAGGAAAAAGTCGAGCGTTCTTTGCAGTTGATCGACGAGGCTTACCGCCAGTACGCCGATGGCTTGGTAGTTGCTAACAGTCTGGGAAAAGATTCAGTGGTAGTTTGGGATTTGGCTAAAAAAGTTAATCCTAAAATTCAGGGTTTTATCGTGACTACCCGCTTTAAACCCAAAGAGACAATTGATTTTATGAACCAGGAGGTAGCCAGGTATCCGGAGTTAAAGGTTTATAAAAGCGACATCCCGATACCGGATAGACTTTATGAGACTGATCCTGACCGCTGCTGTGACATTTTAAAAGTTGAGCCAGTAAAACGGGCAGTTTATAGAATGGGGGTTACCTGTTGGGTTACTGGCTTGCGTTGTACCGAGGGCCGCACCCGGACCGATTACAAAGAAGTTGAAGAACGTGACCGCGGCCTGGTTAAACTTAATCCGATCTTGATCTGGAAGGAAAGGGAAGTTTGGCAATATCTAGCGCTTTACGGAGTAAAAGTCAACCCGCTTTACGCCGAGGGGTATCGCTCTTTAGGTTGTGCTCCCTGCACCAAAATTACCAATGAAGACAATGAGCGTTCCGGTCGCTGGATCGGCACTTCCAAATGCGGCGGAGAATGCGGGATTCATACCCGGCCGTTAAAGACTAATTTAGACGGAGACGGAATCTGATTGGATTATGAACTATTTACCGATAGCTTTAAGAATTAGCGGCAGAAAAGTGGTGGTTGTTGGCGCCGGTAAGGTAGCCCAGCGCAAGGTTAAAACTTTAGTTGCTGCCGGGGCTAAAGTCACGCTAGTGGCTCCTCAGGCGACCCCGGCTTTAAAACGACTGGCCCAGGCCCGACGCATAAAATGGTTGAGGCGTCCGATAGCTAAGTCGGATCTTTCCCGAGCCAATTTAGTTATATCGGCCACCAATCAAGCTGCGGTAAATGCCCGGATCAGCCAATGGGCCAGGCAAAAGAAAATCGCGGTCAACGTAGTGGATAAGCCAGGCTTAAGCGATTTTATTTCACCGGCGATATTAAAAAAAGGCCTGGCTTTGATTGCCGTATATACTGACGGTAAAGATCCGGTTTTGTCCCGGGACTTAAAGAACTATTTAGGAGATAATTGGGATGATTTTTTATTGTTTAGGCATAGACCATAGAAAGACTGATCTGGCAACTCGAGAACAGGCCTATTTTAAGAAGCGCCAGATCTTAGAATTTTGGCGGCAACCGGCCAGAAAAGCCGAGGTGCTTTTTACCTGTAATCGTATAGAAATATACGGATTTTCTCAGAGCCGGTCAGCTCTGGAAGAAGCGGTTTCGGCTTTTAAAAGAGAATTGGCGCCGCTTTTTAAGCAAGCTTATTTAAAATTGGGAACCGACGAAGTCACCGGCCACGCCTTGCGCTTAGCCTGCGGTTTAGAGTCGCAAATTTTAGCTGAAAAACAGATTTTTCTACAACTGCAGTCTTGGCTGGGAGAAGAGACTTTTCTTTGGCCGCTAAAACAGCTTTGGTTAGAAGTCTTAGCTAAGACTAAAGGCTTACGTCAAAGCTTAGCCCTAGAAGGACTCTCCAGCAGTCTTTCCGATATCGTTTTAGAAGATCTGATTCTAAATACCGGCTGGGGTTTGAGGAAAAAAGTATTGATTGTGGGAACCGGAAAAGTTGCCGAAAGTTTTTCCGAAACTAAATTTCCCGATATCGACTTATACTTTTTCGCCAGAAAGTCGATTAACCAAGCCAGGCGGCTGGCTAAAAATTCAGCAGCCAAAGTTTTTTTATTAAAATATTTACCCGGGCAGCTTTTAACTGCCGACAGTTTGATTACAGCTTCTTCCAGCCCGCATTATATATTGAAGAAAGAATTTTTGGCCGCAGCCCTGACTTTGAGAAAAAGGCCGCTTTATATCTATGATTTAGCCCTACCGCGGGATATCCAGCCTCAGGCTAAAGAGATCCCCCAGGTAGTTTTAAAGAATTTAGAAGATTTAGCCGAAAATTTTAGGAGGCATAATGAAGCTTTGTTTCAAAGTAGGCAGCCGGCCGAGCCGATTAGCTTTACGGCAAGTCGAGGAAGTGTTTGAAAAACTTCCCGGTTTTAAGTTTGAAGTTATCCCTATCTTGAGCCAGGGGGATAAAGATAAGAAAACTCCCTTGGCTTTTAAGGAAGGAAGCAATTTTTTTACTTACGAAATCGAACAGGCGCTTTTAGAAGGCCGGATAGACCTTGCGGTTCATAGCGCAAAAGACCTAGAGGATAATCCGCCGCCGGGCTTGGTGATCGCGGCCTTGACTGATTCGCTTAGCCGCTTTGACTGCCTGGTGGCCGCCGGTAATTTTAATTTAGATTCTCTGCCGCCGGGTTCCCGAATCGGCACTAGCAGCCAGAACCGCAAACAGGCAATTTCTAAATATCGAAACGATTTAGTCACTTTAGATATCCGGGGAAATGTTCCAGAGAGGCTTTTTCAGCTTGATCGCGGTAACTTTGAAGCTGTGATTGTAGCAGAGGCCGCGCTCAAACGCTTAGGCTTAGAGAAACGTATTTCTCAAGTTATTCCTTTGGACATTTTAGAGCCGCACTTTTTGCAGGGGCGTTTGGCAATTCAGGTTAGGGATACCAGAAAGGATTTATTGAAAATATTCAGGAGTATCGATGTCAGTTAATAACGGTAAGGTGTATATCGTTGGCGCCGGGCCGGGAGATCCGGAGTTGATCAGCTTGAAGGGTTATCGGATCTTGAAAACAGCCGATTGTTTGCTCTATGATTTTTTGTCGGCCCCCGAACTTTTAAAAGAGGTTAAGCCGTCGTGCGCGAAGGTTTGTGTTGGTAAAAAAGACGGCTTGCATCTAAAGGAGCAGAAGGAAATTAACCGTTTGCTTTATGAAAAATCACTTAAATACAAAAAGGTGGTCCGGCTTAAAGGCGGCGACCCGTTTATTTTCAGCCGGGGCATTGATGAAGCTCGGTATCTTTCCCGGAAAAAAGTAGACTATGAGATTATTCCGGGAATAACTTCAGGTCTTGCCGCTCCGGAAAGCGTAGGCATTCCCTTGACCATAAAGAACCGGATTTCTTCGGTAGCCATATTGACCGGAAGAAAGAAAAATATCGACGCGCCGATAGATGCTCCGGCTTGCCAGACTTTAATTTATCTTATGGCGGTAGCTAACATCCGGAATGTAGTGAAAGCACTAAAGAGATCCGGCCGCCGCGACGATACTCCTTGTGCTTTTATCGAGCAGGCGACTACTAAGAATTCCCGGATGGTCCAAGCGACCGTAGCTACCATAGAAGAACGTTCCCGGAAAGCCAAGGTTAAACCGCCGGCGGTGTTGATCGTCGGAGAAGTAGTTAAACAAAGAGTGGGGTCTAAATAAAATGAGCGAAGAAAATAAAAAAAAGATTTACTTGGAAAGCTTGATCTACCCTTTATTCGTTAAGCAGGGTTTATCTTTCGATGAGCCGGTTGAATCTATGCCGGGAGTGTTTAGATATTCTTTAGCCGGATTAAAAGATAAGTTAACCCAGCTTAACAACCTGGGAATTAAGAATCTTTTGTTGTTTGGGATTCCCCAAGAAAAAACTTGGCAGGGTGAAACTGCCTGGCAGGCCAATAACTTTCTTAACTGGGCAATAAGTTTTATTAAAGCCTATTATCCAGGCTTTAAGATTTTTAGCGATGTTTGCCTTTGTGCTTATACCCAGCATGGCCATTGTGGTATTATCCCCCAAGGCCAAAGCCAGCTTGACCGAGAGGCTACGCTTTCAGCCTTAACCGAGATAGCAGTTTCTCAAGCTAAGGCTGGGGCTGATTTTGTTTGCCCTTCAGCCATGGCCAGACATCAAGTAAAAGCTATCCGTCAGGGTTTAGACCGGGCCGGATTCAGAGAAGTAAAGATTATGAGTTATTCGGTCAAGTTTGCTTCTAATTTCTATGGCCCCTTTCGGCAGATTGCCGATTCCTCACCGCGTTTTGGCGACCGCAAGGCCTATCAATTAGACTATCAGTGCAAAGAAGTTGCCTTGGCTAGAATAGAGCAGGAGATCCAAGAGGGTGCAGAGATAATTATGGTTAAACCCGGCTTAGCCTATTTAGATATTGTTTATCAGGCTAAAGAAAAATTTAAGGCCCCCCTTGCAGTTTATAATGTCAGCGGTGAATACGCCTTGGTTAAGTTGGGGGCCAAGCAGGGTTTCTGGTCGGAGCAAGAACTCGTTTATGAACTAATCGCCAGCTTCAAACGGGCCGGGGCCGATTATATCATCACTTATCATGCAGCAGATATTGCTGCTTGGCAGATAAAATATGAACAGCAAGAATCAGCAATTATTCAGTAAAGCCCAGAACTGTCTGGTGGGAGGAGTTAATAGCCCTTTGCGTTCCTTTAAGCAGGCTCAAGCCGCCCCGCTGCTTTTAGCCAGCGGTAAAGGAGCCTATGTTTTTGATTATGATCAAAAAAAATATCTGGATTATGTGCTTTGTTTTGGAGCAGTTATCCTTGGCCATGCTCATCCGCAGGTAATTAGAGCCCTTAAGAGGCAATTAGATCAAGGGTTTAGTTTCGGCACTACCCATGAAACCGAGGTCAGGCTTGCCGAAATCATCACCGGAGCCATTGGGTTTATTGAAAAAATACGTTTTGTTAACTCCGGAAGCGAAGCAGTAATCGCAGCTATACACTTGGCGCGTACTTATACCCAGAGAAAAAGAGTATTGAGATTTAGCAACTCTTACCACGGCCATGCCGATTATTTATTTACCGATGTTATTGCTTATGGCCAGAAGGAAGCCTTGACCGATATTTTTCAACAAGCCGGCCAGGATATCGCCGCCGTTATCTTTGAGCCGGTAGGCGGAAATTGCGGAGTGATTCCTCCGGATAAAGAGTTTTTTAGCCAGCTGCGGGCGATAACTAAAAAATATGGTAGCTTGCTTATCGCCGATGAGGTGATTACCGGCTTTCGTTTTGGCTTCGGCTCTTTTAGCCAGCTAAGCGGTATCCAGCCGGATTTAATCTGTCTGGGAAAGATCATTGGCGGCGGCCTGCCAATTGGTGCTTATGCCGGAGGGTCAAAACTAATGGACAGTTTAAGTCCTCTAGGCAAAATTTATCAGGCTTCCACTTTTGCCGGAAACCCTTTAGTCATGCAAGCCGGTTTAATTACCTTGAAAGTCTTAAACAGTCAGCCGCAGGACTATAAAAAAACTTTCCGGCTGGCTCAATATTTTTCCGATTCTTTTAAGCGGCAAATAGCAGCCAATGGCCTTAAGATAGATCTAATAAATTACGGGCCAATGTTTAGTTTTAGGTTTCCCGCTGAAGATTCGTTTAAGGTTTTTTACCGAGAGATGTTAAAACGAGGTATTTATTTTGCGCCTTCTCAAAGAGAAGCTAATTTTTTATCTTTTGCCCATACTGAGAGCCAGGTTGAAAAAACTTTGAAAGCAGCAAAGCCAGTTTTTTCTCAGCTTAAAAAAGGAGCGTCGAAATGAACAGCAATTATGATTTAGAAGCCTTGAAGAAACGAGGTTTTTTAAAGGCCCGCCAGGAAGGGTTTTTTACCTTGCGGACCAGTGTGGCAGCAGGAAATTATCAGGCTCGGCATCTTTTGGCTTTAGAGAATATCGCTAATAAATACGCAAGAGGTTTTGTCCATCTGACCGTACGCCAGGGTATAGAGATTCCTTTTATCAAAGCCGAAGATATAGATAAAGTAGAGCAGGAAGTTAAAGCCGCCGGGATTAAAACCGGAGCTTCTGGGCCGCGTTTGAGAGCTACCACTTCCTGTCCGGGGAATAACTGGTGTAAACGGGGCTTGGTAGATACTTTTTATCTTTTTCGGCGAATAGAAGAGCTAGGTATATCTTGCGGTCTGGATTTACCACATAAATTTAAAATCGTGATCTCCGGTTGCCCTAACCACTGCACCCGGGCAGAAACTTCGGAGATCGGTATTAGCGGCGAAGTCGATTTTAAAAGCCCGGATAAAAAAATTGGCTATGTAGTTTATCTGGGCGGCTGCGGAGGAACAGCTCCGAGAGTCGGGTTTAAGCTAGGCAAGATTTTTAATCTTGAGGAGGTACTTTTGATAGTTAAGTCAGTGGTAACTCTTTTTAAAGTTAAAGCTAAACCCCGGCAAAGGCTGGCCTTGTTGATAGAGGAAATCGGCCGCGATAAGTTTTTGCAAGAGATAGGGTTGTAGGCATGTATACCACAGCTAGATTGTTTCCTTGACAAATCATAAGCTAGTATTACAATTTGGTTCAGGGTTTATTTTCTATTAAAACAATGGAGTTAGTAGTGATTGGAGTTTTTCAATGAAGATTTCAACCCGCAGTCGATACGGAATACGTTTGATGCTGGCTTTAGCTTTAGGATATCAGAAAGGCCCGCTGTTTTTAAAGGACATTGCCAAGAAAGAGGCCATTTCTGAAAAATACCTTAGTCAGATCATTATTCCTCTCCGGTCCCAAGGGTTAGTTAACTCTTTTCGCGGCGCTCACGGCGGTTATGTTTTGGCTAAAGGGCCTGAAGAGATAACCGTCAGAGAGATAGTAGAAACTCTTGAAGGTGGCCTGGTGCTGATCGATGAGCTAAACGGTTCGGATGATTCGCGGTCGGCATCTCTTTTGGTGACCCGTCAAATTTGGGATGAAATAGCTGACAGTATCATTCGGAATTTAGAGGCAATAACTTTAAGAATTTTGGTTGAGCGATATCAGGAAAAAACTAGCAAAACAGCAGTCAACTATAATATTTAAGGAAAGAGGCGAAAATGCCCAAGAGAAAAATAATCAAGATCGACTTGGACAAATGCAATGGCTGCGGAGATTGTATACCGGGATGCCCTGAAGGGGCGATCCAGCTTATTGACGGAAAAGCCCGCCTGATCAGCGATCTTTTTTGTGATGGTTTGGGGGCTTGTTTGGGAACTTGCCCAGTAGCAGCAATCAGCATTGAAGAGCGACAGGCCGAGGAGTATGAGGAAAAAAAAGTTATGGCCAACATTGTAAAGCAAGGGCCTAACACCATCAAAGCACACTTGGAGCATTTGAAGAGCCATGGCCAGAAAAAATACTTAGACCAAGCCCTGGAGTTTTTAAAAGAGCAGAAGATTGATCTTCCAAAAGTTGAAGCCAGCCATGGTTGTCCGGGCATGAAGATGATGGATTTTTCCGATAAACCGCAAACACCGGCCAGTCGCGGCGGTCAACCATCGGCTCTTAGGCAATGGCCGATACAATTACATTTAGTTTCTCCTTTGGCACTGTATTTTCAAGGCAAAGACGTGCTGTTATCGGCTGATTGCGTGGCTTACAGCCTGGGTGGGTTTCATGCTCAGTATTTGTTGGGGAAATCCCTGGCTATTGCTTGTCCGAAGTTAGACAGCAATAAAGACGTCTATATAGAGAAGATAAAAATGTTAGCTGATCAGGCTAAGATCAATACTTTAACCGTAATGATCATGGAGGTTCCCTGCTGCGGCGGGCTTTTAGCCCTGGCCAAGGAAGGTTTAAGCCAGGCTAAGCGAAAAGTACCCTTGAAGCTGATGGTCGTAGGCATAAAAGGCGATATTATGTCTGAGGAGTGGGTGACTCTATGAAAGCGGTAGCTTTATTCTCCGGCGGCCTAGACAGCACCTTGGCGATCAAGGTGATGGTGGACCAGGGCACAGAAGTGGTGGCTTTGAATTTTACCAGCCCTTTTTGCCGCTGCCAGCGGGGAGAAGGCTGCAGCGTGCCAATCAGCAGCCGGGCCAAAGATTTAGGCGTAACCTTTAAGTCTATGTATTTAGGCGAGGAATATCTAGAGATAGTAAAAAATCCCAAGCATGGCTATGGTCGAAACTGCAATCCCTGCATAGACTGCCGGATTTTAAAGCTTAAAAAGGCAAGAATTCTCATGGAAACAATCGGAGCCTCTTTTTTAATTACCGGGGAAGTTTTAGGCCAGCGGCCAATGTCTCAGCACAGAGAGGCTTTAAGAATTATTGAAAAAGAATCTGGCTTGGAAGGTTTGATTTTGCGCCCCTTGTCAGCAAAACTTTTTGAGCCGACTTTGCCTGAAAAAAAAGGCTGGGTAAATAGAGAGGCTTTATTGGATATCTCGGGGCGGACCAGAAAGCCTCAGATTCAATTGGCCGACCAGCTAGGAATAAAAGATTATCCTTGTCCGGCCGGCGGATGTTTGCTTGCCGATCCCGGTTTTTCTAAAAGATTGAGGGATATTTTTCAACACGATGAGTTTAATCTTGATAATGTAGAGTTGTTGAAAATCGGCCGGCATTTCAGGATCAACCCCGATTATAAACTGATTGTAGGAAGGAATGAGGCAGAAAATAACCGTTTAAGCCAATTCCGGCGCAAACCAGATCTGTACTTTGAACCTAAGGATCTGCCCGGGCCCAGCGGGCTAGGCCGGGGAAAAACCGGATTTCAAGTGAGACAAATTTCATCTCAAATCATCAGCCGCTATGTTTCGGAAAATCAAAAGGTAAATATTGTCGTAAGCGGAGGTTCTGAAAAAAACCAAGAGGTTCTGTCGGTTGAAGCTATCGAGAAGGATAGATTGAGAGAATTAATTATTAATTAAAGGGAGGAGGCGTAGATGAAAATAGCCGATAATATCACTCAACTGGTAGGCAATACCCCTTTGGTGCGCTTAAAAAAGCTGAGCCAAGGTTTAGATGTAGATTTAGTAGCCAAATTGGAATTTTTTAACCCCTGTTCAAGCGTTAAAGACAGGATCGGTTTGTCGATGATCGAAGCCGCCGAAAAACAGGGGCTGCTTAAAAAGGGAACCGTAGTTATTGAGCCGACCAGCGGTAATACCGGCATCGGCCTGGCCTTTGTTTGTGCTCAAAGGGGCTACCAGTTGATTTTGACTATGCCTGAGAGTATGTCTTTGGAAAGAAGAAAATTGCTTGCTTGGTTTGGGGCTAAACTGGTTTTGACCCCGGCCGATAAAGGCATGAAAGGAGCGGTAGAAAAGGCCGAAGAATTAGTTAAAGAAAACAAAAATTCTTTTATGCCCCAGCAGTTTAATAACCCGGCTAACCCCCAGATACATCGCGAGACTACCGCTGAGGAAATTTGGAAAGATACTGAAGGTAAGATTGATATTCTGGTCGTCGGCATCGGCACCGGAGGGACTGTAACCGGCGTAGCCGAAGTTATCAAAAAAAGAAAACCCCAGCTTAAAGTAATTGCTTTGGAACCTAAGAAGTCTCCGGTTCTTTCCGGCGGCAGCCCCGGGTCGCACAAGATCCAAGGTATTGGCGCCGGGTTTATCCCCGAAGTTTTAAACCGGGATTTAATCGATGAGATTATCTGCGTTGACGACGAAGATGCTATAACCATTGCCGGACGCCTGGCCAAAGAGGAAGGTATTTTAGCCGGAAACTCTTCAGGGGCAGCAACCTGGGCGGCTTTGCAGGTAGCTAAAAGAAAAGAAAACAAAGGTAAATTAATCGTAATCGTGTTACCGGATACTGGTGAAAGATATTTATCAACCTGGTCTTAATTGACTAAGATAGTTTAAGGAGGTGCAGCGATGGCAAAAACCATAGCCGAAATCAATGCTAAGATCAAGAAGGGTCAAGTAGTGGTGGTCACTGCTGAGGAAATGATCGATATTGTTAAGAAGAAAGGAACTAAATCAGCAGCCGAAGAGGTAGATGTAGTGACTACCGGGACTTTCGGCCCGATGTGCTCTTCCGGGGCTTACCTTAATGTAGGTCACGCCAAACCAAAAATTAAACTCGGTGGCGGTTCAGCTACTTTAAACGGAGTAGAAGCTTATGCCGGATTTGCCGCAGTAGATATCTACATCGGAGCTACGGCGTTGTCCAAAGACGATCCTAAGAACAAGGTATACCCGGGAGCTTTTAGTTACGGTGGAGCCCATGTGATCGAGGAGCTGGTTTCCGGTAAAGATATCGTTTTAGAAGGAACAGCTTACGGGACTGACTGTTATCCTTCAAAAGGCATTAAGACTTTGATTAACATTAAGGATATAAACGAGGCGGTGCTGTTTAATCCCAGGAATATTTATCAGAACTACAATATTGCGGTAAACCTTTCCGATAAGCCGATCTACACTTACATGGGAACGCTTTTGCCCAAATTAGGCAATGCTAATTACTGCAGTGCCGGCCAGCTTTCGCCGTTTCTCAACGACCCTTTTTACCGGACTATCGGTATTGGAACCAAGATTTTCTTAGGCGGCGGCATCGGCTATGTTGCCTGGTGGGGGACTCAGCATAATCCCTCGGCACCAAGAGCCGAGAACGGAACTACTCTGGTTCCGGCCGGAACCGCAGCGGTTATCGGCGATTTAAAACAGATGAGTGATAAATGGCTTAAGGGCGTAAGCTTTTTAGGCTACGGGGTGACCTTATCCGTAGGTATCGGCGTACCGATACCAATACTTGATGAGGAGATGGCCAAATTTACTGCGGTTTCCGACAAAGAGATTACTGCCAGTATCGTTGATTACAGCAAAGCCTATCCTCAAGGTATCGCTGAAAGCCTGGGAAGAGCCAGTTACGCTGAACTTAAATCGGGAAAGATCCAAGTCCAAGGCAAAGAAATCCGCACCGGAGGAATATCCAGCTATGTTAAAGCCAAAGAGATCGCCGAGGAGTTAAAGCAGTGGATAAGCAAGGGGAAATTTTCGCTTACCGAGCCGGTAGCCTTTTTTCCCGGGCGAGATTCCGGCTATAAATTTAAACCGTTGCCAATACGCCAGCCCAAGGGAGGTGAATAGTCATGTTTTCCAAAAAAATAGTGCTTCATTTCCCTTCTAACTTAGTGGACAAGCCGATAATCAGCAAATTAGCTAAAGACTATGATCTGGAGTTTAATATCTTAAAGGCTTTGGTCAATCCCAAGGAGGAAGGCCTGATGGTTTTAGAATTGATCGGCGATCGCAAACATTATGATCGGGCCATCGAATATCTTAAAAAGGAAAAAGTCAAAGTTCAAAACCTGGATAAAGATATTAAGCGTAACGATAAAAAATGCGTCCATTGCGGCCTTTGCGCCGGGGTTTGCCCTTCCGGGGCTTTAGAAGTCGACACTCAGTCGATGGAGATAGTATTCACCGACGATAAATGCATTGCCTGTGAGATGTGCGTAAAGGTCTGTCCCTACAAGGCAATGGAGGTTAATTTCTAACCGTTTTTCCTGCTCATCTTAGCTCTCACCATTTTAAAGGCTGGTTTAATTTTAACCTTGACATACCATAGGGGAGTATGGTATATTAGAATTGACTTTGATTTAACAGGAGGTTTATGATGAAGGCAATTTGGGTTTTGATTTTTCTGATATTTTTAAATTTCGGCCGGGGTTATGCTCAGGAGCATCATATGAATGGCCACCAGGATCAAATCGGTGGGCAAATTATGCCGGCAGCCAAAAATTTAGGTATTTGCCCGGTTATGGGCGGTGAGGCTAAAGAAGAATATTCTTATGTCTATGAGGGAAAAACTTATTATTTCTGTTGCCCCTCCTGCACTGAAGACTTTAAAAGCGATCCTCAAAAGTACATTTCCCAGATCAAGGAATTTAAATTAGAAGCCTATCAGTTTGGTTTTGAACCCGAGGAAATCGTGATCAATCAAGGCGACCGAGTAACCATAATAGCCACTTCCCGGGATGTTGCCCATGGTGTGTATATTAAAGAATACGCGATAAATGTAACGGTGAATAAGGGAGAAGAAAAGAAAATAGAGTTTATTGCTGAACTTGCCGGAGAATTTCCGATTCTTTGTTCGGTTTATTGCGGCAAAGGCCATAGTAAAATGAAGGCGAAATTGATTGTTAAGGAATGAAGAAACTATTGAAAGACAAAAAAAATGTCGTGATTGCCCTGCTGAGTGTTTTATTTATCACAATACTGCCTCAGGAGGGCTTGCGATTTTTGCTCTGGGTTCTTGCCGGTTTGGTTAGCGCTAGCTTAGCCGATTATTGGCTCAGTAAATTGATTTTCCGTCGGACAATTGTTCCCAAGAGTGCAATAATCACCGGATTTATTGTTTCAGGACTTTTAGATTACCATCAACCTCTATATATAGCAGTTATTTTTTCTTTTTTAGCCGTTTTTTCCAAGTATGTTTTAAGGTTTAGAAAAAAACACATATTCAACCCGGCAGTTTTTGCCCTTTTTCTGGCTGTTCTTTTCAGGCTGCCGCTAACTTGGCATATTGAATCCAATATTTTTCTTATCGCTGTGGTTGGCGTTTATCTAGCTTATACCCTTAAGAAAATTCCTCATATTTTAGGATTCCTTATTTTTTTCACAGCCCTATTCCTGGTTGACAAAGTAAAGGCTTTTGCTATTTTAAGCTTTTTTTTCCTTTTTGTTATGCTGATTGAACCTAAAACATCCGGATACGGCTTATCACGGGGTTTTGGTTTTGGAGGTCTAGCGGGTATATTTGCTTTTTTAATTTTTAAATTTTTTCCCGGCCGGGATTTTTTCGTTAGTGCTTTATTTTTAGCCAATGCTTTTAATCCGTTTTTAGATAGAATAAAGGTAAGGGGAGGTAATTGGTATGCCGCATAAAACAACGCATTCCGAAAATCTGATGGCTTTAAAAAGGGTCGAAGGCCAGATTAAAGGAATTCAGAAAATGATCGATGACAAAAAATACTGTATTGATATTGCCAATCAAGTCTATGCTTCAATTGGCGGTCTGCGGCGGGTGGCCGAAAAGATTTTGGCTAAACACATGGAGCACTGCGTAGTTGATGCTTTGTCCGGAAAATCAGAAAAAGAAAAGCAGCAAAAAATAGATGAAATAATCGGCGTAATCAAACGTTTAAATAAACTATGAGTAGAAGAATAATAGTTGTATTTATAGTTTTTATTTTTATCGGCTTAACGCCTCTCTATCTGCTGGCCGAAAATGATGATACCTTGGAATCTTTAATCGACGAAGCCTTAGCTAATAATCTTCAGGTAAAAGTCTTAAAAAAAGAATGGAAAGCTAAAAAAGCAATAATTCCGGCTGAAAGGAGCCTACCTCAGCCCGAGATAGGCTTTGGTTTTTGGGGCGAGTCAATTCAAACTAAAGTCGGGCCGATGAAGCGAAAATACAGCATAAAACAAGGGATTCCTTTTCCCGGCAAACTCTTCCTTAAGGGCCGGATAGCTGAAAAGGAAGCTGGGGTGGCTTATGCCGCTTATATTCTGGGAATAAGAGGGGTGATTGAAGGCCTGAAGACTTATTTCTATGACTATTATTTCGTAAGCCAGTCTATACATATTGTTGAGGCCGAGAAACTTATTTTAGAAAGTGTTGCCGTAAGCATAAAGAGTAGATACGAATCCTTTAGGGCTCCGCAACAGGATTTGGTAAAAGTGAATTTAGAGATCGCGAAATTAGAGGATAAACTTTTAGGTTTAAATCAGCAAAAAAACCTTTTGCGAGCTCAGATAAACCGGATTTTAAACCGGCCTCAAGACAGCTATCTTAACCTTCCCCTGGGGTTTAGGCTATTGAGTCAGGAAATCGAAATCGAAAAAAAGGAGCTGATCGACAAAGCTTATAGCGAAAGCCCCCATATACTTATAGATCTTTTATTGCTTGAGAAACAAAAGGACAAGTTTTCTTTGGCTAAGCAAGGCTATATACCGGATTTCGGGATTGTGGCTGAATATATAGAAGTCGGCAGTGGCACGACCATGTTGGACAAAGATGGCCAGGATGCCTGGATGGTGGGTTTTAACGTAAATGTTCCTTTATGGTTTTGGAAAGTCCGTTCTGAAGTCGCGGCCGAGAAAGCTAGGTTAGAGGCCCAGGAATACAAGCTTGGCGATAAAGAAAGTTTCCTTTCCTTTAAAATAGAGGATTTATCTTTTAAGTTGGATACCGAAAGGCAACTCATAGATCTATATGAAAATGTAATTTTACCTGAAAGTATGCATAATTTTTCGGTTTCGCGGATTGGTTATGAAAATGGAGCAGTTGATTTTTTAAGTTTTCTTGATGCCGAAAGAAATGTAATCTCGATAAAAATAGCCGAACTTAAACAGACCATAGATTATTTAAAGACATTAGCTCAAATCGAATATATTATCGGAGAAGATCTCTAGGAGGTAAATAATGAAAAAAATAATTATTGTAATATTAATATTGGCTTTTTTCGGCGGGGGAATTTATTATTTTCAATCCCAGAAACATAAAGACCACAAGGAAAGCGTGTCTTCAAACGAGATACGAGATACTAGCAACCAGATACGATATTATACCTGCGGGATGCATCCTTCAGTAAGAGTCAGCCCCGAGGAGTACGCTAAAGGAAATACAAAATGTCCGATCTGCTTTATGGATTTAATACCAATATATTCAGCTTCTCAAAGCTCTTTGAGTAGTGAAACTGGGGAAGAAATTCAGGAAAAAACCAACATTACCACTATTAATCCTGCTGAATTGGCTTTGGTCGGAGTGGAGACTTTTAAGGTTAGAGTCATACCTTTATATAAACAAATGCGGACCGTAGGGATAACCGCTTATGATCCAGGTTTACGAACTGCCGAGGAGGAATATCTACAGGCTTTGGAGACCTACAAGAAAGTAGCTCAGTCTGGATTCGAGGATGCTAAAGCCAGGTCTCGGGATATGGTTGAAGCTTCAAAGATAAAACTTGAGCTTCTCGGCTTGGATCCGGAATCGATCAAAGAGCTCCAAGACAAGGGCCAGGCCGACAAAAGCTTAATTCTACCCGATGATTATATGTGGGTTTATGCTCAATTTTATGAATATGAGATTCTTTGGCCTAAAAAGAGAGATAGAGTTAAGATAACTCTGGCCGCAAACCCTTCTTTAATTTTAGAAGGAGAAGTTAAGAGCATCGAACCCCTGATTAAAGAGAAGACCCGGACCGAACAGCTGAAGATCAGCGTTGCTAATAAGGACAATATTTTGAAACCCAATATGTATGTAGATGTTTGGTTGCAAAGCGATTTAGGCCCGAGTTTAGCCCTGCCCAAAGAAGCGATTTTAGATACCGGCCAGAGGAAGGTGGTTTATGTAGATTTAGGCGGCGGGCGTTTCCAATTAAGAGAAGTAGTTGTTGGTCCCTTAGTTCAAGGCCTTATCGACGGCATGAAAATGGACTTTTACCCTTTAGTTTCCGGAGCTAAAGAAGGAGAGCCAGTGGTTTTAAAAGGAAACTTTTTAATTGATTCTCAATCACAGTTGGGAGCGGCGGCTTCAGCTTACAGCGGGGCCTTAGGCGAGGAAGAACCGATGCCGGCTGGGCACCAGCACTAAAGGTAAACAATGATAGACAAAATCATAGAAATTTGTCTGAAAAACCGCTTTTTAGTAATAGCAGTTTTTATTTTACTGATTGTTTGGGGGTATTCTTCGATGAAGGATACTCCGGTAGATGCCATACCGGATATCGGTGAGCTTCAGATTTTGGTTTACGCTGACTGGCCGGGAAGAAGCCCCAAAGATGTAGAGGACCAGGTTATTTATCCCTTAACTACTGGACTCATGGGTGTGCCGGAGATAAAAGTAGTCCGCTCTACTTCAGCCTTTGGTTTTGGTTTAGTCAATATGATTTTTAAAGAAGGGACTGACTTTTATTGGGCTAGAACCCGAGTCTTAGAGCGCCTTGATTTTGCCAAAAAAAATATCCCTCCCGATGCTTCAATCACTTTAGGCCCGGATGCAACTGCTTTAGGTCAGATATTCTGGTATACCGTAGAGGGCGATGGCTACGATTTAGCCGAACTTCGCTCGATACAGGATTGGTATGTCCGCTATCAGTTGACTTCGGTTGAAGGAGTTTCAGAAGTCGCTTCGGTAGGTGGTTTCATCAGGCAGTATCAGATAGATTTAGATCCGAATAAGCTTTTCGCTTATGATATTCAAATCCAGCAGGTTATTAACGCAGTCCAGAAATCCAATATAGACGTGGGGGCAAAAGTGTTTGAGGAAGGCGGAGCTGAATTTTTAGTCAGAGGGCTAGGCTTTATTAAAAATACCGAAGATATCGAGAATATCGTGATCGATTCCCGGGAAGGCGTGCCGCTATATGTAAAAAATATCGCCAAAGTAACTATCGGTCCGGATTTCAGAAGAGGGGCTTTAGATAAAGAAGGCAAGGAAGTCACCGGCGGCGTGGTTGTAATGCGCTACGGAGAAAATCCCCTAAAAGTTATCCGGCGGATTAAGGAAAAAATTACCGAGTTATCCGTGGGCTTGCCCGAGGGCGTTAAAATAGTGCCGTTTTATGACCGCACCGGCTTGATCATACGTTCCATAGATACTTTAAAGTCAGCTTTGATTCAGGAAATTCTGATTACAGTTTTTGTGATCGCGGTATTCTTGTTGCATTTAGGCGGCAGCATAGTCATCTCACTAGTCCTGCCTATCGGGGTGTTGATTTCTTTTATTTTAATGCGCCAGGCCGGAGTCGACGCCAATATTATGTCTTTAGGCGGCATTGCCATAGCTATCGGAGTTATGGTTGATTCCGGGTGTGTCTTGGTCGAAAATATTTACCGTCGGATTGCCGAAAGGCGAAAAGAGTTAGCGACCGAAAAACTTTCTAATCAAGAAAGGCTTGATACCTGTATAAGCGCAGCCCAGGAGGTAGGCAAACCGGTATTGTTTGCTTTGCTCACTACCATTGTAGGTTTTATCCCGGTGTTTGTTTTAACCGGCCAGGCCGGAAAATTATTCCGGCCGCTGGCTTTCACTAAAACTTTTGCTATGGCCGCAGCCGCAGCCATTGCTTTAACCCTTTTGCCCACTCTTTGTTACTATTTTTTGCGCGGCCGTCTGCGGCCGGTTGAAGAAAACAGGACTACCAGGGTTTTAAGCAAGGCTTATAAGCCGAGTGTAAGCTGGGCTTTAAGGCATAAAAAAAGTGTGGTGGCGATTTCTTTAGCCTTAGTATTTCTAGGTATTTTATGCGGTTCATTAATGAAACAGGAATTTATGCCGCCTTTAAACGAAGGAGATCTTTTGTTTATGCCGGTGCTTTTACCGGGGGCATCTTTGACTCAGGTTATGGAAGTACTGAAAAAACAGGATGTTATCATCAAAAATAATATTCCTGAAGTAGAGTGGGTGGTGGGAAAGCTTGGCCGGGCCGAAACAGCAACTGACCCGGCTCCGGTTACAATGATTGAAACCATAATCCATCTTAAAGATAAAAAGCTCTGGCGGCCAGGCTTAACCCGGGAAAAGTTAATTCAAGAAATACAGGAAAAAACCCGTATGCCCGGAGTGAGCCCGATTATGACCCAGCCGATACGAAATAGAATCGATATGTTAGCTACTGGAATTCAGACTCCGGTAGGAGTTAAGGTTTTCGGTTCGGATTTAAACAAAATAGTCGAAATTGCTACCCAAGTTGAAAGAATCGTAGCCGGAGTTCCCGGAGCAGTCAGTCCTTATGCTGAGCGGGCTTCCAGCCGGCCGTATTTTGAGATTGAAATTGACCGCCAGCAGGCTGCCCGTTACGGGATAAAGGTTTCCGATATCCAGCAGATTATCATGACCGCGATCGGCGGCATGAATTTGACCACTACCGTTGAAGGCAGAGAGCGTTACCCGGTAAGAGTCAGGTATCTGCGCGAACTCAGAGACAGCCCTGAAGCTTTGGAGAGGATTTTTGTTTCTACTTCTTCCGGCGGCCATATTCCTCTGGCTCAGCTGGCAAAGTTAAAAAAAGTGTTAGGCCCGGCAGTAATTAATGCCGAAAATACCTTGGTTTACGCAAGAGTGTTCATTAATGTTGACCAGGACCAGGCCGGCTTAATCGATTTTGTCAAAAATGCTCAAAAGGCAGTTAAGGCTAGTATCGACAAGGGTGTGCTTAAACTCCCTTCGGGGTATTTCATTTCTTGGTCAGGGCAGTTTGAGTCAGAGATGGAATCAAGAAAAAGGCTCATTCCTTCGCTGGTCATAGCTTTGAGTGTCATTCTTCTACTTCTCTACATTGCCTTTAGGAATTTAAGTTCTTTGGTAATCCTTTCAACCGGTATCCCGGTTTCCTTAATCGGCGGGGTTATTCTGCTTTTTATTTTAGGTTTTAAATTTTCCACTGCAGTTTGGGTCGGTTTTATTGCTTTGTTCGGGGTAGCTACTGATAACGCCGTAGTTTTGCTTTCGACTTTAGATAATCTGTTTAGAGAAAAAGCTCCCAAGACCATTGAAGAAATAAGAAAAACAGTCGTTCAGGGCGGATTGCTGCGCCTGCGCCCGGCGTTAATGACCAGTGCTACTACCATCATCGCGCTTCTGCCGGTTATGCTAGCCACCAGCACCGGTTCTGAGATCATGAAGCCGATGGCTGCGCCTACGGTTGGCGGTTTGCTCACCGCGACTTTATCTAATTTAATACTGGTGCCGGTTCTTTATAGCTGGCTTAAAGAAAAACAGCTTTCCCGGCAAGGGGTTTAGATAGTGAAAAAATCGTTTGCTATATTTTTAGCTTTGATAGCAACCTTGACTCTGATAAATTCGGCCCTGGGTCATTCTCAGCCTAGAATAGAGGCTGAAACTTATCTTTGGGATTTTGGATCAGCTAGAAATCAAGAGGTTTTGGAGAAAACAATTGTGGTCAACAATATAGGAGATATCGATTTAGAGCTGAAGTCAGTTTTGACCAGTTGCGGTTGTGTACAAGCTAAGATTGTCCATAAGAAAATTGCCCCTGGCGGCCAGACTGAATTGAAGATAATATACACCCCCGAGGGTGAGCCCGAAGGCAAGAACAGCAAAGATATCTATATCTTTTCTAATGATCCGGAAAATCCGCAGCTAACAATCACTATCCAGGCGGAGATTATAAAATAAAACTTTATCAAGGAAGGAGGTTTATGGCCAAAAAATTGTTTATATTTAATTTGTTGCTTGTATTTTTAATCCAATTGTCTTTCGCTGGAACAAAAGAGGATGTTTATTCTAAGCTAAAATGTTGTGATTGTAGCGAAAAGTTTACCGCTTGTTCTTGCCAGCATTCTAAAGAAATGAAAGCTTATATTGATGCTTTGCTGGAATCTGGATTAACCGCTGATGAAATTTTTGTAAAGACAGCAAAAAAATTCGGGTTAGATGTAATTGACGAACCCGATTTAAAAAATAAAATTAAGGAATCAATAACAGCAGAAATCGGCGTAAAAAGGCCACAGATTCTCATCGAGCCGTTAGAGTATAATTTGGGTAAAGTAAGCAAAACTAGCTCCCAGTTAGAATTAAAGGCAAGCATAGAAAATAAAGGTAGCGAAAATCTAATTATAAACGATATAAAAAGTTCCTGTGTCTGCACTACGGTCATATTTAAAAAAGGAAAATATAAAAGCCCGGTTTTTAGCACCAAAGGGTCCGAATCGGGCTGGGAAACTATTCTTAAACCCAAACAAAAGGCAGAGCTTATTATTACTACTGATTTAACCCACCCCTATGTTAAAGTAGGGCAGCTAGTTAGGATTGTTGAGCTTAAAAGTAACGACCCGCTGCAGCCATTGATAAAGGTGAAATTCCAGGTTGAGATCACTGAATAGAATCGCTAAAATCCGGCTCAAGTTATTTTATTTTCCCTATTTTGAATTTAATAGTATAATCCACTATGTAAAATCATGAACAAACGCAAAGTTTACCTAGACCACAACGCTACCACGCCTCTGCATCCTCAAGTCGAGCGTAGCTTAAAAGAAGCCATCGGCTTATTCGGTAACCCCTCGAGCCTCCATACTTTTGGTCGCAGGGCTAAGGGTGAGATCGAGGAGGCCAGGATAAAGATAGCCTCATTTATCGGGGCCGAGGCCGGAGAGATAATCTTTACCGGCAGCGGTTCAGAAGCCAACAATACCGTTCTTTCAATTTTTTCCTGTCCTTCTTCACATTGCACATCTTTACGTGGCGGCCGCAGTGAGATCATGATTACTTCTATTGAGCATCCCTGTATTTTAGAAACAGCAAAATGTTTAGAGGAGAAAGGAACCAAAGTTTCCTATTTGGATGTAGATAAGTACGGAAAGGTTAATTTGGAAAGCTTGAAGCAGAAAGTTCATCAAAAAGTAGGTTTGGTTTCGGTGATGATGGCTAATAATGAAATAGGCACTACCCAAGACATTAAGGCGATTGCTAAAATCGTTCATTCGCAAGGGGCTCTTTTCCATACTGATGCAGTCCAGGCAGTAGGTAAGATTCCTGTGGATGTAAAAGAATTAGAAGTAGATTTTTTAACCCTTTCCGGGCATAAAATTTACGGGCCTAAAGGAATCGGCGCCTTGTATGTAAGGAAAGGAGTTCCTTTTTGTCCTCTGATCAGAGGCGGTCACCAGGAAAAAGGCCGCCGGGCCGGTACTGAAAACACTTTAGGGATTATCGGTTTGGCCAAGGCAATAGAAATGCGCGCTAAAGAGATGCAGGAGGAAGAAACACGTTTGCTTAAGCTAAAATTAATTTTAAGCCAGGCCATAGAGAAAAATATTCCTGACCTTTACTTCAACGGCCATCCTTCTGATTGTTTGCCGGGTACTTTAAATGTATCCTTTGCCGGCGCCGAGGGCGAGGCGATTTTACTCTATCTTGACTTAGAGGGGATAGCTGTTTCCACTGGTTCAGCCTGCGCTTCGGGGTCACTGGATCCCTCACACGTTTTATTAGCCACTGGTTTAGGTGCAGAATATGCTCATGGTTCAGTGCGGATCAGCATGGGTAGAGATACTACCATTAAGGATATCGAATATGTGATTAAGGTGTTGCCGAAGGTGATTAAGAAAATACGGGATATGTCCAGCGCCTATGAAAAGGGAGGCAATAATGGCTGATCAAGATTGGGTATATAGCGAAAAATTAAAAAGCCATTTTACTCATCCTAAAAATATCCTGGATGATGAAGCTGCCTATCCAGCTGATGGTAAAGGAATTGTTGGGAATATAAAGTGCGGCGATCAGATGATCGTTGTGATCAAGGTAGATAAAGCGGCCAATAAAATTGTTGATTGTAAATGGAAGACTTACGGTTGTGCCAGCGCCATTGCTTCGACTTCAATTTTATCAGAAATGGTTAAGGGGATGTCTTTAGAACAAGCTTACAAGCTTTCGCCTAAAGATATCGCTAAAGAACTGGGCGGGCTTCCTGAACATAAAATCCATTGTTCGGTTTTAGGCGATAAGGCTCTCCGGGCCGCCATAAATGATTATTATCAGCGTAACGGCCTGCCAGAGAAAGTGCAAAAAGAGAGAGCCAGGATTGTCTGCCAATGCATGAATGTAACTGATGCTGAAATCGAGCAGGCAGTTATGGAAGGCGCAGGCAGTTATTATGAACTTCAGGAAAAGACTA
This sequence comes from Candidatus Omnitrophota bacterium, assembly GCA_018826075.1. Lineage (GTDB taxonomy): Bacteria > Omnitrophota > Gorgyraeia > Duberdicusellales > 4484-171 > JAHKAJ01. Next base: position 29,103 of record JAHKAJ010000002.1, read on the forward strand.
AATTAGGTACAGTCTGCGGCCAGTGTAAGGATGAGGCTTCGCGGCTGTTAGAAGAATACACAAAGAAACATTTTTCAAAGTAGGAGGTGGCATATGCGAGTGACTGTTAAGTATATGCTGCGGCCGGTAGCTCATTGCAAAGAAGGCTGCAGTATTTAGTCCCGGGCATGACGTTAAACTGCCTATGTTTTTATGTATAAACCGAAAAGTCAGGATTTAACCGCTAAAGTTTTAAAGTTAAGTGAGCTGGTTGACTATCAAGACGGTTCAATAGTAAGCAAAGTCTTGATTAAAGGCCAGACCGGGACAGTAACTTTGTTCGCTTTTGACCAGGGCCAGGCTTTAAGCGAACATACCGCTCCTTTTGATGCCTTAGTCGGGATTATCGACGGCCAGGCCGAGATAACTATTTCTTCTAAGGCGCATGTTTTAACTAAAGGCCAGGTGATTATCATGCCCGCCAACAAACCCCATTCTCTAAAGGCCTTAAGCAGATTTAAAATGATCCTAACCATGATCCGTTCCTGATTTTTAAATGAAACCAAGCGGCAAAAATTTAGACTATTTAATAGTTCAAGCTTTAAGGGATGATTCGGGTTATTTTTCCGGTGAAGAACTGGCGAGTAAGTTAGGAATCAGCCGCCAGGCTCTCTGGAAACATATCTCTAATCTTACTGATAGAGGTTATGATATTACCGCTGTTCCCCATCGTGGTTACAAGCTGGTTTCCAGCCCGGATAAATTTTACCCCGAAGAAGTCAAATATAAGTTAGGCACTAAATTTCTGGCAACTCAGGTTTATTATTATGATGCCGTTGATTCTACTCAAAAAATAGCCTGGCAGTTGGGCCTGGAAGGCGCTCCTGAAGGGACAATTGTCTTTACCGAAACTCAAAGTAAGGGTAGGGGCCGCCTGGAGCGAAAATGGATCTCTCCTGCAGGGGGGATTTATTTTTCTTTACTGTTGAGGCCGAAATCACTATTGTTAAGTGAAATTACTCAGATCAGCTTGATTATTTCCTTAGCTTGCCTTAAGGGGATAAAGGAAACTACCGGCATTGATTGCCAAGTAAAATGGCCTAATGATATTCTTGTTTCGGGAAAAAAACTGGGAGGTGTCCTTTGTGAGATCAATGCCGAGGCTGACCGGGTTTTGTTCCTGATAGCCGGCGTAGGGATCAATATTAATTCTAAGGATCTACCTTCTGGCGCTACCTCATTACATCTTTATGCTAAAAAGAAATTCCGGCGCCTGGATATAACCCAGGAGATTATTCGCCAAATAGAAGCTGCTTACCTGAAAGTCCAGCAGGGTGAGTCCGGGGAGTTGCTTGCCGAATGGAGTAAATCCTGTATTCTTTGGGGTAAACACCTGGAACTTAAACTTTCCGGTAAAATTATCGAAGGTACTGCCGTTAATATCGATGATAAAGGATATTTAATCCTGCGGGTCGATAACGGCACCCAACACAAGGTGTCAGCCGGCGATATCGTTAAAGTAAGATCCTGCCGCTAAAAAAGGCTGCCAACAAGACAATTGTAAACCAAATAATTATTTTTAGTTGACAAAGATGACGCCTAAATTTATACTGTCTTTTCCAGTACAAACCCTTTAAAAATTGAAGTATCTACTTTTTATAATTTTTCTGACCCTGCCTTTAGCCTGCCTATCCCAAGAGATAAGTCTAGAGCCAATATTTATTGAAAAATCTTTCAGCAGCGCTTCCTTAGCCAGCACCGACTATTTCTATTCCGATGATGTACAGTCTTTGCCTTTTTTTTCTCCCGAGGAAATAATCGATTATTCATCAAGCGTTGATCTGCGTAAACGTTCGGGATCTGGGATCCAGTCTGATGTTTCCTTGCGCGGCTCGATTTTTGAAGATACTTCTATCCGGATAGGAGGCTTGGAGATTAACGACCCGCAAACCGGCCACTTCAACTTGGAAATACCTTTGACTTCGGCTGATATTCAGGAAGTCGAGATTTTTAAAAATTCGCAAACCATAAATTTTTCGTTAAAAAAGCCAAAGAAAGAAGGTGCCCTTTTAGAGAGTTTTTACGGCCAGCACGCTTTGAATGAACAGTTATTATCGATAAACTTTCCTTTGAAAGAATTCAGTAACCGCCTTTCAGTGGAGCACAAGGTTTCTTCCGGCGGCCGTCAAGATTCTGACTTTGAGATTTATAATTTTTCCTATCATTCGCTTTTAGAGGATGATAGTAAAGAGATAGAATTTTTATTTGCCGCTACCCAAAGAGATTTTGGAGCAGCTGATTTTTATTCGGTCAAGTTTCCTCATCAGGAAGAACACATTACTCAAGAGCTTTTCTCGCTAAGCGGAAAAACTAAAAACCAGCCGGTCAATTTAACTCCCCGTCTTTATTTACGCCGCCATAGCGATAAGTTTATCCTAAACCGGCACAATCCGCCTTTTTATACTAACTATCACACTACCTATGTTTACGGTTTGGATAACCAGTTTGATTTTAGCAACGGTTTGTTTTTTGGTTTGAATATTGAGCGGGAGAAAGTTACCAGTACCAACTTAAAAAATCACCGCCGGTTGAATAAGGGTTTTTCTTTGGGGGCCAGGGAAAAAAGAATAGGCGACCTGGCTTTCGATCTCAATGCCGGGCTTAACTATTATGAGAGTTTCCAGTATTTGGATCAGGCTCATTTAGGTTTAAGGTATTTCTTCAGCGATGATTTTAGTTTACGTTTTTCTTTTGACCGGATTTGGCGAGCGCCTTCTTTTACCGAGCTTTACTATGTTTCTTCTACTGATGTCGGGAACTCAAGCTTAGGAGCCCAGCAGTCCAATAATTTTGAACTGGGCACAGATCTTTTTTTAAACCAGGATTTACGGTTATCGCTGAATAGCTTTCTTCGCAACCAGCACGATACCATTGATTGGGTTAAAAACACCTCCTCGGCAGCCTGGCAAGCTAACAACGTAGGCACTGTAAACGCTTATGGTCTAGATTGTTCTTTAGAGGCTGAACTCAATATTCTTTTGCTGGAAAAAATAAACTTTAGTTACACCTATTTGGCTTTAGACAAGGAGAGTGCCTATAATTTTTCCAAATATGTATTTGATTATGACCGGCATAAGTTGGTAAGCCGCTTTAAGTTTGACCTCAAGGGAGTTGATTTAAATACAGTAGTTAATTTTTCTCATCCGCTCACTAGAAAAAACTACACCACGGTGGATTTAAAAGCCGAAAAAAAATTCGGTCAATTGTCTTTGATTTTAGAAGGTAATAATATTTTTAACCGTAGTTATCAGGAAATGGCTGATATCTCAACCTCCGGCCGCTGGTATAAATGCGGTTTAAGCTACTCCTTCTAATCCGGGACACATCCCATTTAAAAAACGCTTATTCAGCTTATATAAAAAACCGCGATCAAACTGAATAGCTCAATTAAATCAATATCTATTTAAATGGGATGTGTCCCGAGTTTCGGGTTTGACAAGACTTATCTTCTGATGTAAAATCGGTTTCTGTTTGTCAAAGGAGTAATAGAATATGGAAACTGATTTGATTTCCCGGATGGCGATGCTGGTTTTTCAGCTGGGGGTTATAGTTTTTGCTGCCTGGGCCGGCGGAAAGCTGTTTAAAAAACTTAAATTTCCCGTTGTTCTAGGGGAGTTGATCGCCGGGGTCATTATCGGTCCTTATCTTTTGGGAAGTTTGCCTGTTTGGGGATTTTCTCAAGGCTTGTTTCCGCTTTTTGAAGGATTTCCGGTTTCAGCCGAGCTTTATGGCTTTACCACGGTGGCTTCGATTATCCTTCTTTTCTTGGTGGGAGTTGAAACCGATATCGAAACCTTCTTGCGCTTTTCTCTGGGTGGTCTTTTTGTCGGAGCTTTCGGTGTGTTTTTTAGCTTTATCCTAGGCGATCTGGCCGGAGTTTTATGCTCCCGTTATATTTTCGGAGTCACTTACGGTTTTACTCATCCCATTCCCTTGTTTCTCGGGGTTATTTCTACGGCTACCTCGGTAGGCATTACCGCGCGTATCTTATCTGAAAATCGAAAATTAGATTCACCTGACGGCGTGACCATAATATCGGCGGCAGTGATCGATGATGTTCTAGGGATCATTGCTTTGGCGATTATTATCGGAATAGCCAAAAGTCATCAAGTCCAATGGAGGCAAGTGGCTTATATTTCTTTAAAGGCTATCGGGATCTGGCTGGGGTTTACTGTTTTAGGTTTGGTTTTTTCCCGTAAGATAAGCAATGTTTTAAAGAAATTTAAGGACCAAGGCAGTATTTCGATAATGAGTCTGGCTTTGACTTTTATCGTTGCCGGAATATTTGAAAAGTCAGGACTGGCCATGATCATCGGCGCTTATGTCATGGGCCTTTCGGTTTCCCGGATGGATTTATCTTTTACCGTACAGGCTAACTTGTCGATTTTGCGCCGTTTTTTCGTTCCGATCTTCTTTTGTGTTATGGGTATGCTGGTCAATGTTAACCAGATGTTTTCCTGGGCCAGTTTGACTTTCGGAATGATCTATGTTGTTTTTGCCGTTTTAGGCAAGTTTGTCGGCTGCGGCCTGCCAGCCTTGCTGCTTAATTTCAACGCCCGAGGCGCGGTCAATATCGGTTTAGGAATGGTTCCCCGCGGTGAAGTCGCCCTGATTATCGCCGGTATAGGTATTGCCAGCGGGATAATCCCCCATGAAGTTTTTAGCATCGCTGTAATGATGACTTTTATCACTACGCTTATTCCGCCGCCGATTTTAGCCAGGCGTTTTTCCAAAGATCTGCCGGTATTGCGTAAAATCACCCAGATAAAGAAGGAATACCAGAAGATAACTTTTGCCATGCCTAATCCTGAAACAGCCGAGTTGATCTTGAATAAAGTGCTGGCGGCTTTTGATAACGAAGGGTTTTACGTTCATCATATGGATATACCGGAAAGCCTATACCAGATACGTAAAGACGAAACCTTTATTACTTTGAAATATACGCTTCAGGAGTTTGAGTTTGACTGTTCTATTCAGGATTCGTCTTTTATCCACACTCTTTTTTACGAAGTCCTGGCTGATATGGAATACTTGATTAAGAATCTACAAAACCTTACCGATAAAGAAAAAATCGGCCGAGAAATTTTTAGCACTGGCAACGGGGTAAAAAAGGAAGCTTTAAAAATAGGCCATGTTATCGGGCCCTTGGCCGTGGAAGCTAATTTGAAGGGAGCGACTAAGCAGGAGATTATCGAAGAGCTCGCAGATTTACTGATCAGATCCGGACAATTAAAGAGCGATAAGCGTTCCCAAGCCCTTCAGGATCTTTTCCAACGGGAAGCCAGCACTTCCACTGGCATGCAGGACGGCATTGCTTTGCCGCACGCTAAAACTTCGGCAGTTGACCAGGTGATCGCCGTAATCGGATTGAAAAAATCTGGAGTTGATTTCCAAGCTTTGGATTCAAAACCGTCGACAATATTCATCATGACCTTGACTCCTAAAGAGCATCCCCAGCCCTATCTTCAATTCATGTCTGAAATAACCAAGTTTCTGATGAATGTCGATACCCGCCAGAAAATGACTCAAGCCAGAAACAATAAAGAGCTCTATGAGATCGTGAGCTCATTCTGAAGAAACTAAAAAACCACCCCGAAATTACCCCTTGACAATACTGCCTTGCTGATTATAATTGAGACTCAGTCTCAAAACTTATGGAAACAGTAGATTTATTGAAGAAATACAATATTAGTAGTACTTTTGCCCGCAGGCAGATCATTCGGCAGGCTGCCTCTTTTGGCCAGAGGCATTTTTCGGCTGAAGACATTTTGAAAAAAATGCGAAAGAAAAAAAGCCGGGTTTCCCGGGCCAGTACTTTCAGAGCTTTAAACCTTTTTTGTCAAAAGGGGATCCTTGAAGCGATTGATTTAGGAAAAGGGTTCAACCTCTATGAACTTACCGACAACAGCGGCCATCACGATCATCTTTATTGTTTGGGTTGCGGTAAGATTTTAGAGTTTGAGGATAAAACTATTGAAGATTTACAGGTTGAAGTCTGCCGCCGGAAAAATTTTAAAGCTTTTAAGCACACCCTGAGAATTTTAGGTTTATGCATAAAATGCAAAAAAGATCAGCTAAAAGTATAGGCTTAAAGAAAGTTATTATTGTTGGTGCTCCCAATGTCGGGAAGTCTTCGATTTTTAACAATCTTAGCGGCCGCTATGCTACAGTATCCAACTATCCCGGCACAACAGTCGAGTTATTTAAAGCCCAAGTACAACTCGGCAGTTTAAATGTTGAATTGATTGATACTCCCGGGATGTACTCGCTTCTTCCTTTGAGCGAGGAGGAGAGGATAGCCCGTTTGATTTTAATCAATGACCAACCGGATTTGGTTATCCATGTGGTAGCGGCCAATAATTTAGAAAGGATGCTTCCTTTTACCCTGCAGCTAATCGAAGCCGGTTTCCCAGTAATTTTGGTAGTTAACATAATTGATGAAGCCAGAAAAGAAGGCCGGGATATAGATACCAAAGAGTTAGAGCAGTCTTTGGGCATACCGGCAGTGGCTACGGTTTCGGTATTATCCAGCGGTATAAAGGAACTCAAGAAGAAAATAACCCAAGAACTTACTTTTCCGGTTGCCGATATTTCCCGAAGAAAATTAAGCAAAATCAACTATCCCCAATTAATAGAAAAGGCATCCTTAGAATTAGAGCACTTATTAACCGGTAAATATTTTTTATCTAAGTGGATTTTAAGCTTGCTTTTACTTGAGTCAGACGAAGAAATTACGGCTTTGGTTAAAGATAAAGAATCCGAGAATCTATTGGACAGTATTGAGGAGATAAAACAGAAACTTCAGAAAAATATTTCGCAGCCGGTAGAGTATCTAGTCAATGTAACTTTAAAAGCCCAGGCTGAGAAAATCAGCGATAAGTCAGTTAGGTTGAAACCGAAAAAGGCCGCAAGTTTCTCCCGTTGGCTGGGAGAGTTAAGTCTTCGGCCGATAATCGGTATACCGCTTTTAATTCTTTTTCTCTATTTCGGTATATATAAGCTGGTCGGTGGATTCGGCGCCGGAGTTTTGGTGGATTTTTTGGAGACCAAAGTATTTGAAGAAATAATCAACCCGTTTTTTATCGGGCTTTTTGAGAGAATTATTCCCGGGGGATCAATCAATTCTCTTTTTGTTGGTGAATATGGAATAATCACCTTGGGTTTACGCTACGCAGTAGCGATAATCCTTCCGATTGTGGGAATCTTTTTTTTCGTTTTCAGCCTGGCTGAAGATTCAGGGTATCTTCCGCGGATTGGCGCTTTACTGGACCGCCTTTTCAAAAAAATAGGCTTAAGCGGAAAAGCAGTGATTCCGATTATTTTAGGTTTAGGTTGCGATACTATGGCCACAATGGTAACCCGGACTTTACCTACTAAACGCGAGAGGATTATCGCCACTTTTCTTCTTTCTCTCAGCGTTCCCTGCTCAGCGCAGCTGGGAGTTATTATGGCTGTGCTTAGTCGGAGAGGCTTTGCTCTTTTATTGTGGTTAGGGGTCATTTCTTTGGTATTCATTGTCAATGGTTTACTTTTAAACCGGGTCTTAAAAGGCAACCGCCCTTCTTTCCATATTGAATTGCCGCCTTTACGCCTACCGCGTTTAAGCAATGTTTTAGTCAAGACCTATGTTAGGTTAAAATGGTATTTTAAAGAGGTCCTGCCGATTTTTATCTGGGCCAGCGTAATTATCTGGCTGGGCCAGATAAGCGGTGTTTTTAACCTGGCGGTTAAACTTTTAAATTATCCGGTACGGCTGATCGGTTTATCACCGAAAATGAGCGAAGTATTTTTGTTTGGTTTTTTCCGCCGGGATTACGGCGCTGCCGGGCTTTATGACTTAGTCAAGCAAGATGTGCTTTCTTTGAGGCAAACAATAGTTGCGGCGGTGGTTTTGACTCTTTTTCTTCCTTGCATTGCCCAGTTTTTGATGAATATAAAGGAAAGAGGCCTGAAACTGGCAATGTTGATAACTTTTTTTATCTTATTCTTTTCATTTTCAGTAGGGTTGGTTTTAAATAATATATTGATATTTTGGGGGGTGAATTAAATGTATAAGCTTACCGATGCTCAGGAAGAGATACTGGAGTCGCTCTGGATAGAAATCGAAGAAAACAAAAATAAACCGGACACCAAAATTTTAAAGGATGATCCGGCATTTTTGGAGTTGATTGATGAAAGGCTAATTGATATTAGCCGGCCGCATCTTTTTACCGAAGAAGGCTTTAAGGAAGCCGAAAAATGCGTACGCCGCCATCGGTTGGCTGAACGGCTGCTTGCTGACATCTTAGACGTAAAAGATCCCTTGATGCATGAGGCCGGCTGTAAGTTTGAACACGGCCTTCATCAAGGTTTGGAAGATAATGTCTGCACTCTTTTAGGACACCCTAAGACTTGCCCGCACGGCAAGCCTATTCCTCAGGGTGATTGCTGTCGGGGTTTTGAGAAAGTGCCCAAGAAGTTCATCTTGGCCTTAAAAGATCTTGCTCCAGGCGAGCAGGGTAAGATAAGCTATATTAATACCAAGGATAAGGATATTTTGAAGAAATTGATATCCATGGGCCTTCTGCCCGGCAATAAAATTAAACTATTGCATCGTTTCCCTTCTTTTGTCTTTGAGATGGAGAATTCTTCGTTTGCTATCGATAAAGATTTAGCTGAACATATCCATGTTTTACTATTAGATAAGGATAAGGCTATAAAGAGGGGGCGACAATGAAGACGCAAATAGAAGTTGAATTTTTCAAGACAGGGTACATTCCTGGCGGCTCAAATCCTTTAGAGGCTTTGCTTTCAGCTTTAGGGGGTTGTATTGGAATTTATGCCGATAAGTATTTAGCGCGGCATTCAATACCCTATACTAAGCTCAAAGTTTTAGTTACCGCAGATTTTACTACCGAGAGTCCGGCCAGGCTGGTTAATATTGCAGCTAAAGTGGATACCGATGCCCAACTCGCTGATAAGCGTGAGGTTTTTTTGCGCTTTATCGGAAACTGCCCAATTCATAATACTCTAGTTAATACTAAAGAGGTGAAAGTTTCCCTATCGATGTGATATAATAGAGGAAAAGGAGTGTTATGGAATATAAAAGAAAAGACGTATTTACTAAACCAGCTACCCCGGCAGATATCTTAAAGCTTGCTTTGGAAAAAGAAAAATCTTCTTATGATTTTTACAGTCAGCAGATCAAATTGACTAAAAACCCAAGCATGAAAAAACTTTTTATCAAATTAAAAGCTGCTGAACAGCTGCATATACGTTATATTAGGAAAATGCTGGAGAGGTAATCGGTCGGCTGTTAGAAGAACGATGAGCCGTCACAGAGGGCGGTGTTTAATTGGTTAAACCCTTCCCGGCAGGAGGAAAACCCAAGGTTTTCAGCCAAAGCCAGCTTTTTTACCCGAGAAATCAAATCTTTACGTAACTTTTCAGGCAGATAGATATAATTATTTTTTCTTTCGCCTTTTTCTAAATAGAGCGCCTGCCACAAATTTTGATGCTGCCGGAAAGTTGAAACCATCCGCTTAAAATTATCAGGCTTTATTTTATAGGTAGAAGTAATGATCTGTTTCGCTCCAGAGGATTTTATTTGTTTAATTAAAGATTCCAGGTTTTCGGTATTTAAAGGATAGACCAGCGGATCCAGTCGGACAACTACCGGAAGGTAAGCTGACAATGATTTTAGTGTTTTTAATCTTTCTTGAGGGGAAGGAGTCCTTGGTTCAAGTTTTCTGGCCAGCTTCTGATCAAGACAGGTCAAAGATATAGCTATCAGGATTTTTTTCATATTTTTTAATAAATCTAGATCGCGCAGGACCAGCGAAGACTTAGTAACTAGATTTATTTTTAGGTCATAGTTTTTTAAGATTTCTAAAGCTTGTCGGGTAAGCTTTATTTTTTTTTCCAGGTTAAGATAGGGATCAGAGGAATTAGCTATAGTGATTATTGAGCCAGGGGGGATTTTTTTTATTTCTCGGCTTAGGATCTTTAAGAAATCTTTTTTTTCACGTGGCCGGCCGAAATCCTTTATATAGGAAGAGGCGTAGCAGTAAAGGCAGCCATGGTTACAGCCGGTATAGGCTGATAAACTGTATTTAGCCGGACAACTGCAAAGTTTATTTCTCCAGGGATCAAAGGACGTGATCAAGGCCATAGTTAGGCTATATTGTAGGTAGACATGCTGGCATAGTCAATAGTGAAAAAAAGGCTTGATTTATTTAGGGGGTTGGTTATAATAGCCGCACTTTTGAATTCTAAGAGGTAAAAAATGACTAGACAAATTCAGCTTAAAAATGTAAGAAATATCGGGATTATGGCCCATATTGACGCCGGCAAGACGACGCTTACCGAAAGAATCCTTTTCTATACCGGTCGCTCACATAAATTAGGCGAAGTTCATGACGGAGCTGCCCAGATGGACTGGATGAAACAAGAGCAGGAAAGAGGTATCACTATCACCTCAGCAGCAACTACCTGTTTTTGGAAGGATTGCCGGGTTAATATTATTGATACTCCCGGCCACGTTGATTTTACAGTTGAGGTTGAAAGGTCTTTACGGGTTCTTGACGGAGCAGTTGCCCTTTTTTGTGCGGTGGGCGGTGTGGAGCCTCAATCTGAGACTGTTTGGCGTCAGTCAGATAAATATAATGTACCTAAGATTGCTTTTATTAATAAAATGGACCGGATCGGCGCTGATTTCTTTGAAGTTATTAAAAACATCGAAGCTGATCTAGGGGCTAATGTCATACCTTTGCAGATTCCTATAGGCGCTGAAGATGATTTCCGCGGGATAATCGACCTTATAGAAATGAAGGCTTATGTTTATGATAACGATTCTTTAGGTAAAAACTTTCATATTGAAGATATTCCGGCTGATTTTATTGAAGTCGCTAAACGCTATCACCACATCATGGTCGAGAAAGCCGTAGAGTTGGAAGATTCGTTGATGGAGAAATATTTAGAATCCGAGGATAAGATAGGTGCCGAGGAGCTTATATCGGCAATTCGTAAAGGAACCGTAGCTAATAAAATCGTTCCGGTTTTGTGCGGTTCAGCTTTCCGTAACAAAGGTGTACAAAAGTTGCTGGACGCGATAACTCTTTATCTGCCTTCACCGACTGACCAGCCGATTATTCAAGGCTATGAGCCGGGCAATCCCGATAAGATTATTGAGAGAAAACCTTCTGACGATGATCATTTTTCTGCCTTGGCCTTTAAAGTGCAGACAGATCCCCATATGGGTAAATTGGTTTATTTCAGGGTTTATTCGGGAAAACTAGATGCTGGTTCATACATTCTCAATGTTACTAAAGACCGCAAAGAACGGGTGGGCCGGATTTTACAGATGCATGCTAATCAGCGGGAAAATCGCCCGACTATTTATGCCGGCGACATTGCCGCAGCTGTTGGGCTTGACCGCACGGTTACCGGTGATACGCTTTCCGACCTGGATAATCCTTTGTTGCTTGAAGCTATTGAGTTTCCGGCACCGGTTATGTCAGTAAGTGTAAAACCCCAGAGCCGGGCTGATCAGGATAAAATCGGTAAAGCCTTGTCTAAATTAGCTGAGGAAGACCCGACTTTTACCATTCATACTGATATTGAGACTGACGAGACGATTATTTCAGGGATGGGCGAATTACACCTTGAGGTAATCGTAGACCGCTTAAAGACTGAATTCGGGGTGGAAGCTCTGGTTGGTGCGCCTAAAGTCGCCTACAGAGAGACTATTTTGAGTGAAGTTACTCAAGAGTATAAACATGTTAAGCAAAGCGGCGGCCGCGGCCAATACGGCCATGTGGTGTTTGAGATCATACCGGCTAAACCCGGAGAAGGTTTTGAATTTATCAATAGCATTGTCGGCGGCAGAGTGCCGCGCGAATATATACCGGCCATAGAAAAAGGTGTGATTGCAGCAATGCAAAAAGGAGCTTATGCCGGATATCCGGTAGTCGATGTTAAGGTAAACCTAGTGGACGGTTCTTATCACGATGTCGATTCTTCAGAAATCGCTTTTAAGATCGCTGCTATTGAATGTTTTAAAAAAGGATTTTTAAAAGGCGCTCCGGTTCTGCTTGAACCGCACATGTCGCTGGAAGTCACTACCCCAGAGGAATATGTAGGAAATGTTGTCGGGAATATTTGTTCCCGTCGGGGCAAAGTTTTAGGCATTGAATCAAAAGTAAACCAGCAGATAATTGAAGCTCAAGCCCCTCTAGCTGAAATGTTTGGTTATGCAACTGCCTTACGTTCTTTATCCAGCGGCCGTGCCGGTTACACTATGCATTTTGAAAAATATGCCGAAGTCCCGGCCAACATCGCCGATAAGATATTAGAAGAAAAGAAGCGTAAAGAAAAGGATTAATTTCCTTTCGTTTTATAGTATAATAAAAGCATGTATATAAAGATTATCGCCTGGCTTTGGATCGTTTTAGGAATTTTATTTCTGGTTTTTCCGCAACTATTGAAAAAAAGGTTTCAGAAAAAAAGTTTTAAAAAAGTAAAAAAAATCTTATTTTTAATAGTTTTATTTTTGGCCTTCACTTTACTTTCGCTTTCCTTTAAAATCTCCGGTATTCTCCCTAAAATTATTGCGGTTTTGGCTATATTAGGGATATTTAAAGTTTTATCGATTGTTAAAGGTAAAACTTCTGAAAGGTTGAGCCAGTGGTTTGAGAAAAAACCTTTGACTTTGTTTAGAGCCGCGGCAATAATTCAGATTTTAATCGGCTTAGCTATCCTTAAATTCCCCAAATAAGTCTTTGTCCCCCCTTCAAAATTTACCTTCCTCAAAAGCCTCTTTATGCTATAATAAAAAATTAATGCTTGGGTAGAAGGAGTGTGATTTTGAGCAAAATTTCAAAAAAAGTCAGTTGGGAGATAATCAAAAAAATACTGTTTCCAGCTTGCCTTTTTTGTCTATCTTTGACAGTATACCTTTTTTACCGCTTAAAACTTTCTTTTTATATCTCTCCGGCTTTGCAGCAGGCCATAAAAAGATATTCACTGACTTTATTTATCTTGATCATCGCCTTTATTATTCAGCGAGTAGCTGGGGCAATCGCCGGCTGGTATAAAGGAAACATTGCTTCTAAAACCAAGACTCCCTTGGATGATGAGCTGATACCGCTGGCCCGCCGCTTACTGAATATCATTATTTGGGTCATTGCTTTATTGGTGATCTTGCCGCTTTACGGGATCAATATCAGCGCTCTTATCGCCACTTTAGGCATAAGTTCTTTAGCTATTGCTTTGGCTGCCCAGGATACAATAGCTAATATAATTTCCGGTTTCCTGATCATGATCGATAAACCTTTTCGTCCGGGAGACCGGATCAAACTTGCTTCGGGCGAAATAGTCGAGGTTCTTGAAATCGGGATTCGTCGTTCAAAATTTCTATCCGAGGAGCGGGCAATTATTATCATGCCCAATGTTGATTTAAGTAAAAGTAAGATCATTAACTACACCTATGGGGAGGAGAGGAATATCCATGGAATTTAAAGGGGCGATTTTTGATTTAGACGGAGTTATCGTGGATACAGTACCGCTTCATTTTAAGGCTTGGAAGAAGATGTTTTTAGAATATGGCCAAGAAATAACTTTTCAGGACTATAAAGAAAAAATCGACGGTATACCTAGGATCTCTGGTGCCCGGGCGATTCTTAAAGATTTATCGGAGGATAAGCTGAATCAAGCTGCCAGTAGAAAACAAGGCTACTTTTTGGAATTTTTAGAAAAAGAAGGGGTAAAAGTTTACCCCAGCACTCTAGAACTGATTGAAAACTTAAAAAACCAGAAGATAAAAGTAGCCGTGATCTCGGCAAGTAAAAATTGTCGTTTTACTTTAGAGAAAGCCGGAATTGACAGCTTATTTGATGTCATTATTACTGGTAATGATGTAAAAAAAGGAAAGCCTGAGCCAGATGTTTTTCTTTTGGCTGCCGAAAAACTTAACTTAAGCCCTGAGGTTTGTATTATTGTTGAAGATGCTGTTCTAGGGGTTTTAGCTGCCCAACGGGCTGGAATGCGTTGTGTGGGTATAGACCGTTATCAGAATCCCCAGAGATTAGCTAAGGCTAATCTGGTTGTAAACGACCTTTCAGAAGTGACTGTCGAGCAATTGAAAAATCTATGAAAAACACTTATCTAAACCATACTAATGATGAGCTTTGGTTGATCAAGGAGACTGAGTTTGTTCGTGGGCTTCAGGACATAAGAGAAACCCAATTTTCTCTGGGCAACGGCTATCTGGGTAGCCGGGGTGTTTATGAAGAGATACCTTACGATTGCTCTCCCGGCACATATATTGCTGGGCTTTACGATAAGATGTCAGCCCAGGTAAGCGAACTGGTCAACTTACCCAACCCGATAAATTTTCAATTTTCGGTTGGCGGTGAAAAAATTGATGCAGTGGCTATGGATATTTTAGAACACAAGCGTACCCTTAATATGAAAAAGGCAGTTTTAGCTAGAAAAACTCTTTATCAGGACAGTAAGAAGCGGCGCTATGACTACCAGTCTTTACGTTTTATTTCCCAGGTCGACAAAAATATCGGAGCAATGCAGATTGTCCTGACTCCGCTTGATTCCGGATGCACCCTTGACATCCATACTGGTATAGATACTTCAGTTTCCAATGCCGGAGTACTAAGTGAAGGAAGGAAAAAACATTTTCGGATTAAAGAACTGGGCCAGCATAACCGGGCCGGGTATCTGGTGGCTGATAGTTTTGAAAAAAAATATACTATTGTTTGCTGGGCTGGATTTTATTATCAGACTAACGGCATTAAAATTGTTGCCGAAGATAATGTTTTTCGCTTGAAAGTTGGAAAAGGCCAAACCGTTGTTTTCACTAAAATATTCTGTCTTAAGCATTTTCCCCACCGCAACAGTCATGTGCTTCAAAAAAACAACACCTACCAGATATTTCAGAAAGCCTTTAAGGCCGATTTTTCAGTTCTTTTAAAAGACCATATAGCCGCTTGGGCAAAATTGTGGAAGAAAGCTGATGTGGTCATCGAAGGAACAGCCAATATCCAGCAGAACGTGCGGTTTAACATCTACCATATGCTTGCCTGTGCTCATGCTGATAACGGGTTTTCCAGTATCGGAGCCAGGACCTTAAGCGGCGAAGGCTATCGGGGGCATATTTTTTGGGATGCTGAGATATTCCTGCTTCCCTTTTATGCTTTTACTTTTCCTAAGGTGGCCCGCAATATGCTTCTTTACCGCTACCGCCGCCTGGAGGCTTCCCGCCAGATCGCCAGAAGCAACGGCTATTCAGGCTCTCAATTTGCCTGGGAGTCAGGTGACAGCGGCCAGGAAGAGACACCGGAGTGGGCCCGTGATATAGACCGTACGATCATAAAAATCCATACTCATCAGATGGAACACCACTTGACTGCTGATGTGGCTTACGCTCTCTATAAATACTATGTAGCCACTAAGGATGAGGCTTTTATGGATAGTTATGGCTATGAGATCCTTATTGAAACTGCTCGCTTTTGGGCTTCCCGAGTAACTTATAATAGTAAAGGCCGTAAATATGAAATCCATAACGTCATCGGTCCGGATGAGTTTCATGTCGGGGTGGACAATAATGCTTTTACCAATATGATGGCTAAATGGAATTTGATCATTGCCGCCAAGTCAGTAAAAAAACTTAAAAAAAATGCCCGGCCTTACCGGGAATTAAAGAAAAAATTAAGCTTAAGCGATAAAGAAGTCAGCAGCTGGAAACAAATCGCCTCCCGGATAGCAATTAATTCTAATAACAAGAAAGTCATTGAGCAGTTTGACGGATATTTTAAGCTTAAAAAAGTGGATTTAAATCGTAGTGATGAAAACGGCCTACTGCTTCTTCCTTTAAACATAAAAGCAAAAGATTTGGGAAAAACCCGGATAATTAAACAAGCCGATGTTCTGATGCTTCTTATCTTGCTCGACGATGTATTTAATTCGGCAACTAAAGCGGCAAATTACGATTTTTATATTTCTCAAACAGTGCATAAATCTTCCTTGAGCGCTCCGATGCATGCTCTGGCTGCTTGTGAGGTCGGAGATCTGCACCGGGCTTATAATCTTTTTAATGTTTCTTTGCGCACCGATATAAGTAACCTTTACGGAAATACCCCTGAAGGCATACATGCTGCTTCTTTAGGCGGGACTTGGCAAGCTTTGATTTTCGGTTTTGCCGGGGTAAAAATCAAAAAGGAAGAGTTGTTTATCAATCCGCGCATGCCGCGTTCCTGGAGAAAAATGATTTTTTGTTTAACCTGGCAGGATAATCAGCTGCGTTTGGAATTGAACAATGATTCAATCGGTTTAAAAGTTTTTTCAACCAAAATGAAAAATTTTAAGCTTGGCATTTTTGACAAGCCGACCGTAGTTAAGACCAATACGTTCCATACCTTCAGGAGGGATAATTATGAGAAAAAGAAAGAAGAATATTACTAAACCTAAAAAAGACAAACTTAGCATAGTGCATTTTCATTGGGGTTTTCCGCCGATCATCGGAGGCGTGGAAACTCATTTGACCATACTACTTCCGCAGTTAGTCAAAATGGGCCACAAAGTCAATTTATTGACCGGTGCAGTCGAAGGTTTAAACGGTAAATACAACTATGAAGGGGTTGGTGTTGTCCGGACTCCTTTAATGGATTTAAACTGGCTTTTTAAAAGGGGTTTAAACGGCCTTGGCGAAGAAGTGAAAGCTGTTTTTTCTTCGTTTTTAAAAGAGGTTAAACCCGATGTGGTCCATGTCCATAATATGCATTATTTTAGTAAGATGCACATTGAAACTTTACAGGGAATGTGTCGGGAGAAGAAAATCCCGCTTATCCTTACTGCTCACAACGTTTGGGATGACATTCTTTATTTAGAATTAGCCCACGACATAGAATGGTCTCATATTATTGCCGTAAGCCATTTTATCAAGAAGGAAATGATCGGCATTGGTATCGATGACCGTGAGATCACTGTCGTCCATCATGGAGTTGATCAGGATAGATTTAAGCCGGGAGTCAAGACTAATGACGTTTTAGCTAAATATCCTCAACTTAAAGGGAAAAGAGTTATTTTTCATCCGGCTAGAATCGGTTTGGCTAAAGGCTGTGATACCAGCATCAAAGCTGTTAATATGGTCCGTCAGAAAGACCCTAACGTAGTTTTAGTTTTAGCCGGATCAAAAAACATTATCGACTGGGGAGGGACTCAACAAAAAGACATTGCATATTTGGTAGAATTAGTAAAACATTTCAAGATGGAAAAAAATATCCTTATTGATATGTATACTTTGGATGAAGTGAAAGAGATCTATGAAATAAGCGATATCTGTTTGTACCCTTCAACAGCTTGTGAACCTTTTGGTTTGACTATGCTTGAGGCGATGGCTATGGCTAAGCCAATGGTAGTTACTAATATGGGCGGGATGCCCGAAGTGATTAAAGACGGAATAAACGGTTTTGTAGTCCAGATGAAGGATTTTGAAGCCTTGGCTGCAAAAATCTGTCAGCTTTTAGAAGATAAAAAATTAGCCCGGCGTTTTGGTTATACCGGCCGCCAGATAGTCGAAGCCCAGTATACCAAAGAAAAGGTGGCCTTGGAGACCTTGGGAATTTATCAACGAGCACTTAAGCGCTAAAATAAAAAAATGTTACAAAACTGGAATAAAAAGGCAGTTCTGGATTTAGTTAGACATAAGTTTTCTGATCATGTTTTTGTGGTTGCTTCTAACCGTCAACCCTATATTCATAAATTATCACGAGGCAAAATCGAATGTTTTCGCGGCCCCGGCGGAGTGGTCACTGCCTTGGATCCGATTATGCGGGAGTTAAAAGGAACCTGGGTTTGTTGTGGTTCAGGCGATGCCGATAAACTGGTAGCTAAAAACTCTAAAGTAAAAGTACCGCCGGAAAATCCTTCATATCAGTTGCGTTATGTTTGGTTAGACAAAGAAGAAAACCTGGGCTATTATTATGGTTATTCTAACCAGAGTCTTTGGCCGCTTTCTCACTTAGTTTTTGTCCAGCCGCAGTTTAATGATCAGAATTGGAAGATCTACAAACAGGTTAACCGTAAGTTTGCCCAGAATATCAGCAAAGAAATCAAAGGCAAAAAAGCTATTGTTTTCGTACAGGATTATCATCTGGCTCTAGTCAGTAAATATTTAAAAGAGATCAATCCCGAAGTAACCACTCTTCTTTTTTGGCATATTCCCTGGCCGAGCTACGATGTTTTTAGGATCCTTCCTCAGAGACAGGAGTTTTTGGAAGGAATGCTTTCTTATGACCTGGTTGGTTTTCATATCGGTTATTTTTGCGATAATTTTTTTGACGCTTTGGTTAATGAAGCTGAGGCAAAAATAAATAAAGAGCAACAGGTGGCAGTATACAAGGGTAAGAATTGTTTAATCCGCAGTCATCCGATCAGTGTTGATTTTGAAGGGATCAGTAAAGATGCTCAATCTGAAGAAGTTGAAGGCTTGGCTTGTTTACACCGGGAAGAGTTCGGTTTGCGTGGGTATAAAGTAATAATCGGTCTTGACCGTATTGATTACACTAAAGGTATTGTTGAGCGGATTCAGGCTATCGATAAGTTACTGGATACGCATCCGGAGCTAAAAGAGAAAATAATTTTTGTCCAGATGGGAGAGATCTCCAGGATACACTTATCCCAATACAAACAGCTAAATGAGAGAGTCAATACTTTAGTTGAAGAGGTTAATTTTAAACATTCTCAAAATTCCTGGAAGCCGATAATATTTTTACGCCGCCATTTGAATTTTAAGGAAATCCTAGCCTTCTATAAGATTGCTGATGTTTGCATCGTAAGCTCGCTTCATGACGGGATGAACCTGGTCGCTAAAGAGTTTGTGTCGGCTAAGCGCGACGGAAAAGGAGTTTTGGTTTTAAGCCGTTTTACCGGAGCTAGCCGTCAGCTTAAAGGAGCCCTTTTAATCAATCCTTACCATATTGAAGATATCAGTGAGGCTCTGTATAAGGCCCTTACTATGGATCATAGTCAGCAGCAGGTCCGGATGAAAAAACTGCGCCATCAGGTCCAGCGTAACGATATTTGGAAATGGATCGGCCAGATAGTTTCGGAAATCCCCCAGGAAGAGTGAAATACCTTACCAGAAAAAAATTAGCCCGGCAGTTAAAGGAAAAAAAAAGGATTTTTGTTTTTCTTGATTATGATGGAACACTCTCGCCAATAGTTAAAAACCCTAAGCTTGCCAGAATTTCTCCCGAAACGAAAAACATTCTTTATCAATTATCTAGGAATAAAACTTTTATAATCGGTATTGTCAGCGGAAGAAGCCTTAGGGATATTAAAAAAAGAGTCGGTTTAAAAACGGTTGTTTATGCCGGAAACCACGGATTGGAGTTAGAGTATCGAGGCAGAAAAGTGTCGCCGAAACTTTCAACCCGCTTTCAACCAATTTTTAAAAAAGCCAAAACTAAGATAAAAAAGGCCCTAAAAAGTATAAAAGGTGTTATTCAGGAAGATAAAAGACTGGTTTTAGCTGTTCATTACCGTAAGGTAGCTAAGTCCGATCAGAAACAAGTTGTGGCTATCTTTAATCGTTCAGTCAAACC
Source organism: Candidatus Omnitrophota bacterium (assembly GCA_018826075.1). Classification (GTDB taxonomy): domain Bacteria; phylum Omnitrophota; class Gorgyraeia; order Duberdicusellales; family 4484-171; genus JAHKAJ01. The sequence goes on from JAHKAJ010000002.1 coordinate 48,737, forward strand.
GTTTTTAAGCCAAAAGTTGTTTAAAACCGCAAGAGGCAAGAAGGTTTTAGAACTCAAACCCAATCTTAAAATAAATAAAGCTGCGGCTATTGATTTTTTTCAGAAAAAGTTTAAAAAAGGCAAAAATGACCTGACTGTTTTTATCGGTGACGATATAACCGACGAAGATGTTTTTAAACGTCTCAAACCACCTGATTTGGCGATCAGGGTCGGTAGAAAAAAGAATTCCCAAGCCAGGCATTTTCTTAAAAATACCCGCGAAGTAACCCTTAGGTTGAAAGACATACTTTATTTTATTACTTCTTCATAGTCAGGCAGTTAGGCGATACAACCTGTCTTTAATTTAAAATTTTTCTCAAAAATCCTTGCTAAGTGGTTGATCTTATGATAATTTGGGTCTCAAAATAAGCCTTAAGGATTAACTTTTATGAATAAAAACTATCTTGATTTTTTAAACCAAAGGATCGATCAGAAGAATCTTGCAAAGCTGACTTCTTTGGAGAGTCTCGAACTTCTTGAATTTATCGGCGAAGCTGTCGAGCTTTGTAACCCGGCTTCAGTATTTGTCCGCACTGATTCAGTCCAAGATGCAGATTATATCAAAGCTAAGACTTTAGAATTGGCTGAAGAAAAAGAGTTAAACATTCCCGGCCAGACAGTGCATTTTGACGGACCCCTCGATCAGGGCCGCGATAAAGAAGTGACTCGTTATTTGGTCGGTAAAGATCCGTCGATCAGTTACTATGTTAATAGTATAGAACGTAAACAAGGTCTTGAAGAAATACACTCAATCATGAAAGACATTATGGCGGGTAAAGAGATGTTTATTTCTTTTTTCTGCCTGGGGCCGCTGGATTCGGAATTTTCTATTTTAGCTGTCCAGATAACTGATTCTTCTTATGTAGTCCACTCCGAGGATATACTTTACCGGCAGGGCTATGAGCAGTTTAAAAAGAATAAAAACCTGAAAAATTTCTTTAAATTCTTACATTCAGCCGGTGAATTGGAAAATCAGGTTAGCAAAAATTCTTCTAAAAAAAGGATCTATATTGATTTAGAAAGAGAATTGGTCTACAGTGCCAATACTCAATATGCCGGCAATACCGTGGGATTGAAAAAACTGGCTTTACGGCTGGCTATCCAGAGAGCTTCTCGAGAGGACTGGTTGGCTGAGCATATGTTTTTGATGGGGGTAAATGACCTGGAAGGAAAAAAAGCTTATTTTGCCGGAGCCTACCCAAGTATGTGCGGTAAGACTTCTACAGCGATGATTTCCGGCGAAACTATTGTTGGAGACGATTTGGCTTATTTGAGGCAAAATTGCGGCCAAGTTTTAGCGGTTAACGTTGAACGAGGAATTTTTGGTATCATTAAAGATGTTAACCCTAAGGACGACCCCTTGTTGTTTAA
>JAHKAJ010000011.1 GCA_018826075.1 Candidatus Omnitrophota bacterium
AACCGAACTTTGTTCTGGTTCGGGGGTTCTAAATCATAGTTCTTTTATTTTATCTGACGCCGGCAAAAATATAAAAGGTGAGTGAAGGCAATCACACAAAGGGCGGAGCGGAAATCCGAAGGATTGAAGCCGCCCGACTGTGATTGCCCAGTGGAAAATTTCGGAATTTTACATTTTATATACTTTCTTATCCATTAATATGCCTCCTGATAAACTACATCTTGTCCAATAGCCATAACAGGACAATCGGAAAGATTGCCGGCTTTCATGATTTCAATCATTACTGCTTGAGCTTGAGAAATACTAGAATAGATTCTATTGGTAAACCAAAGCTTACCTTGAGAAAAAATCTTGAAACTATACCCTTTTGACAACTTAACCATTCTTCCTACCATTTCAAAACCTCCTTTTTTAGATGAGCCTTCTCATCTTTTGGAATTGTAAACATCCAGAGAGGCTCATTTGTCAATGAGGAACGGAAGCTTTGGCGAAGCCAAAGAACCGTAGTATCATTTACAAATGAGGCAGGTTTTTTCCTTAATTTAAAGCGACCGAAGGAAACGTTATTTGTGGGATGTTAATCTGAAAAAAGATGAGAAGGAATTATTCGCTTGGGGAGTAAGCTCTGACAGAAGAAATTGTGAAGGTGAAACCTTCAATGTCGTCTATCCGATAAAGCGAGCTATAAAAAGAATGGCTAAATTTCTGTTTTCTGCTATCAACAGTTAAGTAGTCTGCATTAAGGTCGATACCACCAAGATGATCTGGATTTAAAGAATCGGCCTCTATCACATCCTTTTGAGCAACAGACGAAGAACCAGCAGCAAGAGAGCTACTTCCTTGCCTCTTTTCGTAAATCTTCCAAGGAGTCCCAAGAGGTACCCATCTGCCAAGACCCTGGTTTCCCATAACTGTTGCCTTGTTGGTTAAAATAGATACGGGTGGCTGTTGGGTATTACTCTCGCTAGCTAAAACAACTCCGCCTTTTTCTAATTGCGAAGCCATCTTTTCCCAAAAATCTCGGCGTGTAGAAAAAGTGCCAGCAAGGCCTGGCTCTTGTACATATATAACACCGTAAGAATCCTTTTCGTAGTTATAATCGCTTATTTTGTATAAAATCTTTACTGAATCTCTATTGAGCGAACGCTTTATGGTTTCATCCTTGATCGTGATGGTTATTTCTAAGGTTCTTATATCTAAAGGAGTAACTTCAAGGTCATAATATCTATCCATAAATGAGAAAGATTCGCGTAGAAAATTGATAATACCTGGTAGATTACCAGCATTGGGAATCTTAAGAATAGTATGATTTTGGTCAAAATTGTCATTAAATACAAATCTACTCGCTTTAGGAAACATATTCATTAATGCAAATAGGCTAAATTTATCACCAAGGGCACAGGGATAATATACTTCCCCTTCGTACTGAGCGAAACGTTTAAGCAATTGGGCTGCTTGGCTCTCTCCGGTGATAATATCAGCTTGGCGGTAGGCAAATTCGTCTCTTGGTTTGCTAGACGAAGAGGAGGTGGCAGAATCACTTTTTGCTGCTAATTTTGCACTAGCAGCTTGATATTCCTGTTTAAATTGGTCAATCCTATCGGTATATACTTTTTCTAATTCAGCACTCATAGGATTCTGCTTTTTTAATACTTTAGGAGAAGCAAAACCCCAATCGCGCCTACCTGCTCTTTCTTCGGATGTTTTGTATTGTTCATATTTTTCACTTCCTGGGGAAAGAACGAATCCTTTTTTACTAGTATCTACCTTATAAGGAGGCCTGAACGGTCCCCCAAAATCTTCAAAATTTGGCGATATGGACTCTGGTTGAGCATCAGCATACATATCATCAATAGTTTTCACTGCATAATGAAGCCCTGACCATCTAGGTTCTAACCATTTGAAATCTAATCCCACAATTTCCGATGGAATACCCATGTTATTCAATATATCATTTAACAATATAGCCGATCCTTGACATGCATGTCGTCCAACTTTTCTCGTTTCTTCATCTTCAGCTATTATTTCACGAGTCATTTGTACAGCTTTAGCAACCCATTTTTTATTAAATTCCTTATTTCCTTTAGTTGATGAAGAGCTTGTCCTAAATCCTCCCCCATTGGGTTCCTGCATCATCGTAAGCTCTGCGCCGGCTCGTGCAGCTACTCCCTTAGCCGCTTCTATGGCCGTCTTATCTCGCGCGCTTATTGCAGCAAGTGTAACGCTAGCTGAAGAACTAGCATTTGGCTCTCTGTCTTCTGCTGGCCGGTCTTCTCGTACTCGAGATACTACAAGACCCATGCCTCCCGAATAATACCTTCGGCTTATGTATTGGCGGTTATGGGAGTCGTAATCTTTTCGAATGTAGTTATAGACACCTTTCTTATAGGCTTGAACGTATTGGCCGTAGATTTCTTCTTTTGCCTGGGGTTGTACTAAATCAATGCCTTTTATCTTCCTTTGGTTCGCGTAGGCCTTAGAGATAAACCCTTCGGATAAGCGATCTTTGTACCAGGAAGCTAGGATCAGGGCGTGGTAGATTTTGCGTAGTTGCGAAAAGTGTTCTCCATGGTTTACTTCTTGTTCGATTATGGGAAGGATTACTTCACGCATTACTTGCGAGGAAATTTGATTTGTTTCTTCAGGATTTTTGTATTTACGGTTTGAGTTAGTTAAAGCTAGATAGTCTTCTTCTAATAAGACTTTTAGTTTAGTTTCTCCAATAAAGGCTAGCTCTCCATCTTCATAGACTATTGCCTTCTCAGGTACTATCCACACTTTATTAAAAGTGTCTATGGGGATATTGGTAGTTCCTAATTTGGCTTGTACTTGTTTGTAGACTTTACTCCAGAACTGTTGGCCTAGTTTACTCTCGGGGTAGGTTAATGATGATAGTAGTTGTTTTAGGGTATAGTCTTGAGATAGCATATCTTTTCCCATGTCAGTTAAGCTTAATTCCTGGGGGATTATTCTATCTTGTTCATAAGGAGATAAATTAACCCAAAGGTCTTCTTCGGGGATAGTTAGAGAAGCCAGAAAGTAGTTTATATGCTTTTGGGTTTCTTGTTTTATAGCTTCTTCATTAAGATGAGTATCTCCTTCATCGATGAGGAAATTGAGCTTAAAAGGGTCTTGGGGGTCTATTTTGATGCCTCGTAGGACTAAAGGACTATGAGGCTCAGTGAGCTCAACTAGCTCTGCAGGCTTAGGTAGAACTGAGGCGTAGCTAGTAGATTCCGGGCTCTTCTTAGATAGATAGCCTCCTAGGATAGACAAGCAGAATATGCCTATAAATACAGCTATAATTGCCTTAAAAGACTCTATTTTACGTATATTACCCATAAGCCACGCAATAAAAAAGGCATCCTCCCGGATGCCTCCCTTTTCCGTTAAAATACTAGTATTTATCAGATTCTTGAACTTATATATACCATAAATATGGAAAAAATGCAAATTTAGGTAAGGATTTTTACCGATTTGGGAGAAATTTGGCTCGGAGCGCAGGTAGCGGAATTCGCCGAAGGCGAATGAGGCACGAGCACCGAGACAAATTTCGGGTGCCTGCCTGCCGGCAGGCAGGGGTGGGGTATTCTTAACCACTTATGTTTGGAAAAAACTTCGGCTTTTGCTCCGCCAAGCAGTTTCCCGAAAAAAATCCGGGAAAACGCGCAGGCGGGGCGCGGACTCTCCCGAGCAAAAACACCTTTTATATTTTTGCCGGCGTCAGATAAAATAAAAGAACTATGATTTAGAACCCCCGAACCAGAACAAAGTTCGGTTCGGGATTAAAAGTTTTTGCGAGGGAGAGGACGCATAATGCCCTTATCAGCTCAATGAGCTGATAAGGTGAGAGAAAAGCCGAAGCGTAACCACAGCAGATTACCACGAAGGCGGCCGGCCCAGGCCGCCGCCAAAGCCAAGCTTTGCCCCAGCAAAGCTTGGCGATGCTTACACCTACCACCAAGCCTGACGAAGCGACCGTTCAGGGAGCGTAGGCAGGCGGTGGCATTATGCATCAATCACCACTGAAAACTGTAAAAAGGAATGGTTTAAGCGACCTGTATAAAATCAACCAAGGGTCAGCCTAAAGTAAGAAACTTAACCTTCATTTAAAAAATTATTTATTAATCCCACGGAAAACATAGCGGCAGTTTCAGTGCGCAGGAGGTTCTCGGAAAGTTTGATCGCTTTAAAGCCTTTATGGTTAAGGTCTTTATATTCAGTTTGCGAAAAATCGCCAACCGGGCCGATCACAATCAAAACATCCCGAACTGCTTTGTTTATTTTTTTGATCAGGCTTTGGCCAGCCAAAGACCCGACTATTTTTAAGTCAAATCCTTGCTTGTCAATACCGTCCAAAGCCAGTGTTTCGCTGATCTCGGGAATCCAAAGACGTTGGGATTGACGGGCTGCCTCGATAATTATCCTCTGCCAACGGTTAAGTTTATTGGCCGAAGGTTTTACTTTTAAGCTACGTTGGGAAATAAATGGGATAAATCTGAATACTCCCAATTCAGTACATTTTTGCAGGATAAAATCAACCCGGTCTTCCTTTTCCAACGGAAACCCTAAAGTTACCGTGTTAGCCGGACTGGCAGCTTGCCGTAAAAGTTTTTCTTTAGTCAAAGAAATTGATTTCTTACTTAGCTGTTTGATCGAATAAAGGTATTCTTTTCCGCAACCGTCGAAGACATATACCGGCTGTTGAGCTTTAAGCCGCAAAACATCCTTTATCTTATGGGTAGTGTCGCGATCGGTTATCGAAATACTATCCTCTATCTGGCCTGGTTTGATGTAAATCCGTATTTTTGACATAAAATCTTTGGTGGAGCCGAGCGGAGTTGAACCGCTGACCTCCTCGTTGCGAACGAGGCGTTCTCCCAACTGAACTACGGCCCCGGTAACATAAATTTATGAAATTATACTTTAGCTAAAAGGTAGGGAAATCAGGCTTACTTATTTTTTGGCCGCAAGGAAATTTTATAAGCTTTGATTTCCGACTCGACCAAAACATGACCTTCCCGGGCCAACCAGCCTAAGCTCATCAAAACCAGCTCCTTGGGCTTATCAATACCCGAAGCCAGCTGCTCAAAATCCACTGAGCCATGCTTGTCCAGAAAATGCCAAATCTCACCAGCGGTTATTCCGATTTCAGTAATCATTTTTCTTTATTTATACTATCGCAGCGCGGACAACGCCAGAACTCCGAAAAAACTGCTACAAAATATATTGCGGTACAAACATCACACTGCCGGCGTTTAAGCTCGATGTTCTTCTTTATCCTGGCGAACCGACGGCTGTTGAGATACTCCAAAATAAAAGCGATACTGATCCAGGCACTTAAAACAACACCGATAAAAAGCCCAAGCCCAATACGCATTTATTCTACTACTGCCTCCAAGTTTGTCCAGAAGAATTTACCCTCGGTAAATAAAGCCGATTCCCGGATATAATCCTGATGGATCAACCCGCGGTAAGAATCGACCGGTAGATTTTCCGGATAGAGAAGAATAACCCTGCCTTTAGGCGAGACATAAGCCCGGTAGGAGATTGTTTCTTCCTCCAGGGAAGACAGCCCCTTCTCCTTTTCCCAAAGATAAAAATAAGGGTTTTTTTCAACCGTTAAAAGGCCTTGATCAATAAAGGCTTTCAAGGGCAGGTAAGGATCGTTGTTGTCGGCATCCTTTTGCAGGTAAAGATACCCGGCTTTGTTCAGGATTTGAGAGAAATATTCCCGGCTCAAAGATGCTGATGAACTAAAGGCCTCGGGGAGAAATTCAACTGGTTTGGTTTTAAAAAACAGGTCTTTTTTTAAAACAACATCGTTCCAGGCGTATACCGCAGGGCTGCCGCTGGCCTGGATGTAGAAGGAAAACTGAAAAACAATGATCAAGTGCAAAAGCAGAGAAACAGCAATAAATAAAAATATGAAATATTTTTTAGTTAAACCAAAAAGCTCTAAACCCATAATCGTTAATCAAACCTCAAGGCCAAAAATCCAAACCAACCGGCCTGGTTTACTCATCATAGGTAGTAGCATAGCTGATCTTACCAATCTCCAGCCGCTTGCAGATGTCATAGATCTTGGCAAAGATGCCAAAGCTGGCATCACGGTCAGCTTTAATAAAGATCGAGCTGAATTTTCCTTTTTTGATCATCGCTTCGGTATCTTTAATACTCTGCGGTTTATCCTCGACATAGATAATATCCTCGCTGGAGATGATGATGGTCAAAGTCCGGGTATCCACGCTTTCAGCAGTCAAAACCTTGGGCAGCTGGATATTGACTCCGGGAATGACTACAAAATTCGAAGTAAGCATAAAGAAGACCAGAAGCAAAAACATACAGTCGATCAAGGGGACTATATCGATCTGGCGTAAACCGGCCTCGATTCGTGCCCGTTTTTTAAACCTCATCACTATACCTGCTTTGGGGAAGAATTTCCAATAATTCAGTAGCTGCCCGCTCTGCTTCCAAAGTTGCCGAGTTTACTTTATGGACAAAATAGTTATACATAATATAGCTGGGAATAGCCACAAATAATCCGGCTACGGTAGTAAGCAAAGCTATCCAGATACCATTGGCCAGATCTGAAGGATTGACCATGCCGACACTGGAAGTTTTCTGCTCGATCACGTAAAAGCACTGGACCAGGCCGATCACTGTGCCCAAAAGGCCCAGCAAGGGAGAAACGTGAGAAATGGTGCTTAAAAAGTTTAAGCCTTTCTCCAACTTAGGTATCTCATAAAGCGAAGCATTCTCCATTGATTCCCGGATCACATCTTTAGCATCCTGGTAATGAGTAAGCCCGGATTTTAAAATATTAGTGACATAAAAGGGTGTTTTTTCGCAGATGTCGATGGCTTCGGTGATCTTACCCTTACGCACCAAAGCCAAGACTCCAGAAACAACCTCCAAAACATTGACCCGGACGCTTAAGAAAAAAAACAAGCGTTCCAAAATTATCGCCAGAGAAAAAATCGAACATAAAAATATCGGCACCATCAACCAGCCGAACGAACCGATTTTAGTCATCAAACCCCACATAATGTCAGCCTCCTTATTTAACTCCCAATTCCTTTAATCTCGCCTCAGCAACTTTTGATTCAGAAACCCCTAAAGCAATTATTTTCTGATAGATCTTCTTAGCCTCGCCAAGGTTATTCTCCCGCTCATAGATCTTGGCGATACGAAAAAATGATTTGGTCTTATAATCTTTATCTTCCGCAGTCATACCTTTAGGATCTTCGACCCCGAAATTGTAAATAACTTTAAAGTATTGTTCCACCGCCTCTTTAGTCTCGGCAGTTTTTTCCAGGCAGATCCCGAATGAAAAACGTAATTCCTGGCTATCAACACCCAAAGCAATAGCTTGCCTAAACATCGCTGCTGCCTCTGGATACTGGACCCGCTGTTTAAAAATCAAAGCCTTCTCTAAGTTAGCCACCCCGGCTATTGGTTGGGCCTCTGCGGCTAATTCATCATAAAGCTTTAAAGCCGCATCGTAGTTTTGCCTCTGAGCCAGGATCCGGGCTAAATATAACTTTGACTTTGAAGTCAAAGGTGTTGATTTTTTAGTCAAAGTTTCAAAATATTGTTCGGCTTTTTCCAGATCGCCGCTGTCCCAGTAAAGATGGCCCAGGGCTAAAACCGCTTCATAACCCCAAAGCGTATCCTTATAATCTGCGGCTACCTGCCGGTAATACTTTTGGGCATCGCTAAAATTCTTCTCTTTTTCATAAAGGCCTCCCAAGTACAAAGCCACTGAAGCCCGGTATGGCGACTGGGGATATTTTTTCAAAAAACTAGCCCAGATCTTCTTGGCATTTTCAAATTGTGACAAATTCAGATAAGTAGTGCCGATATCAACGTAAGCTAATTCCTCTATCTGGCGGTCATTGATTTTGCCGATCACCTGCTTAAATACAGTTAATGCTTTCAGGTAATCTTTTTCATTAAAAAAACATTTCCCGTAAAGATAACGGGCTTTGGCCACCAGATCATCCTGGGGGAACTTAGCAATAAAATCCTCAAGCAGGCTTTTGGCCTGTGCATAATCACCGGAAGAGAAATACCCGACTGCCAGATAGTATTGGGCCTGAGGGGTAAGCTTGGATGAAGGAAAATTATTCTGAAGGTTCCTTAAAGCCAGGAAGGCTTTCTCCAAATCTTTTTTCTTTAAAAAAGTAAGCCCGATCTGAAATTGGATATAATCAGCATAGATGGTGTTAGGGTCATCCTTTAAGACAAGGCTGTACATATCTAAAGCTTCCTGATAGCGTCCGGTTTCCTGATAGGCATCGGCAATATGGATTTGAGAACTTACTTTGACCACCGGGTTTGAGGCATACTCTAAGGTATTCTTAAACTCATCGATGGCTTCCTTGAATTTTCCGCTCTTTAGATAACTCCAGGCTAAACCATAATGAGCTTTATTTATCGCCTCAATATCTTCCGAATCGGGAAAATTATCCAAAACATATTTATAAGCATAGACCGCATCATTAAGCCTTCCCAGTTCATAAAGAATATCAGCTTTATTCAAATAAGCGCCGGCCAGAAGGCGGCTTTGAGGATAGTCACGGACAAACATATTGAAAGTCTCTAAAGCCTGTAAATAATCCTTGATCTTGAAATAATAATCACCCTGGGAAGAAAGTCTTAACTCTTTATCGCGTATCTTATCAATGGCTATCTTAGCCTCGAGGCCGCTTCCCTTCTCAATATAGGTGAAACCGAGCCCCTGATAGACCAAATCGATCAATTCCGGGTTGGGATTTGCCGACAAAGCCTTCTGGTAACTTTCCTGGGCCTTGTTCCAATTGTTTTGGGCATAATAAGCTTCTCCCAGGTAAAAATAAACTTTTGCCGCGGAAGGCTTACGGCTATATTTTTTAAGGTAGGTTTCGCTTAAAGATATAAGTTTCAAGTAATTCTTTTCCGATAGACATATTTTAAACAGTTCCAGATAAGCCGCTTCAACCATAGCCGGATCAGCAGAGCTGTTAATAACATCTAAAAAGGCCGCCGAAGCTTTTGGTAGATTTCCCGATTCTTTTAGACTTTGGCCTAAAAGATAATATCCCGGCCATTTAAATTCCGAATCCGGATAGTTTTTTAGGATCTTCTCGGCATAATCAGCGGCCCGGCTGAAATCCTTTCCCTTAAGGTAGACCGATCCCAGCCAATAACAGGCTTCCGGGGCTAGATTCAAGGCTTTGGGCTGTTCGACAATTTCCGAAAAAACCTTTAAAGCCTTCTGGTAATCCTGTTTATAGTAATAACATTTTCCCAGGTAGAGCTTGGCTTCCCAGATCAGCTGGTTATCAGGAAATTCTTTGACAAACCGCTCGAATAAGGAAAGAGCAGCATCATAAAAAGCATCAGAAAAAGCCTTGGCTGCAGTGCGGAACTGTTCGGCCGGATTATTCTGGGTAAATCCCGGCTGAACAGGATAAAGCCAGGCCGCAGTTAAGATCAATAGCGCCAAAACCGTAATTCTAAAACTGTTCGAATTCGCCTTTAACATAATTTTGCCTTTAGGAATTTTCCGGTATAGGATTTAGAACAACGGGAGATCTCTTCCGGCGAACCGCAGGAAACCAGATTACCGCCGGCCGAACCGCCTTCCGGGCCCAGGTCAATAATATAATCGCAACATTTTACCACATCCAGATTATGTTCAATAATTAAAATTGTATTCTTCTTATCAGCCAGGCGCTGTAAAACCGAAAGCAGTTTTTTGACATCATCAAAATGCAGGCCGGTAGTCGGCTCATCCAGGATATAGATCGTCTTTCCGGTGGCCTTCTTTCTTAATTCAGACGCCAGTTTTATCCGCTGGGCTTCGCCGCCGGACAAAGTGGTAGCTGGCTGGCCTAAAGCAATATAACCCAGGCCGACATCTTTAATCGTCTCCAGGATATTGCGAATCGGCGAAAGATTGACAAACAGCTCATAAGCCTCATCAACGCTCATCTCCAAAATATCGGAGATATTTTTTCCTTTGAAAGCTACATTTAAAGTCTGGGTATTAAACCGCTTGCCCTGGCAGACTTCGCAAGGTACATAAACGTTGGGCAAAAAATGCATCTCAATTCTTTTGATACCTTCTCCCCGGCAGGCTTCACAGCGGCCGCCGGAAACATTAAAACTGAACCGGGAAGGCTTAAAGCCGCGCATCTTTGATTCGGGAAGCTTACTGAAAAAATCACGGATGTGAGTATAAACCCCGGTATAGGTAGCCGGATTAGAACGCGGAGTCCGGCCGATCGGCGACTGATCGACAATAATCACCTTATCGATATTTTCAAGGCCTCGGGCTTTTTTAAACTTACCGGGCTTAGGGCGTGAATCATAGAGCCGGCGGGCCAAGGTCCGGTAAATGATATCATCTACCAAAGTCGATTTTCCCGAACCAGAGACTCCGGTAACGCAGACAAAGGTCTCCAGGGGAATTTTTATGTCGATATTTTTAAGGTTATGCTCACTGGCTCCTTCAATCGATAAAAAAGGTTTATTATTGTAAGGCCGGCGTTTAGCCGGAAGGCTAATCGATTGCTTGCCGTTTAAATAACCGGCGGTCAGGGTATTGCTGGCTAAAAGCTGTTTAAGCGGCCCGGAAAAAACTATTCGGCCGCCGCCGACTCCGGCGCCCGGGCCAAGGTCAACGATCCAGTCACCGGCAGCAATCATCTGTTCGTCATGTTCAACCACGATCACTGTATTGCCTAACTCTCTAAGGCTTTTAAGCGTCCCGATTAAAAGTTTATCATCGCGGGGATGCAGGCCGATAGTCGGCTCATCGAGAATATAAAGCACTCCTGACAGGGCCGAACCGACCTGGGTAGCTAAGCGTATCCTTTGGGCTTCACCGCCGGAAAGAGTCGAACTCAAACGGTCCAGAGAAAGATAACTCAAACCCACATCCACACAAAAGTTAAGCCGCTTTTTTATCTCCTTAGTGATATAGTTGGATACTTTTTGCTCATAGTCGGAAAGTTTAAGTTTATTAAAAAAGCTTAAAGCTTCATCAATAGTCATAGTGATCACATCCCAGATCGACTTAGCCCCCAGATAGACTGCCAGGGATTCTTTTTTCAGGCGCCGTCCCAAACAAACCGGACAGGACATTTTAGACATATACTGGGTTATTTCCTGTTTACGGTATTCACTATCAGTAGTATTAAACAGCCGCAACAGATGCGGAATAACCCCTTCAAAAGGCTTATCCCAAACATAGGTATTTTCATCGCCGTAAAGAATCAGTTTCTGGATTTTTTTAGGCAGTTTTTCAAACGGCTCATCCATGGAGATCTTGGCCACTTTAGCCAAAGCTCCCAACAGGGCCCGGTAATACATAATATAGCCCTTGCCGCCGCGGCGCCAGGCTTCGATAGCTCCGGTCCTTAAAGTCTTGGACTTATCGGGGATTATAAAGTCCGGGTCAAATTCCAGTTTTATCCCCAGGCCATTACAGGCTGGGCAAGCCCCAAACGGTGAATTAAACGAAAACATCCGCGGTTCCATTTCCGGCAGAGAAATACCGCAATGGCTGCAGCTAAGCTGGGTATTAAAGAAAACTTCCTTACTTTCAGTTTCATTGTAAGCGATCAAATGGCCGCCGGAATATTTAAGGGCCGTCTCCACGGAATCAGCTATGCGTTTTTTATGCTCGGCTGAAATCAAAACCCGATCCACCACTATTTCGATATTATGCAATTTGTATTTATTCAGGGTTATTTTCTCATCCAGCTCATAGAGCTTTCCGTCCAAACGGATCCGGGCAAAACCTTCTTTAAGTAAACGGGCAAAAAGCGCCTGATAGCTGCCTTTCTTACCCCTGACTACCGGAGAAAGAATAAACACTTTATTGCCGGCCGAAAAAGCCATGATCCGGTCGATTATTTCCTGGGCAGTCTGCTGGGATATCGGTTTATTGCATTTATAACAGTGGGCTTTGCCGATCCGGGCAAACAGTAAACGCAGATAATCATAAATCTCGGTTTGAGTGGCTACGATCGAACGCGGCGAGCCGCCGGCAGTCCTCTGCTCAATAGCAATCGACGGCGAAAGCCCTTCGATGTGTTCGACGTCAGGTTTTTGCAGCTGTTCTAAGAACTGACGAGCATAACTGGATAGACTCTCCACATAGCGGCGCTGGCCTTCAGCATGGATAGTATCAAAAGCCAATGAAGATTTACCCGAACCGGAGAGGCCGGTAAACACTATCAGCTTATTCTTAGGCAGGGTAAGATTGATATTTTTAAGGTTGTGCTCTTTAGCACCCTTGATGATGATCTGATCATTCATAAACTAACTTCCGATCTTAAACGGAGAAAGTATTTTCTTAAGCAGATATTGCGTGGACAGAATAGCCAAAGCACTGGTTTTAGGATTAAGCTTTGACGGCGTATTCTCAATACGCAGATCTAAATTACCCTGTTCGGATTCCAAACGTATAGCATGGACATTGCGCTTAAGGCTGGGGTCGGCCATAATCGCCACCCGGACATCTTGGAAACCCGAAGCAATCAGTATGGTCGCCGAAACATTGATATTCTTGGGAAAATATTTTACTGCCTGGCTGACATTTCCTTCAAAGATCTCAACCGGTTTATCCAGATTTTCCAAATCGATATTATGTTGTTTTAGATAATCAGCGCCGATTAAACCTTTGGGCGGTTTGGAAGTGGTAATGGTCACTTTTTTTATTCCGGCTAAACCCAAAGCTCCCAAGCCATCAACTCCGGCAATAGCCCCGGAAGGAACATAAACATTAGTTTCAGCAGTCTTAACCTGTTTAAGCAGATCCGGCCGGTTAATAAAAACACCAACGCTTAAAATAATCACTTCCTTCTTATATTGGATGGCTTTTTCTAAAATAAATTCAGCAGCTTTAGCTGAAGCGGATTCAATAACCAGATCAGCGGTTTTAATCAGGCTCTGGTTGTCAAGGATCTGCGGCTTGGCTTTAAGCTTTTTCTGTAAGTTTAAAGCTTTAGCCGAGTCTAGATCAGCTAAAGCCGTAACTTTAGCCTGGGAAGCTAATTCTTGATCAATAAAAATAGCTACCCCTTCACCGATTGAGCCGCAGCCGATAATACCGATTTTTACTTTTTCTTTAGTCAACATTTAGAATAATATTATCAATTAATCTGACTTTTGCAAGATAAACCGCTAAAGTAATTAATACTTTACCTTTGATGGTTTTTAGCTTGTTTAGGCTTTCGGCATTGGCTATCTCTAAGTAGTCTATCTTCAATGACTTAACGCTTGAAAGCCTTTGGCGCATAGCCTTGATTATCCTGGCTGGGTTCCTCTGGCCGTTTTGAATATCTTTTTTAGCCAGCCTAAGAGCCTGATAAATCACTCGAGCGTCCTTTCTTTGCTTGGGATTTAGGTATTGATTTCTTGAACTTAAAGCTAAACCGTCGCTTTCCCGGACTGTTGGCAGAACCTTGATCTCTAGGGGAAAGTTTAAATCCCTGACTAATCTGCGAATAATCCGGGCCTGCTGACAATCTTTCTGGCCGAAGTAAGCCTGGTCAGGCTGAATAATATTAAATAACTTAGTAACTACAGTACAGACTCCTTTAAAATGTCCGGGCCGGGAAATACCGCATAAAAATTTGCTTAGTTGCCCTTCACTGACCGAAATAGAAAAATCTTTGGGGTATAGATCCTTAGCCGAAGGATAAAATAATAAATCCACCTTTTCTTTTTTAAGCAGCTTTCTATCCGGTTTAAATCGACGGGGATATTTCTTTAAATCTTCTTTGGGTCCGAATTGCAAAGGATTAACAAAAATACTGACTACCGTAAAATCACTTTGCCGGTTAGAAGCTTTGACTAAAGACAAATGCCCCTGATGTAATGCTCCCATAGTGGGAACAAACCCTACTTTTTTACCTTTAAGTCTAGCTTGCTGAATGATCCGGCGTACTTTAGCGATGTCAGCAGTGATAAGCATTTTTAAAATCCGGTTCGATCTCTAACAGCGGCTCAAGCACAAAATCCCGTTCTAACATTGCCGGATGAGGCACAGTCAGCCGGGGGCTGTTAATGGTCCGCTGATCATAGGTAAGAATATCTATATCCATAGTCCGGGGAGCATTTTTAAAGGGGCGCTTACGGCCCAAATGATTTTCTATCCCTTGCAAAACTTCCAATAACTCCTCCGGCTCTAAAGCCGTATCCAGTTTAGCCACAGCATTAAGATAATCCGGGCCGCTGGCTGCTTGAGGTTTAGTTTCCCGCAACGAAGAAACTGCTAAAACCTCTATCTCTGACTCCAGCCTTAACAGCCTTAAGGCCTGGTTGATATTTCTACTGCGGTCCCCTAAATTAGAGCCCAAACCGATAAACACTATAGCCATATTATTGTGAAAATTTGTTAGTCACCGGCATCCGCCGATCCCGGCCAAAAGCCCGGGGAGTGATTTTTATGCCGATAGTAGCCTGACGGCGTTTATATTCACTGGAATCGACCATCGAAATCACCCGCTTGACCACGCTGGCCTTATAGCCCTTTTTAATGATCTCATTTAGCGATAAGTCATCCTCAATATAAAGTTTTAATATCGGGTCAAGCAGTTTATAATCCGGCAGGCTGTCGGTGTCTTTCTGGTTAGGTTTAAGTTCAGCCGAGGGCGCCCGCTTGATCACTGAATCAGGAATAACTTTTTTACCAAAAGCCTTATTGATCTGCTGGGCTAACTTATAGACTGCCAGTTTTGGCAGGTCTTTTAAGATGCCAAACCCGCCGACCATGTCGCCGTAAAGGGTGCAATAGCCGCAGGAGACTTCGCTTTTATTGCCGGTATTAAGCACCAGATACCCGAACTTATTGGAAAAAGCCATTAAAATATTGCCGCGGATCCGGGCCTGAAGGTTTTCTTCGGTAATATCGGCCTTTTTACCCCGAAAACTTCTAGCCAGGCCTTGGGAATAAGTATCCAGGATTTTATCGATCTCAACTATTCGATAATTGACTCCCAGATTCTGACAGATTTTTTTGGCATCGCTAAAGGTCGCCGTTGAAGTAAACCTGGAAGGCATGATCAGGCAGGTCACATTTTCTTTACCCAAAGCAATTACTGCCAGGCCAGCCACCACGCTTGAATCAATTCCGCCGCTTAAACCTAAAATCACCTTTTTAAACCCGTTCTTAGCCACATAGTCAGCCAAACCCAGTTTAAGGGCTGCAAATACTTCCCAGTCATCTTGGAAACTGGGCTTTACCGCTGAATAATATTTATTGGGATCAAGGTCAAAGATCAGCTGGTCTTCGCTGAAGCGTTTGGCAGTCCGGATTAAATTTCCTTGCGGCGATATTACCCGGCTTGAGCCGTCAAACACCAGTTCATCCTGGCCGCCGACTAAATTAGAAAAAAGAACAAAACTCTTAAGCCTGCGGGCGGCAAAGGATAAAATCTTATCGCGCAAGGCGATTTTTTTGGCATGAAACGGTGAAGCTGAAATATTGATTACAAAATCTAATTTTTGCCCCTTTAACAGCTCAATAAACTCTTCGTGCCAGATATCTTCGCAGATAGTCAGGCTGAAACTGTAGCCGCCCAGCTTATATACCGGTAAGGAACTGCCCGGAGTAAAATAACGTTTTTCATCAAACACCCCGTAATTCGGCAAAGCGATCTTACGGTAGATATCGCTGACCTTTCCATCCTGGATCACTGCCGCGGCATTGTAAAGCCAATCACCTTCCAGGAAGGGAAAACCGACAATAACCGTTACTCCTTTGGAAGCCTTGCAAATTGATTTTAAAAACCGCTGGTTTTCCTGCAGGAAATGTTTTTTACGCAGTAAGTCTTCAGGCGGATAGCCGCAGAGGGCCAGCTCCGGAAAAACAATCACCTCAGCCCCTTTCTTGCGAGCCTGATTGATTCCGGCAATAATCTTGCGACAATTCCCCGCCAAATCCCCAACCGTGGAATTTATCTGTGCTAAAACAATCCTAATCATAGGTATTAATTATACTCGTTTTCAGGCAGGAATCAAGCCACGAGACTCTACACCTACGAGGTGGTCGCCGCAAGATACGCGTCAGCGATCTCCTCGGAGGTGACGCAGTACGGTTGGAGTAAAAACATGTAACAGCGGACTCCCCGGGGGTGACGAAGCACGGTTGACGTTAAAGCCGGTGACGAAGTGCGGTTCTGGAATGGTGACAAGTTAAGTTTGCTGTTCTTTTGAGATAAACCGTGCGTAAATAAACGATACAGAGAGCAAAATTATTCCCAAAAGAACAAAACTCACAATTTTATAAACGGCGTTTATGTTCGCAAGATCCACTAAAATCAATCGCAGGCATCCCAGGGCAAAAACCGAAAGCGCGCATAAACGGTATGCTTTATCCTTAAACAACATCCCTATCCCAAGTATCAAAATACCCTCAAAGGCTAAAGCTAAAGATAGCCATTTGGCATTAACCTCTTTCCATAATATCGAGGTAAGCAATATGCTGGCCACTATTATAAATCCTCGGTAATAACCAATTTCGGAATCTGGAATTTTTTCTCCTATTTTCTTATTTTTAACTATAGTTCCCAATAGATAAAAGCATAACACCGTAAATGCGAATATCGCTATGTTATGCTTCAAAGACAAGCCTGCGATTGCGTAATATTTATTACTAAACAAGTCTACCGCAATAATTCTCAAAAACACCAAAGCTGCCAATGCCGCTCCCAAAATCCTATAGATTATTTCCCGATAATAAATACCGATAATGAATAATGACAACACCTCTAACGACCAAAAGAATGCTACGCCCAAACGCGGAAATTTGACAATTATAGCCATGGCAATAAGCGTCGCTGCTATGCTTGCATTGGCAACAATTAACCGTGGCACGCCTATTCTTTTGTAAATGTATGAACATAACATATAGACGGCGCCTAATATCATAAGAAACCAAAAAACTATATTAAGGGTCCAATCAAGATGCGGCTTGACCTTATACAAAAGGCTCATGCCCAGAAAGACAAAGAATGCCGCGTTTACTAAAATGCCGGTTACAATTATACCTAGCCTTTCTTTGCTATCTGGCTTCAGGAAAAATTGCGTAATTAAAAATATTAGCCAGCTTGCAAAAACGATACTGAAACCTAATTGAAATTCATATACCGGAAGGCTAAAATCCTTAGATACCAAAAATGCTCCCAATAGCTGCGGATATATCCAATACGAATATATTAAATAAACTCCACAGGCCCCGAAAAGCATTAAATTATGCCATCTCTGTCTGTAAGAAATGAAGGCAATACTAGATACCAGCAATGTACAATAAACAATTGTAGAGTAATCAAAATTACCCATACCGGCCGTGATAAATGCCAGAATGTATGTAAACAGAGTGACTATCCAGGAACGGTATTTAAGGTTATATATGACCGCTAGAAAACTTATTGCCACTAAAAGCCACATTTCCACAACCGGATCAAATATAATCTGCGTAGCCTTTATGTAATATAGCGCATAAGTAGATAAATATGCCAGGCCCCAGGCCAGCCCTAGAATCCCCCACGATATCTTAAGGTATTCTTTCTTTTTCTCTAATATATTGCCCCAGATAAAAGCAGCGATGGCAAATAGGTAACCTATTGATATCTTGGTAACGGCATTCAGGTACTTGAAAGCATAACTTATAAAGAAGCCTACTCCGAGAAATAAAATCACAGCGCCAATTCGATTAAGCCAGTATTTGCCAAATACAAATTCAAATCCTCTGGTTTCTTTTGCTTTCAACTGTTCGTTTTCTTCCGGTGCTGGCTCTGGAGTTGATAGGATCTCCAATGGCATCTTTTCTCTAACCAAGCCTTCGAATTTATCAACTCTTTGCTGCAGGCAATTAAGAGAGTTTTTT
The DNA here is from genome assembly GCA_018826075.1 of Candidatus Omnitrophota bacterium. GTDB lineage: Bacteria > Omnitrophota > Gorgyraeia > Duberdicusellales > 4484-171 > JAHKAJ01. Next base: position 17,888 of record JAHKAJ010000011.1, read on the forward strand.
ATATCATTGAGTTCCTTTGCGACATTCCCGGAAAATTCTGATGGCTTGCCGGCTTTAGAAGAAGGCTTACCGGATTGATCTATTATTGCGATTATCAATGCTAACGGCCCCAATAGGATAGATAATATGACATAAAGCGCTACATTTAGCTTTTTGTTAGAGGCCAGAATAATGGTAGCAACAATGCTTGAAATCCAAATAATACCCATTTTTATATCCTCCGCTATAATTAAAATTTAATCATGAAACAGCGACCCTAATTTATATACATTATACCCTTTTTTGGCGAGCTATCAAGCCACCGGGCCGGTGTCGAAGTACGGTTGACGTTGAAAAATGCTGGGTTATTCAGTGGCGGGAAAAAGTCGCGGTTCGATTATTGCACCCGGATTCTGCTTTTTTATAGTTCCAGTACATCTTTTCGACATTTCGGCCGCTAACATGGTCATGATGCTTAAACCCTCCGCCGAAATTGTTAGGGATATGCATTAACTCATGGATGATTACTTTGGTCTGTTCTTCATCGGAAAGTCTATCAAATCTCTCAGAGATGAATTCAATCGCATAATGCGCCGGGCAGCCGATGGCTTTCTGCATTATTTTCGCTAATCCGTGGCAGCGGGCCACAGTGCGCCGGGAAGCAGAACCAAAACTTCGGAAACATTTAAAAAACCCTAGTTTGATATGCGGAAATAAGGTCTGACAAATTTTTTCTGCTCTCTGTTGTAAATCCCAAGCAAACTCATAACCAATAATCTTTCTTTTCCTATTCCCAAACATCTCTATTTATCTTTTTCAAAAAATGGAGTTCAACTTTTCAAAAAATTAGTATTGCCCTCTGATTTTGGAATTAAGTAACGTACTATCTGGTTTATTATTCGGATTTTATTATTTCAAGACACACGCTGGTTAATCCGTCTTCCAGCATATCCAACTCCCGGGCGGCCGCCTTGGATAAATCAATAATTCTTCCCGGAATATACGGACCCCGGTCATTAATTTTCACGATTACCGCGCGGTTATTTTTCATGTTAGTCACTTTAACCAGAATCCCCAGATCAAGCCGGCGATGAGCCGCGGTTAATTTTTCAGGATCAAGTAGTTCACCACTTGCTGTTTTTTCACCGAGAAAGCGCTTATCATACCAGGAAGCAATCCCAGTCATGCTATAACGGCCGTAAATTTCTAGCCCTATATAGAGGCTTAACAACACAGCCGCAATGAATAAAAATACCATCCTTTTCTTTTCCATGACACACATCTCACTTGATCCCCGCCCCTTCATCTATCCGACACAACGATCAGTCGAATGTCTTAATGTAGATTTTTCTCCTGCTTGCCTATTATACCAAAACCCGGGTATTTGACAGGAAAAATTTGGGCACGACTCTACACCTACGAGGTGGTCGCCGCAAGATACGCGTCAGCGACCTCCTCGTAGGTGACGAAGTACGGTTGGAGTAAAACATGTAATTCAACGGACTCCTCGTAGGTGGCGAAGCGCGGTTGAAGTTAGTAGCTCTCTTCAAACAAATTATTCAACATTTATAACAAAAGGAGAAATCCCATAGTTACCCTCAAATTGTAATGGCGTAGGTTCTGAGACAACTATTTCGACTACGGGATTGCCGGAACCAAGAATTGTATATATAAGCTGAGCAATTTTCCCATTATTTAATATTCTTTTTGAACCTTCTCCAGATTCAAACGCTGGGCTTTCTCCTACAGGAGGCCAAAAATTGAGTATTTTAGCGTTTCCTTGCTGAGGAAGACGTACTATAAAATTCAATTGCCCCAAAGGTTTATCCTTTGTCTTTTTGAATGCCAACTGCACAACATATCCTTTTTCTATTTTTTCAATGTCTTTAGATAAAAGTAATAAGCTAGGTGGCTCTGCAAGTTTATTCGTTGCTGTAATTTTATTTTCTAGCTCGAAAATTTTCTGAGTTTTTGCCTCATCGGCCTTTTTAAGTTTGTCGATTTGTAAACTCTTCTGTTCACTTCCAGAAATTAAGTAGCATCTTATTGCAAAATTAATAATAAAAATAATCCAAAATACCACCTTAAATCTTTTTGTATTGCGCGGGATAATGGCTAAAAGTAAAATACTTAAAAGAAAAAGAATGTTTGCAAGAGAAATATTCATACGATTTTTCTATTGATTTACAATTTTAATATCTAACACAAAAATCACTAACCTAAGGAGTCTCCGAAGATGACGAGTTAGATACGATCGATGGAATTGCTATAGGATTATTTTTTATTTTTTTATTAATTTTAATTATATTCGCTTGAGTTAACGCAGCAAACGCAACCAATCCGGTAAGTATTAGACTACCAACAAAATAGAAAATAGATGCTCGAAGCATTTTGTTGCTTGATTCATTCATTTTTCCTGCAATACCACAAATAGCTTCTTTAAAAACTGCAATCTCGCCAGATGCGAAATGAATCTCTTTCGCTAGCTCAAGGTTAATTTTTGCATCTAATACTTTCAATTTTGCTTCTGATTTCAATAGATCTCGATCTTTTCCAATCTGATTAATAGGATTACTTTGGATTTCATTTTCTAAATCTTCGATTTGTTTTTTAATGTTATTCTCCATAATCATTAAATTCCGGAGATACAATACTCATCTACCGGCAATTAGGTATTGAACGCCTCTGATTCCCAAGAATACTTCTCAAAAAATGTCGCTGCTCCCTTTTTACTATTTAGCTTTGTTGATTATTTCACTAAGTTTATCCCGCAAGGAGACTAGCGCCTCTCTCTTTGCTTTCATTTTCACAATTTCCATTATATCTGTAGAATCCATCTTATTAAGCCTCTCGCGAAACCTTTTCATAGATTTAAAAAAATCGCTACTCAAGGAAGGATCGTAAACCTGCAGTTCTTGCCATGCTGTCTCAATAGTATTATTCTTAGCCGTAAAAATTTTCTTTAAATCACGCCCTAATTGCTTATCAACATTCAATATTATTTTAGGTAGCTTGCGTACATCTATAGCCATTGGGAATTTTTTCTGGTAAACCCAAGAAAAAAAATCCTCAAGATTCAACCTATCACTCACTGCCCATTCTCTAAGTTCTTTTTTCTTATATAGCTCTTCAAAAAAACTCCAACAGCTCACATCGTCTACCTTATACTCTTGCATATACATGGTGGTCCACTCCAAAGATTTACAAGCCTGTAAAACCTTGCCCTTAGACAACCCCACATCTCGTGCAATTTCATCATAACTTAATCCTCTAACCGACCTCATATCGTAAAGGTGACTGGCTTGGTTTAATTTGGCCCATGGTTTCTTACCTATTACGTGCCATGTCGCCAATAGTATATCCATATCTATGGGCGCTATGCCCTCTAAAGGCTCTTCACACTCTATCTCGGTAAAGTTTTCTAAAGGAACTCCTGGGTCTATTCTTTTTGCTGCGATATCCTTTACTATCTCCCTTAAACAGACAAGCCTCCTATTACCCTCTCTCACCACCTGATGCTCATCTACAAATAGTTTTTCCCTGAGCCCTCCCGCATTTATGATTGCATTATAGAGTTCCCTGGTATCCTTTTCTTGCCATACCATATCGTGAATTTCTTTGTCTGAAAGCTCTCTCTCTTTAGTTCTATTCCTGAAACGCACATTTTGCCTATCTAACCGAAGCCTATCCAAAGGAATCTTTCTAACCTTTGTCTTAACCCCCTCGTGGCTACCTCTAATATGTCTCGTTATGATTCCATCTGATCCATACAAAGTTTTTTTTCTCACAAAATCCTCCTTTTGTTAATTTTGTCTAATTATACCATATTTGGTAAAAAAAAGTCAAGTCTTTTTTTATTTATTTTTTTTAGTCTATTTTCAACCATTTTCGACTAAAAATATCTATATTCATCCACTATCCTTCAACAAGGAGCAACGACCTTTTTGCATCTTGTTTTATAACGCTGCCTTCATCGCCCCCTCCCGGCAAGCATAAAAAATTTTCAAAAAATTTGAAAGAAATTGGCCTTCTCGTACGTCTATATAGGTGAGGG
>JAHKAJ010000012.1 GCA_018826075.1 Candidatus Omnitrophota bacterium
ATGAGAACCTCCTTGTTTTGTGGCCCTAAGGCCGTTTGTGTATGAGCCTAATCCGGCCAGGATTATGAGCTCGATTTATTATGCACTGGCACAAGGCTATGAGCAAGGGGGTGTTTTCATGTTATCAATCCAGCCGACCCTCTTCGCCCGCCTTTGGCGGGCTTCGTCAGGCAGGTGATTTTTGTGTTAGAGAGCATAATAAAAATGGTAATATTTATGAAAGCGAGAGTCAAAAGAATTATCAAGCCAGCCTCTCTACTTTTTAAGCATGAAATATCGAAACGGAAAATAAAGCGCCTTTTGAAGGAAAAAAAAGAAATATTCTTAGAGTTCGGAGCTGGAGACAAAAAGGGGGTTGATGGATGGCTGACAATAGATGTGACAAAAAATTGCGATATTTTCTGGGACTTGAGAAAGGGGATACCTTTCCCAAATGAAAGTATCTCCAAAGTATATTCATCGCATTTCCTTGAGCATCTTTCATTTAAAGAAGGGCAAAAGTTCCTGGATGAATGTTTGAGAGTCTTATCAGCAGGTGGAAAATTTTCGGTTTGTGTGCCCAATGCCAAGTTATATATAGAAGCTTATTTGACAAATTCTCATTTAGATACAAACTTGTTTTTCGGTCACAAACCATCTTATAACAATACAACCAAAATAGACTGTGTAAATTACACCGCTTATATGAATGGGCTTCATAAATATATGTTTGATGAAGAAAATCTCATTCATATTCTAAAATCAAAAGGGTTGAAAAATGTGCATCTAAGAAAATTTGACCCCGGCGTCGATCTCAAAAGGAGAGACTTTGAATCTATTTATGCGGAGGCTGAGAAATAGTGCTTTCTAACAAAGTATTCCGGCAGACAGTTTTCACCCGCCGTTGAGCTTTGTCATTAGGACATTAATTACAAAGTTATATCAATCTGTCGAGAGATCCTCCGGAACACAAAACATAAGACCCCGTAAAGAGTTACCTATATATACCTTGTCAGCGGTTAAAAGGTCTTGCCGATAAAGAATTTTTTCTTTGGCTTTACCGGATTTGAGCAGATGTTCCCGCAAAACTCCCGGCAGTAAGCCACAGGCCAAAGGCGGCGTATAAAGGGTTTTTCCTTTTAAAATAAAAATATTGCTGATCGAGCCTTCGGTCAATTCTCCGCGGGTATTTAAAAAAATAACTTCAAAAAACCCCTGCTTAAGGGCTTTTTTCCTTTCTAGATCATACCGAGAGCGCTGGGTGGTTTTGTGGTATAAAAACCGGTTGCCGGGATCGATTCGCTGGCTGGCTATCATTACCCTTGGCCGGCCGGAAATTTCTTCCAAAGGCTTTACCTCCACTTCAACCTTACCCTCTAAATCCAGAAGCAGCCTTACTTTGAACTTACCTTTCTTACTCAAAGCCGCTTTGTTTAAAGCGGCTTTTATTTTAGCAATATCTAACGGTATTGAGAAATAACCACTCGATCTTTTGATCCGCTCTAAATGCTGATTCAAAAAACTATACCGGCCGTTGGCTAAAAGCAGGGTCTCTATCAGTTTTAATTCCGGGAAGCCTTCAACAAAAAATTTAGCCTTTAGTAAAGCTTCCTGATATTCAGCGCTGCCCAGAGAATCGTACACTATGCCGCCGCCAACCCCCATCTCTCCATGCCCATCTTTGAAGCTAAGGGTTCTGATGGCCACATTAAAACAGCTCTCGCGCTTCGGAGAGATATAACCGATGGCTCCGGTGTAGATACCGCGTGGCTCTTTTTCCAGCTGATCGATTATCTGCATGGTTTTTATCTTAGGCGCTCCGGTAACTGAACCAGAAGGAAACAGCGAAGAGAATAACTCTTTTAATCTCAGGTTATTTTTAAGGCGGCCGTTAATAGTCGAGGTCATCTGATGAAGGGTCCGGTATGGTTCGACTTCAAACAATTTTGAAACCGAGATTTTTTTAGCGATCCGGCCCAAATCATTTCTTAATAAATCCACGATCATGATATTTTCGGCTTTAGTCTTGGGGCTTAGTTTAAGCTCTTGCTTCAGGCGTTCATCCTCGGCTATAGTTAAGCCTCTTTTTATGGTTCCCTTCATCGGCCGGGCAATGATCTGCCTGCCGTTGATGCGAAAAAACAGCTCCGGAGATAAAGAAATCATCTGGCTTTGGCCGGTATTGATCAAAGCGGCGTAACTAGAAGGCTGAGAACGGCGTAAATTAAGATAACAGGCCAAGGGGCTGCCGGAAAAATCAAACTTTACCTTAAAGGTAAAGTTAACCTGATAACTAAAGCCCTGCTCTAAATAGCTTTTGATCTTTTTTATCTGTTCCAAATAATCAGAACGGCTGATATTGGGGCGCAGGTTTAGTATCTGATAATTGCCGGCCGGCCCGGTAAAAAACTCCGCCAGCCTGCCTCTTTTAGAAATGTTTTTTGGTTTTTTCGACACCCCTAACCAAGCCAAAGGCTGCCGGTTTTTTTTAACTAACTTCCGAAGCGCCGGTTCTAGACAATAACCAAACTCATAGCTAAAGTAGCCGCTGAGCCAAAAACCTTTATCTAAATAGGCCTCGGCTTTTTTAAAAAACTTTTCAGGATTGTCACCGGGATAAAACTTTAGCTGGTCAACAAAATCATAAAACAAAAAGGAGCTACGGTTTTCCTGGTCGAAACGTAAGGTTTCCAAAAATACATAGGGTTGGCTTGGTTTAAAAAAGTTCACGGTTTCTTGTGCTGGATAAGGTATAAATTTCTGGTGTAGATGAGGATTCCGCAGGATTGCCCGGCGATAAATACCGGGTCTTTGCGGTAAATAGCGTAAACCAAAAGAATAAGGCCTCCGAGGATACTACAATACCAAAAGCCCAAAGGAATTACACTCTCCTTTTTGCGCTCCGAAGCCAGCCACTGGATCAAAAAACGCATAAAAAAAAGAAATTGACCTAAAAACCCCACAACAATCCAAATTGTTTCAGCGCTGGTTGATAACTTCATGTCTTGCCATCCTTTTTTTTAGCCGATACAAACTCCAAAGATCAAACCAACCCTGCCAGAGGCGGCCCCAGGTTCGGTAATTTGATTGTCCGGACTGCCGCTGCCGGTGCTGAACATAAGTCTCCTTCACTGAAAAACCCTGTAATCTGACCAGAAAGGTAAAAAAACGGTGGAAGTTTCGCAAATCCGAAATAGTTTCAATGATCTCCCGCTTAAACATCCTTAAAGAACAACCAGTATCTTCGGTAGTGTCACCCAAAACTAACCGCCTGAATATTTTTGCTACCCAAGAGCTGGCTTTTTTAATAAACCTGTCTTTGCGGTTTTTACGGATTCCGGTTATGAAATCATAGCTTTGACAAAAAGGAATAAACTGGCTGAAATCTTCCGGCGGATTCTGCCCATCAGCATCTAAAGTCAGGATCCATCTGCCTTGGGAATTTTTAAACCCGGCCAATAAAGCTTCTGACTGGCCCCGGTTGCGCTCAAAAGAAATCACTTTTACTTTTTGGTCTTCCTCGACAAGGCCTTTTAAAATTTGTCCTGAGGAGTCGCTGCTGGCATCGTCAACGTAAATAATTTCATATTCAAACCCGGTTTTAGCCATTGCCTCAATAATTTCTTTCTGTAAAACCGCTAAATTACCGGCTTCGTTATGCACCGGGACTACTATCGATAAATCCATAAAATCTAATTTTACCGGTTAACAACCATTAAATAAACCTTATAATATTCTTTCTCTGAGTGTTTATATAAAGCCTGCTTTACTGTCTCGGTACGCGAAGCTTTAATCCCATAGTGCGGTAAAATTTCGGCTAATTCCTTAGGAACATCATACCACCAGGTATCACCCCAAATAAGCAATATTTTATCAAGCCTCGGTTTGGGCTGTAAGGGCATTCGGTGAGTCAGGACTAAAGAATCTTTAAATTGCAATTTGATATCAGCGGCTACTGAAGTGTCGCAGGAAAGTACCAGCCCTTGATCGAAGCCTTCGGACCTGATCTGTTTAGCTAGCTCGGCTATCGGATAATGCAGCCGTTTGTAACCAAAGGTGTCGGGGACTAAGGCGCAAGCGACCATCATCACCGGCAAAGCCAGGGCAAAAATCACAACCAGCCAACTGTAAATTTTAAGCTTTACACCGGAAATAGTCTTGCCTTTAAGGCGCAAGAATAGATATAAAGGAACGGTGAAAAAAATCAATTGAAGCCATCTTTCTTCGAAATCGACTATTTTAAAAACTACAACCCAGATGGCAGTAATCAAAATCGCCGCAATAAAAAATCTTTCCAGGAGTTTTTTAAACTGAACGTCACTGGCATCAAGTGAGCGGTTTCGGCTAAAGGCTTTGGGAAAAAAGATCAAGAATACTACCAGAAAAGGGCCGAGGATAGCTAAAAGACAAATCAGAAAATCCAACAACCCTTTGACTTTGTTAGTATCGGCCTGTATTTGGACTAACCTCTGGGTGGCTAGCTTAAGATGCGAACCAAACCAGACAAAATGCGGGCTGCTGATCAGCAAAGCAATGATCAAAACTAAAACCATCCGCTTATTGAAAACAGCCTTCCTGAACTCTTGGATAGTTAAGGCAGCGATTAAAAGAGCTAGAATGAAAATAAGGTAGTTATATTTAGCCAAAATTCCCAGTCCGGCCATAAGCCCCAAAACTAAATAATACTTAAGTTTTTGGGTCTGGATGACTTTTAAAAATACAAAGAAAGTTATTGAGCAGACGGCCAAGGCTAATATGGCGTGGGTCAGCTGATGCATTGACTGCCAGCCATAAGTGTAGGTAAGAAATAAAGCTAAAGAAGCTAAAACTGCATATTTCTCCTGTTTTAGGATCAGCTTTGCGCTTTGGTATAAGAAAAAATAAATTAAAACAAATAAACTGTTTTTAAGCAAAGCTAAAGAAAAAATATTCAGGCCGAAAACGGTAAAAAATACCTTCTGCAACCACTCATAAAGCGGCGGTTGGGATCCGTAACCTAAACTTAAGTTTTGAGAAAAAAGAACCTGCTCGGCTTCGTCAAACTCAACTGAATCAGAGATAAAAATCCTTACCAAAAGGTGGATCAAAAAGTAAGCTGCTATCAGGAGAAGAAATTTATTTTTTTTACTCATTATTTCTGACAGTGGGAGCAAAAACTAGTTCCTCTTCCAGCCAGCTGTATCTTGGTTATCGGGGTTTTGCAGATTAGGCAAGGCTGGCCCTTGCGGCCATAAACTTTTAACCGCTCCTCCATACCGCCTTTGTCGCCGTTTAAATCCCGATAAGAATCGACTGAAGAACCTTTATATTTTATACCTTCTCTGAGTACCGCGGTTAATTTAAGGCCCAGCAGTTTTGCTTCCTGGCTGCTCAAACTATTAGCCGGCCGTCGGGGATCGATTTTAGCCAAAAACAAAGCTTCCTGGGCGTAGATATTGCCTAGCCCGGCGATTAGCGTCTGGTCTAACAGCAAAGCTTTGATCTTAGTTTTTCGGGATTTAAAGATCTGGACAAATTGCTCAGGGCGTAACGTAAACGGCTCGGGGCCTAAATTTTTTACAAAATTTAAACTCCGCCAATCCTTAATCAACCTTAGTTCACCTAAAAGCCGCTGATCCATATAATGCAGAAACTTGCCGTTAGAAAATTGAAAGCTCACCCGAGCTCTTTCCTCCTTGTGGCCATAAATCAACCAGCCGGCAATCCGTAAATGCACCGCCAGAAATTTATCCGGCCGGAATTTAATGATTAACAGCTTACCCTGCCGAATAACTTCCTTGGCGCTTTCTCCAATCAGACTCTTTTTAAATTTAGCTATCGATGGCTCTTTGATGACTTTTGGCTTGCGGATACAAACCGCCACTATTTTTTTATTAAGGATGGTTTTGGTTAGATCTCTTTTGATAGTTTCGACTTCTGGCAGTTCAGGCATGAACCCTTTCTTATTTGAGGTCTTTGTAAATCCCTTGATAGCCTTCGGTTTCCTCAACCGCTAAAAAAACCAGTTGGGATAGGCGGGCATTTTGTTTTATTTTTAATCCTTGAGGATTCTCTACTACTAAAATGAATTCTCCGCGGCCTTTAAACCCAGCATCCCAGACTCCGTGCTGAGTGAAAGCTCCCATGCGTAAAAGCGATGTCCGGCTGAAGGCTAAAGCAATAAGGTTATTAGGCAAATTAACTGTTTCATTAGTCTTGACTTTATACGCTCCTTTTTTAAGCTTCCACCAGCCGTATTTTTCCTGAGAGTTTATTTCTTCCGGCATTAACATTTCTGTATCGGGAAGCTGACGTTGTTTATTGGAAAAATCCAAAGCTCCCGAAGAGACAAATCCGGAAATTTCAGCAACAGTTAAATCAAATCCATTGGGAGTAAGCTGTTGAGCAAGGTCAATATAGCCTTCAATCAGCTTTTCTTTCTCGATTAACTGCCGGATCTGTTCCTTATTTAACATGCAATTTGGCCTTTACCTTAGCAATAGCATCTTTGGCACTAGAGGCTTTTATTACCCCCTCGATATCCCAAGTCTCTATCCCCACTACCGGCTTTTTCTCACTCAAAGCAAAGCCTATTTCTGAAAGTGTGCCTTCCTTACCGGTAAAAGCGATAACCGCTTCGGCCGCCCTCACTACCAAGGCATTGCGGGCAAAACCTAAACCGGTCGGTATTTTAACATCTAAATAAGGATTGGCATCTTTGCCATTATAGCTGGGCAGAATCCCTACGGTCAAACCTTTAGCTTGTTTTACGCCCTTACAGGCTGCCTCCATTACTCCGGTCCTGCCACCGCAAATTAGAATCCAGCCTTGCCGAGCAATCAACTGGCCTACGCTATAGGCAAGGTTATAGATTTTTTTCGAGCAACGGTGCCCGCCGACCACCGCCACATTGATCTTTTCATTTTTCATTTTGGGTTTTTAATTTTAAACTGTCCCTGGCAGGAATTGAACCTGCATCTTTGGCTCCGGAGGCCAACGCCTTATCCGTTAGGCCACAGGGACAAGTTTAAAATAAAGTCAATTGTTGCTTTTCTGGCTTCTCTTCTTCCTGGCCAAAAATCTTGATAGTCCCGTATTCGCCATCGTAACCAGGAAGAATTTGGAGTTTTTTCTCTCTCACTTTCCTTATGCCGACAGCTACTTTCTCCGGCAAGCTGCTGTCTATTTCCCTCTGGCTCATTTTTACCAATAGATTAAATTCTGAACCAAAGCTATTCACTAAATTCATATACTCGTTGACCACCTGCTTGGCTCCTTTCTTAACCCCTTTGGTCTCGGCGATGATTTCATCCAGTGGCACCAAACTCTTATACCCGATAGCACCGGAAGGGATAAAACCTTCCGGCCGGTCAGCCAGTTCTTCTACTCTGGCTAAAACCCCTCTGGTAACTGCCCGGCCGCAAACACTGCAACGGCCGTTATGGCTTTTGGTCTCTTTGGGATGCCAGCGCAGATTACAATTGCGATGGCCGTCATAATGGTATTTGCCTTCCTCGGGGAAAAATTCCACAGTATAAAGAAATTTGTTCGGGTCTTTTTGCTCTAAAACTTTTTTGATCTCCCAGTAGTCCAGCTGGCAGTTAAACACATTGGCTTCACGGCCAATCCTTGAGGGGGAGTGCGAATCAGAGTTGGAAACCAATGAATATTTATCCAGTTTGGAAATCATCCAGTTCATTGCCGGGTCCGAGGAAAGCCCGGTTTCCAAAGCAGTTATCTTTCCAGTATATTCCCCGTAGGCATCTTCCAGGGAGTTAAACCCTGAACTGGAACCGAAAACCGAAAACCAGGGAGTCCAGATATGAGCCGGAATCAACATCACGTCCTGGGATATCCGAAAAACTTCCTCGGCTATTTTTTTACAACTCATCCCCAAAATCGGCCTTCCGTCAGAGGCGATATTTCCGTAGGAAGAAAACATCTTATTGATCTCATCTACGATCTCAAAAGAAGGGGCCAGCAAAATATTATGGACCCGGTAGGATTTACCGTCCTGAGAAAAAATACTTGATATTTCCGCCGAAAGGATAAACTGCGTACTTTGATAACTGAAAAGGCCGCTTTTACCCTGAGGTTGTAAATATTTTTTTAACTCCTGAAGCCAGAGATGATGAGTAAAGTCTCCGGTTCCCAGAAGATCGACACCTTTAAGCTTAGCCCATCGGGCTAAAGCCGGTATTTCCATATCCCGGGAAGTGGCCCGCGAATACTTGGAATGAATGTGAAAATCAGCTACAAACTCCATTTAACCTGCCCCTGATGAATCGTATAGATAACTTGGCCCTTTAACTTTTTTTCCAGAAAACAGGAATTTTTTGATTTCGACAAAAAAGCCTCTTTTCTGACTACCCACTCTTGGTCCGGAGAAATTACTACAATTTCAGCTGGGCTGCCGACAGATAGTTTACCCTTATCTATGCCTAAGATTTTAGCCGGATTATAAGAAACCGCTTTAGCTAATTGGAGCCAGCTTAGAATCCCCGGTTCAACTAATTCAGTTATAGCCACGGCCAGCTCTGTCTCTAGCCCGATTACCCCGAAGGCTGCCCGGTCAAATTCGATATCTTTTTCACTGGAAGCATGCGGAGCGTGGTCTGAAGCAATCGCATCAATAATGCCTTGGCGCAGCCCCTCTTTGATCGCCTCAAGATCTTCTTTGCCGCGTAGCGGCGGATTCATCTTCATATTGGTATCAAAACCCAGCACTGCTTGGTCACAAAGTGTAAAGTAATGAGGGGCGGTCTCAGCGCTAACCGCTATTTTTTGTTGTTTTGCCCGGGCAATGATCTCTATTGATTCTTTGCAACTGACGTGGGCAATATGGATCCTTGCTCCGGTTTCTTTAGCCAATTCTACATCTCTAGCCACCCGCTTATATTCTGACTCTTTAGAAATACCTTTTAACCCCAAACGGGTTGAAGTAAACCCCAGGTTTACCGCTCCATCCCCTGAAAGCTTTTTATCCTCAGAGTGGCAGATCACCAGCAACCCACACTTTTTGGCTTCCTGAAAAGCCTTACGCATCAACTCCAGATCATCGACTGATGACCCATCGTCAGTAATAGCTAAGGCTCCTTTCTTCTTTAAAGCAGTAATATCGCTAAGCTCTAAACCTTCCCGTTTTTTAGTGATTGTTCCACAGATTAAAACCTCAATGTGGGCAGTTTTTTTTATGATCTGGCTGAGCAACTCGATATGCTCTGGGCTGTCTATCGCCGGATTGGTGTTAGGCATGGCTAAAACCGAAGTAACCCCGCCGCGCAGAGCTGCTGTAGTGCCGGAAGCTATGGTTTCTTTGTCCTCCCGGCCGGGTTCTCTTAAATGCACATGCATGTCTACCATAGCCGGCATGACGATTTTTCCTTTAGCCTCAATAACTGTATCGGCCGAAGAACCCTGGGCATCGCCCCGGTGGCTGATCAAGCCATCCTCGATAAGAATATCTCCGATTTGGTCAAAATCACCGTCCGGATCGATTATCCGGCCACCCTTAATTAGAATTCGCTTTTTTGCCATTTTTTGCCTGTGCCACTAAAAATAAAACTGCCATTCTTACGGCTATTCCGTTAGTTACCTGTTCTAAGATCACTGAATTTACCCCATCAGCAACCTCGCTGGACATCTCAATACCCCGGTTGATTGGCCCGGGGTGCATCACCACAATATCCTTTTTGGCTTTTTGAAGCCTCTCTTCGGTGATCCCGAAAGTTTTAAAATATTCCCAGGCTTTAGGAAAGGCTCCGGCTTCGTCGCGTTCAAACTGCATCCGCAAAACATTGATCGCGTCAGCCTCACTCAAAGCTTGGTCGAGATCATCAGTGACTTTAACGCCGGTTTCCTCTATGCCCGGCGGGATCAACATCAGCGGCGCGCAAAGGGTTACCTTTGCTCCCATTTTAGTTAACCCCCAGATATTGGAACGGGCAACCCGGGAATGGGCAATGTCTCCGATAATACTGACCTTTAAACCTTCTATCCTGCCCAGCTTTTCCCTTAAAGTAAAAATATCTAAAAGGGCCTGGGTAGGATGTTCATGCCAGCCATCACCGGCGTTGATTACATTAGCTTTTAAGTGCCTGGCCAGCATGGCTGCGGCTCCCGAAGCACTATGCCGGACTACAATAATATCAGCCTTAAGGGCTTCGATATTTTTACCGGTATCGATCAAAGTCTCGCCTTTTTTGACGCTGGAAACTTCAGCGGCAATATTTATCACATCGGCCGAAAGCCGCTTAGCCGCCACCTCAAAAGAAACCCGGGTGCGGGTTGAAGGCTCATAAAAAAGATTGACTACGGTTTTTCCGCGCAGAGCCGGAACTTTTTTTATCTGGCGGCCGGTAACTTCCTTGAATGATGCAGCAGTAGTTAAAATATACTCCAGCTCTTGAAGGCTTAAGCTTTCCAGATCAAGAAGGTCTTTTCTTTTCCAACGCATAAGGCTTTAACTATCGTTTATCTTCTTGCCGGTTTATTATCGTGACCTCATCGCTTCCGTCGCTTTCCTGAAATTTGACCTCTACTGATTCTTCTAAAGATGTAGGGATGTTTTTACCGACAAAATCCGGCCGGATCGGCAACTGCCGGTGGCCGCGGTCGATTAACACTAAAAGCTCTATAGTCTTAGGCCGGCCGAAATCCATTATCTCATCCAAAGCCGCCCGGATAGTCCGGCCGGTAAAGAGGACGTCGTCGATCAAAACTATTCTTTTATCGTTTAAATCAAATTCGATATTAGTTTCTTTGACTACCGGGCTTGAACCGATAGCGGTTAAATCATCCCGGTAAAAAGTGATATCTAAAACTCCCAAAGGCATATCCTGGTTCTTTAATTCTTTTATGGCAGCCTGAATTCTTCTGGCTAAACAAACTCCCCGGGTCTGGATTCCGATCAACACTAAATCTTTGAGGCTTTGATCTCTTTCTAAAATCTGGTGGGTCAGTCTCTGGATGGCCTTTCGAACCTCTTGCGACGAAAGTATTATTTTTGCCTCCATGGCTAGCTGGTTTCTCCCAAAAAACAATACCCGTTCCAACTAAGGGTTAGAACGGGTATCGGATTTTTGCTTATTATTTTCATATCAGTCCTTGCTGGCCTCTCAGGACCAGCTTAAAGGCTATATACTTATATACCTTATAGACTTGCCTGTCAAGGCCGATCTCTACTTATGCCTTTCGGCCGGCTCTTGGCCAGGAATAATCACCACCATCTCACCCTTAGGGGGTTTACTACTAAAATAAGCTAAAAGATCTCCAGGGCTAGCTTCTCGAATCTCCTCAAATTTTTTAGTCATCTCCCGGGCAACTGCTACTTTCCGGTTGCCAAAAACTTCTCTGATAATTCCCAAAGATTTGATCAGCCGGTAGGGAGATTCTAAAAAAACAACCGTTACCTCCCAGCCTTTGACCTCCTCGAGAAGCCTTTGGCACGCGCTTTTCTTGCGCGGCAAATAACCCAGAAAAACGAACTTCTCATGAGGTAAAGAAGTCAAAGCTATTGCATTGATCAGACTTGAAGCCCCGGGCAAAGAGGTAACCGGCAAGTTTTGTTTTCGGCACTCTCTTATCAGCTTATAGCCGGGGTCGGAAATCGTGGGAGTTCCAGCCGAAGAAACCAAAGCTATATTTTGCTCTTTCTTTAATCCCTCGACCACCTGGGGTATTTTTCTTAGCTCATTGTGTTCAAAAAAACTGATTAAAGGCTTCTTGATATTAAAATGCTGGAGCAGCAGGCCGGTCTTTCGGGTATCTTCGCAAAGGATTAAATCAACTTCCCCTAATATGCGCACAGCCCTTAAGGTGATGTCTTCTAAGTTCCCGATCGGGGTTGCTACTAGATAAAGCATTATTCAACCGTAACTGATTTGGCCAGGTTGCGTGGCTGGTCTATTTCGCAGCCTAAGTTTTTAGCTACAAAATAAGCAAACAACTGCGTAGCTACTGCCACTAAAAGCGGGTTTAAATCCGGGTTGACGACTCCCGGCAGGTAAATCACAGCATCGCTCAAAGTACTGATCATGCTGTCGGTAGGATTTAAAATTGCTAAGACTTTGCCTTTACGCGCTTTTATCTCCTGAACATTAGAAAACATTTTCTCGTAAAGTTCGTCCTGGACAGCGATGCAGACCACTGCCCGGTATTCGTCGATCAAAGCGATCGGGCCATGCTTCATCTCGCCGGCAGGATAACCTTCAGCCGGGATATAAGAGATCTCCTTTAATTTGAGTGCGCCTTCCAGGGCTGAAGGGTAATTGATTCCCCGGCCAAGGAACAAAAACGACCCGAATTTAGAAAACCGGCCGGCGATTTTCTTTACCTTTAAACTAGACCGTAAAATAGTCTCCTGAAGATGCGGAATGCGGCGCAGCTCTTTTAAAACCTCGGCAGCTAAACTGGTTTTCAAACTCCCCTTGATTCTGCCTAAATATAAACAAAAAAGATAGAGACAGAAAATCTGGGCGGTGTAGGCTTTAGTTGAAGCAACCCCGATTTCCGGACCAGCTAAAGTAGGGATAATCCCGTGGCTTTCTTTAGCCAGGCTTGAGCCTAAGACATTGCAAACACTTAGAACCTTAGCCCCCTCTTTTTTTGCCTGTCTTACTGCCGCCAAGGTATCGGCTGTCTCTCCGGATTGAGAAATCGCGATCAATAGATCGCCTTGGTTTAAAGCCAGGCTTCGGTAACGGAATTCCGAAGAAGTATCAATCTCAACGCTGATCCGGCAATACTTTTCCAGAAAATATTTAGCCGCGTACCCGGCGTGGTAAGCGGTTCCGCAAGCAGTAATGTATACTTTCTTTACCTTTTTCAGATACCCATCCTTAAGCCCCAAACCGGGAAAACTTACTTTCCCTCGGGATGAGTAAACCGAAAGGAGCCTCTTGAGTACTGCCGGCTGCTCGTTGATTTCCTTAAGCATGAAATGCTCGTAACCCTTTTTCCCGGCTTCCTCGGGTTTGATGTCGACTTTTTTAAACCTAAGCCTGACCGGCTTGCTTTTAAAATTAAAAACATTGATTTTTTTGGAAGTGATCACTGCTATCTGCTGCTCATCAAGGTAGGCGGCTTTCTGGGCAAAATTAAGTATGGCCGGAAGGTCGGAAGTCAGAAAATTACCTCTGGGCCCGGTTCCGACAATCAACGGGCTGGCCTGGCGGACAGCAATAATTTTGTCCGGTTCTTCCAGAGAGGCGATGCCCAGGGCAAACGACCCTTTGAGTTCTTTTACGGTTTTAACTACTGCGGCTAAAAGAGAATTTTTATAAAATTCCTCGATAAGGTGGGCGATGACTTCGCTGTCGGTCTGACTTGAAAATCTATGGCCTTTTTTAATAAGACTCTGCTTTAATTCTAAAAAGTTCTCGATTATCCCGTTGTGCGCTACAACTATTTTTTTTTCGCAATCCAGATGCGGATGGCAGTTAGCCCAGTTGGGTTCTCCATGAGTGGCCCAGCGGGTATGTAGCAAGGCTAAAGAAGTTACTTTTTTCTCGGTACTTTTTAAATCCTTTCTCAGTTGGTTGATCTTCCCAGCCCGCTTTTTTAGAAAAAGCTTCTGGCCATCCAAACTGGCGATGCCGCAGGAATCATAGCCACGGTACTCAAGGCGGCTAAGCCCGTAGACCAGTTCAGAAAAACTTAAACCGCTTCCTACATAACCAAAAATACCGCACATCGTGTTTTAATCTCCTGGTTTTTCCTGCCGCGGCAAACCCTGCCTGACGGCAGGTAGGCCTCTGAAATATCCTTCGACATTTTTATTGGTCAAATAAACGATCAGTATGCCGGGATAGATTATCTGCACAAAGGCCTGCCGGACAACGCCTCGGTTAAAAAGAGCCGCGGCAAAAGTCAACAAGACTACAAAAAAAGAAAAATAGACTGTGGCTTTGCGGGCGGCTTCTTTGCCTAAAAGCAAGCCCAGACCGGTTAAGGCAAAAACTGCCGATACTCCCATTTGGATCAAAATCACTTTCTTGACTACCTCCACCTCTGGTTGAGCCCCGAAATATTTAGCCATCTCGGCCAAAAGAGCGGTAAACGTCTGGGAGTCGCTGCGAAAGTATAAAGAAGACAAAACCAGAAGCGACCCTAGACCCAAAATCAAAAAATTTAATCCTCCCAAAACCAACACTCCGGCTGGACGATTTTCTTTTTTGTTTATTTCTTTCATTCAACTACCGCCTTAAAAACAAAACGACCCCAGCCGGATTTGAACCGGCGTCGTCGCCGTGAAAGGGCGATGTCCTAGGCCGGGCTAGACGATGGGGTCGTTACTTGAAATCTTGCCTATTGTAATTGTCTAAGCTATTTTGTCAATAAACTTCCCGCTGTTTTATTCTTCGGGGATAACCCGCGCCGTAGTCGCTAATTTATCGGCCTTCTCTAAATTGATTACTCTGACTCCTTGAGTGGAGCGCCCGGAAGCCCGGATATCACCGGCTTTTATCCGGATCAGGATCCCTTTTTGAGTAATACAGACCACTTCATCTTCAACCTTGACTAAAAGGAGGCCTGCGACTGCTCCGATTTTAGCCGATAACTTTATATTAGTCACACCTTTGCCTCCGCGCGACTGGATACGATATTCTTCGACATGAGTGCGTTTAGCAAACCCGTTCTCAGTGGCGGTGAGAAGGTAGACATCTTCTTTTTTCAGTTTAGTCTCCAGCAAAACCATCCCCAAAACCATATCGCCTTTAACCAATTTTATTCCTCTCACTCCTTGAGACTGCCTGCCGGTAGGCCTTACTTCTTTTACTACAAAATGTATCGACAATCCTTTTCGGGTTGCTAAAATTGTTTCGTCCTTTTCCTGGGCTAGGCTTGCTCCGATAAGCCGATCACCATCTTCCAGAGTAATCGCTAAAATGCCGCTCTTGCGGGCATTAGCAAAAAGTTCTAACGACGTCCGCTTAACCATCCCGTTTTGGGTAGACATAAAAATATAAGAATCGGGGGTGAACTCTTTTACTGATAAAACCGTAGTCGTCATTTCTTTGTTGTTTAAATTTAAAACGTTAACAATCGCTCTCCCTTTAGAAACCCGGGAACCTTGTGGCACTTCATAGGTTTTTAAAGGGTAGGCCTTACCCTGGTCGGTAAAAATCAGTAAGGTGTCTTTGCTGGAAGCCACAAAGAGATGCTCAACGAAATCCTCATCGGACATAGACATGGCAGTAACCCCGCGGCCTCCGCGGCGCTGCTGGCGGTAGCTGCTTAGGGGCATACGCTTGATGTAGCCGCCTTTGCTGATAGTAACTACCATCTCTTCCTCCACGATCAGATCTTCCACCTCGATCTCTTCCTTCTGGGCAACTATCTCTGTACGCCGAGGGTCGGCGAATTTATCTTTAAGGTCCTTTAGCTCCTCTTTAATCAAAGCTTCTTGTTTCTTTTCCGAAGCAAGTATCCCTTTTAGATATTCTATTCTTTTTAAAAGCTCCAGGTACTCGTCTTCTATTTTTTGCCGCTCCAGAGCGCAAAGCCGCTGTAATTGCATTTCCAAAATCGCCTGGGCCTGGGCTTCGCTCAATTTAAACTTCTTGATCAGAGCCGCCTTTGCCTCTTGAGGATTTTTTGACTTCCTGATCGTCTCGACAACCTGATCGAGAAATTTAAGGGCTATTTTTAACCCTTCCAAAATATGGGCTCTTTTTTCAGCCTTGTCCAGATCAAATTGAGCCCGGCGGACAATGACTTCTTTGCGAAAATGGATATGGTGGCTAAGCATTTCTTTGAGATTTAATATCTGGGGTTTGCGGTTAAGCAGGCAAAGAAAAATTGCGCCGTAAGTAGTCTCCATGCTAGTGTGCTTATAGAGCTGGTTCAGCACAATATCGGCTTGGGTATCGCGTTTTAGTTCCACCACTATCCTAATTCCTTCTTTGTCGGATTCGTCGCGAAGATCAGAAATACCTTCTATCCTTTTATCATTAATCACGTTAGCGATTTGCTCCATGAGCGTAGTTTTATTTAGCTGATAAGGGATTTCGCTGACGATAACTTGATTTTTACTTTTTTGAACCTCGATAGTGGCTTTAGCCCGCACAGTGAGCTTGCCCCGGCCGTCTTTATACATATTAAGGATGTCTGTCTTGCCGCAGATGATGCCGCCGGTGGGGAAATCCGGACCTTTGACATATTGGTGGAGTTCTTTTATCGAGGCGTCGGGGTGGTCGAGAAGATAACCTAAAGCATTGCATACTTCTTCCAAATTATGCGGCGGCATATTAGTAGCCATACCTACGGCAATGCCGCTAGCCCCATTGATCAACATGTTCGGCAACACCGACGGTAAGACTTCCGGTTCAGTCAGAGAGTTGTCGAAGTTGGGGAAAAAATTAACCGTCTTCTTTTCTATGTCTTGAAGAATACTGTCAGCGATCCGCGACATCCTGGCTTCGGAATACCGCATGGCTGCCGGCGGATCTCCATCGATCGAACCAAAGTTACCCTGCCCGTCGATCACCGGATAACGCAAAGAAAAATTCTGGGCCATTCGCACCAAAGCTTCGTAAACCGCGATGTCTCCGTGGGGATGATATTTACCTAAAGTTTCCCCTACTATTCTGGCGCACTTTTTATGGGCTTGATTATAGCGCAGATGTAAATCGTGCATGGCGTAGAGGATTCTCCGCTGAACCGGCTTAAGCCCATCTCGTATGTCCGGCAGAGCCCTGCCGACGATTACGCTCATGGCGTAAGAAAGGTAAGACTCTTTCATCTCCTCTTCAAGGTATCTATTGATAATTTTTTCTTTTATTATCTCAGCCATTGTTCCTTGTTTTTACCGAGAAGCGCACTACACATCTAAATTTTTAACTTCGTGGCCGTAAGTCTGGATGAACTCCCTGCGGGGCTCTGCCAGGTTACCCATAAGAATGGTAAATATCCTGTCGGCCTCAACCGTATCTTCCAAAGTCACTTTAATCAGGGTCCGCTTTTCGGGATCCATGGTACTTTCCCAAAGCTGCCCGGGATTCATCTCCCCCAAACCTTTATAACGCTGGATATTCATCCCCTCGGTGGCTAATTTACGCACTTCCTCAAGGACGATTTTTAAACTCTGGCAGGAAACCTTCTTGCTGCCTTCTTCGTCGCTTACCAAAAACACTGCCTCTCCTTGAGGCAGGTAATCTTTCAAGGATAACCCTATCTTAGCTAGATCTTCATTAATTTTTTTGACTTCGTGGGACTCGTAGATTTCAATGTGATCGAGTTCTTCTATCTCGCCATAAGAAGAGATTTCATCCTCATCGGTTACGAACACGGCTTTTTGCTTAACCGAAATCTTATGCGCCGGATATTTTTTCTTTTTATAGTCGATCGCTTCTATGTACTGGCCAAAAGGTATGCCTTTTCTTCCTAACGACAGCTCGAGTTGTTCAATCCCGATAAGGGATTCAATAATTTTAGCCAGCTCTTTCTGGGTATACACCTTGGGGGTTTTGCCGGTTTTAGCAAGCTCGGCTGATTTTGTACCTAAAGATAGGACCATCTCATTCATTTCTTTTTCGGTATGGATATATTCTTCCCAACTTTTCTTCTTGACCCTGTACAGCGGCGGTTGAGCTAAATAAATATAACCTTTGTCTATCAGCTGGGGCATATGCCGGTAAAAAAGCGTCAGGATAAGTGTGCGGATGTGCGAACCATCAACATCGGCATCAGCCATAATAATTATTTTATGGTACCGCAACTTCGCGATGTTAAAATCAGCCCCTATCCCCGTACCCAAGGCAGAAATAATTGTCCGTATTTCTTCGCTGCTCAAAACTCTGTCTAGACGGGCTTTCTCTACATTAAGAATTTTTCCTTTTATCGGCAGGATCGCCTGAAAATTCCTGTCGCGGGCTTGCTTAGCCGAGCCCCCGGCCGATTCTCCTTCTACTATATAGACTTCACAAAACTCCGGGTTCCTCTCGGAACAATCGGCTAATTTACCCGGCAAGCTGGCTGAATCCAAAGCCCCTTTTCTACGGGTTAACTCTCTGGCTTTACGGGCGGCCTCTCTGGCCCGGGCAGCCAGAACTGCCTTTTGAACAATTTTATTGATCACTGACGGCGTTTCTTCGAAAAATGCTGCCAAAGCTTCCAAGGCCACTGAGCTCACTATTCCTTCGACATCGGAATTGCCGAGTTTGGTCTTGGTCTGGCCTTCGAATTGGGGGTTGGGAACCTTCACGCTTACTACTGCGCAAAGTCCTTCTCGGGTATCATCTCCGGAAATATTGCTTAGGTCTTTCAATATGTTTTTACCTCGGACGTATTGATTAATCGCCCGGGTAAGCGCGGTTTTAAACCCGCTCAAATGCGTCCCGCCTTCGATGGTGTTGATATTGTTGGCGAATGAATACATCGTTTCTTGATATCCGTCGTTGTATTGGAGCGCCCCCTCTACCTGAATTCCGTCTTTTTCGCGCTGAAAATATATTACTTTATTATGAACCGGATCTTTGTTGCGATTTAGGTACTCGACAAATGAAACAATCCCGCCTTTAAATTTAAACACCGCCTCTTTCTCGTTCTGTTCGTCATTTAAAATTATCTCTATATCTTTGTTTAAAAAAGCTAGCTCCCTCAATCGCTGAGAAAGAATATCAAAAGAAAATTTTGTCTCTTTAAAAATTTCCCGGTCGGGCCTGAAGGTTATTTTGGTCCCCGTATTCTTAGCCTTACCCAAAATCTTCATTTTGGTCTTAGTCACTCCTTTTTCGAAGCTCTGGTGGTAAACCCTCCCATCCCTCTTAACTTCCGCCTCCATCCATTCGCTTAAAGCATTAACCACGCTCACCCCCACCCCGTGCAGGCCGCCGCTTACCTTATACACCCGGTGGTCAAATTTACCCCCGGCGTGGAGAGTGGTCAAAACAACTTCCAAAGCCGGCTTGTTCATTTTCTTATGGATATCTACTGGTATACCTCTACCATTGTCTTCCACTGACACGCTTTCATTAGAGTGGATAGCTACCTTTATCCGGTCGCAAAAACCCCCAGTTGCCTCGTCAATGGAATTATCCACCACCTCGTAAACCAAATGATGCAACCCCCGGGAAGTCGTATCCCCGATATACATAGCCGGCCGCTTACGCACAGCCTCTATCCCCCCGAGAACCTGTATTGTAGTCGCGTCGTAAACTTGCGGTTTGCTCATTTTGCTCCGGTTTTCACGCTTATTTTTCCCACCTCGGGAAATTCTTTTTGGATCTCTTGTAGGATTTCTTTTTTCACCAGATTTAGATTATAGGCTGCCCCGGAAGAATCCGAAAAGAACACAAGGTTATTTTGCTCAACCCCTTTAAGATGGATGTGGTTTTTTATGGCCGGGGTTAAAAACCTCTCCACTATTGTTTCTATTGTTTTTTGTTGTGTTAAGTTTTTATTTTTTTGTTTTAGAAACTCATCGATAAGTTGTTTTATGTGTGTAGCCATAAAATTTAAATTTTGATTGGTAATAGTAAATAGACATACCCTTCTTTTTTTAACACCGCCGGTTTATCTGTACCAAAAAAATTGATGGTTATGGTTTCGTCTTCAAGATTTTTTAACGCATCGATTAAATACCCTGGGTTAAACCCGATCTCCAACCCGGCGCCGTTGTAGCCTACACCGATTTCTTCCTTTACTTCACCTAATTGTGGTGTGTTTTTCCAAACTATTAGATTATCTTTTTTTAAAGTTAGGGTGACTCCTTGGTGGTCTTGAGTGGATAAAAGGCTGGCTCTTCGTAAAGCAAAGAGTAAATTTTTACGGTTAATAGTCAGTACATCTTTGTTTTCGGTTGGGATATATTGCGAATAGTTGGGAAATTCACCCTCTAATGTCCGGGCGATAAATTGAGTTTCTTTAAGGTTAAATTCGACAGCGTTGTTGTTGACTGATAAATAAATTTCTCCGTTATGCTCTTTGACTAGTTTATGGAGTTCGATTATAGCTTTTATTGGTAGAATAAAAGAGATCTTTTCTTTTAATTCTGGTTGGTTGATTGGGAGTGGTTTTTGGGTAACCGCTAAGCGTTTGCCGTCGGTTGAAACTAGGGTTATTTGGTTTTTTTCTATTTCAAATAGGACCCCCGAAAGAACATAACTAACGTCTTCCTGCCCCACCGCGAACGATGTTAGTTTGATCATTTCTTCCAGCTCTTGGGAAATAAGTTTAATTAAAGATGCGTTTTTGTTCTCTGGTGGTTTAGGAAATTCCTCATTATTAAGTGTGTTTATTTTAAACTCAACTTTTCCACACTTTATTAAGAGGTTGTTTTTAACAGTTTCAATGGATACTTCTTGTGGTGGCAACTCTCGGATAACAGAAAAAAACCGTTTCATTGGGATAACTACTTGGCCGGGGGTTGATTCGTTGGTTTTTTGTGAAGAAATTACTGTTATATCTAGATCGGTTGTTGTAAACACAACCACATTGTTGACGGTTGTGATTAAAACACTAGTTAAAACAGGGAAGTTTTGTTTTGTAGTTGTCGGTCCAAAAACTCTCTGCAGGTTTTCTACTAAGATATCTTTATTAAGAATAAATTTCATAGTAGTAGTATTAGTATGGTCTGTTTAAACTGTTAATGAGTGGATATTGTATCAAATCCCAAAAGAAAAACAAATCTTTTATTCACAACAACCTTCTATAAACCCTTAATTTCTTGTGTAAGGGTGTTAATAACCAACCGTAGCTTTTCATCCCCCCTTAGGTCCTGTTTGATTTTTTTGTAAGCGTAAAGAACGGTAGTGTGGTGCTTAGCCCCAAAAACCCCTCCAATCTCCGGTAGAGATAATTCAGTCAACTCTCTAATAAGATACATAGCTATTTGACGGGGCAAAACAATAGTTTTACTGCGTTTGCTTTTTTTTAAATCTTCAACCGAAGTATTGTAAAAATCACCGACAACTTCAATAATGCTTTCAGGGGTTATTCTTCTGTAAATTTCCTTAACCATATCTCTTAAAATCTCTTTAGCTAAACCCAGATCAATCGGCTTATCTTCAATTAGAGAGTAAGCAATAATCCTAACTAAAGCGCCTTCTAATTCCCTTATGTTTGTCGAGACATTTTGGGCGATGAAGTGAATTACATCACGGTCTATTTTTATCGGATCTTTTTCTAGTTTTTTTTCCAAAATAGCAACCCGGGTTTCAAAATCCGGAGGCTTAATATCAACCACCAAACCCCAATTAAACCGGGAAACCAACCGTTCCTCCAACCTAGGGATTTCTTTGGGCGGCTTGTCTGAAGAAACAACAATTTGTTTGTGGTAGTCGTACAAAACATTAAAAGTGTGGAAAAATTCCTCCTGGGCAGCTTCCTTGCCGGCTAAAAACTGGATGTCATCAATCAAGAGAATATCGATTTCCCGGTATTTATGACGGAATTTTTCAGTGGCCCGGTTGCGGATAGAAAAAATGAGTTCGTTGGTAAATTTTTCCGAGGAGGTGTATTTCACTTTTCGCCCCTGCTTGGCGGAAAGGACATGTTGGGCAATAGCCTGCATCATGTGGGTTTTACCCAACCCTACTCCGCCATAAATAAAAAGCGGATTGTACGATTTACCGGGAGCATTGGCTACGGCCAAGGAAGCCGCATGGGCCATGCGGTTTGAAGAACCGATAACAAAACTATCAAAAGAAAAACGGGGGTTGAGGCGTAGGGAGTCCTGGGGTTCCTCGTGGAAATTTTTTTGGATAGTTTTAAAGATCAAATTAGTCTTGTGCTGTAGAAGGTTGGGATTGACTTCAAAACTGATGTCAAAAGTTTTTTGGCTTACATCATTGAGAGCCTGTTGGATTTGCGGTAAATAGTTTGTTTCAATCCAGTTTTTAAAAAAAGCGTCAGGAGCTTCCAAAGTCACCGCCGATTGGGTAATTTTTTTTACCCCTAAAGGAGAAATCCAAGTATCAAAAGAGGTTTCTCCCAAGACTTCTTTCAGGCGCGCTTTGCAATCTTTCCAGAGTTGCTCACTCATTCAAAAGTTCCTGCCTTTGTTTAGGTTAGGATAGGTTATTCCACAAAATCCACAACTTATCCACATTAGTGGTTTGGAAGCGAAAATAATTATACCTTAATGCGGCAGCTTTGCAAGATTTTTGTGGTTGACACAAAAAAGATATATGCTAAAATCTCATCTTAAACCTTAGGAGGTTTACGGCAGTGAAGAAAAATTTTAAAACTCCGACAAAACTTAAAGGTAAACGGAAACATGGGTTTCGAGCCAGGATGGCTAGCGCTTGCGGCAGGCAGGTATTAAAACGGCGCCGGGCAAAAGGCAGGAAGAAATTGACGAAATGAGATGTTTTATTCTCAAGGCGATCGCCTTTTATCGAAAAATCTCTTTCTTCTTGCCCCACAAGTGTTTATATAACCCAACTTGTTCTGATTATGCCCAGGAAGCCTTTTCGCGCTACCCTTTTTTTAAAGCTTTTTACGTTGCTGTTTGGCGGATTTTGCGTTGCCATCCCTTGGCCAAGGGTGGTTGGGATCCAGTGAAGTAAGTTATGGAAAAACGACTTTTGGTAGCTTTTTCTCTGACCTTAATTTTTCTTTTAGTCTGGGGCAGGTTTATCGCTCCGCCTCCGGTTAAAGTGCCTGAAACTGCCAACCAGCCGGTCGGCCTTGAAACCCAGGCATCCGGTGTTCCAGCAAAAGAACCAGTTCAAACAAAGTTTGTCGACCAAAACTCGGCCAAAGACTTGCCCGAATTACAAATAGGAAATTTTATTGTAAAATATTCTCCAGCAGGAGGTTACCTAAGTAAAATTTATATAGGAAATCTTGATAACCCTTTGCCGTTCGAGAACATCGGGTTTATCGCTGAAGACCAGGAAAAAAAATTTACGGTTGTCCTCGGCTCGGACAGAATTGCCTTTAACGGCCCGCAAGGCTCAGGCAAAGAGTTTATTTTTAACGGGTATGATTTAGAAATTAAAATATCCTCCACCCCGGCTCAAATGCTTTTGTTTTCTAACTATTGGCACCCCAATATGTTAGATCAAAGGTATCAGGAAATATTTTATAGCCAGGGCCAGGGGATCAAGCGCAGCAACCCTAAAAAAGTAAAATCCGGCCAATACAACAATCTTTTGTTTGCCGGGGGGCGTGATCGTTACTACTGTTTTTCCTTATTTAAAGACTCTTACGATGTGAATTGGGTAGGCGACAAAAACCAGGAACAATTGTATTTGGTGGCTCCGGCAGCCACAACTAAAGTTTACATCGGGCCTCAAACTCGTAAGCTTTTGGCAGAGAGAGATTTAGAAGGTATTATCTATTTCGGGTTTTTCCATGGGATTGGCGCCCTGATGATCAAACTCCTCCACTTCTTTTATGCTATTGCGAAAAACTGGGGTTTGAGTATTATCTTTTTTGCAATCTTTATCTACTTTTGTTTGTTTCCGTTCACTATGAAGAGTACCAAGGCAATGCGGCGGATGCAAGAGATCCAGCCGGAGCTGGAGGCTTTGAAAGCGAAATATAAGGATAACCCTCAGAAGTTTAGCAAGGAACAGCTGGAATTATTTAAAAAATACCGGATTAATCCTTTAGGGGGATGTTTGCCTCTATTTCTACAACTCCCGATTTTTATTGCCCTCTACCAGGTTTTGTTTAGGTTTGTTGAGTTGAAAGGAGCTTCTTTTTTGTGGATTAAGGATTTGTCTTTGCCTGACCGGGCTATTCCCCTGCCATTTAAGATACCGCTGCTTGGCGAGTATATTAATATTTTACCCATTTTAATTATGATTGTGGGGTTGATCCAGCAAAAGGTAACTACTGCCAAGACGACTTCTTCTGAGCAAAAATCAATGGGGTTATTTTTCTCGGTATTTTTGGGGGTTATCTTTTACAATTTTCCAGCAGCCCTGGTCCTCTATTGGTTTGTACAAAATTTACTCACCCTGGTTTATCAGCTCAGGATTTCTAAAACACACTCCCTCCAAGTTGCCTGATACCAGCCGGTTTTCACGTGAAAACTTGACCTGGGACATTAAGCGAAAGAAACTTTCATAAAAGGCTTGACAGTATTACTTCCGGTAATTAGAATGATAGTATTATTAAGATTTTATTTTCGAACTTATTATCAGAGATAGGGTTATCTCTGGCGTTTCCACGTGAAAACCTATGGGTAAAATAATCGGTATTTGTAATCAGAAGGGCGGCACCGCGAAAACTACCACCGCTATCAATCTTAGCGCCTATTTTGGACAAGCAGGAAAAAAAACCCTTTTGATCGATATGGATCCCCAGGGAAATGCAACTTCGGGAGTCGGGGTCGATAGCAATGGGAAAAACTCGATTTATGACTTGCTTTCCGGGAAGGTTACTATAGAACAAAGCATTTATCCAACCGAATACCCCAATCTAGACATTATTCCCGCAGATATTTCCCTTACCGGCGGAGAAGTGGAGTTAGTCAATATTTCCGGTCGAGAACTGCTTTTGCGAGAAGTTCTGGGGGTAATCAAAGACTCTTTTTCTTTTATTATAGTTGACGCACCGCCATCATTAGGGTTACTGACTGTAAATGTTTTAACTGCTGCTGATAGCATCATTATCCCTATACAATGCGAATACTACGCTTTAGAGGGCGTCTCCAAGCTGATCAACACTGTTGAACTAATACAAAACCGATTAAATCCCAATTTAGAAATCGAAGGCATACTATTGACCATGGCCGATTTTCGAACCAAGCTTACTTTGCAAGTGATAGAGGAGGTCAGAAGGTATTTTCAACAAAAAGTCTTTAATGTTATCGTGCCGCGCAATGTAAAGCTTGCCGAGGCTCCCAGCTTTGGTAAGCCAATATCAGTTTATGACCCGGCCTGTGTAGGCTCAAAGTCATATCTTAAAGTAAGCCAAGAGGTTATGAAAAATAATTTTCCAATGGAAAGTTTGGTAAAAGAGAGGAGTTGATAAATGGAAAGACGTGTTTTAGGTAAAGGATTGGATGCTCTTATTCCCAAGACGACTAGCCATATTATGAGTCGCGAATTTACTTATTTACCGCTGGGTAAAGTCAAGCCATCCTTATCCCAGCCGCGGCAAAAAATCGCTGGAGTGGAACTTGAGGAACTCAGCCAGTCAATAAAAGAAAAAGGTTTTATTCAGCCGATCGTAGTTAGAAAAGTGGGGGCCGACAGCTATGAAGTAGTGGCTGGAGAAAGACGGTATCAGGCTGCTAACTCATTGGGGCTCAAGGAGATACCAGCTATTATCCGAGAGATAAGTGATAAGGAAGCCTTTGTTTTAGCAATCGTGGAAAATTTACAGCGTAAAGATTTAAACCCTTTGGAAGAAGCCTCGGCCTTTAGAAAATTGGTAGAGGAGTTTGATTTTTCATTAGAGGATGTGGCCAAGTTTGTCAGTAAGGATAAAACCACCGTGGTGAATACTTTACGCTTGTTAAAGTTGCCGCCGAAAATTAAAAAAGCCGTGGAAGAAGGATTACTTAGCCGGACTCAAGCCCGGGCGATTTTAGGGATGGAGGACTCAAAAAAACAGGAGTTGCTTTTTGAGCAGATTCTTCGCGAAGGGCTTTCAGTGCGGGAAATCGAAAAAAAAGCCCGAGTTTCTTCGCGCCGCAGGCAGGCTCGCGACCCCTTTGTTTTGGAAGTGGAGGAGCGTTTACAAAAAGCGCTTGGTACCAAGATAAAGATATTTAACCGGCGCAATAATCGCGGTAAGATAGTTATTGAGTATTATACTTTAAAGGATTTAGAGCGGATTATCAAAAAAATTCGCTGATTTTAGGAGGTGGATACAAAGTGGCAAACGAATCGACTTTAGTAATAATCAAACCCGATGGATTAAAAAAATCTCTCACCGGAAATATCTTGAGCCGGCTTTCCGAAACCAAGCTGAAAATCATCGGTGCAAAAGTTCTCTGTGTTGATCGAGAGCTAGCCGACAAACACTACCAGCATTTAAAAAATGAGCCGTTTTATCCGGAACTGGCTAAATATATCACCGGCGAACTCCACGGAGACAACCGGGTTATGGCTTTGGTCTATTGGGGAGAGAAAGCTATTCTCAAGGTCAGGGCTATTGCCGGTGAGACTAACCCGGAGAAGGCTGACCCGGTCAGCGTACGCGGCGCCTATGGCCGGATTTTAACCAGCGGATTATTTGAAAATGTGATCCACGCTTCCAGCAGCCCGGAGGAGGCTGAACGGGAAATAAGATTATGGTTTAAACCCGAAGAGATAGTACAAGAGCTTTACCCTACCCAAGAGGAAGCCGTTACCGGCCTAAAAAGGAGAGTTTGGAAATGAAATCAATGACTGCCTATGCTGCTTGCCACAAGCGGAAAGAATCACAAACTGTTCAGATCGTCCTGCGTTCGATGAATTTCAAATATTTGGATATATCGGTCCGCAATCTTCCGGCTGAAGATATTTTGTTGGAAGAGGAGATCAAGCGGGAAGTCAAAAAGAGTATTTTTCGGGGCAAGCTGGAAGTTTTTATTTTTTTGACCGGCGCGCAGTCAAGAAAAGTCAGTATCAATGAAAAAGTAGTCTTAAAATACCTTTCCCAAATAAAAAGTCTTGCCAGGAAACACGCGGTTCGGGCCGAGGTCAATATTACTGATTTGGTGAGTTTGCCGCAGGCAGTATATTGGGAACAAAGGATCTCCAGTGACCGCAGTTTGATCATGCCGGCGGTAAAAGAAACTTTAAGGAAGTTGTTGGAGTTTAAAGAAAAAGAAGGGCGGATAATCAGAAAAGAAATGCTGGAGAACCTAAAAAAACTGGCGGCGAACATGGCCCAGGCAAAGAAACACAAACCGCTTATCAGCGCCATGGAAAACGGCAAAGAAGATATCGACGAAGAAATATCTTTAAGTGCTTTTTACCTTTCTAAACTAAAAGGTAAAATTAATTCTAAAAACCAAGCCCCCAAGGGTAAAGCAATCGATTTTTTAACCCAGGAAATTCTTCGTGAACTCAACGCCGCTTCTAGTAAGACCAAAAAGAAAATTCCGGCTTTGATGATCGTTGAGGCGAAAAATTATCTTGAACGAGTACGCGAACAGGCGCAAAATATAGAGTAAGGGTTTTAGGAGTTTTAACAGGGGAGGCGATGAAAAGAAAAAATCCGACAATTTTTGTTATTTCCGGCCCCGGCGGCGCCGGCAAGACTACCCTTTTGGAACAGCTGTTTAAAAAGCGGCAGATGCGGGATATTTTTATCCGGGGGGTGGCGGTAACTACACGGAAAAAACGGCCTCAGGAAAATAATGCTAAAGATTATTTTTTTGTAAATAAAAAAGATTTCCTGCGTTTAAAAAAAGAAGGTTTTTTTCTGGAAAGCCAGAAAATTTTAAACGACTATTACGGAACCCCGAAAATTTTTTACGCTTTGGCTAAAACCCAAAACAAAGATTTGATTTTGTGTGTCGATGTCAAGGGCGGATTATATTTGAAAAAGAAACATAAAGCTGGTAAAATAATTACCGTTTTTATCGCCGCCCCAACCCAGAGAGAACTTTATCTCAGGATGAAGAAGCGGGCTGAAAACAAAAAAGTTATGAATCAACGAGTAGCCTTGGCTAAAAAAGAACTACGCTGCGCCAAGCAGTACGATTATCTAGTAACTAATGAAAATGTGGCCAGGGCTTTGAAGCGACTGGAGGAGATTTTACTCAGCGGTAGGCGGTAAACTCCCTTAAAGTAAAAAAGCCGGGTAAAAGGAGGCTTAAGCGGTGGATAGAATGAACATTCCTTTAGAGAATCTTTTAAAAGCAACCAATGGATCAATTTTTCAAGTAACTATTTTGGCCGCTAAACGGGCGATGATTTTAGCTGATGGCGAGAAGCCGCTGATAGCCAAACCAGGCGAAAAAGTACTGGACAATGCGCTTAGGGAAATTGAAGAAGGAAAGATCAAGTCAAAATAGAAATACCGGCTTTTTGAATTTGCCGGCGTGGTAGCCAAGTGGTAAGGCAGCGGTCTGCAAAACCGCTATGCGCCGGTTCAAATCCGGCCCACGCCTGGTTTATTGCGCTTAAGCGCAATAAACCATCTCGAGCGAAGCGAGAGATCTAAAAATAATTAATGCCTCAGAAGCGGAAACAGTTCAACATCAAAGGACCGAAGCTTTGGTATTTAGTAGGTTTAATTGTTAGCGACGGCAATTTATCTCCGGACGGGAGGCATGTAGATATAACGTCAAGTGATTACGAATTTTTACAGGAAATTAAAAATTCAACAGAAATCAAAAGCAAAATTGGCTTTAAGTATGGTAGCAACAAAAAGCAGAAAGCTTTCCGTATTCAGATTGCCAATAGTAATTTTTACGACTTTCTTATATCCATAGGGCTTACTAGAAAAAAATCTTTAACTATAGGAGCGATAAATGTTCCGGAAGAATTTTTCGTTGATTTTTTAAGAGGGCTAATCGATGGAGATGGCTCTATCCGCAGTTGGGAACATCCAGCTAATTTTCGTGAACAATGGTCATTGCGTATTTCTTCCGGTTCGGGTAAATTTCTATACTGGCTTAGTGAAAAAATAACCCATTGTTTAGGAGCGTGCGGGAGGATTCATAAAGATAATAAGTCAGAACATAATTATGTGTTAAAATTTGGGAAGATAGCAGCGCAAAATATCCTCAAGCAGTGTTATTACAAAAATAGTTTGGGTTTACAGAGAAAAAACAGATTAGCGCAGCGGTGCATTCGTTCTAATACAAGTTGGCAGAAAAGTAAAACAGTATTAGCAGAAGTTAATCAACGCCGGGGTGTCGAAATTGGCAAACGATCTGGACTTAAAATCCAGCGCTCCGTGAGGAGCTTGCGGGTTCAAGTCCCGCCCCCGGCATGTTTTCGGGCGATTAGCTCAGTTGGCTAGAGTGTTTCCTTGACATGGAAAAGGTCACAGGTTCAAGTCCTGTATCGCCCATTCTTCTTCGCCCTTTAACAGGCAAAAGACAGTAGGGCTTCGAAGAAATTGATTAATTCTGCGAAGCTCTATAGTTAACATGCCGAAGAGCGAAGCAGATTCGCCCATGGTTTCATTTGTTGATTTATCTTTGACAAAGAAAAGGTTTTAGTATAAAGTAGTAACCGAAAACTTGATAATGAGTTAAAAGGAGGTGGAGGATGAAGGCATTGAGTTATATTTTATTAGTTGTTGCATTTGGGCTTTGTTCCTATGCAGTAATCGGAAGATTTGTCGGCTCGGGCACTTTAGGTTTTCTTAAGCTTTTGCCTACCATGAGGGCAACAGCAGTAATTACGGCAGCCAATACAATATTGTTGATCTCAATAGTTTTGATGCTTCAAGATAAAAAATAAATTTTACTTACAAGCCAGATATTTTTTCGGGGTCGTCGATTAGCCTGGTTTAAGTCCCCTGCCTGTCACGCAGGTGACCGTGGGTTCAAATCCCATCGACCCCGCCAGCTTTCTTACATACGAGCATGATATTTTTTTTTATTTTCAGCTTAATTTTTAACTCATTCCTTTTCACTTCAGCCAACGCTTCAGATAAACAAAACAAGGTTTGTTTTCAAGATAAATGCTTTTCGGTAGAGCTAGCAATGACTCCCGAGGCACGTACACAGGGCCTGATGTTTCGAAATGAACTGGGCCCGCAAGAAGGAATGTTGTTTATTTTTCCTACCGAAGAGATCTATCCGTTTTGGATGAAAAATACTTATATAGCTTTGGATATAATCTGGTTGAATAAAAGCAAAGAAGTAGTTTTTGTTAAAGAAGGCGCAGAGCCCTGCAGCGAAGAAAGTTGCCCGGTCATTCACCCCGATCGAAAAGCGCTTTATGTTTTAGAAGTAATAGCCGGTACAGTGAGGAATGAGGGGTTAAAAGTGGGGGACAGTTTCAGTTTTTGAAGCAAAGGATAACAAGAAAGACAATGGGCATTAGAAAAAAAATTAAATCCAACAATAAAATCGTGATTGTCGGGGCCGGCCCAACCGGTTGCTATTTAGGACAGCTTTTGAAGGGCAAAGGTTTCGATCTCTTACTCATCGAGGAGCACAAGGAGATAGGCCGGCCGGTTCATTGTGCTGGCCTGATTGGTGAGAAGGTTTTTAAAGAAGCCAAAATTCTGGTTTCCCCTAAATGTATTCTAAATACGATTAACGGGGCAATTCTCCATTTAGGAGAGGAAGCTTTTACCCTTAGGAAAGATAATGTTGCTTATGTGGTTGACCGGGAAGTGTTTGACAAAAGTTTAGGTAAAGACTTAAACATACTTTTTGAGACAAAATTTATAGGGTTAGAGAAGGAAAACGGCCGCTATGTTATCGAAACCGACAAAGGAGAAATATCAGCCGATATTGTTATCGGTGCCGATGGCGCTAACTCAATGGTGCGGGAATTTGTGGTCGGAAAGTCTCAAAGCTTCCAGCTTAAAGGAGTCCAATTTCGCATGGCTCATAAACCAAACCAAAAGGATCTGGTAGAAGTCTACATAAAACGGCCTTATTTTTATTGGATAATACCAGAGTCAGAACAGGTGATCCGGGTCGGTGTGATTTCTCAGAATCCTTACCAGGACCTCCTGTCTTTTGTTAAAAAGCAGAAAATAAACGGGGAAATAATTGAAAAGTTTGCCGGGGCCGTACCCCTAAATTACTACAAGGCATTATCCCGTGAGAAAGTATTTTTAGTCGGTGACAGCGCTGCTCAGACCAAACCTTTAACTTACGGCGGGATTTATATGGGGATGCGTGGAGCCGAGATATTGGCCGAATGTATTATTGAAAAAAAGTTTTCTAACTACTCTTCTCTTTGGATGCAGAAATTCGGCCGAGAGTTAAAAGTGCCGCTGAAAGCGCGAAGAATATTTCAGGAACTAAGCGATAAAGATGTTAAGAGGATATTTTCCTTTGCCAGAAAAAATATACCGGTCATTGAACGCAAAGGGGATTTTGAACACCACTCAGCCTTAATTTGGGAACTGCTGCGGAATCCGGACAATCCACGAGAGCTAACCGCAATTCTTTTTAAGATACTTAAAGCCAACCTGCGCAGCAACTAATAGCTATAGCTAAAGAGGTGTATTCTGAACGGTTTTCTATTTTAACAATAGTTAGTAATAGTTAATAAAGGATAACTTTAGATAGCTTTTATTAAAAAAAGCATTGTTTATTGACTTTTATAGAAGAATGTGCTATTTGTAGAATATCGGAGGCTAAATGAAACTTAAAAATACAAAGCGAAAACCGTCTGGACGTTCGCAGATTATGACGCCCAAGGAAGCGGCTAAGTATCTAGGGTTGCACCCAATCACAGTTTATCGGCTCATAAAGAAGGGGCAGCTTCCCGGGTTTAAGCTTGGCGGGCAGTGGCGGTTTAAAAAAGATTTGCTCGACTCCTGGATAGCAAGCAAAATAAATAAAGACAGCGAACAAAAGGATGGAACCGCGAGCATTTAAATTTATGGTAAAGAAAACAAGATTTTATTTAAATGTAGTGCGGTTAATACAATTTTTCCACAAGGTAGATGTCCGCCTATCGCATTTTATTCTTCCATTGGTTTTATCTTTAGGGGCAGCCTTATTCGAGGGTATCAGCATAACACTTCTGATCCCTACGGTAAGAGGGATTATTAAAATGGATTTCAGTTTTGTCAAAGAAATTCCTATTCTAAAAAATATTGTGGCGCAAGCCCCACAGATGTTTGCTGTGACAAATACTTCAATATTTGTATTGCTTTTAGCAATGATCGCTGCTGCGGCAATAACAAAAAATATTCTACAATATCTATCTGCCGTGGGTATGGCACATCAGGTGAGAAAGCTTTCCAATCAACTAAGAAAGAATATTTTTAAGCGTTATCTTAGCTTTGGGAAGCAGTATTTTGACTATAACAATACAGGAAGTCTTAACCAGGTGCTTATAGGCTTTACTAATGCGGTTGCCAGCCAGGTTATGATTTTGGAGTCTTCACTTACTTCGGTATTTATACTTGTTGCATATCTAGTCATAATGTTGGTAATTTCATGGAAGTTGACAATCTTCGTAATGCTTATTTTCCCTTTGGTAGCCTATTCCTCGAAATGGGTTATCGAGAAGATTAAAAAAAGCTCGATGATCTGGGCCGAAGCCCACACCATTTTGGGTAGAAGAATTTTCAATACATTATCCGGCATACTTTTAGTTAAAGCCTATGTTACAGAAGATAGTGAGGAGGAGCAGTTTAATGATGCCAGCAATGCCATAAAAGAGCTAGAATCTAATATTGACAAAAAGCGTTGCTTAGTGCCTTTGGTCCACGAAATCATTGCTTTGGTAATGCTTTTGTTGTTTATCGCCGCCATTGCTTTTTTGGTTGTGAAAAAGGGGTCAGGCGATGTAGCGATTTTTGCGGTATATATCATTATTGTCAGAAGAGTTTTTACTTACTCAAAGGAGTCGAGTTCGGTCAGGGTTTCTCTAGCCAACATGGAGGGCCCAATGAGAAATATATTGAAAGTTTTTGATGATCAAGATAAGTTTTTTGTGATCGGCGGCAAAAAAGAGTTTAAGGGGATAAACAAAAGTATAGAATTTAATCATTTAAATTTTTCTTATAAAAAAAGAGCCCAAATATTGAAGGACATCAGCTTTTCTGTCGAAAAGGACGAAATGACTGCAATGGTCGGTCCGACCGGGGCCGGCAAAACAACACTGATTAATCTTATTTTGCGTTTTTATGACTGCCCATCTTCAGCAATCCTGGTTGACGGCATTGATATAAGAGAGTTTACGGTTAAATCCTTAAGAGCAGGTATAGCGTTGGTGAACCAGGAACCTTTACTTTTTAACGACACCCTTAGAAAGAATATGACCTATGGGTTAAAGAGGGAATGCCCAGATGAAGAATTAATGACCATTGCTGAGAAGGCAAGACTGCATGAATTCATTTTGAAATTACCGAAAAGATTGGATACGGTGATAGGGGATAGGGGTGTCCAGTTATCAGGAGGAGAGAAGCAGAGGGTTTCTATAGCCCGGGCATTACTTAAAGATTCTGAGATTTTAATTTTAGACGAGGCGACCAGCTCTCTCGATACACATACCGAGAAGCTTTTGCAGGAGGCAGTCGGACAGCTGATCAAAGGCAGAACCACAATAACTATTGCCCATAGGCTTTCGACGATAAAAAACGCTGATAAAATAGTAGTCATAGAGGACGGTCGATTTGTGGAGCAAGGCAGCTTAAATCAACTGCTCAAGGAAAAAGGTAAATTTTACCGGTATTGGGAAGAGCAGAAGTTCTATTGATCCAAAGATAATCCAGAGATGGTCAAGTCAAAAGCAGCAATAATTTTTTTATACTACTGGGCGTTGCGCTGGTAATCAGCAAAGCAGTTATTTCCCAAAACCTAAGAGTATTATATTTGATTTTAGGTCTTGGTGCCTTTGCCGGCAGCCTGGCTATCGTTAAAAGAATAGGCGCATTTCCTCTTTTTTGCATCTTGGTTTTTATTTACTGGCTGCCATTGGATTCAAGGCTGCGAACTTTCTCCCCGGTATTAGGTGAGTTATATCTAACTGAACTAGGCATATGGGTATTGTTTTTAGGGATGCTGGTCCATAGAGGCATTTCTAGGAATATTCAAGACAATGCCAGCTTGAACAAATTTCTCTTTTTACCTTTTTTGTTTTTTATCGGAGGCGCCTTACTTACATATTCAGTAACGGAATACAACGGCGAATCTTCACTTACACAAATCCGATTTTTTTGTATTTTACCGGCGTTATTTTATTCCTTATGTTTATATTTGATTAAGACCGTCAGGCAAGCAGAACGCTTGCTTTGGGTTTTTTTGATTTCGGCTGGATTGCTTGGTTTAATCTTTCTCTATGCACCACAACTACCTACCTATGAATTTGAAATCTTGCATGCCGAGTTGCTGGAAAAGGAACGCATGATGAAGATAATTAAAGTACCCTTATGTAATGTTTTATTTATGGGGTCTGAAGTCACCCCCATAAATTATGCCTTCATAGCGGCCTTAGCATTTAACTTTTGGTTAAACCACCCTTCTTTTTGGAAGCGTTTACTAGCGAGTGGTCTTTTATTGATATCGGCTTTGGTAATCATCAAGGCGCAGGGGAGGATGGGGTTGGTTGCCAGCGCGGTCGCGGTGACAGCAATAACAACGTTAACCGTAGTAGGTAAAAAATATTCCCCAGCCTCGTTTACTAAAACTCTATGGAAAATAGGGATTGCGGTTTTTATTCTATTTTTTGGTTTTTGGTATTATGCAAACATTTCGACGGGAGTTGTCCAACAACGGGTTTTGGAGACTTTTGCTGATCCGAGCCAGGCGCCTGGCTTGGCTGATCGTTTCTGGCGATGGAAAGAATCGTTTCTTGTGGTTTTAAAACACCCCTTTTTTGGTGTAGGTCCAGAAGGATTTCAAAAATTTGGTTACATCCATTCTTGGTTTGCCCATAATTTATACTTATATCTATGGCTTTCTTTTGGGATCAGCGGCCTTATCGGATTCCTGTGGATTTTTGTTCGTTTCACAAAAGCTTGTTGGGTGGTTTTACGCCCAGCTAATTCTGATTGCCAAATTTTAGCTATTGGAGGAATAGCTTGTGTTATTGTTTTGTTGGCTGCCGGGATAACCTCTTCTACCTTTATGATTTCTGTTTGGCAGTCATTGATGTTTTGGATACCCTTCGGCACTATTTTTGCTGCGGCTAACTTACGAGGCGAACATTAATGAATATTTTTAACTTCAAGAAAGCAAATAGTTTCTTTGCCCAAACTCGCAAAAAGAGAGCAAAATGGGCCAAACGCTTGTTAGAAAAATGGGAAAAAATGCATGTTTCCTTTTTTGATCATCGGATAGATGAGTTGAACTGGCCAGAAAACATATTTTGGATAGAACGAGGAGCCTTTGCCCGATTATACATGGATAAGGGGGCTAAAATTCTTGATTTATGTTGCGGCGATGGGTATTTCAGTGAAATTTTTTGGGTTCCTGCGGCAAGCCATATCGATGCTGTTGATAGAAACAATAAGGCTTTAACACTTGCGAAGTGCGAGCATCCGCACCTGGTCATTACACACCATAAAATAGACATTCTAAGAGAGCCATTCCCCGATTCCGGTTACGATATGGTGTGTTTTTTTGAAGCCATAGAACATTTTTCCTCGCAAAACGCCGCAGGTATTTTGAAAGAAATTAAACAGTCTCTTAAGCCAGGTGGCGTTTTGGTTGGTTCCACACCGCTTATTGAACCAGAGATGAGAGGCAAGGGTAATTTTGAGCATGCAAATGAATTTATAGAAAGCCATAGCTTAGAGACTTTCCTGGCAGAAGTTTTTACAGATGTAGAAACATTTGAAACTTACCATCCAAATCGCAAAACTATTTATTTCAAATGCAAGAAAACTTAATGAGTAGGTATCCCAAAGTTACCTTTGGTATTATTGTTCTTAACGGCGAACCGTTTACTAGTTATTGCTTGCGGTCTTTATACCCCTTTGCTTATGAAATTATTGTGGTAGAGGGGGGTCATGAGGGCGCTAAAAAAATGTGTACGCATGATGGACACTCTATAGATAGTACTTTAGAAAGTCTTTGGCGTTTTAAGAAAGAGGAAGACCCTGAGAATAAGGTGCAGATTGTTACTCGAGATGGTTTCTGGCCGAAGTTAGACGAATTAGGAAGATGCAAAACCCCGCAGTCTCGAGCCTATGCAGAAAAGGCCACTGGCGATTATTTGTGGCAGGTGGATATTGATGAATTTTATAAACCCGAAGATATGCAAACTATTTTGAAGATGTTAGAAGATGATCCGGAAATTACTGCTGTATCTTTTAAGCAAATTACTTTTTGGGGCAACCCCAACTGCACGGTTGATGGGTGGCCTTTAAGGCGGGGAGAAGCTATTTATCATCGTCTGTTTAAGTGGGGGCCCGGCTATAGATATGTTACCCATCAACCGCCTACCATAGATGATGAGAGGGGGCAAGATTTA
Organism: Candidatus Omnitrophota bacterium; assembly: GCA_018826075.1. Taxonomy (GTDB): domain Bacteria; phylum Omnitrophota; class Gorgyraeia; order Duberdicusellales; family 4484-171; genus JAHKAJ01. Next base: position 35,922 of record JAHKAJ010000012.1, read on the forward strand.
CGTTCACTCAAATGGGTCAAAGCTGAAACCTTAGCTAAGAAGAAAATATATATGTACCATTATTCGCTTTTATTTCCTTGGCAGGTTAAGCAGAAGGCACATGTGTATCAGGCCCAATCCCCGCAGGCATGCCCTGAGATTGTGAAGTGGGCCGAAAATAATTACTTTCGGATTAGTAATCCTTATCGAGTTCATAATCTTTATCAATATCCCAGTTGGCTTGAGCGTTTCTCTGGTGACCACCCACCCCAAGTAAGACAGATGATGGAAGACATTCATTCCGGAAAAGTCAAGACGGCTTTAAGACCCACAGACGATATCGAAGCTTTATTGAATTCCCGGTGGTATTCTTGCGGCAGATTCGCTCTGAAGATAGGGGATTTAATGGATAGAAACTGGAAGCAAGCCTCGAGTATTATAAAAGGTGCCGTTCGAAAGATAATAAAAAAGATAATAGTGAAAAATAATTGAAGAGTCAGAACAAGGCTGACATAGAGAATATTATGCGCGTATTTTGGTTTAACAATATTTTATTTCCCGAGGCAGCTCAGTCCCTTGGTTTACCGCCTCCGGTTAGCGGCGGATGGATGCCGGCATTGGGACACGCCCTAAATGAAACTGGTAAAGTTCAATTAGCCGTAGCCACAGTAGTCAAAAAGCCCCTTTGGAGCAAAAAAGAGATAGACGGCATAATGCACTACACAATTCCTTTTCCCCAAGGAGGCCGTAAGGAAATTGATTTACGCCCCGGTAAAAAGCTTTTGGGAGATTGCCTAAAAGCGATAGAAGATTTTGCTCCTGATGTTGTGCATATTCATGGGACGGAGTATTTTTATGGGTTGCTTTCCGCAAAGAGTTTAATAAAATGTCCGGCTATTGTCTCAACCCAGGGCCTAATCAAAGAGTATGCTAAAGTTTATTGGGGAGAGCTGTCATTTAAAGAAGTTTTAAAATGCCAGTCACTATATGAGTTTATTATAAGGTGTGGCAGCGGCCTATTACTGGATAGAAGAAGGTGGCATAAACGCGCTAAATATATGGAGCAGAAAATTATTAAAGGGAATCGCTATTTCATCGGGAGAACCCTTTGGGACAAGGCCCATCTGCTTGAGATCAATCCCACCGCAGATTACTATCATTGTGATGAGTTGCTAAGGCCGCCATTTTATTCAATACACTGGGAACCTAACCATATGGCCAAATATTCTATTTTTGCTGCCTCAGCTCGTTATCCGATCAAGGGTTTTCACTTGCTGTTAAAAGCCGCGGCAATGCTAAAGCGAGATTTTCCTGAAATGTCGATAAGGGTAGCAGATGGTTTAATTGGGAGGAGGCCGCGTCGGAAGACTTACAACACCTTGCTTTATGACTTGATTGATTCATCAGGGCTTAAGGATTGCGTTGTCCCTTTAGGATTGCTTTCCGCTGAAGAAATGGCTAAAGAGATGTCTAAAGCTCACGCCGTAGTCATCCCTTCGTTTATCGAGAATAGCTCCAATAGCCTGGCAGAAGCAATGCTGGTGGGAGCGCCATGCGTAGCCTCTTTAGCTGGCGGGACCACTACTATGATCGATGACCGACAAACCGCACTCGGTTTTCCGGCTGGGGATGCGGCAATGTTAGCTGAATGTCTGCGCATGATATTCAGCGATGATAAATTAGCTAACAATTTATCAAAATCAGCTAAAGCTACGGCGCAAAAAAGGCATGATAAAAAAATAATTGTTAAAACAATGCTGCAGATTTACGAAGATGTAATAAAAAAGGGGCGGTAGGTGGAAATAAGCAAAAAATACCCTAAGGTGTTAATGGTAGGGCGAAATTATTTTTGCCGAGAAGAGGGTTGCGGAGTTACTATGGCCAACCTATTTAAAGGGTGGCCCAAAGATAGAATTGCCGTTGTTACATATGAAATAGACCCCTGTGAAGAGGAGATTTGTAATCGATCCTATCTCTTGGGATTTGATGAAATCCGGATGATTTGGCCTTTTAGTTTATTTCAGAACAAAGTCATCTCCGGCATAATTACTTCTTATAAAGGGGAAAGAAAAGAAAAGCCGGCTTGTAGTTTTAGAAAAAAAAGTCTGTATTTGGTTCTAAAAAAAATTATAATAACATTTTTTAGTTTCCTTAGCCTCTACCCCTTACTAGTGGAAATAAGGATTTCCCATAAGTTACTAAAATTCATTGATGAATACAATCCTAATATCATCTATTCGCAATTAGCAAACCCGGTAGTAATCAGCCTGGTCAGTAGTTTGCATCATGCCAGAAAGGTGCCAATTGTTCTTTATATACAGGATGATTGGCCAAAGGTGATAGGCAAGATGGGGATTTTTCAGTTTTTTTTGAGCAGAAAGTTTGATCGGGAATTCCGAAACTTAATAAACAAGGCTTCAGTTTTGATAGGGATATCAACAGCGATGTGCGGTGAATATAAGAAAAGGTACGGTCGGGAATTTTTGCCGTTTTCTAATCCCATCGAAACTGAAAAATGGCTGGTCTATTCAAAGACAAATTGGCAGGCAGGCAGCCCGTTTAAAATATTGTATGCCGGTAGAATCGGCAGGGTTAACACTCAAGCAATTTTTGATCTCTGCCAAGCAATAAGAAAGCTTAAGAGTAGAGGATTGGACTTAAGATTAGAAATTTACTCAAAGGATGTGGATTTTGCCAAGGCAAAAAAAAATAAAATTTCCGATGTGGCTAATATAAATAATCCTCTTGCCCATGAGGAAATGCCTCGTCTGTTAGCCAGCCAGGATCTACTATTTTTACCCCTTGATTTTGGTAGAAAGAATATCCTTTACACACAATACTCTATGTCAACCAAGATTTCTGAATATATGATTTCCGGAACCCCGATTCTTATTTATGCTAGCCCAAAAACTGCTTTGTATAAATATGCAGAGGCAGAGAAATTTGCGCATTTAGTCTCAGAAAGAAGCATTGATAAACTTTTAGAGGCCATTAAAGATTTATATGTAAATGAAGATTTACGTGAATCGTATGGCAAAAAGGCAAAAGAAGTAGCAATCAAAAATCACGATGCGACTATAGTAAGGAGTAATTTCAGAAAAGCTTTAACCCAACAAAGCTAACTCAAGGCAGAAAATGATGTATGAATAGGAAAAAATCATTACATATCGTAATCGCAGGCTGTGGTTTTAGTTTTCCTTTAGGCGAAGCTTTGACTAGCCGCGTTCGTCTCTTAGCCTCAGCTTTGGATAAAAACGGTGCTTCAGTCAGAGTGTTGCACTTTAATTATTCCGAAAGGCCGCCGCAGATTAATAATTTAGAAACCAAGGGTGCATACAAGGGAATTGATTTCGAATATACAACTGGCAATACGATCAGGCCATCATTTTTTATCAGCCGGTGTTGGTTACAAATAAAAGGGTTGCTTTTCGGCTTGTGGCGTCTAAGGCAACTATCTCATCACGGCCAGCTAGATTGTCTATGTCTTTATGGAAGAAGACATAGGATTATCATCCCGATAATTTTTATTTGCCGCCTGCTTAGGGTACCGGTTATATTAGACTTATGTGAATGGTGGCCAGTTTTTACCAATTGCTCACGACGCGAGAAAGCCATATTTTTTAAATACATCTTGGAGAAAGTAAGCGGAGTCATAACTATTTCAGAACACATCCGGGAGAAGCTCAAAATAATTTATGGGAAGAAAGGTATAAACATGCCGATTCTAAAAGTTCCCATCCTGGTCGATAGTGTTGAATGGCAATTACCTCCCAGTCAAAGCGATGACGATTCCCAAAAATACGTTCTTTGGTGCGGCAGTTTATCCGGCTATCCTCAGACGGTTAAGTTTTTAATGCGAGTTATGCTTGAGCTTTCCAATAGAAAGGGCGAGGCAAAACTTAAATTAGTAGGAGCGATCACCCCTTTTCAAATTAAGCAATTTCGCAATTATCAGCGTAATCTGGGTTTGACAGAGCAGAGAGTTGAGTTTGTGGGATACAAACGACAAGAGGAATTGAAGCAACAATTTAGTGCTGCAACAGCGCTGCTCGTACCAGTAGGTAATACAGAGCGCGAGCTGTGTGGATTTCATACCAAGACAGGAGAATACCTTGCATCGGGGTGTCCAATTGTGACTACCAACATAGGAGAACCAGCAAATTATTTTAAAAATGGGGTAAATGCTATGTTGTGTAAACCAGAGGATGCAAAAGATTTTGCCCATAATATCCAATTACTGCTCGATTCACCGCAACGCGCGAAAGCCATTGGTGAAGCCGGGCAGGAATTAGCTAAAACTGTTTTTGACTATAGAATACACGGCCCACGGATAATAAACTTTATTCGTCAAGAAATAATAGTTAAAAAATGCAGCTATTAAACTTAAAAAAAGGGGGTAATAAATAATTATGAAGCCAACGCAAAGTTTATTGATTACCGGCGGGACAGGTTCTTTCGGCACAAAAATGCTACAGTATCTTATTAAGCTGCCGCTGGACCAGTGTCCGGGCCGAATTGTAGTGTTGAGCCGCGACGAAGAGAAACAATTTTCTCAAAGGTGCAATTTTCCTGATCAGCGGATTAAGTATATTATTGGAGATATCCGTGATTCAAAAACTTGTATCAGCGCTATGGAAGGGATAGATATAGTTATGCATGCAGCAGCTTTAAAACAGGTGCCGACCGGAGAGAGTTTTCCTTTAGAAATAGTAAAGACCAATGTTTTAGGGACAAATAATTTAGTAGAAGCTGCTGAAATCTGCGGAGTAAAAAAGTTTATTATTCTAAGCACCGACAAAGCAGTTTACCCGATCAATGTCTATGGCATGAGCAAGGCTTTAGCTGAAAAGATTATTGTTGCTGCTGCCGGTAAAAATTTCGCCAAAGGTAAAGGCACCATCTATAGTGTAGTCCGTTATGGTAATATCATTGGTTCTCGCGGTTCGGTGATCCCTCTTTTTGTCAAGCAAATCAAAGAAAAGAAAGAGCTTACAGTTACCGATGCCAGCATGACCCGGTTTCTTTTCGCAAAGAGCCAAGCCATAGCTCTGGTGTTACATGTTGTAGAATCTGCTAAACAGGGCCGAATTTATGTTAAAAAATCACCGGCTTGCACTATCGATACCTTGATTAAGGCTCTGGAGTTACATTATGCTTTGAGAATAAAAAGGCGCCAGATCGGCATCCGTCCCGGAGAAAAAATACACGAAACCCTGATTACCGCTGAAGAGAACATGAGAGCCAAAGAGGAAAAGTGTGCTTTTGATAACACGCCGGTAACTACAATACGTTCCTATTTCGAATGTGAAATTGTCCCGGATATTGACGTAATCAGTCGTTATGCAAAAGCTTTCTTACCGGCTAACAGCGATTTTACCTCTAAAGATACGAAACTATTAAATCCTAAAGAAACCTTAAGTTTATTGAAAGAAGGATATTCACTATAATGGAAAGAAAGATTGGTGTCACCGGGGCTGCGGGGTTCATCGGCCAACATCTGGTTTCGGCTTTAAAACTTACCGGGCTTGAGCCGATTATTTTTGAAGACGATATTTGTAATGCCCAGAGAGTTAGCGAGTTTGTTAGCCGTTGTTCGGTGATATTCCATTTGGCGGCAAAGCATCGGGCTCCCGAAGAAGAAATTCTCAAGGTCAATATCGAAGGCGGAAAAAACCTGGTTTCAGCGGCCAAAGATTATGGAAATCGGCGTCTTGTCCTGATGTCCACTAATTATATATCAAGATATCCGGACAGCGCCTATTCTAAAACTAAGCTGTTTACCGAAAAGATATTTTCTGAAATTGCCGGGGTGCATGGTTGTTCGGCAATAATATTTCGATTCCCGAATGCCTATGGGCCAGAGTCTAGGCCATTTTATAATTCGGGTGTGGCCACCTTCTGTTGGTACGAAGCAAACGGTCTAGGGGACAAAATGCCCATCTTCGGAGATGGCCGCCAAAAAACCGACTACATTGCTATAGGCAAAGTCATAGATTTTCTTATAGATTCGCAATCTTGGAAAGATGATTTTAAAAGAGTCGATGTAGCTGGAGATATTTTTTCTGTACGCGACTTAGCCGATATTATACACAACCCAAAAAAACGTAAGAAGTACCCCGCCCTAGAAGCTACATGGGAATTTTTTGCCAAACCCAGGCTATTGCCAGAGAAGCCATTGAAGGCTTACCCCGTCCACATAAACGCTTCAGGTAGCTTTCAAGAACTTATCCATGAAGGCGAAATTACAATTGGCCAGTTGAGTTTATGTACAATTGAGGCGGCCAACCAACGCGGAGGGCATTACCATACCCGTAAAGAAGAGTGGTTTTATCTTGTGCAAGGGAGAATGGCTTTAGATTTTTATACTAAAGAGGCAGAATATTTGCAAACCCAATTGCTCACTACAGATTCTCCTAAATTTATCTATATCCCCCCGGGCTATCTGCATGTGGTACGTAATTTAGGCAATGAGGTTGCAAAATTTCTTATTCTCTGTAATGAGAAGTTTAACCCCGATGACGCGGATACTTATCGGGCTAAAGTTCACATTTTATAGGTATAAACATAATTATCGGAGGTGTACTATGGAAAAGCTAAAAATAATGACGGTTGTGGGAACCCGCCCGGAGGTAATAAGGCTTTCGCGGGTCATAGCCTGTTTAGACCGCCAGGCCAATCACGTATTGGTGCATACCGGGCAGAATTATGACTATGAACTGAATGAGATCTTTTTTAAGGATCTTGAGATCCGTCCGCCCGATCATTATTTGGAAGCAGCAGGGGCCACAGCGGCTGAAACAATCGGTAAGACTATTAGCCTAATCGATCCTTTGCTCGAACGGGAAAATCCAGCGGCCTTTTTGGTTTTAGGCGATACCAACAGTTGTTTATCGGCCATAGCTGCTAAACGCCGCAGGATACCAATTTTTCATATGGAGGCCGGTAATCGTTGCTTTGATCAACGAGTTCCCGAGGAGATTAATCGCCGGATTATCGACCATGTCAGTGATATCAACTTACCCTACAGCAGTATCTCTCGAGAATATCTCCTTCGAGAGGGTTTGCCATCTGATCGGGTGATCAAAACCGGAAGCCCGATGCTGGAAGTTCTTACCTATTATAGTGAGCGTATCGAACAATCACAAATTCTTACTAAGCTTAAACTGAATAAGGAGAAGTATTTTATTGTTAGTGCCCATCGGGAAGAAAACGTGGATTCGCCAGTACTTTTAAACAAACTGGTCGAAGCTCTTAACGGCCTGGCTAATACTTATGGCCAGCGGGTGATTGTTTCTACGCATCCCCGTACACGCAAAAGACTGGAAGCAAAAAATGTTTCACTGCATAAGTATGTAGAGTTAGACAAGCCGATGGGGTTTTCTGATTATTTAAAGTTGCAGAAAAATGCCCGGGCTGTTCTTTCTGACAGCGGCACGATTACCGAGGAATCATCAATACTTAATTTTCCGGCTTTGAATATCCGTCAGGCCCACGAACGGCCAGAGGGCATGGAAGAGGCAGCGGTAATAATGACTGGTTTGGATTGGAAGAACATTGAACGAGGCCTAAATGTAATTTTTTCGCAAGGACGAGGCCCTAAGCGTACATTGCGGATGGTGACTGATTACAATACGCCTAATGTTTCGGAAAAAGTGTTACGGATTATCCTGAGCTATACAGATTACGTGAATAGGATTGTTTGGCATAAAGGCGGTTATGATGGTTGAGAAACCTATTTTTATTGTGGGAGTTGGCAGGAGCGGGTCAACAGCTTTTCATGAAATGCTTTCCGAGCATCCCCAGGTAACGTGGCTATCGCCATTGTGCAACCTATGTCCCCAGAATTTTTTCTTAAATAGATTACTTATGAGGGCTATTGATTGCCCCTTGGCTGGAACGTATTTAAAAAGAAAAATTAAGAAGAGCGAAGGTTACAAATTCTGGGAATTTCATTGTAAAGGTTTTAGCGCACCCTGCAGAGATCTTTTAGCTGAAGATTTAACGGATAAGGTGAGAGCGAAAATCCAAAAAATAATGTCAGCTATGCTAACGAACAAAAGAAACCGGTTGTTGATTAAGGTTACCGGTTGGCCCAGAATAGGTTTTTTGCAGGCAATTTTTGAGGATGCGAAATTTATCCACATTGTTCGAGATGGCAGGGCTGTAGCAAATTCTATGATTAACGTCGGTTGGTGGCGTGGTTGGCAAGGTCCCGAAAGTTGGCGATGGGGCGAACTCACGCCATCTCAAAGGCAAGAATGGGAAAAATATGGTAAATCGTTCCTTGCCCTTGCCGGGATCGAGTGGAAGATTTTAATGGATGCGATGGACAAGGCAAAGGGGTCCATCGATAGCAATAATTTCTTAGAAGTTAAATATGAAAATCTTTGTTGCGATTCCGTACAGGTACTCAAAGGTGTTTTAAAATTTTGTAATCTTGAATGGTCAGAGAAGTTCGAGAAGTCAATTAGGAGACATCCTTTAGAAAATAAAAATTACAAATGGCAAAAGGAGCTTACTAATCAACAAAGATGCATCCTCGAGGACGTTCTTGGTGATTATTTAAAAAAATATGGATATGTATAATTTTTTATGAGTGAAAATCTTGTAGCAATTTTTGTACCTTCTATGCGTGGCGGTGGTGCCGAACATGCAATGCTTAATTTGGCCATTGGCCTACAGGAACGTGGCTTAAGTGTGGATATGCTGCTTATAAGGGTCAAAGGTCCTTATTTAAGCAAGATTCCGCCACAGATAAGAGTAATAGATTTGGGGGCATTAAGGGTTTTAACTAGCCTTAGGGGGTTAGTGCGTTATCTTAAAAAAGAACAGCCAGCGAGTTTGATTTCAGCCATTGACCATGCAAATATTGTGGCTATATTGGCTAACTATCTTGCTCGAGTGAATACAAAAATTATCATTACAGTTCAAAACACGGCCTTAACAATATTGTCAAAGAAAAGAAAACTAAAGATTATAAGCATACTGCTGTTGATGAAGATATTCTATTCTTGGGCTTACGCTGTAGTGGCGGTCTCGCGAGCCGTTGCCGACGATATGACTAATCTGGGGGTTATTGATCGAAGCCGGATCAAAGTTATTCATAATCCAGTGATTACTCCCGAGATTAAGAGTAAAAGCAAAAGCAATATCGAACATAGATGGCTTGTCACGAGGGACAGGCCGGTTTTAGTCTCCGTAGGCAGATTAACAGCTCAGAAAGATTTTTGGACTTTATTCAAAGCCCTTAAGCTTATTTTACAACAACGGCCAATTCGCTTGATAATTTTGGGGGAAGGAGAGGAGAGAGAGAGCCTTGAAAAGTTGAGTGTTGAACTAGGCATAGAGGCAGATGTAGATATGCCGGGCTTTGTGGATAATCCTTATGCTTATATGGCAAAAGCTGACGTTTTTATCTTGTCTTCAGCCTGGGAAGGACTCCCTACAGTTTTGATAGAAGCTTTGGCTTTGGGAACACCAGTAGTAGCTGCTGATTGTCCGGGTGGTTCGCGAGAAATCCTTCAGGCCGGTCGGCTTGGCCGGCTAGTGCCCGTAGGGGATCAAAAGATGTTAGCTGAGGCTATTGTGGCGACTCTCGATGAACCGGTCCGACCGGTAGACCCTGAGGCATTGAAGCCTTTTACTCAAGAAGCGGTCGTAGAGAAATATTTGGAGCTCCTCAAGCGATAAAAAGAGGTGGAATAATTAATTTTTGATGAAAATTTGCCATATCATAACTGGTTTAAATGTCGGCGGGGCCGAGATGGTATTGTACAGGCTCCTTTTGCGCTTAGATAAAGAAAGATATGAATCTTCAGTTGTTTCTTTGACTGACCTTGGGCCTGTTGGAAAAAAAATCCAAAGTTTAGGTGTGAGCGTAAAGACGCTTGGTATGCGATACGGCATTTCCGACCTCAAGGGGTTAATTACATTAGTATCTCATTTAAAGCGCAACCGTTTCGACTTAGTACAGACTTGGATGTATCATGCTAATTTAATAGGAAGCATTGCTGTTAAGTTTTCTGGCAGAATTCCGATTATTTGGGGATTGCACCATAGCAATATAGATAAAAAAGTCGATAAATTAAGCACATTATTGGTAGCAAGGCTATGCGCTGGGCTATCTCATCGGCTTCCTGCAGCTATAGTATGTTGTTCTGAGGCGACTCGTCTAGTACACATCCAACATGGATATTGTGAAAAAAAAATAGTTGTGATTTCTAACGGGTGTGATTTGGACGAGTTTAAACCAGAGCACACTGCCCGAGAAGCTATTCTTAAAGAACTTGAGTTGTCAAATGAAACTTTATTGATTGGCCTGGTTGCGCGGTTTCATCCCCAGAAAGATCATCAGACCTTTATTAAAGCTGCAGAATATTTGAGTAAAAATAATTCCCGGGTGCATTTTGTATTGGTTGGTAGAGATATTACACAAGAGAACCAGCAGCTTTCTCAGTGGATTGGTAAAGATACCCTAAGCAAACGTATCCATCTGCTTGGGGAGAGGGACGATATACCGCGAATAATGGCCAGTTTGGACATTCTAACTTTGTCATCATGTCATGGGGAAGGATTTCCAAACGTATTAGTAGAAGCTATGGCCTGTGGTATTCCTTGCGTGGCAACTAATGTTGGGGATTCAGCCTTTATTGTTGGTGAGACAGGGGTAGTTGTTTCTCCCGGAAACCCCAAAGCACTTAGCAATGCTTGGCAAAAGCTTCTGGAATTAAACCCCGAAAGGCGCAAACAACCTGGTTTAGCTGCGCGAGAAAGAGTCACTAATAATTTTTCACTGGATAAAACTACGCAACAGTACGAAAAGGTGTACGAAGATATTATGGCCTTATAACAGTTTAATTTTTAATGCTCGCCGAGGAGCTTTTTTATGGCAAGTATGAAAATGAGTAAGAAAAGCTTATGTATTGTTGTAACCCATTCAATATCGCTCAATTTTTACCGCGGCCAGTTTGAGTTTTTTATTAAACATGGTTTCGATATTACAGTGGTTTGTGATCCGCGTGGCGGTATGCAACCAACAGCAAAAAAAGCAGGGTGTAAAGTGGTCTCGCTACACATGGATAGGCCGCTAGCCTTAGTTTCAGATTTAATCTCTTTTGCAAGGCTTAATTTATTTTTTTTTCGAAATCGTTTCGATTTAGTCGAAGTCAGTACGCCCAAAGCAAGTTTATTGGCTGGAATGGCAGCCTGGATTTCTTGTCAACCGGTGATAATCTATACGCATAGGGGGGTGTATTATGAAACCCAGGCCCCCGGGCGTAAGAAACTTTTTTCTTTATTAGATTTTCTTCTTTGCAATCTTGTAAGCCAAGTAAGATGTGTTTCTAAAGGAGTAAAAGATTACCTGTTTAGACAATTTCACATTCCTTCTGACAAAATAGTCTGTTTATTGGAAGGAAGTGATAATGGCATAGACCTTTCGCAGTGGACTCTTGTTAGTGATTTAGAAAAGCAAGGAGAGCTAATCCGGCAAAAATTAAAAATACCGAAAAAGGATGTTGTAATCGGATATTCCGGGCGTCTAGTTAAAGATAAAGGGATTTGTGAGTTAGTCAGTGCTTTCGAGTCTTTTAGTGAGCGTTACCGGGCGCATCTTCTTCTCGTCGGTTGCTATGAACAGCAAGATTTTGTTCCCGAAAGCATCCGGGTACGGATTAAAGACAATCCTAATATTCATTTTGTCGGGTGGCAGGATAATCCAGTGCCATACTTTGTAGCAATGAACATTTTTGCCTTGCCAAGCTATCGTGAGGGTTTTAACAACACCATAATCCAGGCTTCAGCAATGCAGCTCCCGGTGGTGACTACAGATGTATTTGGTGCCCGGGAGGCCGTTTTAGATGGGGTAACAGGTTTAGTGATTCCTAAGCGAAATGAGAAGGCTTTGATTGTTGTGCTTGAAAAGTTAATTAACGACTCTGCTTTTAGAGAAAAGCTGGGTAAAGCTGGCAGAAAACATGTTGAGCAATTATTCGATTCGCACAAAATTTGGGCAGCAATCAAGGATAATTATGAGGGATTAATTTTAAACCGTCGATTAAAGCAAAAACGTATATTTGATTTTGTGGGAGCTTGTTTTGGTTTAGTAATATTTTTCCCGATCCTTATAGTATTTTCTCTGCTTATTTTAATTTTTATGGGCCGGCCAATATTTTTTAGACAGCAAAGGTTAGGCTACAAACAAAGGCCTTTTGTATTATATAAATTCAGAACAATGCGTACAACATATGATTCTTGTAGTAAACTACTTCCGGATGAACAACGTCTGACTTGGTTGGGAAAGATTATAAGAAGAACTGGGCTTGATGAGATAATCGGATTTTTTAATGTTTTAAAAGGCGATATGTCTTTGGTGGGTCCCAGGCCTCTGCTTATAGAATACTTAGAAAGATACAGCCCTGAACAAAGGAGAAGGCACGATATGCTTCCGGGAATTACCGGTTGGGCCTTGATCCATGGCCGAAATGCTATTTCCTGGGAGGAAAAGTTTAAATATGACCTCTGGTATGTGGATAATTGGAGTTTAAGGCTCGATTTAAAAATTTTGTTAATCACTATCTGGAAGATACTTAAAGGAGAAGGGTTAACTCAAAAAGGCCATGCGACAATGGAAGAATTTAAAGGAACAGGAGGCTAATTATGCGGCAGAGAAAGAAACTTAATAATATACAAGCAAGGTTTAAAAGCTGGGAGTTTCCTAAGATTTATGAAGGGAAGCCAACTAAATATGGCTGGATAGTCCAGCATAAGAATAATTTTAAACTCGGTAAAGATACGGATATCGGCAGCTTTACTTACATCAATGCAGAGAGAGGAGTGGTTGTAGGCAATAATGTTCAAGTTGGTTCTCATTGTTCTATCTATTCGGTCTCGACAATAGATAAAAAAAGCGGTAAAGTTATCTTGGAAGAGAATTGCAAAATTGGCAGCCATAGCGTTGTAATGCCCGGAGTAAGAGTTGGCAGAAACTCTGTAATCGGAGCTTTTTCTTTTGTGAATAAAGATATTCCGGATAACACTGTTGCCTTTGGGATACCGGTAAGGATCATTAAGAGAAGGGGAAAGAAAAAATGAAGATACCACTTTCCCGCCCTGACATTACGCAAAGAGAGATTAAGGAAGTTATCGGGGTACTTAAAACACCCTATCTTAGCCTGGGGCCGAAGCAAGCCGAATTTCAAAAGAAATTCGCCGCCTACATCGGAACAAAATATGCCGAAGTTGTAAGTAGCGGCACAGCCGGCCTCCATATTTTAATGAAAAGTTTTGGAATCGGTAAAGGTGATGAAGTAATCACAACCCCGTATAGTTTTATCGCCTCGGCTAACTGCATACTTTTTACTCAAGCCTCTCCGGTGTTTGTAGATATAGATGTGCAAACTTTTAATATCGACGCAGAGAAAATAGAAGAAAAGATTACTTCGAAAACAAAAGCTATATTGGTAGTACATGTTTTTGGAATGCCTGCCGATATGCCGAAAATAAACAGAATAGCCAAAAAGCATGGCCTGATTGTTATCGAAGATGCCTGTGAAGCCCTAGGTGCAGGAATAAACGGGAAGAAAGTCGGCGCTTTCTCAGATGCGGCAGTTTTTGCTTTTTATCCTAATAAACAAATAACCACTGGCGAGGGTGGAATGGTAGTTACCAATAAAAAGTCTATCGCCGATAATTGCCGAAGCCTAAAGAATCAAGGCAGAGGCCCGCAAGGCAGTTTCGTACAGTTAGGTTATAATTATCGCTTAAGCGATATTAATTGTGCCCTTGGTGTTGCCCAGCTTGCCAGAATAAATAGCAGCTTAAAGAAGCGAAAAGAAGTAGCGCAAGTTTACAAGGAACAATTAAAAAATTTCCAGGGACTTAAGCCGTTGTGTGAAAGAAAAGGTTATGAACGAAGTTGGTTTGTTTATGTTATCAAACTTAGCGATCAATTTAAACGTAACCATAAATTCAAAATGCTCAGATTGTTGGCTAAGAAAGGAATAGAGTGCGGTGATTATTTTTCAGCCATACATCTTACACCTTTCTATCAGAAAATGTTTGGTTTTAAACGAGGCGATTTCCCGATTGCCGAGAAAATAGCCGATCGTACTCTAGCCCTTCCTTTTCATAATAAGTTAAAGAAAAAAGAGATAATCGAGGTATGTCGAGAGCTGGTAAAATTTTTAAACAAAAATGGTTGAAAAATATATAGTTTTTAGATACCGGTTATTACAGGTGGCTATCGACAGCCTGTTGGTATTTTTTTCTCTATACGGCTCGTATGTTTTAACAGAACAGGCTTTGTATATACCTAATCAATACAGGCTTTGGTTTTTTAAAACACTTATCCTTATGTTAGTTGTAAGGCTAACCGTTAACAGTTTGTTGGGAGTATACCGTCAAATTTGGCGGCACGTAAGCCTTGAGGACATCATAAACATTTTTAAAGCGGTCTCTTTAAGTACTTTTACCGCCGTCTTGGTTATCTTTTTATTTCAAGGTTCGGTTATTAACTGGGCTATATTTTTGGTAGACGCATTATTGTGTTTTAGCCTATTTTCCGGAGCTAGGCTGCTTAGACGCTATCTTATCCTAAAGACGGTTAAGCAGAAATCCAAGTTTATTAAGAAAGCAAAAGTTTTACTTTATGGAGCAGGTGAAGGAGGAGATATTTTTATAAGGCAAATCATAAGAGAACCTTATTCAAAGATATTAATAGAGGGCATTATTGATGATGATTCTCGCAAGCAGGGGGCGATTCTTCATGGCCTAAAGGTCTTAGGTGATAGAAGCAAAGTAATTGACATAATAGACCATAAACAGATAGATGAAGTTATTATTACAATTCCTTCAGCCACCAAGCAGCTGATCGAAGGCATTTACAAGGTTTTACAACAAAGAAACGTTAAAATAAGGACTGTACCTTCTTTGTATGAAATATTAAGCGAGCGGAGAAAACTAACCAATATAAGAGATATAGAGATAAACGATCTTTTAGGAAGAGAGGCTATGAGCGTAAGTTTTGAATTCCTAGACAAAGCGATAAGGGGTAAGAAATTCTTAATTACCGGAGGTGCCGGATCCATAGGTAAAGAATTGGTTAAACAAATAACTCATTTCAGTCCAGAAAAAGTCGTCGTTTTGGATATAAATGAAAATGCTATTTTCTGGCTAAGTTATGAACTTTCACAGCTTACCAAGAAAGATAAGTACTCTCTTTTAATCTGCGACATAAAAAATAAAGAGAAGTTGGACAAGATAATAGAAAAAGAACGGCCTGATTTTATATTCCACGCTGCAGCGCATAAACACGTGCCGATTTCTGAATTTAACCCTTCGGAAACCGTCTTAGCTAACGTGTTGTGTACAAAGAACTTGATAGAGATAGTAAAAGCTAAAAAGTTTATTAAAAAATTCTGTTTCATATCTACAGACAAAGCAGTTAAGCCCTCTAGTCTAATGGGGGCGACTAAGGCTATCGGCGAAATTTTGATATTAAACGAGGCTAATTTGAATAAAGATAAGCGATTCTGTTTTGTCAGATTCGGCAATGTTTTGGGAAGCCGGGGCAGCGTAATCCCGCTTTTTAAAGAGATGATAGAAAGCGGCGGGCCAATAAGGGTAACCAGCCCCTATTCAGAAAGGTACTTTATGGGCATCCAGGAGGCAATCAATCTAATATTGCAGGTATCGTTTATGTCCTCAGAGACCAACGCTTTTTTACTTGATATGGGAGATCCGATAAAAATAGTCGATTTAGCAAAGCTGTTGATAAATATTTTTGGTTTTAATGATAAGAGCATCGGAATAGAATATATTGGTTTAAGGCCCGGTGAAAAATTAAAGGAGGAGCTATACGATAGAGATCATGAAAAACTTGCCAACAGCCCACACAAAAAGATATTTGCTATAATCCTAAATAAAAATGAATATGGCCTAAAGGCAGACGACTTAGCGATTAATAATCTTATAAAAAATGCCAGCAGACATAACGAAGACGAAGTTATAAAAAAGTTAAAACAGATGTTCCCAACGCTAACTAGATGAATACATACCAACAGAAGCTTAGCAATGCAAAGCTATTTATTTTCCATAAGAAAAGTTTTTAAGCCTTTAGCTTGCATGATAACCCGAAAAGTCATCAAAATAATTTTGAGGTCATAAAAAAACAACTTTAGGGCAGAATACTGTTTATATTTTTCAAAGTAGATACTGTCAAGCCGTAAAAGTTTAGAATGCATATTATTTGTATTAAAGGCGTCGACTAAGGCCTGCTGTAGTTTAAGATTCTTTTTGGAAGCCTGGCATAAACCACACAGGCCAGCTTTTAAATAACGCAGAGAAGGATTATCGGTTTTAAAATGGGTTTTATAGGTAGATATCAGCTGCGGCCGAGGCCCGACAAAACTCATGTCACCCTTTAAGATATTGAAAAACTGGGGCAGCTCATCAAGGTAGAATTTCGCCAAAAGTTTGCCTACAAAGGTCAATGTGTTTGGTTTGTATTGAATCGCACTTTGAGATTCATTTTCAGGGTTTTCTTTCACAGTTTTGAGCAGATATCCTTTAACAGTTCGAAATTTATATATCCGGAAGGGTTTGCCTTGAGAAATTCTTGTTTCGTTATGGATAATTGGGCCTTTTGATGAGGGATTTAAGACATTCTCTAATTCAATAAGGAGAGCTACGAAAAGAAAAAACGGTAATATAAGAATAATTCCGGCTAGCGAAGTTAGAATATCAAAGGTGCGTTTTAAGTATTGTTTTTTCACATCTTTCCCTATTTCGTAGGATTTAAAGTTCATAATATTGTAAGCAGCTGGATTAATTGTGTCAATGAAAATAGCAAAAATGACAATTTTGCATATTTTAGGGAGAGAAAAGGCTAAAAAACAGATAAAAGTTTAATAAAATATGCTATTTAACTCGTTGCAATTCGGCATCTTTTTTATAATCGTTTATAGTTTATATTTAATTCTTAACCATAAGTGGCAGAATAGAATGCTTCTTGTAGCAAGTTATGTATTCTATGGTGCCTGGGATTGGAGATTTTTGTCTTTAATCTGGATATCAACCATTCTTGATTATATCTGTGGTATCAAAATATATGAATCAATTGATTTTAAAAAAAGGAGATTATTCTTATTTCTTAGTATTTTAGGAAATTTGTCTATCCTAGGATTCTTTAAATATTTCAATTTTTTTGCTGCAAATATTCAGAAATTGTTAGGCTTATTTGGTGTTTCTGTAAACCCTAACTTTCTTAATGTTATCCTTCCGGTGGGAATATCTTTTTATACCTTCCAGACTATGAGCTATACCTTAGATATATATCGAAAGCAAATGAAACCCACCCGCAAATTACTTGATTTCGCATTGTTTGTTGCTTTCTTCCCACAGCTTATTGCTGGCCCTATTGAACGCGCGAAAAATCTCTTGCCCCAGGTGCTAAAAACCAGGAAAGTAACAGTAGAAAAATTCCTTGAAGGTTTCAGGTTAATTCTTTGGGGGCTGTTTAAAAAAGTCGTAGTGGCAGATAGGCTTGGTATTTATGTTGATGCTGTGTATGGCAATGTACATCACCATTCAAACATAACTTTTATTCTTGCAACCTCTTTTTTCGCATTCCAGATATATTGTGATTTTTCAGGCTATTCTAATATGGCCAGAGGGTTAGCAAAAGTAATGGGATTCGACCTCATGGTTAATTTTCGTAACCCCTACTTTGCAAAAAACATAAAAGAATTCTGGCAAAGGTGGCACATTAGTTTATCATCCTGGTTGAAAGACTATTTGTACATTCCTCTTGGAGGTAATAGAAAAGGATTTTTAAAAACGAATAGAAATATATTCATAACAATGTTATTGGGTGGATTATGGCATGGTGCCAATTGGACTTTTATAGTCTGGGGGATGCTGCACGGTATTTATATTGTGGGTACAAAGATTGTTCAGGCGGCACTAGAAAAAATTATCAAAGATAAAAAAAGAAATAACATCATTAGTAAAATGCTAAATACACTTATTACATTTATTATCGTTTCGTTAGCTTGGATTTTTTTTAGAGCCGAAAATTTAAACGATGCATTCTATATATTAAGATCTATTTTTTCCTTTCCCGAGTATCTTTTTATAGAAGGAGTTGCTTTGGGCCATATTACATATAGCTTAATGGGGATTTTGGTTGTTATTCTAGTGGAGTACAGATCGCGCAATAATACAACTGGCGATGTGTTGCAGTTTAAATCAATGGTTGCTCAATGGGCTGTCTATTACCTAGTTATTTTTGGTGTTATATTTTTTGGTGTTTATGGCGGAGAGCAATTTATCTATTTTCAATTCTGATGAGAAGAAAATTTTTTAAAGTATTAATTTTTATATTATTTTTTCTCGTATTGGACAATATATTTTATATGGGATTTTCTTTTTTATATCAAAAATCAAGGTTTAACGCCCTTAAACAAATATTGATGGAAAAACCAGATGTAATATATCTTGGAAATTCTAAATTTTTAAGCGGCATCATGCCGGAAGCAATAAAACGCGAAACTGGATTAAGTGGTTACAATGCTAGTGCCAATGGCAGCGGAATAGTTTTCGCAAAGGGCCTCGAGTCTGTTATTTTGTCATATTATCGTCCAAAAATATTTGTAATCCAGGTTATGCCTTTATCGTCAGAAAGAGGTGCAATGAGTCGCCTTGCTCCTTACTTGCATAATAGCGGAGTAAAAAATCTATTATCTTACTATCCATATAACATTAGAATTAAGTATGGTTTGTTGAAAACCTCAAGATATAACTCTATGTTAGTGGTTATCATCAAAGGACTGTTCGGTAAACTTGACTCTCAGTGTGGCTATAGACCTTTGTTCGGTTCATTATCGCAAAAGAGAAGTAGGCAAGTCAGATCCTCGATAGAAACTAACTTTCCTGCTCAATTTGGCGAAACCCTATTAAGAAATTTTATAGAGGAAGCGAGAAGAAACCAGGTGGAGATAATTATGGTTGAAATGCCTATATTAAAACAAGAAAAAAACGATGGTTATGATACCTATGGTAATTTTGCTAAAATTTATAATATCCCATTGATAAACTTATCAAAAAAAAGCGATACATGCCTACAATCAACCAAGGAATATTTTTGGGACAAGTTTCATTTAAATAATAAAGGGGTTACGGTATTTTCGGCGGTACTTGGTGAAGAAATAAATAAATTTATAAAAAATAACCCATAATCCCTCCGTTTGATTATTTTTATCTAGTCTGGTTGAGGGATAGATTTTAGCTTATTCTTGCTGACTCTGGAGACATTCAGCAAGAGGCCTCTTTATGGCAGAGCATGGGGTGTTGGGAGGTAAGCGGATGACAAGGTTAATGTTTTGTATAAATTGAGATGGAGAATTAAAGGCGACGATAGAGACCGACTGTAAAGAATAGCGGGATGCTAAAGAAAATATTTACTTTTATAGAAAATAGCAGGATAATGAAAGGTGATAATTTTAAAAATTCTTTTTGCGATAGTGAAATAAACTTTATTTGATAAAAGATGAAAGCAGTTACTTTAAAAAGTCGGGTTACAATTTTACTTACTACATTCTCTATTTTGACTATCAGCATTTTTATAGTTATCCAGCTGACTCACGAAGTAAAATTGGTAAGAAAATTTAAGGAAACGCAAGCCCAAATAGTTTCTTTAGCTATCGGAAATACCTGGGATAAAATCATGACCCTTTCTCAAGAACCAGAAAAAAGAATGGAACTGCTTAAGAAAAAAATAACCGCTCTCAAAGATTCCCAGACGATAAATAGTGCTGAGGTATTGAATCCAAAAGGCGAGGTTATTTTTTCTACTCAAGAATGGCGCCAGGCCCAAAAAGGAAGCTATGAAGACCTATCAGCAATCAGAAAATTAAGTCAGCCCGGAGCAGAAGAGTCAGAAAGCGCAATTGATAAAGCCTCCCAAACCTTTTCTTTGTATATTCCTTTAAAGGGAGAAAATGAGCTGCAGTTTTTAGTTAAGGCATCTTTTTCTTTAGCCGTACTCCAAGCAGCCCTGCGCGGTGTCTATCAACCGGCAATCATTGTCGGCATTCTTTTGGTTATGGTTAATCTGGTTTTGGGAGTTTTCTTAAGCCGTTTGGTAGTTAACCCGATAGGAATTTTCAATGAAGCTGCCAAAAAAATTGCTTCCGGACGCCTAGATTTAAGAGTGAATATTCTTACTGGTGATGAACTCCAGGAATTAGGGGAGACTTTTAACTTTATGACTGAAGAGTTGATCCGGATGAAAGATAAGGCGGAGAATGCCAACCCTTTGACTAAACTCCCCGGCAATATCGTAATTATGGAGGAAGTGACTAAAAGAATCAAAGCCGGTAAAAAATTTACGGTTATTTACTGCGATTTGGATAATTTTAAAGCTTTTAACGATAAATACGGAATTCATAAGGGAGACGAGGCGATTATGATGACCGGTAATATTTTTAAAGAAGCAGTCAAAGCTAATGGGGCCAGCGATGATTTTATCGGCCATGAAGGTGGAGATGATTTTCTTTTAGTCACAATTCCTGAAAGGACTCAAGCCATCGCCGACTATATAACTTCCGAATTTGATAAAAAGGTAAGAGTTTTGTACAGTAAAGAGGATTTAGACCGCGGCCATATCGTGGCTCATGCCCGGGACGGTTCAGTAAAAGAATTTCCAATCATGGCCATATCTTTAGCCGGAGTAACTAACGCCCATCGCCAGATAAATAACTATGGAGAAGTAACTAATATTGCTGCGGAGGTAAAGAAAAAGGCTAAAAAAGAACCTGGCAGCTGTTTTGTTTTAGATAAACGCACCTCTTGAAGCAATTGAAATGAAGGTATTTTGGGTAAGACCGGAACGCCCAGGAATTATTTTTCCTTAGGAAAAGGAACCTTTAGGGCGGTAAGTACTAATTCTTGCTTCCCTAATTCAATCGACAATTTCTTCGAAGTTTCTTTTTCATCTGTGCTGGTGGCAGCGTTTTTTGAGACCTCTGCCGGCGGGCTGGAATTGGCAATCAGAGCTATCCCGCTAATTAACCCAGCAAAGCATAATATCGCTAGTAAGTTTTTCATCATCTTACCTCCAATTAAAGGATACCATGGAATCAGGGAAATGTCAAGATTGTAACTCATTGAACGAAAGCAAGTTAGGTATAAAAGCCCTTGCCAGCTTCTATCTCTTCTTGGTTTTTCTCTATTTTTTGCCTTTGGCTATTTTTTCTACCCGGATGGTCTTTCTAGGTAAAACCTTGCCGGTTTTCGAGAGTTTTTTAGTGAACTTGGCCTCTTTATGTTTCATGTTTTTTATCTATTTACTGATAAAACGCCTAAGCCGATTAGGATTTTTGTTGGCCCTGGCTCTACACAGCTTCTTTTTTACTAACAATCTTTTTTTGGTCTATGGTAAAACCGCCATCTTGGCAATAGAAGGGTTGCTGCCGGGAAACTACCGGTTTAAACTACTTTCGGTTTTAGCCGCAATAGCCATTAATTTTTGGATTATCTTTTACCTGGTTTTCAATAAACGCTGTTTTGTTGACAAGCCGAAATAATTTGCTATAGTAAATGTATATATAATTTAAGACTATGAAAATCGTGAAGATATTTAAGCCGTTTTTGCCTTTGATCATTGCCTTTTTCGGGGCGGTGATTTTCTTTGCAAGTTATAACCATTATCTTTTGGATAGTTCCCTGGTTAATCTTAAACTTTCCTTAAAAAATCTTGATGATAGCGGCAACCTTCAGGAAGTGAAAGGTATTTTGGACGATACCTTTCTTCAGGAGATTTCCAGAGACAGTTTTGACCTGGCTGCGGCGATAAAACTAGAAATTTCAACCCAGTTGATAAAAGATCTTCCTGAGCCAGAACAAGTGGTAAATGAAAAATATCTCCGTAATCTGAATTCAGCCATGAAGATAGACCTTTCCGAAGCAATGCTGAGAGAAAATCCCAATCTTGCCCAGATCAAAGATGCTAAACACTTTATTAACGAAGTGATCGAAGAGAAATCTAAAGGAAAGTTTTTTCTGGTTTCTAAGATAGAAGATGCTTTGGTTGCTTTATTTCCCAAAAAGCGAAAGGTAGCCGAGGGCAAAGTCTTGCCGAAAATAGACGAGCTCAAGAAAGACCTTTCTTCCTATCAAGGCCCCCAGCTTCAGGAAAAATACCTGGAAATAGCCCGATTATATTTAAGAATAAAAGACCTGGATAACTCCTTTAAAAATGTTCAGGAAGCTATAAGGCTGGGACCGGATACCCCTTCCGGATTAAAAGGGGTTTTTTATTTAGGAATTATTTATAAGGCCAAGGGTGATTTCCAACAAGCTTCGGCAACTTTTAACCAAGTAAAAAATAAGCTTTCCGGAGAATGGAAAGTTTTTTCTTCTTACCAAGAGGCCACCGCAGTGATTAAATCCGGAGAAATGACCAGGGGTTTAGCTTTGCTTGAAGAGATTTTTGGGAAAAATCCTTCTTCAGAAATAAGTCAGCTTTCTTTATTCCTGGCCGGCCACATCTATCTCCATGATTTGAATGACCAAGTAAAAAGTCGGGAGATATTTAATAAGTTAGCCAAGGAAACTTCCGGCAGTAAATTAGGGCAATATATAACCTATAAGGTTAATGAAGATGTCAGCGCTAGCTATATTAAGAAAGGGTTTAATTTATTAGAGGCGTTCACTTTGTTAAAGCAGAGCCGTGAATCTTCTGACGAGCGAAAGTGCATTGAGGCCTTAGAGATGTTTAATCTGGCTCTGGAAACTATACCTAATGAGGCTTTAGCTTACGGTGGTAAAGCCTTAGCCTTTTATTTTCTAGGCAGATCCGAAGAAGCCTTAAAGGTGGCAGAAAAATCTAAAGAGTTGAGTTCGAAAAATTCAGAAAACATAGCGATCTTAGGCTTCATCTATTACAATCTAGGGATGATGGATAGGGCTATTGCCGAGTATAAAAATATAGCTAACAAAACAACTTCTAGTATAGATTTTTATAACTTGGCGACCCTTTACGCTTTAAAGAATGACTATTCAGAGTCCGAAAAAGCTTTTCGGAAAGCAATAAAATTTGATCCGGAATTTTCCGAAGCCTATAACAATCTAGGGTATGTCCTATGGCTCGGTGGAAAATATACGGAGGCAAAAGATTTTTTTAAAAAATCAATCAGTTTAAATTCTGACTATCTTGACCCGCACTATAATCTAGGGGTTGCTTTATATGCGGCCGGAGACTACGAAGGGTCTAGAAAAGAATTCCTTTACATAGATAAAATCAATTCGGGTTATAAGGCAGTAAAAACTTACCTAGCAAGGATCAAAGAGAAATTAGGCTATTAGCTTTAAGTAAGTATTTCCAAACCCAAAAATGTTTAAAAAGAAACCACAATATAAACGAAGATTCGTACGAGTGAGTTTGCATTGCCTCTTGAAATACGAAAAACTTGAAGGCCAACAGGTATTGTCTTTCGCCCGTAATATAAGCGCCGGAGGTTTGCTGTTTCATAGCCAGGAGCAGGTTCCGGTTGGCGCCACCATGAGGCTGAAGCTGAATTTTCTAAATCATCCCCAGTCGATTTCAGTGATCGCTAAGGTATTGCGAACCAGAGCGCTAAAAAAACTCGGCGGGTTTGATGTGGCGGTAGAGTTTATCAATATCGAAGAAAAGGACAGGGACTACATCAATCGAAGACTTTTGGATATTGCTGAAATTAAAAAGGATCGCAGTGAAGATAGAAAATATTGATCGGTAGGCTTAAAGCCTTTAAAGGGGAAAGTGTACAAAAAGAAAGTTTTATTTCTAATTTGTATAATGGGGGGCTGTTGTTTTTTCAGTTCTTATGCCGAGGTATCGCGCCAGGAGCTGATTTCTTATTCTCTGGATTACTATACCCTCAAAGATAAAGCTGAACAAAAACAACAGGAGGAGAAGAAAATTCAGGAGGTAAAAACAGTTGAGCTAAAGGTAAAACAGCAGAAACGTTTGGATAAAGTGAAAGGTTTTTTAGATAACTTTCATCTTTACGCCGAAACCAAGGTCAGTTTTAATGATAACATCTACCTTACTGAGTCCGACACAGCAGAAGATATCATCACCGAGATTACTCCTGGGATAAAATATGAGAATTTTTCGAAGCAAAAGCGGTTGAGAATTCTTCTGGATGGCGGAATCAGGTTCAAAAATTATGTTCAGGAAAATCAGCATGACACCGGCAATCCTTATGGAAATTTCGTGTTTAGTTACGGTTTGGGCCGGATGAGTTTCGACCTCGAAAATGATTACAAAAAGGATCAGTCAGAAGTTTCTCAAATTACCACTGGTTCCCAGGGCGATTTAATCGATTACCGCCAGAATAGAACAAAGGCGAAAGTCAACTTGGATTTAAACCGTTTAGCTTGGGATTTTTGGTATTCGCATTTTTTTAGGACTTATGATAGAGGAAGGCACCAGTTGACCGGAAATTATGATGAAGATTTTATCGGAATAGCCGGTGCTTGGAAAGTGTTTCCTAAAACCTTAATCTTTCTGGAATATGACCATCGATGGCTAGATTACTTTAAGGGAGGTAAATTGGATAGAAACTACGATATGTACTGGATAGGAGTAAAAGGAGACATTTTTACTAAGCTCAAAGGAGTAGCTAAAGCCGGCTATGAACAGGGTCATTATGAGGAC
This sequence comes from Candidatus Omnitrophota bacterium, assembly GCA_018826075.1. GTDB lineage: Bacteria > Omnitrophota > Gorgyraeia > Duberdicusellales > 4484-171 > JAHKAJ01. The sequence goes on from JAHKAJ010000012.1 coordinate 60,601, forward strand.
GAAAGTACAAAGAGCGGCAGTACGGTAAGTTTGAACCTTAGCTACCAGGCTTCGCCTCGGATTACATATGATTTAACTATAGAAAGGTCTATTGGCGATGCAGAAATAGATAATCAAGTCAGCGATGGAACACAGAAATATACTTTGCTTTGCAACTACCTGCCGCCGTTTAATAAAAAGCTGCGTTTGTCGGCTGGAGCAGCTTATGGTTTTAATGAATATGAATCCAGTCGAGAAGACAATGCTTACAGTCTAAAATTTCTTTCTGAATACGAATTGCGCAGCTGGCTTAAACTGACCGGAGAGTACGAATTTAACAAATTAGTTTCTACTGAGAATGCGGCCGAATATAATAATAACATTTTATCTTTAAAATTAATTTCTGAATTTTAACTATGAAGAAATTTTTAATTGGTTTAACGATCGTTTTTTATTTAGCTATTCTCGGAGAGGTTGTTTGGGCCCAAAGTTTGCGAATAGTTCAACCTGGGGATATTTTGGATATCTATGTAGAGGGCCAGCCCCATATGGATACTACAGCAATTGTTTCTCGAGACGGAACATTCTATTACCGTTATTCCGGAGAGGTGAAAGCCAAAGGTCTAACTCCTCAAGAGGTAGCTCAGGCAGTTACCGGATTGATCAGGAAATCTTACTCATTTTTAGATAACCCTAAAGTCAAAGTTGTGTTTAGAGAACAATCCCAAACAGTCATTAGCGATGAGAATCTTTTTCTGGACCAAGATAATCCTCAGTTTTTTGAATCAGAAGGGGAAGGAGATTTCCGAGCAACAGAGGCTTCTTATCGTATAGGGCCCAACGATAGATTGACCATCACTGTTTATGATGAACCGGAGTTGAGCCGCACAATAGTTGTTTCAGAAATCGGAACTATCATTTTTCCTTTCGTCGGTGAGATCAGGGTTAGCAGCTTTACACCCAATGAGGTTGCTAAGAAAATAGAAGATATCTTGGGTAGAGATTATTTGGTCAACCCCCAGGTGAGCGTTCTGGTAGCTGAGTATGCAAAGTTTTTTATCTTCGGTGCGGTAAATAAAGAAGGAAGTTATGAGGCCAAAGGAGAGCTTACCCTTATTGATGCCTTAGCTTTAGCCGGAGGCGCTAAACCAGAAGCCGACCTTTCCAAAATAAAAGTGCTGAGAAAAGAGTCTGGGGAGTCAAAAGAAATAATTCTGGATCTAGAAACTGAAGGACGACTGTTTTTTTTAAA
>JAHKAJ010000003.1 GCA_018826075.1 Candidatus Omnitrophota bacterium
CATAAACCCGGGGTTTGGCTTTTTTTAACCATTCTCTTTTTTTGATTTCGTCGGATCTTAACTGTTTTGGCTGGCTCATCTTTATTAACCCTGGATAATTTCTAACCCTGAATCCCTCAAAACCGCGATATTTATATTTGGATCAAACTTTTCCTGCAAAATCCTAACTACCTCATCGGAATAACTGGCAGCCATAACAATAACCACATCAACCGGGTCGGTTTTAAGGCTGGCCGGAGAAACTATCGGGATATGAGTAGCCGGAGTAAATTTACCCTGCTTAAATGAGGCTGAATCAATAACATAGTTTATTTTTCCGGCTAAATCAACTAAAGAAATAACTGCCAGAGCCTGATGCCCGGCACCCCAGATAGCTATTTTCTTGCCTTTACAAGTTTGGATATATTCTTTTATCTGCGTGGTAATCTGTAGTTGACGGTTATAAAAATAGCTGAGGTCTGACTTCTGGCTTTTTCTTACGATAGCCGAAATTATATATTCATGCCAGACTTCTTTACAGTCGATTATTTCAAAACCATTCAGGCTCAAGGCGAGATTTAAAGTCACCTTAGTAAAATACAGCAAATGGTCGGGAATAAATTCAGCAAAAAGGCCTTTATCTAAAATCATATTAAAATTGGGAACCTCAACCAGGCCGATAGCTTGATCATTTAAATTATTAAATATTGCCCTGAGAGCCGAGGCCGGATCAGGCAAGTGTTCAAGAAAATTAAGAATATAAAAACCATCAAAAGGAGCATTGTCTAACCTGCCGGGATTGTCGCTGATGAACCCTGGCGAAACCTTTAACCCCCTTTTAAGACAGCGACTGACTGAATCTTTGGAATATTCTAATCCGTAAGCATCAACCCCCGATTCCCGGATAAGCTCAAGGTACTCACCTTGGCCGCAGCCGATTTCAATAACTTTTTTACCAAAAAGCGAAAATTCCTTGGTTAGTTGTAAAAATTGTTTTCTACGGAAATCTTTCATCTCAGGGGAAATATCAGCAGCCCGGATAACTTCTTTGTAATAAGCAACCGGATCGCTGTCTAACTGTACTAATCCGCAGCCTGAACATTGCCAAACTTTAAAGCTGACTCCCCGCTCACTTTCAACCGAAGCCGCATCCGGCAAGCATTGAGCGGCTTTGGGCATGTTATCGTATTGCAGCAATGGTTGGCTAAAAAATTTATGCCCGCAGATTCTACATTTATCTATTGCCATAGACTAGTCTATATATTTGCGGTACACTTCGTGTACCTTTACTAAATTTTCCGGACATGATTGGTGCCACTTAAGATAACCCTCATCGTTAGTTGACAAACCGTTATTTTCAAGAACAAATCGGCTTGAAAGAAAACCTTTGTATAAGATTGATATAAAATGCCCGCGGGTATCATGATCGCAAAAAATCTGGTTAATCGTAACCGGATCAGGCTCAAATTTAACTTCGGCCCTAATCTCAGTTTCGGCAACTTTCGAAAGCCGCGTTTCTAAATTTTCTTTGAACCGGACAATACCGCCGGGCAGATGCCAGCCAGAACCGGCAAACTGATCATTTCTCCAGGACAAAAGAGTACGTCGGCTTTCATCTTTTATCAGAAGATCGACATTGACCATAGGGGTGATCCGGCTGACAAAAAGGAATAACTCTTGCGGCAAACCCAAGGAGGGGTCTTTAACCGCTTTATTCAAAAATTTAATTGCCTCCTGTATATCCATAGGGGCTATTCTTTAACAACGGTTTTTAAAATGGTTTCCTTGTTGGAGCTATACCAATCATAGAGGGCTTTTATCGAATCATCGATCGAGCTGAACTTAAATCCTCCCAATTCCTTAAGCAGCAGCGAATTATTCCCGCTGTATTCACTGCCTAATTCGTCAGTGTTAATTATTATTTCCAGGTTTTTACCTGATAGTTTAATAACTTTTTCGGCTATAGTTTTAAAGTCGACCACCCGGCCGGTACAGACGTTATAGATCTTCTCTTTGGGTTTGTTGTCTATAAACCACTTAACAATTTTAATTAAATCATCAATATAGATAAAGTCAAAAAAAGCATTTCGCTTGATCGTAATCGGCAGATCCAAGACGGCATTGCGGCAAATGCTGGAAATGACCCTGACCCGCCAATCCTCATATTTACCAAATACTGCAAAAAGCCTGAGATTGCATACGTTGATTAGATGTTGTGTCTGTTTAGCCATCACATATTTAGAAAAACCGTACTGGTCTTCTGGAACATGCCGGTCAAAATAATCTTCCTTCATCTTAGGTACCCAATTAATACGGCTGAATTCTGCACCCGAACCAAAATAGATCATCTTACCAAAATACTCACTACAACGGGTAAGATTAAAAAACATCTTTAAATTATTGATAAACACCTGAGAAGGGTCTTTTAACGAGTGTTGGGGGGCGGCGTCGTAAGTAGCTGTATGGACGATTACATCAAAGCGATTATTTTTTAGGTAATCAAAAACCCCTGAAGAATCCAAAAGATCGAACTCTTGCCGGTTCAGAGACGATAGGCAATATTGGCCCGATAATTGTTCGACTAAATTTCTGGCAATAAATCCGGACCCGCCGGTGACTAAAACCTTCTTGCTCATTGCTATTTTTTGCTGCTTAATCAAGCCAGTAGGTGATGAGAGTTTTACGGTTTTTGTTTTCTAAAATTGCTTTATCGGTATAGTAGGAGTCATCCAGGTAATGGGTTGAAGAAATCTCTTCGATAACCGTACCTGAACGAGTACTAAAATGATGTTTTTTATTTTTTTCAATAGTGACTACGTCTCCGGCCTTACATTCATGATCCACGCCGTCCAGGCTCAGGACAACGTCGCCGTAAAGGATCTGAAAAGTCTCTTCTTTTACTTTATGGTATTGTTCAGGATGCTTCTGCCCGGGAAATATCACTATTAACTTTTTACAGTACTGCCGGTTTACTACGTTGATTATGGTTCCTCCGTATTCATAGAACTTATCAACACCGTAATGATGGGATATCTCCAGATCCAATTCACCGGGAACCGACACTTTGCTAGCCTTTAAAAAGTTTTTGACTTTTTGAACTATTTCATAGATCTTTTCCCGGTTGTCAACCCGCTGAAGATTAGCTAAGATCACCGGTTGATTGATTTTAATCTCTTGTTTAACGCAATATTCGGTATATTTAGACATATCGTTAGCGGTAATCTGGCCTTCTTGAGTCGGAATGGCTAAAAAAGTATTGACTGATTCCACCCTTTCGCCTTTGGCTATATTTTTTTTGGCAAAAACTCCTCTTCTTAAAGATTTCAAGGCAGTTAATTCTTCCGGGCTGAATTTGGCTCTTTTGTTTTTAACTCCACAGATCTCTAAGGCCTCCCGGGCAGCCTCAAGCCACAACTTAACCTGTTGCGGATTAGCCGAATAACTGTTAGGGAAACTCCCATCAACTTCAAGGCCCACATGTTTTTCAAATAAACTAGCACCTTTACCGATAGCGATCTTCACCGCAGAAACAATATCCGGCAACTCATGAGTAGAATAACCAACCGCTATCTTAGGATAACGCTTTTTTAACAAGTCGATCTGGTTAAGCTGGAGATTTTTTGAATCGGTGGGATACTGAGCAACGCAATGCATGATCGAAAACAATTTATTTCGATGGCTCAAAAAACTCACCACCTTGTCGAGATCTTCCAATGAGATCCCGGCAGTCGATAAGATAATCGGCTTATCGGCCTTTGCCACCCGCTCTAGAAGCGGCCAATCAGTAATCGAACAGCTGCCGATTTTGATGATTTGGAAAGCATGTTCCTCTATCAGGTCAACCGAAGGTTCATCAAAAGGCGTACAGATGGAAATAAAACCTAGGCTGCTGATTTGATCTTTTAAGGCTTTGAACTCCTGTGGTTTTAACCTGGTTTCGCTGAAACGCTTCACATATTTAAACTCAAAATTATTCTTAAAGTCAGGGTGGATAAAAGTATCTAAATCCCGGTATTGTAGTTTAAAAGCAAAATTAAAATCAAAGCCCTGAGTCACCTTGCGGATCTCCTTAACTATCTCCAAGGCCTGCTTTAGGCTTCCCATGTGGTTGTTAGCCATCTCAAAAATAAATAGATTTTGAAATAAATCTTTTTTTAAATCCATAAAACAATCCTTCTGGTTAAGTTTTAGAAATTTGCATGTTTTTTTCTAATTCTTCACGCGACAGAAAAGGAAACATATCCTCCAGGGGGCGAGATTGGAAGCTGCCGTCCGGATTCCTCTGCGAAACAGTTTTAGGGTTTAATCCCTGCCGCGGGGAAACATTGACTTCACAAAATACAGGGCCTGGCCTTGAAATGACTTTAGCTATTTTACTTTTAAGCTGGCGGTTGGTCAATATTTTCTCATAATTCAACCCGTAACTTTCGGCTATTTTTTTAAAGTCGGGATTGCTTACTCCCGAAGCTTTATCGGCTCCTACATAAAAGCCGTTAAAAAAATTATCCTGAGTCAACCTGATCGAAGTATACCCGGCATTATTAAATATAAAGATTTTTAAAGGCAAGCGATGATGTTTGACTAACTGTAGTTCTTGAATATTCATCTGGATGCTTCCGTCTCCGGTAACACAAATCGTAGGCCGGCGGTTATTAGCGATGCAGGCACCAATAGCTGCCGGCAGGTCCCAGCCCATGGCGCCATAACCATTGTTAGTAAAAACTCTTTGGCCTTTCTTGACTTTAAAAGCCTGATAAAGACAAAGCGCTGAAAGAGCATTTCCGGAAATAATCACATCCTGACTCTTTACAACATCCGACAATCTATCATAAAAAACGTAAGTATTGACATGCTTTTTATTGTCAAGGAAATCTTTACTTATCGATGGATAACGTCCTTTCCACTGCCGGCAGGCAGCAAGCCATTTTTGATCGATCCGGATACCGGCCTTTACGGCCTGGCGGATAAATTCTTTTAAAAAATCACCGGCATCGGCAGTAACCGCCAGGTCCGGACAAACGGTCGATTTTTTCAGCTCTTGGCTATCGATATCAACTATGATTTTTTTAGCCCGGGCTGCAAAATTTTTATAATCATATCCGACAATTTTTATATTCAACCGGGAGCCTATGGATAAAAAATAATCCGAATTTTGTACAGCAAAGTTGGCTCTTCTTTGGCCAACGATCCCCGGTTTACCTACTAGTGAAGGATGATCTTCAGAAAGTAAATCCATACCATTGAAAGAAAGTAGGACCGGGATTTTGACTTTATCCAGAAGTTGTTCGAGCAAATTTCCAGCGCCGGCCAAACGTATACCATAACCGCAGAAGAGAACCGGTCGTTTAGATTGCTTTAATAAGCTGATAGTTCTTTTTACTTTATTTTTTAACCCTGAACTGCTTTTACCTCCTGACTTTTCAGGCAGAAACGACGGCAGACTTCTTGGATCAATCAAGCTGCCCTGGACATCCAGAGGTATATTCAACCAAACCGGCCCGGGCCGGCCGCTGGTAGCCTCATAAAAACAGCGCTCCAGTTCGTAGCGAATCCTTTTAGGATTAGTTGTTGTTGCTGCATATTTGGTTATCGGCCTGACCATGTCGATGATATTGACTTCTTGTTCGCCGATTTGACGCAGTTTCTGGTAATCAGCAATAAGCTCTCTTTTGACCTGGCCGGAGATGACCAGCATCGGCACCGAATCCATCCAGGCGCTGGCTACTCCTGATAGAGCATTGGTAGAACCGGGCCCGGTAGTAACCAGACAAGCTGAAATACGATTCCTAAACCTGGCATACCCTTCTGCAGAATAAGAAGTCGCTTGCTCATTATAATTACAGATATACTTTATATTTTTATTCCTGCCTAAGGAATCAGTGAGATGAATGATCCCGCCGCCGGAAACCATAAATACATCCTTAATGCCTTGGCGGGCTAAAAACTGCACCAAATAGTCAGAAAGCTTGACCATAATAATTTACCAGACTTTCCAGGGAGGGTTGGGAGAATTCCATAAATTCTCCAATGATTCTAGTTCACGCGCGGTATCTACACACTGCCAAAAGCCTTTATGTTCATACAGCCCAAGCTGTCCGTCTTTAACCATTCTCGGCAAAGTTTCAGCCTCAAGAATCAAATCTTTACCTGGCCTAAAATATTTATCTAAAACCTTTTTATTGAAAATCATAAATCCGCCGTTATACAAACCAAAACTCACATTTGGCTTTTCGGCAAACGAAGAAATTACTTTACCGTCAGTTTCTATTTCTCCGAAACGCCCGGAAGGATGCACTCCGGTTATAGTTCCCAAAAGCCCTGATTTTTTGTGAGTCTGGATCAAAGATTTTATATCGATATCGCCGACGCTGTCTCCATAGGTTAGACAAAACATATCGCTATCTTCTAAATATTTACGCGCGTTCCAAATTCTTGAGCCGGTTTGCGACTCTTCGCCGGTTTCCACAAGCGAAACATTCCAATCTAGCTTATGCTCATGATTTTTATGATAAATTATTGAATTTTCCTTACCTAGATTAACTGTTATATCAAAAATCTTAGCCTGATAATTTAAAAAAAACTCTTTGATCGCCCATCCTTTATAACCAAGGCTTAAAATAAAATCCTTAATTCCGTAGTGATCATAGATTTTCATTATATGCCAAAGCAATGGCCTACCCCCTACAGTCAGCATTGGCTTAGGCAAAAATTCTGAAACTTCCCTAATCCTGGTTCCTCTTCCACCACAGAGAATTACAGCTTTCATCTCTTCCTCCTCAGTATTCTTACCTTAACAAACTCTTTGATAAAAATCAACAAAAACCTCGAATTACCAATCAGGCAACTAACTGAATTGTTTAAATTTATAAATTCCCTTACTATGCAAAATATACTTAACCATGGTCCAGATTATGCCAAACCCATAGGCAATACAGGGCAAAAATTTTATTTGAGATGCTTCGTCAAAATATCTGGTCTGAATCGGCACTTCTTCTATTTTAAAATGGTGCACTAAAGCCTGGACTATTATTTCAGTATCAAAAACAAACTTATCGCTATTGAGTTTAAACCTTACTGTCTTTAATAAGTCTGCACTATAAGCTCTGAATCCCGAATGATATTCAGTCAAATAAGTGCCTAAGACAATATTGGCAAAGGCAGTTAAAAGAATATTTGCATTATGCTTCCAGGGCGGCATTCCTCCATCAAGTGCACCGCCTTTCATCATCCGTGAGCCAAAAACAAGATCGGCTTCTCCTTTTTGTATCGGTTCAATAAGCTCAGGGATTATCGTAGGGTCATACTGATAATCGGGGTGGACCATTACCACGATATCGGCACCCTGCTTCAAAGCTTCCTGACAACATGTTTTTTGATTGCCACCGAAACCTTTATTTTTGGAGTGCTGAAAAACTTCCAGACCCAGACTTTTGGCGACTTCTACTGTTTTATCCGAACTGGCATCGTCAACCAGGATTATCTTGTCTACCGAATCTCTAGGAATATCGTCAAGGGTTCTTTTCAAGGTCTTCTCAGCATTATAAGCCGGAAGAGCAACAATAACCTTCATCTTTTTTCTAACTGCTTTCTCTTTCTTGGCGGCCAGGGAACCAACTAAATAATCCAACTTCCTTGACTTAACTACTATGACCTCAAGTTGATCATGAAAATTTATCCTTAAAAGCTTTGACTGAAATTTACTGATTCGGAAAATAAAGTCCATAAACCGGTATAAAGTATTATTATAAATACTGAATCTCTTAAGCCAGTAGTTAACTGAAAATATCCTTAAATGTGGGCTGTATTTCTTTACTTTAAAACCGCAAGCATCTAGCATATTCTCTAATGTTTTCTTCGAGAAATAGAAAAGATGAAACTTGTTTACCCCCCACCATTTAGCCCTCAAAAGCTTGCTGATTAAACTAGCTATATCGGGAGTATTAATATATAAAATGCCGCTATTATTTAATATCCTTCTGACCTCAACTAAGCTATGCTTGGGGTCAGGAAGGTGTTCTATTAGATCAGACATAGCTATTACGTCAAAAAAGCCATCTTCAAATTTGGCCTCACTAATTGTGCCTTTTATAACATTTAAATTTAATTGTTCTTTAGCATAATTAGCTGCCCATTTTGAAAGTTCAAGACCATAAACTTCCCAGCCTCTACGCCTAGCTTCATCGAGAAAAAAACCATTGGCGCAGCCTATGTCTAGTAGCCTCCCTCTCTTTTTATGTTTTTCGATCCGGTTCAAAATTTCTCTACTAGCCTGGCGCCGGCCGGATTCCTCTTCTAAATATTCTCTATCGACCGACTCGATGTATCTATCAACATAATAGGAAAAATTTTCCTCCGGTTGAGCGAAAATTAAACCACAGACGTTACATTTAAATAGCTTATCTGGTTTCGGGATGTTTCTTACAGTTATTGAATATTGATCGCCAGATTCACAAATCTTTTTAGTTTTGTCTGCAGCTTTACGATAAACAACTTTATAATTGCTTAAACCGCATAAATTGCATTCAATTCTTAGATTAGCTTCCATGACCGAAGGAGTTTTTGGTTAATAAAATAAGCTATACCGGTAAGATACAAAGAGACAATTACTAAACTGTAACGGGTAACAATTGAAAAAAAAGCATATAAACCAGTGTAGCTGAAAATAATCAGCAAGGTAAAAAAACAAATTATCAGCCTCGGGTTTCCATCTCCAGAAAGGTCAAACAACTTCTTTTTATGCTTAAAAATAAGGCCAATTAGATAAAACAATCCGAGAAAAGTAAACAGGCTAGTCAGCGTCCTTAAACCGTTTTTAAACAAACTTAGCTCAAATAATCTTTTTAGCCAAGAAGGATAATTAACATACCCTATCTGAGTAGACTCCCAGAAAGGCATCCGTAAAGCTTCGATACCCATAAATAAAAAATACTGCATTGGTTTCTGACCTATTTTCCCGATAGTCAAAGAAAGTATTTTAGCCCTCCTTTTATCCCCGGAGATATCTTTCTTAGATGGCAATTCCGGATGATCATCAGCTAAGTAAAATTCACAATATCTACATTCATCCTCGCTGAAAAACCAGCGACACACCCCTCCCCCTGGTATTGATGCCAGATGAGCTGCTACTAGCCTGGGGCTTAACGCCGGATTAACCCTTTTGGCGGCATTTCCAAACAAAACGGCAACGTATCGATTGGTAAATTCAAAATGATCGTTAAATTTTTTATTTAATAGCTTAAAGGGAATGATCAGCGAGTTGAATATTAATAGCGCTAGCGTAATATAGGTAGCTGAACGCAGCAGAATACCCTTATTCTTTATTCTTATTGAATTAATAAAAACAAAGAAATAAGGAATGAGAAAAAAAAGAAAGATATATTGGAAAACTCCTTTAG
>JAHKAJ010000013.1 GCA_018826075.1 Candidatus Omnitrophota bacterium
ATCCTTATGCAATAAGGAAAAGCCTGCGAAGGCAGGTATTTAAAGAAGGCTATATAAGATGCGCGGCTTTTACTTGATACTCTTTTATTGACGATGTATAATATAGAAGCTTAGGATGGCGTTATAGAGGAAGGCGGGCTTTACAGAGGATATTCTTAACCAAAAAAATAAGGCCAATTCTTCTCTTGGATTCTTTAAAATATTCTTTTCTTTTCTGGGAAAGGGCCAATTTTGGGATTCTTCTGTGTGTTTGATCTTAGGAGTGAGAACCACTTTTTGAAAGAAAAGGCTTGCCCGCCGAAGCGACCAAAGGGAGTGCTGAGCGCAGCGAAGTACGACTGTTCAAGGAGCGAAGGCGGGAACAGCCGAGCTCATTAGCAGATGTTCTTTTAGATGTTAAAGACGGTTGATGTGAGGCTGTTATGCCCCGCCCTTTCTTGGTTGCTTAAACGCGGAGTGGAAAGGGCGGGGGAGCAAGCCGGAACAGCCATCGCAGATTACCACCAAAGCGGCTGGCCCAGGCCGCTTGCCAAGCGACCCCGAGCCCCAGCGAGGGGGAGCGGCGCTTGGCTAACCACCAAGCCCCGCCAAAGCGACCATTCAGGGAGCGTGGCGGGGCGGCACAGGCTATTGGATGTCGTCTCGGTGGCAATGAATACGCTGTTTTGATAGATATGTTTATAGACTACTCGAAGTTGTTTGTTCGAAATAGGTTCGAACATGGTATAATAACTTCGACATTCTGAGGTCACAAATAGTTTAAGGAGGCAAAAATGGCGCAATACCAAGGATCAGAGAGAAGAAAACATTCCCGGGTGGATGCTAACTTTGTGGTCAGCTACCGGATTAAAGAAGTAGTCGATGGCTACGATTTGACTCAGACTAAAAATGTAAGTCAAGGCGGTATGCTCCTGACTACTAATCGCTTGTTTAACAAGGGGACTTTTTTAGCTATGACTATCCGTTTTCCACTGATCCCGCAAAAAATAGAGGTTACTGGTGAGGTCGTTGGTTCGAGAGAAGTGGTCAGGGATCTTATCTACGAGACCAGGATTAGGTTTACTGATCTAGATGAAGAGTTTTTCCAAAAATTAGGCGAATTTATAAAGGAACATTTAAAATGATTGTTAAGAAAATCGGAATAATCGGTTTGGGCAAAGTAGGCCAAGCGGTTTTAGAATCACTAAAAAAATATTCAAGTTTGGTCGCCCGGCGCAGTGCAGTAAAAATCGAGATCAAGAAAGTCTGCGATATCGCTGCTGGCAAAAAAAAATTAGCCAGTAAGTTTTCGCTTGATTTTTCCAGCGATCCTTTCGAACTAATCCGTGACCCGGAAATCGATATCATTATCGAATTGATCGGCGGCCTTGAGCCGGCCCGTAAACTGATTATCGAGTCTTTACGCAGAGGTAAGGACGTGATCACCGCCAACAAGGCTTTATTAGCTTGCAGCGGTAAAGAAATCTTTTCGTTAGCTAGGGGTTTGGGCCGTCGCCTGGGGTTTGAAGCTTCGGTCTGCGGAGCCATACCGATCATTAAAAGCATTTCCGAAGGCTTGGTTGGCTGTGAAGTTAGAAAAATATACGGTATTCTTAACGGAACCACTAATTATATCCTCTATAAGATGGCTAAGGAAAATATCGATTTTTCTTCGGCCCTCAAGAGCGCCCAGAAAGAAGGTTATGCTGAGCGCGATCCGCGCTTGGATATAGAAGGTACAGATGCGCTCCATAAATTATGCATATTGAGCTATCTTTGTTATGGGGTTTGGCCTGAATTTAAGAAAGTCTATTCTCAGGGTATTTCCAAGATATCGCTTTTAGATATTGTTTGTGCTAAAGACCTACACTACCGGATCAAGTTGTTGGCGATAGCCAAAAAAGAAAAGGGCTTTTTAGATCTGCGGGTCCAGCCGACCCTGGTTCCTATAGAACATCCCTTGGCTAGTATTTCTTCAGCTTATAATGCTGTGTATCTAGATACTCAGCCGGCCGGAGAGCTTCTTTTTTACGGAGAAGGCGCCGGAGGAGTAGCCACTTCTTCTGCGGTGATGTCTGACATCGTAAGTATTGCTTCTTCCAAGCAAAACTTGATCAGAAGAGAAGAAAAGGTGGTCATCAAGAATATCGAAAATATCAAAGGCCGTTATTACATCCGTTTTATGGCTTGTGACCGGCCGGGGGTCTTGGCTGATATCTCTAAAATACTTTCGGCCAGAAATATCAGTATTGCTTCAGTGACCCAGAAAGAGAGGAATAAAGAAAAATTTGTCCCGATCATCATGATTATCCATGAGGCCCGTGAGAAAAGTATCCGTGAGGCTATCTCCGAAATAGACCGGTTAAAAGTTATTAAAAGCCCGTCTCAAATAATCAGGATCGAAGACCTATAATTGCAAATATTATTTTTAAGGATCGATGAAATCTTATTTAGGAATAATCAACAGGTACCAGCAATACCTTCCGGTAACTAAAAATACCCCGGTTATAACTCTTAATGAAGTAAATACTCCGCTTATTTACGCACCTAAACTATCGGCTGAGTTAGGCCCAAACTTTAGAGTCTATCTTAAATATGAAGGTTTAAACCCTACCGGTTCGTTCAAGGATCGCGGTATGACCATGGCTATTTCCAAGGCCATGGAGAAAGGTTTAAAAGCAGTTATCTGCGCTTCAACCGGCAACACTTCAGCTTCAGCAGCAGCTTACGCAGCCAGAGCCGGTTTAAAATGTATAGTGGTTATTCCTGAGGGGGCAATTGCTTTGGGTAAGTTAGCCCAGGGCTTAATCCATGGAGCAAAAGTTATAGCGGTTAGAGGTAACTTTGATGATGCTTTAAGAGTGGTGCGAGAGATTTCTCAAAACTATAAGGTAGAGTTAGTTAATTCAATAAACCCTTACCGGATCGAAGGCCAGAAAACCGCTTCTTTTGAAATCTGTGATTTTTTAGGCTTGGCTCCTGACTTTCATTGCCTTCCGGTGGGCAATGCCGGTAACATAACCGCTTACTGGAAGGGTTATAAAGAGTATTATGCGTATAAAAAAATCAAGAGTTTACCGCGAATGTTAGGTTTTCAGGCCCTCGGTGCAGCCCCGATCGTTAAGGGCCACCCGATAAAAAATCCCCGGACTATCGCCACTGCCATCAAGATCGGAAATCCGGCAAGTTGGGAAAAGGCCGAGGAAGCCCGGGATGAATCAAAAGGGGCGATCAAAGCCGTAAGCGACTCGCAGATAATTTCAGCTTATAAATTTCTGGCCCAGAAAGAAGGAGTATTTGTCGAGCCGGCATCAGCGGCTTCAGTGGCCGGTTTATTTATGCTGGGTAAAGAGAAGTTTTTTCCCCCAATAAAAAACAAAGAGATCAAGATCATTTGTACACTTACCGGTCACGGCCTCAAAGACCCGCAAGCCGCGTTAAAAACTATAAAATCCCCTCCGGTGGTCAAAGCCCAGCTAGAAGCGGTGGTGAAAAAAGCCGGCCTTTAAAAATGAAAGGTTTCTACGACAAAGTCTCCCAGATCCTTCAGGAATTAGCCATCAACGATTATGGTTTAGAGCTGGAACATCCTCTTTGGGAATTGCCTAAGAGTAAGGAGCATGGCGATCTGTCTTCAATGGTAGCTTTAAAAATAGCTTCGCAAATAAAGAAAGACCCTTTAGCTATTGCTTCGGAGATAAAAACTCGTCTTGAAGAAAAACTTTCCGGTTGGGTGCAAAGTATAGAGATTCTTCGGCCGGGGTTTATCAATCTTTTTCTTTCCCGGGATATTTTGATAAATTCTCTTAACGAAATCATCTCCGGCGGCGATAAGTTTTTTCGCAGCCAATTAGATAAAAAAGTGCTGATCGAATTTTTAAGCGCCAACCCTACCGGCCCTTTGTCAATTGCTCATGGCCGTCAGGCAGTAGTCGGCGATTGTTTAGCCAATGTTTTGGAGTTTTTCGGAAACGCAGTAAGCCGCGAATATTATGTAAATAACGCCGGCCGGCAGATTGAGCTTCTGGTTCTTTCGGTAAAGGCCTGGCTGGGGGTTAAAAAAGGAAAGCGGCCCGAGATCCCTGAAGGCGGCTATCAGGGCGAGTACCTCAAAGATATTGCCGGGTTTATTTCGGCTAATAAGGATTACCGCAAAGATCCTCAAAAATTTGACCTGGAAAAATTTGTTATCAGGTATATTCTTGATGAATTTATCAAAAAAGATTTAAAAGCCCTGGGGATAAAGTTTGATAATTGGTTCAGTCAGAAGAAACTGTTAGCAGCCGGAAAAGTCGAGGCGGCGATAGATTATTTGAAAGAAAAAGGTTTGATTTTCGAAAAAGACGGGGCTTTATGGTTTTTGGCCACCCGGTTTGGCGACGACAAAGACCGGGTGATCAGAAAAGCCGATGGAGAGCTCACTTATTTTGCTTCGGATATCGCTTATCATTACGATAAGGCTAAGAGAGGATTTTCGGAGTTGATAAATCTTTGGGGCCCTGACCATCACGGTTATATCCAAAGGGTTAAATCAGCCATTTCAGCCTTGGGTTATGATCAGAGTTTATTGAAGGTGATCATCATCCAGCTGGTGACTTTGAAAACTAAGGAACGGATGTCAAAACGGGCCGGTACTTTTATCCTGCTTTCTGATTTAGTCAAAGATATCGGCAAAGATGCTGCCCGGTTTTATTACCTTATGCGTAAGAACTCATCACACTTAGAGTTTGATATCGATTTGGCTAAAGCGACTTCTTTTGACAACCCTTTATATTATATCCAGTACGTCTGTGCCCGGATCGAAAGTATTTTTAAAAAAGCCAAAGCTTTGCCGTTTGACCCTAAATATAGCTTATTACTTAAGGATCAAGAGGAGTTGAATCTCCTACGTTCGCTTTTACAATTTTCCTATTGCCTGGAAAAGTCCTACTATACTTTAGAGCCGGTATTCATAATCGAATTTTTAAAA
>JAHKAJ010000014.1 GCA_018826075.1 Candidatus Omnitrophota bacterium
AGAATAATTCATTATAAAGAATGCTTAACTAAGTGTGTTGTAACCAATATTTCCTGTGTTCCACAGAAGTATCAATGCTATGTAGAAATGTATAGTAACATAAGGAGGTATTCTACCATGGAGGAGCAAATGGCCAAAAAAGACACTCAAAATAAAGAATTTATCAAATGGAAAAAAGAAATCTACGTCACCATTGTAAAGTCACACCAAAACCCCTATTTTAAAGACAAAAACAATAGCTTTTACCTCTTTAAAGACGATTGTTTAAAATTCCTCCCCCTACTCCAAGAAAACTCTATAGATATGCTCTTCGCCGATCCGCCTTATTTTCTGTCCAATGGGGGTATAACCTGTCACGCCGGTAAGATGACAAGTGTAAACAAAGGCGCATGGGATGTCTCTAAGGGAATTAAAGAAACACACACCTTTAATCTAAAATGGCTTAAGGCTTGCCAAGATGTTCTTGCCCCCAACGGTACAATTTGGGTTTCCGGAACCTCGCATATTATATTTTCTGTCGGCTTTGCCATGCAAGAATTAGGGTTCAAAATTTTAAACGATATTTCCTGGGACAAAGTAAATCCTCCGCCAAACCTCTCATGCCGGTATTTTACGCATGCGACCGAAAATATTATTTGGGCGGCTAAAGATAAAAAAAGCAAACATTGCTTCAACTATAGCTTGATGAAAGCAATGAACAATAATAAACAGATGAAAAGTATCTGGCCAATTATGGCGCCGCGCCCTGAGGAGAAAATCTTTGGTAAACACCCTACGCAAAAGCCCATGGCCTTATTGGAACGAATCATCCTTGCCTCTACTAAACGAAATGATGTAGTCTTAGATCCCTTTAGCGGAAGTGCAACCAGCGGACTCGCAGCCTATAAACATGGAAGGAAATATATCGGGATTGAATTAGAAAAGAATTATTTGGATCTTTCTATCAAACGATTTCAATGGCTAGAAAGAATTACCTCTCGAGCTAAGGTTTCTCCGGCCCGGGAAAATCTAAAAATCCTAAAGGTAACTCATTAAAAAAATAATAGCATCCGACTGATCTTACATATTCAAGCACATCTTTATATTCATTCTTTCTAAACCAATCATTTAGAATATACACATATTTGACGCTTATTTTTAGCGGTGCAAGCAATTTAGTATATTGTCTATTTTTAAAATCACAAGTTTGTAACTTCTCATCTACCGACCCTGTAACTTCCTGGAATTTCATCTCTACAATATAAAGAGTTTTATTTTTTAACACAAGAATTGCGTCATCGGGTATTAATTTTTTAGATATAAGCGTTGAATAATTAACACCTCTGGGCCCAAGCAAACTTTTGTATAACTTATGCTTTCCGTAGAGCTCTGCAATCTTTTCCCCTTTAAAATAAATTTTACATTCTGAGACTTTATAGCCAGGGAGGGCAGAAATTACCTTCTCCAAGGTAATTCTTGACTCAAACTTCAAGCCAGTTATTGTTCTACCCCCTCCTATTCCACCTTTTTTCATAACACCCTCTATTCCACTAGTTTGTCCGCTGATACGCCAAGCGCTTTAGAAATTTTTAAATCAGAAAACGCAATACTTATTTACCAGGGATTAAGCGCTGTGTCTCGCGAATTTAGAATTTACTTTTTTATCAAGAATTAACTACTCTATTTCCTCTCTACATCTAACATAACCTTTACGGCGTCGGTGTCGAGACTATACCAATTCTCCGTTACAGCATCAATAATGATCGGAATAAAACCACCTAGGCAATCTAAAATCACCCAACCCGCGCCTACTTTAGTGTTGATAATATAGGTCTTATCCTCATAGCCTTCTTTTTTAAAAGTAACTGTAACTGCCGTCTTGTTAGATAAATTTAATGGCATAGGAGTTTTACCCATGCGGTTACCATTAATGTAAACTGTTGCTCCTTGTGGATCTGAATCAAAGTCAACTGTCCTCGTTTTCGCCTTAAAAAGCGTAGCGCATCCTGTAATCCCAATAATGAAAAATAACATCACCAAAATACAAATAAATCTTTTAAACATAACTACGCCTCCTTTTTAAACTAAAAAAAACCCCCCCATCCCGGAAGGTTGCCCTCTAAAAATACCCTGTTATTATTGAAAACACTACCATAATACTACTTAGGCACGGCCTTGTGCCCAGGCGATAATTCTACTACTTCTAGGTTATTTTGACAAATAGAAATAATGACGCGGAAAAGGTTGGTTTTGAATCTATCTGCGGGGGGTTGGGTTAGGCAGTTTTTAATATTTCTTCCGCCTTTTCCTTGTACTCATCAAGTTTAATAGTTAAACAATCCGTTTCCGGAACTTTCAACTTTAAAACTTTGGATAATTTTTTCAAAAGTACCTTTGTATTTGGAAAATTTTGGATAGGGAACGCCGCAAATTATAGAATAAATTCTGTCGTTATCCATAGTTATACAATTCATCAATTTTACTTTTCTGCCGTTATCGGAAACGGAATAAATCGTATTCTTGGCTTCTAGCCCCTTGAGATCGATTTTTTTCTCCTCTTCTATCTGGACATCCTGATAATCCTTAAAATTTTCTTGATGCATTTCGTCATTGATCCTATCAATATCCCAAAACAAATCTCTGGGAATTCTTTGGCTGCCGGCAATACAGCCAACAGGGTCATGATTGAAAAATCCCCGAGGCAGAAACATCGCCAGTTCTCCGGGAACTGACCACATTTCTTTTTCGAGTGACTGCCAGTTTTCCGGAAATTCCAGAGAGAACCTTCCATCGGTACTCAAATATTTTTTCGGCTTAGGTAAACAGCCCACTAGCGCTATATTCGATATAAACAATAATATCGAAAATAACCCTATCCATCTTTTTGCAAGAAAATCACGTTTTCTTTCCATCTGCGTTTAAGGAGACAGCTCTCCTTTTTACCTCTTCCTCTTAGCCTTAAGTTTACTACACTGCAATTCTTTCTTTTCCCTTTCCGAAATTCCGGTGACGCTGGACTTGTCCCGATTTATGCCCTGACTCGTTTTTACTGGTCGGAGAAGCTGTAAACATTTTCATCGATAATAATATCACTTAAACTAAGCGGTTTATCCAAGGTTATCCCTTCCAAGCTCCGGCAACGGCTCAAGGCAACATAAAGCTGTCCGGGGCTAAATGCGCCATGGCCGATATCGATAATTACCTTTTCAAAAGTTTGCCCCTGGCTTTTGTGAATTGTAATCGCCCAGGCTAACTTTAACGGATATTGCCTAAACGATCCGTCTACTTCCTGCTTTATTTCCTGGGTTAAATCATCAAAGGTATACCGTATTTTTTCCCAGGTAAATTTTTCTAAGATATATACTTCGTCTTCAATACGAATTCTAACCGAATCGTCGGTAACCCCTGCAATTTCGGCAAGGGTACCATTAACCCATCTTTTCTCTTTATCATTGTTTAACAATATTACCCGAGCTCCCTTTTTAAGGGACAACGACGCTTCAGTGGGATAAAGACTCGATTTATAATTTTCGGTTACCGCGGCGGTATATTGGTATTGTTTTGAATCGATTTTTTCCAGAAAACTTTTGTTTATTCTTTCAGCATTTTTGTTAGTTGTAGTTAAAACAATACACCTATTTTTGACATTGCCCGCATCTACTCTTTCATTCAGCATAGCAATATCCTCAAGCCCACACTCATTCAGGCGTATTCTACCGAGAAGGTCGATAAACTTCTTGTCAGTTTGCCGGTATATCCGGTCAAGCTGAATGCGATGTAATTTTATCTGGTTGATTACCTTTGCGTTAAAAAAATAAGAATGGCCGTAATATTGTTTAATCAACGGCTCCATACTTCTCTCAACTACCGGCGGAAGCTGGAAAACATCACCGAACATAACTATTCTTACTCCGCCAAAAGGAATATCCATTTTTTTCCGGTTAATCCTTAAGGAATAATCTATTGCATCAAGCATGTCGGCTCTGACCATTGAAGCCTCGTCGATTAAAAGCAAGTCGAGGTTTTGAATTATTTTCTTTTTAGCGCGGTATAGTTTTTTAACCTGTTCTTTTTGAATAAATCCCAGCGGAAAACTAAAAAAAGAATGGATGGTTTGTCCTTGGACATTTATTGCTGCGATTCCGGTAGGAGCCAGAGTGATAACATTTTTTTCAGTAATGTCCTTAAAATAACGTAACAACGTAGATTTTCCAGAACCGGCTTTTCCGGTAATGAATAGATGTTTGTCGGAATCCTCGATTAATTCCAACGGCTCCTTAAACTCTCCACAAAAATCAAATTTTCCGTTATTCATTTTAAATTAGGGAACACAATACTTAATTTTACCGCTATTCCCCCGCCCGGTAAGGGTAGGTTTAAGCTGATCTCATTAAAAGGCTGGTTTTAGATCTATTTACCTCTTTCTTTTGGCTTTAAGCTTACTTATCTGCACTTCCTTCTTTTCCCTTAACTGCCTGGAGATGATTTTCTGCCTGCTAGTCATTGCTCCTCTTGCCATTATTAACCTCTTTATCGGTTTATTTAGCCAGCTTATTATAGAGCCAGGCGATTAGCAGGCCGCAGATGCCGGCGTCGATGAATCCCCAGATGGCTCCGATTAAACTGCCTAAGATTGTAGCCTGGTAGCCGACATAAATCGAACCCATAGCTCTTACTAATCCGTTTCCGTAGTTAAAAAACATTACCGCTATGCCCATAATCAACAAAGCTGCTGACCAAATGATACCCAAAGTAAGCCCTAAAGCTTTTACGTCTAGTTTCGCCATATTACCTCCTTGAGTTTTAAAAAACGGTTCTTACACCTTTTCTAATTATACCGCAAGCGGTTATGGCTGAGCAATGGTTTATTTTGGTAAATAAAAAAGCGGGAAAATGGTTAATTGTTAATCGGCTCGAATTATACTATAATATTAGCAAGGATATGAAAAAACTAGTTTTCTTATTGATCATTGTAATTATCATAATCTCGGCCTGGCTTGGGCAGATATATATAAACCGAGTATTCATACCTCAAAAACTGCGGCCGCTGCTGGCCGAGAAACTATCGGCCCAACTGGAAAGAAAAGTTGAGTTTGAGTTTATCGGTTATAAAGTATTTGAAGGCTTTACCTTGAAAAAGGTACGCCTTTTCAATAAGGCACCTTCAGACGATGAGGTTCTGCTGGATATCGAAAAAATCCGCTTTAACATCCTGATCCCGCCAATTTTAAAATCAAGAAAAATTATCATCCCTGCGGTTTATCTGGATTCGCCAACCGTTCATCTTAAATACGAGCCCGGGAAAACCCCTAACCTTTTAGAAACTGAACCCTCGGTAGAAACTGAAATTACCCCTATGACTACCAATCTGATAATCAAAAATGGAACTTTGCTGGTCGAAGACTCCGGCAAGGAGCCGCCTTTACAAATAAAAATTTCCAATATAAATGCCGCTTTAGGCCTGTCGTTGCCGCAGAAGATAAAATTTTCTCTGGAAGGATTTATCAAAAATAGCGATCAAACCCAAACTTCGCTCACCATAAACGGCAGCTACAATCTCAAAAACTCCAGCTTCACCGCCGAATCTAAACTGGAGAATATCCTTTTAACTGAATATGTTAATTACCTACCAAATCTACCTTTTTCAATCCTGAAAGCCCGGGTTGAAAAACTGGAAATCTCAACTCAAAAAGATTCAGACTGGATAAACTCAAAGTATATTGCTGCCGCCGAGGATATTAACCTGGCTAAAGACGAACTGGTAATCTTAGTTGCGGGCGTGGCCAGCGGCGAATTTAAGTTTAATCCTGCTGAGAAAAAATTAACCCACCAGGGTCAAATAGATATCTCTCAAGGGGCTATCAGTGGAATCCCCTTCGTTAAGGAAGCTACTAACATCAAGGCAAACCTCAGGCTTTCGCCCGACAGCCTTAGAATAAATAACCTGACCGCCGAAACTTTAGGCTCTTTTCTGGAAATCAACGGCGAAGTGAATAATTTTAACCAGCCTGACCTGGATTTAACCCTGAAAATCGGGAATTCAAGCTTCGGGTTTAAGGGCAAGCTGGATATAAAAGAAAACGCTTCTCCTTCCTTTAATCTGGAAGGTCCGCTATCTTTAAATTTGAAGGAGCTTAAACAAATCAGTGCCGCCGCCGGCCAAAACCTGAAAATACCTGACCTGGACGGTAATCTTGAAGGCAGTTTCAATATTTCCGGTTCATCAGCTGATATCACCGGTTCTCAAATCCGGTTAAAAGGCCAAAGCCCCCAGATAAAAATTGACCGGTTTAAATTTGACGGCCTTTCCCTGGATTGTCGGCAAAAAGATAAACAAATTCAGTTAGATCTTTCTTCGAAGGCCTATCAGGGAACTCTTAAGTTTTCAGCCAATTTCAATACCAACAACCCCCAAATTGATTATTCCGCAAACCTATCGGTTAAAAATCTGGATTTAGAAAAACTGAAAACAGACACCTCCTGGAAAGATAAAAACACCTTGGGAAAAATAAACTTTACCGCCTCCCTGCAGGGAGAGGCTAAAGATCTACCAACCGCAACCGGAAATGCCCAGCTGTCAATAAAAGACGGTTACCTCTGGGAGTTAAATCTCTTGCAAGGCTTGGGAAAGCTGCTCCTGCCCGGTTCTTTTGATAAGATCGTCTTTAGACAGGTTGAGGGTAATTTCTTAATCGGGGATAAAAAAGTAAGAACAAACGACCTGACGCTTAATAGCGATGAGTTAAGGCTTGATTTCAAAGGCGGCTTTGATTTTGACGGCAATCTTGATGGCGATATTCTTGCCAATTTTAGCGATAAGATTAAAAATGAATCTCAAGGGTTAGAAGGCGTTATTTCCTCTATTTTGAGCCAAGCTCAAAAATATGTTACTGTAAAACTAAACGGCAGCCTTAAAAAACCCACCTATAAAATTAAAGCCCAACCCCAAAGGATTTTTGACGAAATATTGAACCGGATTGAAATACCAAAAATAAGATAGACCGCAGTTGATAAAGCTGGGGGGGTTGGTTATTTTTCGCTGAGCAGCCGGTTTAACTCTTCTTCGCCTGAAAAATAGCGCTTTTTTCCGTCTGTTCCTTTATGCCAGTAAAGGGCGTTTTCCGGCGCATCAGAATCGAGGCTTGGGTCAACTTTTCCCATGACCTCGGGAAGAATCTCGATCATCTTCTCCATCTTCTCGATAAATTCATAATCCGGGATTAGTTCTAATTCTGCGTTTACCTGCTCCAAGAAGCCGTTTATTCGATAAAGAAGGCTGTTGCGCTTTTCGGCTGCCTCCCGGAAAAAAGATTCTTCCTCGAGCCTGGCTAAACTAAAATCACTATACTCGATTGAAGCGGCGATATCCCGCTCCAAACCGGAGATAAAACGCTTGATTACCTTGATTGCGGTAGAGTTATATTGCTTTTTTTGGCCGTGAAAAAACTCGATATGCAAAAGGTCCTCGAGAGCGTTGAGACTGTGAGAAAAGCCGATATTGTCCTGTTTTAGCCAGTTAAAATATACAGTCTGCGGGCAATCTAAAGAAGTGGCTTTCATCTCTCCCAAACTTATCTGATGGCCCACAACTTCCTTGCTCAAATCAGTTAACTTATCAAAAAAATCAGCGGCCAAAGGATAAGCTTCTTGAGCAAAACAAAAGGGAGTGATAAATAAAAACCAGACACAAATCAGTAATGCTGTAGCTATCCGAAACATCGCTATTGTTTTTTGGAACCGCCAAGGCCTTTTAGCCAGTTATTAATACGCTCACGCAATTTACCTACACCATCGACTATAATATCGGTAGCCTTTGACTTTAACTGCTGCTTATTTATCTCTTCTACATGCAGAGAAGCCGACATAACATTGTTGTCTTCATCTATCTCTTGAATCATATTCCTTCCGTCTACCCTGGCTTCAACCGTATGGTCTCCGGCAAACAAAGCTGGTAAGGTAGTTGATATTTCCACCTCTTCCTGGGGATCAAGTAACGGAAAAATTTTTACATAAAAAGGCTTACTTCCTGCGGGGCCGATAGTACAGAGAATTCCCGGAAGCGGGTCTAAACCCACATTCTTGATAGTAGCCTTGGCTGTAACCATCTCGCCCTGCAAACAGGAACTTTTGCTTAAAGAAAAACTGCTAACCATAAGGTCGCGCTGGCCGGTACCGAATATTCCCGGCTTAACTTTCAGTAAAACTTCAACCCGGTTATTCGCCTCGTTCTTTTCGGGAATTGCCTCTTTGGCATCGGCAACAAAGGCTACCTGATAATCACCGCTGGCTAAAAAGGTATGAGAAAAATTAACCGGCTTTGAGCTGTTGGCGGAAATAGTCCCTAAAGGATAGCCACTGACCAGCTCACCATCCACAAACATATCCAAATCAGCCCCCCAAACTTCAATGTCTGACTTGTTGACGATTGTAACTTCAAAGTTAACCGCTGTGCCGGCCGGCGGCTCAAGATTGCTAACCATAGCCTCGCCTTCTATAGATAAATCTGCGCCTTTTCCGGCAAAAAACATCCCAGCTGTTACCTCACCTTCAACCAGAAAGTTTTTCTGGTATTTATTATTGTATGTGTCGTCGGTCTCCAGGATCTTATTTTTAGGGTCGATAACTACATTAAGGCTATACTGGCCGGGATAAACTGCCTTATAAGCAACGCTAAAATCCTTCTTGGCCTCGGCTTCAAGCGAACCTAAATTCTTAATATCAAAGTAATAACCGTGGGAAGCGGTTTTATCGCTCACGCTATAATTGACAAATTCATATTGGACCTCAACGTTCTTTGCCATGACAAGATTGCGATTACCTACGCCGATTGAAATCGGCCTTTCTTCATACAATTCTAAAGGCCGGTCTAAATTAACGATCTGGGATACTTCTAAATCAGGCCGGCTGGCCCTCTCGGTAACCGCTGGCGGTTTAGGCGGCTGGTAGAATCCGTAATTATAGGTAAAAACATTGTTTTTCTCGTCAAACTCTTTAACCATATCCTGACGGTCAATGAGCACCTCGATTTTACTATTGTAAGGCGGCTTCTCAATCACAAAAGTTTCATAGCTCTGAGCTGAAAAAGTCCTGGGAACTCTGGAAAGAATCAGCTGCGGTTTATCCTTATTTGACTCATAAATTTGAAAATCGACATTGATCGTTGCCGGATTCATGCCGCGGTTGTAAATATTAAAATATATCTTATCTTTCTCTACCCTGATGTCTTTTTGATCAAGAATAAAATCTACCCCCTTAACCGCAGACATTGGGGCCTCGGCAGATAAAATAAGCTCAGAACTGGTACCGGCTTGGCCCAGTTCAGGAAAATTCCTTTCAGGATCAAGGATCACCTTTATACTGTGCCGGCCGCCGGTTGCTTTCCAGCTGATCGTCTCTTGAGGAGCAACACCCACCGTGTAGCTTGAGCCAGGGTTAACCGACAGAGCGGCTCGGGCAACCCGCTTGTCGTCAATCAGGACGTAATAAAGTAAGTTCTCCTGGCTGCGGCCTTCATTGTTAACCGTAAAATAAATCCTGGCTTCTTCACCGGCCTTGGGCTTGGGAGGATTAAGCATCAGGCTAGATTCCTTGATAAACCACTTATATTTAGGGGCCAGCACCGCAACTTTGCGGTGAAGCTGATTGTTGTCCTCGTAATACTCTTTAACCTTATTTTTACTGTCAACCTCGCATATCAAATCATAGGTTATCTCTTCTTTAGGCAGCCATTTAAAAAATACGGTTTCGGAACCCCCCGGGGGCAAAGCTTTGATTTTTTCTTGTTTAATTAATTTATTGTTTGCCGATAAACTCAACTCTGTAGGCTCTGAAGCAAGCTTTCCGGTATTCTTGACTTTTAAGGCCAGGGAAGCCTCCTGATTGACCACCAGCTCATCAGGCATATGCAAAAGCTCAACTTCCAAATCCGGTAGAGATTCGACCTTTATTGAAAAACTCTTCCGGCGCTTTAGATCTATATACTCATCAAGCTTTCCTTCGGGGTCAATCTCAAAAATGAAAGTATTGTCTCCAACCCGGTCAAAGGTATAAGAAAACCTGTATTCATATTCTGAACCGTAACCGGGGTCTAAATTAATATCGAAAGACTTGTGAGGGTCGGGAGTAATCACCCTAACTTTACAAGGCCGAAAAGCAGCGGTGCCTTTATTGACAAACTTAGCAATTATTATCTGCTCCTGGCCTAAACGCAAAGGTTCGTCTTTAAATGAGTAAGGCTTGACTTCGGTGATATCAATAACCGGGTAAGTATAATTTTCGGGTATGACTATATTCTCAGAGTCATAGTTCTTCAAATAAATTTCTTTTATCCGAAAACCCCGTTTAGGCATCCACTTACCTCCATCATCGGCATCATGAGGCTCGTGGTTATAAAAATCAACATAAACGCTGGTTACGTCAGCTTCCTGCAGCGCGGTTAAGGCGTAAGAACGGATATCAAGGTTAAGAAAGGTACGGTAGATATTCCCGAACTTTTTGCCGCCGGGCAGCCTTCCGAAATCTCCGGCTACTTTCAACCAGATATCTTCGTAAGTCACCGAACCGGAGCCGCTGATGGTAAAATCAAGCTTATTCTTATCCTCTTCTTTTTCGTAAGCATTAATTGCTAAATCGATAACTTCCATGGCTATGGTAACCACAGCCCCGGCAATAGTAACCGAGGTGGAAGCCGCGCCCAAAGCTTTAGCCGCGGCCTTGACTCCTTCCTCAACAAGCTGACTGGCTATCTGTTTATTTATAAAATCCTGCAAATCTTTACCCCAGTCTATCGGCGCATTAGAGTCGTTGGTTTTAGAAAATATTGTCTTTCCCAGGGCCGGACTATCCCAGGCTCGGTTGTCCTCTTCTACCAACAAACCGGAATTAAGCTTTGCATAGTAGAAAGCCTTACCTGAAGCGTAACGGGCAATATTACCCAAACCGTAACATTCGTAAACTATTAGCAGGTCGCATTTTACCTTAGAATTGGACGGGACATCTCCCAAGAGAACGAAATCTTCATAATCAATACCGCGCAATTGAGCATCTCCCTTGCCTTGTTTTGAATCGGCATAACTCCAGATTTTGACTAAGTCTCCCTTCCGCTCGGAGTCAAATTTGGCATCTTGAGATAAAGGCATGCCGATTTTCTCAGCCTTCTCTCGATCAAACACGACACCTCCACCTGTTTTGTGCAGTTTGATCGAAGCCGGTTTTTTTAATTTTAAAAATTCAGCGCGGGAATCGAACGGAGCATAGGCTAGACTGGATAGAAAAAAAACAGTCACTAAAACTACTTTCCAAAAAATGGCCGTATTTAGCCTCATTCTTAAAGGCATGATTTATTATAGCCAATCTTTATCCTATATGCAATAAAATTTTTCCGCAAACGGTTAGGAATGGACAATGGTTTATTTTATCGGATAGCCGGATTGATTTGGTTTATGTTTTTTTAACGGTTTTTTTGCTTAATTCCGAATTGGAAATAATTATTTCTCCGTCGTTAACGGTTATTTTTGTAACGATAAAATCAATAACCTTTATCTGTCCTGAGATTAAATCAAATTCTATTCTATCGCCCGGTTTATATACTTTCATCAGAAGCCTGCCGGCTATAATACTTGAAACGATCTCTCTTCCTCCAATAATAAAAAGCAAGGAAACGATTAACGGTACTACTCCAAAAATAATGGCAATCGAAGTCCTGGCCAAGCCCAGATACTCCAAACAAATCATTATAGTCAGTGCCACAACAAGATAACGCGCTGTTTTACCTAAAGGACGGTAAAAATTTATGCTGGCTAAATGCGAAGTCGTTTCCACAAGTCTACCGACAAACTGGCCCAAGAATATACCTATGGCAAGAAGAATTAAAGCCATGATAAACTTAGGTACGTAAGCCAGAGTCTGTTGTATCAGCTGGGAGGCGGTATTTAGTTGCAGGGTGTTAAACGCCATGACTAAGGTGCTGAAAATAATGATCCAGTACAAAAGTAAGCCAGCCAGAGACGATGGCTTTCTTTGAATTCCGCCTTTTTCCAGGAACAGCTTTAAACCGGCTCTCTCGGATAGCACATCAAGTCCCAGGGCCTTAAGCAGCTTTGAGACTATTTTCTTAAGCAGCACTGCCGATATCCAGCCAATTATAAAAATAATTATTGCCAGTGCTATTCTAGGCCCGAATTCAGTAGCAAATTGATATAACTGCCCCAACTTTTTAACCACTAAATCCTGGAATATCCCGCTAAATCTAGACATAATTACCTCCTATTTAATCATCGTCTTTTAAAAAATCTTTTAGTTTCTTTAAAGGCTTTTCTGCTATCTGCTCACCCTTTTTTATAATTTTTTCGATCTGTTTCTCTGATTTCTCGGCAATTTCTTCTGTATATTGGTCTACCTTTTTTAAAATGTTCTCGGTTTTCTTCATCTCAATAATAAAAAAATCTGTCGTGCTGGCAATACCGGTTTGGGGATTAAGATCATTTTTCAACTGCATTATAACCGCCATTGGTGTCGAAGCTTGAGGCTCGCTGACTTTTAGAATAAAAAACAATGTCAGTACTTGAATAACGGCCGAAATTAAAAAAATCATGTGCAGATTAGAAACTTGATAAGCAAAAATCATAAAATGAAAGCTCTCGAAAATTTGGGAAAGCCATCCACCGATAATCGGAGCAGTCCCGCCGATAATACCGGTGATCGCCGCAAACAAAGCCAGATATGCAGATCTGCCTTCCCGAGGAGAAAGCTTAATCAGAATATTAAATTGGGAAAGAGATGCTCCGGCCATAAAAGCGCCGGTTAATAGATGGGCTATCATTATCGGTAGATAATAATTTTTTGGCAACGCGACTATCCATAATAGCGGTATTGTAGCTAAAATCAATCCGGAAACGATGATTATCGGCTTATTCCCCAGTTTATCTGAAATCGGCCCCCAGATTTTCATCATCAATAAGGTTGCCAACATAGCGAATGTTCCAAAAATGGTTATAGTTGAAAAATCTATTTTCAAATTGCTGATCATAAAAACTCCGTAGAAGGGCGCGGCAAGCTGGACGCCAAATATCCAACACGAAACATAGATAATAAGCCTGAAAAAATTATGATTTTTTAACGGTTTCAAAAATAGAGAAAAATCTATTGAGTTTTTTGGAGTTTGGATTGCGCTCTCTGCTTCTGGTATCCGAATCAAAAACCAGGTACTGAGCAATCCTACCGCCAACCCTAAAGAAAAGATTATAATATAGCTATAGGGGTTATCCTCGCCGAACCGCGAACCCCAAAGGGTTAAGAATTTTCCAGCTGCGAGAATAACCACCGCTCCACAGGCCGAAGCGATCATATTGCGTTTTCCAAAATAGGTTCCGCGAACATTTTCGGGAACTAAATCGCTCATCCAGGCCAGCCAGGCCACTCCCGATAGCGAACTTAAAAGGCTCGACGCTGCAATGACTATTACCAGGACTAAAACACGCCAATCGGAAAAGGATGAAAAAATTGCCATAGGCAGCATGATAATCGCAATCCACAGCAAGCGGCTCAGGCCGACGCAAATAAAACAAAACAGCTTTTTTTTGCCGGTTTTCTCGATAATATAGGAACCGAATATTTGAATGAGGTTGGCAAACATGGGAAGTGCTGCCAATAGGCCTATCTGCGAGACTTCGGCTTTCAAAACTTTTAAGGCGAATCCCATCAAAAACATACCCCCGGCCAACGAACCCATGACCGCAGACAGGGCTCCGTCAATGATTGAAAAATTAAGGGCTCGATTTAACGATAGCTTGTCCATTTTCTCCCGGTAGGTTATTTAGGAATTACGCAAATTTCATTTCTGATATCTTCCAGTTTTCCAAAGCATATCACTTTGTCGCCGATGATCATTTTAATATCTGCCTTAGGATTAGGGATGACTTCTCCATCACGTTCAATGGCTAAAACATTAATATTTTTATCTCTTAAATTAGTTTGAAGTATAGTCTTATCAAGAATCGGGCTGTCCCCGCAAATTTCTATGCTTGAAACCCCATAGCCGCCGGTAGCAACTAAAAGTTCCTCAAAAGACACCGGTTTAACAATATCTTTCTTGATCAGGCGCGACCGCAGGATTTTGGTCAATTTCTTAGTAAGCCCTGAATGGCTAAATACCCTATAAACCATATATATGGCAATTGCAATAATGGTTAAATTTATCCAGGGTAACAGCCAGGAAGGAAAAACAAAACGCAAAAAGGGAATGGTAAACTTAGGTACGCTTATATTCGGCCGTAAGGAGTTGGCGACTGTTGCGATCATCGTAACCAACCCGGCGTTTCCTAAAATAATCAGAGCCGAAGCAATGCGTCTTCGCTGAGGGTTACCCACCACCAGCTCAGCTTCTTTAGTGGTAAACCCTGTGCCCGAGTAACAAGAAAGAGCCTGAAATTTAGCCAGTGACCACTCAAGGCCGGTTAATTGGAAAGCGATTGCGCCAATTCTGACCACGATAAAAGACGTTACAAGCACAATGATAAATAGTAGTAAATTCATATCCCCTCCTTGGCCTGTTTTTGTTGCAGTTATTTCATGTAGGCTTTGATGATTTTTTGCTCGCTAATGGGCTTGCTGACTGAATCGACTTTAACGCCCTCTATCTTTTCCACCACATCGTAACCGGAAACTACTTCGCCGAATATAGTATGCTTCATATTCAGCCAGGGCGTAGGAATAGTGGTGATAAAAAACTGGCTTCCATTGGTATTGGGCCCGGAATTAGCCATGGCTAACAGGCCTTTCTTGTCGAACTCAACACTGGCAGTGACTTCATCTTCAAAAGGAGCGCCCCAAATCGAGCTACCGCCTCTTCCGGTTCCGGTGGGATCGCCGCCCTGGATCATAAAATCAGCGATTACTCTATGGAAGATTATGCCGTTATAATAGCCCTTTTCGACCAAACCAACAAAATTCTGGCAAGTCTTCGGTGCTGTTTGCGGCATTAGTTTGATTTCGATATTGCCCTGACTTGTTTCTAAAACCACTGTGTCCTTTTCCATTGCTTTGACCTCCCCGGCTATGTTGCCAACAAAAATACCAGCCAACAAAAAAATAAATAAACTTCGCATAAATCCCCTTTCTTTTTAACCAGCTATCTTGTTTTAGGAATCTTACCGCTGGCAGGCCTTCTATTTCTCGATGTCCTGTTTTACTGCGTCTTCGATTCGTTGCCCGGCTATATATAAGCCTTCGATAACGGCGAAACCATCCTTAATCTTTACGATTACGTAGGCATCCTGTTTATTGCGTCGGCTGCGCTGACGATAAACTCTTTCTGCTGCAGGAGCAGCTTTTTCTTCCATATAATACCGATCGATAGGTAGATCTAAATAAACCTTACCCTGGGAGACATACCGCACTTTTGCCTTGATATACGGTTTCCCTTTAGGCCGTTGAGTGACTGCGGCAGTAAATGCGGCAAACCCCTGATCATCGACGTTTATCAACGCGTAAACTGTTTGCCCCTTTATGAATTCCTTTTGGTCGGCAACCGGCAAATAATCATTTTCAATTCTTAAAGCAACGTATCTACCTCTAAAAGCATCGTAAGGATCGACCGGTGCAGTTTTGAATTTAAATTGCTGGCCGTTGTTAAGAGTATTCTCCCGCTTGATTATCATTGAAAGCGGCGTAACCACCTGGATCAAACAAACCGCTAAAAATAATCCCACAATTAATCGATTTTTCATTTTGCACCTCCGATCCGGCGGGCAAGGATGACATTGCCGACCAAAAAACCAATACCGACGATTATAAAAACCAATCCTTTTAATATAAAGTTAATACCGCTGTCAAAAAACCTGGCAATAATCAGTATCGCTAACATCAACATTCCGCTATTAATACTTGCCAAGCTGTTATTACGAGCCCCAAGGATAATGCGGCTTAAACTTAACGCTAATAAATAAACATTGAAAATTATTACCGGCAAAAAAATTGAAGACTCCCTAAGAAAATAAGCTAATATTGCCAGCCCCGGAACTGCTCCAAATAATGCGATCGTCCAATTCTTGCGTTTAAGGTTATCGTAAAACAATAAGATTACCATGGTTATTATCGCTAAGGTTATAATATGATCCGGCAAAGCGCCAAAGCCGGAAATGTTCCTCTTCAACCCATAAGCATAACGATCTAAATATTGCCATGAACCGCGAAAAGTAAATTGAAAAGCAAGGATAAATAAACCTACGGCCCCGATCAGGCGTAAAGGCCGTTGCCAGTTAGTGGTGATCTTATTAAATTTTTGCCAACCAAGGAAATAAAAAGTTGCATAAATAGCCGGAAAAATAACTACCCATGAACCAGGCGAAGTCTTTCCTAAACTAAAACTTGCCGCAAAAGAAATACATACAACCATAACCAAAGAAAGCATGGTGCTGCGCAAAGTATAGATCTCTCGACGCAAAGCCCAGATAAAATGAGGTATAGTTATCGCCGCTAAGGGCCAGAACAAAACTGCTTTAGCCGGATCATCCCAATATGTCCCGGACCAGGCAGTAATACCGATTAAATAGATTACCGCCGGCAAAGATGCGTTCATGATGTAGGTAAGCGGTATGATCAACAACATCCAGGTTAAAATAAAAGTGCCGGTATCACCGGGAATATTATAGGTCTGGCTGATCAAGGCTATCGAAGCCCCGACCATGAGAGATAGAAAGGTTGCCGAACCCTCGGTAAAGGCTTGAGAACCGGGCCGTTTTAATAAAACCCATGCTACCAATCCTTGCCCGGCAACCAAAGGCGCTATTGACAATACTGTTCGTGTGAACCGGGAAAGATCTTCCCAATTATGAGCCAGCAAGAGAATTATGCCTAAGCCTATCAAAAGAGCGCCCAGCGTCCCGCCGATGATCAACATCACCGCTATTTTGCTGCTGCTCTTTACATCGCCGTAATATCGTTTTATTCTATCGGCGGCCTCCTGGTTTAAAATATTTTTAGCTACCAAGGCCGGTAATTCCTGATAAAGCCATTTTATAGCCCTTTTACTCATATTCACCCTCCATTTTAGGTACGATTTATACTGTTATGCTTAAGAGAACGATGCTCCTGTCCCCTATTTATTATACCGCAGACGGTTAAAAATGGGCAATGGTTTATTTATGGTTGTAAGGGCGGTGAGGCCTTCTCGGCTGATGTGTAGGCCGTTGGGGCCGGTGATAGGAACGAACCAGGGGATCCGGACCAAGCCAATGAGGAGTAACTTTAGTAACCTGCAGGGCTTCCCGCAAAGCCGGAATGTCACGGTCAGTCACAAAGGACAAAGCCCGGCCTTTTCTACCCATACGTCCGGCTCGGCCGGTGCGATGGGTATATTGCTCGCCGGGAGGAAAATCCCAGTTGATAATATGGGAAATATGGGAAAAATCCAGGCCGCGGCCGGCAACATCGGTAGCGATTAAATAACGGATATTTTTAGCCCGGAAATTGCGGACTATCGAAGAACGCTTATCCTGTGGGCGGCCAGCATGGATATATTCGGCATCGGGAAAGTGTTTACGTAAAACTTTATGCAGTTTATCGACCATATGGCGGGCATTGCAGAAGATGATCGCCTGGTTGATCTTTTCGTGACGCAAGTAATCCAAAAGCGCCTTCTCTTTGCCTATCCGGTCAACATAGGTAAAATAATGCTCGATACTTTTTGGTGTGGCCTGCTGGCTGACCAAAGATATGTGCTCGGGGTTTTTGAGGCAATCATTAGCCAGTTTTTTGGTGGCCTGGTTCATGGTGGCTGAAAACATCAGGATCTGATGCTGGTGACGGATACAGGAAAGAATAAACTCAATGCCTTCCAGAAATCCTTCGTCAAGCAGCCGGTCAGCCTCATCCAGAACCACGCATTTAACATCAGTCAGATCGACTACCCCGTCGTACATCAGGTCGATCAGCCGGCCGGGAGTAGCCACCAGAATATGCACCCCGTGTTTAAGCTTGGTCACTTGTATTGACTTATCAAAACCGCCGTAAACCGCAAAAACCGCGACTTCGGTTCTCAATGCGATCTTATGGATCTCATCGACATATTGGATGCAGAGTTCACGGGTCGGCACGATCACCAACCCTTGAATAGTCTTACGGCCGGATTCGACTTTCTGGATCAGGGGAATCGCACAGGCGCTGGTCTTACCTGAACCGGTCTCAGCCAGAGCACAAAGGTCGCGGCCGGTCAAAATAATCGGATAAGTCGCTTCCTGAATCGGGGTAAGATCGGTAAACCCTATTCGTTGCAAAGAGTTCAGGATATTTTTCGGTAGATTAAGTTCGCTGAATTTCATCGGCCTAGGCTTGACTAAGGTTTCCACTCCAATCGTGACCTTTCTGCTGTTTTTTATCTCTTTTCTCAAGCTGCCGCTCTTTTAGGGTTTTGGCCGGCTTCTTTTTTACGTTTTTCCTAGCATCATGATTTTTAGACATATTTTCCTCCTTTGTTTTACCCTCTACTGATTATACCACAGGCTTTTATTCCTCCTCTCTAAATTCGGCATCGATCACATCTTTATACTCAGGCGGTTGCTGTTTTTGTTTTGGCTGGTTTTGCTGTTGACGGTTATAGCGGGCCTGGCTGGCAAAAAGCCGGATAAAAAAGATGATCACTCTAAAAATAAGGCTGAAAATCAGGTAAAAAAATAATATCCGGAATAAAAAACCGATCATGGTTTAAACCGCTGTTTTAATTTACGGTAATAGAACCAAAAGCCCAAGCCCAGTGAAACCAACGAGATCAACTGGGAAGTAGAGAGAAAAAACAGGCTGCCCCGGAAATCGCCCCGTAAAAATTCAATCATAAAACGAAAAACTCCGTAAATGATCAAATAAGAAAGAAAAACCTGGCCGGAAAACCTTTTCCGGTTCCTAAGCCGTAAAAGTAAAAAAAACAGCAAAACCAGAAAGCCAGCTTCGATAAGCTGGGTAGGAATGACCTTCAGGCCGCTATAACCAGCCGGTGAATCCAATGGAAACAAAAGTCCTAACCAACCCTGTTCGGGGCGGCCAAAACAGCAGCCATAAGTAAAGCAACCCAGCCGGCCAAAAGCATGCCCCAGGGTAACGCCGATAGCTAAAATATCAGCTAATTTCAAAAAAGCTATTTTGTATTTTCGGATTAAAAAATAAAGTGCGGCTAAACCGGAAACTATTCCGCCGTAAAAAACAAAACCGCTCCTTAATGATGCTAGGGGCTGGCTTAAAAAATAGCGCCACTCGATTAAAAGGTATAAAAGCTTTGCCCCCAGAAAACCAAAAACAATCACCCAAAAGATGATATTGCTAAAAATGTTGCTTTCAATACCGTCTTTCTTTGCCAATGAGCTTGAAACTAAATATCCACAAAGCACTCCCAGGAAAACAAAAAACCCATAGGTGTAAATCGTCAGCGGACCAATAGTAAATAAAATCGGATGCATAATTATTTTTCGTTCTCAAGTATAATATTAACCGGGCCGTCAAAATCAAGCTGGATATCCATATGAGCCCCGAAAACTCCTTCCTCGATTGTCAAGCCATAGGCTTTCAAGGCTAAGACAAAAGCATCGAAAAACTTTTCGGCTTCGGTATAAGCCAAAGAATCATCAAAAGAAGGCCTGCGGCCGCGGGAAGTTACAGCATTAAGGGTAAAATTGGGTATGGCTAAGATCGAATAGCCTTTGTCGATAGTTGAATAGGCCAGTTTTCCGGCCTCATCTTCGAAAATCCTCAAGTTGACTATTTTTTCAGCCATCGATGAAAGGTCAACCGGTTTATCGCCTTTTTTAAAGCCGATGAAAACCGCTATACCTTTAGCAATCGAGCTGACTGTCTCTTCAGCTACCTTGATCTGTCCGTTAGTGATCCTAGCTACAATTACCTTCATAATAAGATCCTTGAAAAGTTTCCCGCCGGGCTAATTCTTTTCTTATCTCTTCAATAACTGCTGGTTTATTATTGATCCAGTCCGGAGCAACTAGATAATCGCGGTCAGCATCAGAGACCAGCCGTAAGATCACCCACTTTGGAGGGATCCTTTCCAAAAAATCGCAGACGATTTTTACATAGGCTGCCTGATCCAGCAGTTTTAAACTTCCCTTTTGGTATTGACTTTCAAGTTCAGTCTGGCGCAAAACATGTAAAACATGAAACTTTACTCCCTGGATATCCAGATTAGCGATGCGTTCGGTATCCTCGGCTATTTGCTGATCGCTGGAACCCGGTAAACCGAAAATCAAATGAGCCCCTACGTTGATGCCGTATTTTCTGGTTAAAGCCAAAGCTGCCAAAAAATCCTCATAGCTATGATTGCGGTTGATCGAAGTTAAAACCGGATTTTGGGTAGTTTGCAGGCCATATTCGATCCAAACCAGGTAATCCCTGGCATAACCGGCAATAAGTTTGATCTTTTCCTCATCAACACAATCCGGCCGGGTGGAAATAAATAAACCACAAACTTGAGGAAACTCTTTTATCAAATCATAGCTTTCTTTTAAAGTCCGGCAATCAGCATAAGTGTTGGAAAAAGCCTGAAAATAAGCAATAAATTTTTTTACCCCCAGGCGCTTAGTATAAAATTCAATCGAATCGGCTATCTGCTGACGCAGGTCAAGGCCGGTTTCAGCAAAACGGGAAAAACCTTTGTTATTACAATAAACACAACCCCGTCGGCTTTTGGCTCCGTCAAGGTTAGGGCAGGCAAAGCCGGCATTCAGGCTTATCCGCTGAACCCGTTCTCCGAAAATTTTGCGTAAATAAATATTGAATGAATAATATCGTTCGTTCATTGACCTATTACACTACTTCCGGCTGTAAATACAGCCACAATAATCCTGTCGGTAAAGCTCTAAGGTTTTCGCTGCTTGGAGAGTTTTTTTAAACCCGTCATTTTTCTTAAAATCCAGGGCTAAAAACTTATCGCCGCCGATATCCTTTCCGATTTCAAAGATAAGTTCACTGTTCTTATGCGGGCTGACCGTCAAAGTAGTAGTAAAATAATCGTAGTCTTTCTCAGCGGCCACCAACCTGGCCTGCTCCAGGCGCATCCGATAGCAAGAACTACAGCGCAAGCCGCCTTCCTTCTCGGCAGCGTAGGCCTGATGAATCTTCAACCAGTCAAAAATCGGATAGCTGCTTGGTTCAAGCATTATACCACTAGTTTCAGCAACTTTTTCCACGGCCTGTTTACGCTTGGAATATTCAGGGTAAGGATGAATGTTGGGGTTAAAAAACAAACCGCCTACTTGGAAACTTTCCTGGCGCAACTTTTCTATACAATAAACTGCACAGATGCCGCAACAAATATGTAATAAAACCTTTTTCATCATTAAAGGGAAAAATACTCTTTGATAGTAATAAAGTTTACTTTTTCCTTTAACCGGGAAATTTTCCGCTTAAGGGCTTTTAAGGTATTTGGCCGGGGGTGAGCGATGATAATCATCTTGCCTTTGTCCTGGGCTTTTCCAGCCAGCTCCTCAATCTGTTTTTCGATATGCTCAAGGTCATCCAGCCCGTCAAGAAAGCCTTGATTGTAGCCGCAGGTCAGGCCGCTTCTCTGGCAAACGTCGTAGGCAACCGAATCCAGTGATGTCCGGCTGTCAACATAAACCAACCCTTTATTTTTTATTTTTTTCATCAAAAAAGCCATAAATTGGTAATCCTCGGTGGCTTTTGAACCCATATGGTTATTGACTCCGACAGCAACCCTTAAGGAGTTAAGATAATCACGCAGTAAAGCTTCATTTTCCCGCTGGCTTAGATCCGGGCTTAAAAAACGATAACGTTTGGACTGATATTTTTCACCTTGTTTCGGCTCCAGGGGCAGATGGATAAATACCGAAAAACCGCAGCGGGAAGCGATGTTAGCGATATTCTTGGAAAATTTAAGATTAGGGATGATCGAGACTGTAAGCGGAACATCCAATGAATAAAGCTCCCGCAGGTCACTAAGGCTTTCACCAAGATCGTCGATGATCAAAGCCACTGAAGGCTTAAGGTCATCGGACTGCTGGCTGTTTAAAAGCGACATGGTTTTAGAGCGGTTTTTATCTTTATTCAAAGTGCTGTAAAAAACTATCGGTATGACAATAAGAACAAAAAAAATGAGGCCGCGTATAATTCTAGCCATTGGTTATTTTGACTAACTCCTGATAGGAAGCCTGCGGGTCAGGGCTTTGCAGCACGGCACTGCCCACGCAGATATAATCAACTCCGCTTGATTTTATCAACCGAGCATTGGAAAGCTTGACCCCGCCGTCGATCCCGGTCAGACAATCGGGATATTTAGTTTTAAATTTCTTTATTTTTTCCAGGACTCCAGGGATAAACTGCGCCCCGTAAAAACCGGGGTTAACCGACATAAACAGAACCGTATCAACCTCATCCAGAAGATACTCAAAATCTTTGATTGCGGTATCAGGATTAACGGCCAGGCCGGCTTTTAGGCCGTTTTTTTTGATTTCAGAAATCAGAGCTGAATGATCCTTTTTTATTTCAAAATGATAGATGAGTTTTTCGGCTCCTAAAGCTTTAAAAGCCGCAAGCCACTCCAGGGGATCAGCGACCATTAGATGAGCCTCGCTCCTCACCGGGATGTTAAGGCCTTTTAAATCATCTAAACTCAAGCTTTTAGAAGGAACAAAAATACCGTCCATGATGTCGATCTGAACAAAATCACAAAAACCCGAACAAACCTCAAGCATCTGGATAAGCTTATTCTTTTTATCAGTAAGTAGTGCTGGGACGATCATTTCTTAAAATACTCCTTTAACCGGCTGATTATTTTTTGGTTGGGCCGGTAATTCTCAGTTTTCCAAAAATCAACCATCGCTTTTTTGTTCTTTGACCATTGTTTAAAATAAGTCTCCCAACCGTATTCCGGGCCCTCCCTCTGGACAAACCGAGAATTATCAAGATACTGATAGAGACCGTCAGGAAAACAAGCCTGCGAAACCGCCTTATAAGTCCAATAAGTATATTCGAAGCCAAAACTTTCAAAGGCCGAAAGCATACCCTCTAACCAATCCAACTCTCCCCAACAACCTCCCCGCCAGTTGATCCCGAACTCTCCGACAAAGATCTTAACTTTATTTTTAAGTGAAAATTTATAATAGGGTTCGAGATATTTGTAGATTCTTTTTTTATCCCAGGCTAAGCCTTCGATTTTTCCGGGAAATTTAGAAAAGCGGTTAAAATTGAATGTGTAGCTTAACGGCAAATAAGTATGAATACTGATCGCAACATTCTCCGAAATAAGGCCGGATAAAAAATCTATTTCTTGAGCCCAGTTATCTCCTTCAATATAAATCGTATGTTTTTTATCGATCTGGCGAATGCGCTTGATGACCTGGGAATAGAAGTTAACTAGATTTTTGGGCGGGACTTTTCCCAATACTGGCTCATTTAAAAGGTCATAACCGGCCAGGGCCGGTTCATCCTTAAACCGCTGGCTGAGTTTTTCCCACAAACGATAAGTTCTCTGACGGTATGCTTCTTTTTCCCACAAACCAGCCCGGCCGTCACTATCGCTATGCCAATCATAATTTTGAGCACCGGCTGCGGCATGTAGATCCAGGATTATTCCCAGGTTGTATTTTTTGGCCCAGGAAAAGGCTTTAGCTAAATAGCTAAAACCTTTTTCCGAATAACGGTTAGGTTTAGGCTCTATCAAGCGGCAATTAAAGGGGAGGCGCACCACCGAAGCCTGCATATCGGCAATATTCTTAAAGTCGGCTTCAGTTATGTAATTATCCCGAAAAAAGGTTTGGAATCTTTCCAGTTCTTTTTGGCCGTAAAGGCTTTTAAATCTTCGTTTAAAAATATGCTCTGGGATATTGCGGCCGCCGAGGATATAACCCTCCATCAGAAGCCAGCTGCCTAAGTTTACGCCTTTGACCTTTTTAACTGCCATCATATTTTCCAGGGCATTTTCAAATATTGTTTATAGGCACAAATATGGTCATTTTTCCAGTAAGTATGCAATATTTCCTTGACCAAAACGCAGTCAAATTCCTCACCGTTGACAGTTTTCTTGAGGCCAAAGCGCTGGGGATAGATCGTGCAGTAAAACCCGCTTTTAGCATCACCTTTCAGGTGCTGACAGGGGTCGTCATAGGCTCCACAGCAGCCGCCGCAGCGGCGGCAAAGCCCTTCCCATTTCTTTTCCTGGCCCAGGAGAGCCTCTTGATACTCGATATAGCTTTTATTCATAAGGGGGCTATTATATCAAAATTCCCGCGGATTTCAAAGGAAGGTAACAGCTAAACCCCCGGGGTTTAAATATCCCAACCCCGGGGGTTTAGCTGTTAGTTTTTATTTAAAAAGGCTGTAGCTGATGATCAAGCCGCTAAAAACGATTGAGACCATGGACATCAGCTTGATCAGGATGTTTAACGAGGGGCCGGCAGTATCTTTAAACGGATCACCCACAGTGTCCCCGCAAACTGCGGCCCTATGCGAGTCAGAACCCTTACCGCCGTGATTTCCTTCTTCGATATATTTCTTGGCATTGTCCCAGGCGCCGCCGGAATTAGCCATGAACACCGCCAGAACAAACCCAGAAGCCAAGGCTCCCACCAGGAGGCCGATCTCCCCTCTTACCCCTAAAAGCATTCCAGTGGCTATCGGAGCAATGATCGCTAGAAGAGAAGGAATTATCATCTGGTGTTGAGCAGCTTTGGTGGTCAAGGCAACGCAAGTTGAATAATCAGCTTCAGCTTTACCCTCAAGCAGGCCTTTTATCTGGCGAAATTGACGGCGGACTTCTTCGATTATCGCTGCGGCTGCCCGGCTGACTGCCCGCAAAGACAGAGCGCAAAAAATAAACGGCAGCATTGCTCCGATAAAAATACCGACAATTACATTTGGATCGAATAAACTTACATCCATTGAAACCTTAATGCCCAGGCGAAGAGCTTCATTGATGATGTGGTCCCGGTAAGCAACGATAAGAGCTAAGGCCGTAAGGGCCGCTGAACCAATAGCAAACCCCTTTCCGGTGGCGGCAGTAGTATTACCCAAAGAATCAAGCTGATCAGTCCTACGACGAACCTCTTTGGGAAGCTGAGCCATTTGGGCTACGCCGCCGGCATTATCAGCCACCGGCCCGTAAGCATCGGTTGCCAAAGTTATCCCTAAAGTAGAAAGCATGCCTACCGCCGATATACCGACTCCGTAAAGGCCCATCCCGAAATCGTTGAAACCGCCGCTGATCGCAAAACTTCCCAGGATCGCGCAGCCGACGGCAAGAACTGCACCTACCGGCGAAAGCATTCCCAAAGCAATCCCCTCGATGATCAGGGTAGCCGGGCCGGTTTTTGAAGACCGCGCTAAGTCACGGGTCGGCCGATAGCCGGCTGAAGTAAAAAACTCGGTAAACTGGCCGATGACTACACCAGTCAAAAGCCCGATCACCACTGAACCAAAAACACCTAAATATTTTTTACCCAAAACATAATAAACAATTAAAAAAGAAAACAAAATCACCAACCCTGAAGCTGTCCAGACTCCTCGGCGCAAAGCTCTCAATAGATCTTTCTGGGTTGCCTCTTCTTTAGTCTTGACAAAAAAGAAACCGATCAAGGATGCAGCTACACCGCAGGTGGCCATCAGCAGCGGGGTGATCGCTCCTTTCAGGCCTAACCCGGCTGCTGCTGCCAGAGCCATGGTAGCCACGATAGAATCAACATAAGATTCATAAAGATCAGCCCCCATACCGGCAACATCACCGACATTGTCGCCGACCAAATCTGCGATTACCGCCGGATTCCTGGGGTCATCTTCAGGGATCCCGGCTTCAACCTTGCCGACCAGATCAGCGCCGACATCTGCAGCCTTAGTATATATTCCGCCGCCTAAACGGGCAAACAGGGCATAGCTTGATGCCCCCATTCCAAAACAAAGCATAGTCGAAGTGACCGCGGTCAAAAGAGCATCGCCGGATAAAGGCTGATGCACCGTATAATACCATTTTAAAATAACAAACCAGGTAGCCATTTCCAGTAAACCCAATCCCACCACCATCAAACCCATTACGGTTCCGGCGCTAAAAGCTAAACGCAGGCCCCGGTTCAAACTGATACTGGCAGCCTGGGTAGTGCGGGAATTTGATTTTGTAGCTACGTACATCCCCAACCAGCCGCAGAAACCACTGAAAAGGCCTCCGGTAAGAAAGGCAAAGGGAACAAAGATGACTAAAAAACCCTTCAAGGCCATGGCCAAAAGGACAAGGAAAACCAAAACAAAGAAAATCGAAACCACTTTATACTGCTGTTTTAGATACCCTTTTGCGCCCTGAAAAATATAGCCGGATATCTTCTGCATAGTCTCATTACCGGCTGGTTGACGAAAAATCCAGCGGATCAGAAAACCGCAAAAAGCTATAGCCAGAAACGCTCCCAGGAAGACAAAAATAATTGCATCCATTTTTTACCCCTTATCCCTTAACTGGTTTTTTTAAAATTGCTTCTCTCTTTTCTCCGACTGAAACAAAAGTTATCTTTGCACCCAAAAAATCTTCGATGAAGTTTATGTAGATTTTAGCCGGCTTTGGCAGGTCTTTGAAAATGCGGATGTCTTGAGTGGAAGAATTCCAACCATTAAACTCCTTATACAGCGGTTTGGCTTTTGATAAGTCACAAGGAAAACCGCCGACTTCAGAGTCGGTCAGGCGATATTTGACGCAGACTTTTATCTTTTTCAACTGATCTAAAATATCAAGCTTAGTCAGGACTATCTCACTGACATTATTAAGCCTTACCGCCTGTTTCAATAAAACTAAATCCAGCCAGCCGCAACGGCGCGGCCTTCCGGTTGTGGCGCCGAACTCAGAGCCGGTAGTCCGGAAATAATTTAAATACTTACCGTCAAGCTCGGTAGGAAAAGGCCCTTCTCCAACTCTAGTGGTATAAGCCTTAGCGACTCCAATCGTTTTATCCAGCTTAACAAAACCCAGCCCCGAACCTAAAAGAGCATTGGGGGCGATCACTGAGGAAGAAGTCACAAAAGGATAGGTTCCAAAATCAATATCCAAAAAAGTACCCTGGGCGCCTTCGAACAAAAAACTTTTATCCTTAGGTTTATAGAAATAATCCGACA
The DNA here is from genome assembly GCA_018826075.1 of Candidatus Omnitrophota bacterium. Classification (GTDB taxonomy): domain Bacteria; phylum Omnitrophota; class Gorgyraeia; order Duberdicusellales; family 4484-171; genus JAHKAJ01. The sequence continues at coordinate 27,079 of JAHKAJ010000014.1, forward strand.
GATTACAGACGTAAGGTTTCAGGATCTTGGCTAACTGGCAGTACTCTTGGTAAAGACCGGCGGCTGAAAAACCTTTGACTCCGTAGACTTTGCGAAAAATAGCGTTTTTCTCAAGCAGATTATCCTTCAATTTTTGAAGAAAAATCTTTGGATCGATAAAATCTACCATCCGGATCCCGCAGCGGGCGATCTTATCTGAATAACAGGGGCCAATACCCCTTTTAGTGGTGCCGATCTTGCGAAACCTCGCCTGCTCTCTCAAGGCGTCCATTAGCCGGTGATACGGCATAATAATATGGCAAAACGGCGATATCTTAAGGTTGCGGCCAGATATGGCTATTCCCGATTTTTTCAAAGCGGTGATCTCTTCAATTAAAACCTTAGGATCGACCACTACGCCGTTTCCGATAACACAGATCTTACCCTTACGCAAAATACCTGAAGGGATAAGGTGAAAAACGAATTTATCTCCATTAACCACCACGGTATGTCCGGCGTTGTTACCGCCCTGAAAACGGACAATTACATCGCTTAAACGACAAAGATAGTCGATTATCTTACCTTTTCCTTCATCTCCCCATTGCAAGCCTACTAAAACTGCATTCATAGATTTGTCCTTTTAAAAATCTATTATTTCTTTTTACTAGCCTTGGTCGGAACTATGACTTCATCGACGATACCATACTTCTTAGCTTCCGCAGCACTCATAAAATAATCCCGGTCAGTATCCTGCTGGATTTTTTCGATCGGTTGCCCGGTATGTTGTGACAATATCTCGTTAACTCTCTCTCTCAGCCTTAAGATCTCTTTAGTTTGGCGGGAAATATCTTCAGCCGTACCCTGAACGCCTCCCCAGGGCTGATGAATCATGATCCGGGAATTAGGCAAAGTATAACGTTTATCCTTTACCCCGGCACAAAGCAGCATAGCCCCCATCGAAGATGCCTGGCCTACACAATAAGTGGCCACATCGCATTTGACAAATTGCATAGTATCATAGATCGCCATTCCGGCGGTGATAGCCCCTCCGGGAGTATTGATATAGATCCCGATATCTTTATTAACATCTTCCATCTGTAAAAATAACAGCTGGGCGATCACCACATTGGCAACATTATCATCTATCGGCGTACCGATAAAGATTATCCGGTCCTTAAGAAGGCGGGAATATATATCATAGGCGCGTTCAACTCTTCCGGTCTGCTCGATCACCATCGGAACATACATCTGGTTTTTCATGACAACCTCCCTTTTTATTCGTATTGGGCTTGGCTCAAAATAAATCCAAAAACCACTTCGGCTGAATTATCCTGTTGTTTTATGCCTTCCTTGCAACGGACCGCCTCAAGGACATAACTTAGCTTTATTTCACTTTCGGCTAAGGGCATAAGCTTCTGGCTTAAGTCTTGCTTATACTTATCCAGATCCTCATCGCTGATACCCTGCGTACGCAAGTTGTAGGTTTCCCGCTCAAGTAAATGCTGATGATAGTGCTCTAGCTCACTTTTAGGTATTTCGAAATTCACTGACTTCAGCAATTGAGAACGAATCTGCTGTTCGATCTTCTGCTTGCGCTCACGCAGCTTTTCAACGAACAGCTGGTTATTTATGGCTTCCCGGAAAGCGGCAGCATCAGGATAAGAAGCCCAACGGGATAACTGCTGATCATCCAGATCCTGTTCAGTGACTTTCTTGACCCCGTCCTTGAGGTTAGTGATTACTTTTTCTACTTCTTCGGGCTTGACCTGGATTTTTTTATCCTTGATCTTTATTCCTTTATAAGCAGTCTCCTTGATCTCGACCTCCGGCCTTGACTCAAAACTGGCTAAAAAAGACAGGCTTTGTTCGGTAAGCTCGACTTCGGAAATCTCCGGATAGCCGGCGGCGCTTAATTTTTCCTGTTCTAAAGCCTGACGGTAAAATTTAGGCAGGATCTGTTTTAGCAGCTCCTCCTTAAGAAAAGCCTGGTGGTGTTTTTCTAAAATATCCAAAGGCGCAGTTCCCGGACGAAAACCGGGAACTTTCAGGCTTTTTGAGCAAGCCTGATAAGTCTCTTTTTTTTCTTGCAAAAACTCCTCGCCGTTTACCTGGATCTTTAATTTGCGTTTAAGTTTATCGATCTTTTTTACTTCTACTTTCATTTTATCTCCGATCTTAGTTGTTTTTTACATCCTGAAATCTTTACCTAAATAAACCTCGCGGGCCCCGGTGTGATTGATCAACTCCTCAGCAGTCCCCGAAATCAGGATCTTACCTTCGGAAATCAAATAGGCTCTGTCGGTGATCGAAAGGGTTTCTCTTACATTATGATCAGTCACCAGGATCCCGATACCTTTACGTTTCAACTCGGAAATTATTTCTTTGGCTTCGCCGACCACGATCGGATCAATTCCCGAAAACGGTTCATCCAAAAGAAGAAAAGAAGGATTAGTAACTAAAGCCCGGGTGATCTCCAGTCGCCGCATTTCTCCGCCGCTTAAAGTATAGGCTTTGCTGCGGCGTAAATGGGTTATATTCAACTCTTTAAGCAAAGACTCCAAACGTCTTAAGCGTTCTGAACGAACCAAGGGCAGAGTCTCTAAAACCGCCATGATATTTTCTTCGACGCTGAGCTTGCGAAATACCGAAGGGTCCTGGGAAAGATAGCCGATCCCGAACTTAGCCCGGGTATGGATCGGATAAGAGGTTATTTCCTGATTATCAAAAGTTATTTTGCCGGCATCAGGAGCGATTATCCCCACCACCATATAAAAAGTGGTAGTTTTTCCGGCGCCATTGGGCCCGAGAAGCCCGACGATCTCGCCTCTTCTTACTGAAAGAGAAACCCCTTTGACTACTGTTTTTGAACCGTAGGATTTGGTCAGATTATTTACTTCTAGAAGCCGCATATTTTAATTAAAAGCCTCCCAGGCTGTCTTGGCCTTCTTGAGGGTAATAGATCAACCGCGGCCTTCCTTCCAAAACAAGTTTATCTTCTTTTCCCAGGTAAGTCGCCAACTCGGCATAAGTCTCACTACCCTCTCTGAGTATTTTTACGTTTCCTTCGGAAACTATTTTAATTATGGTTTTTGTCTCGGGATCAAAATAAAGCGTTGATTTGTCGGAGAAAACCTGGCCCTGGGTATGAGTAACCACTACGTTCTCATTGAAAACCGCTTTACCCTGGCTGTATTCGATTTCCAAAGGGCCGCTGCAGGTAGCGGTAATCGGAATTTTAGTCTCCTGGTCAGGAATGGTGACTTCAACGTCTTGTTTAAAATCTGCTTCTTTCATCTCAGTATCTGCCGACATACCCTTGGCGGTTATTTCCATAGTATCACGGGTAGCCTTGACCCAATCCTCGGTTTCGATCAGATTTTTGGCCTTTTGCCAGCTCAAAGAATCGGTAATGATCCTGACTCCGTCCTTATTCTCTATATTAACGTTCTTTTCCAAATAGATATCCAGACTTTTACGGTCCAGGCGAGCCTTATCAGAACTGATATCGATAGTATCATCCTCCAGATAATAATGGGCTTTCATCGCCTCGATATCGACATAATCATCATAGACCAAAGCATCAGTACCGCGCACTTCCCAATCGAAAGTTCCGTCTTCTTTAAAGTTAGAAAGATAGAAATCCTTGATACTCTGTTGAGAATAAGCCTCGCTGTTTAAAGCGGCGGAAAGTAACAGCATTATTATAAAAAATATTTTCATAAACAGCCTAATATACCAAATCAGCCGATAAAGTCAATTGATTAAGTCAAAAATCCTATTTAAAATTTTTAAGAAATGCGTAAATCTGCTTCTTCAACCCCTGGTGTTGAATGATCAAATCGATTACTTCCCTGACCGCTCCCTGGCCGCCTTTTTTGACGGTAACATAATCAGCGGCCTTTCTGACGTCCGACGACGAATCGCTAACGGCGATACCTAAGCCTACGGCTTTGATCATGCCTAGATCGATCAGGTCGTCACCGACAAAACAGATCTGGTCGGCTTTTAGCCTATATTTAGTCTTAAGATAGTTAAGGGCTTTTTCCTTGGGCAGTAAACCACCGATTACTTCGACAACCCTCATATCATCAGCTCTTTTTTTCAAAATAGCTGAATTCCGGGCTGAAAGCAGCACGGTTTTTATGCCGGCTTTGCCGAGCAGAAAAATACCCAGGCCGTCTTTAACGTTGAAGCTTTTGGATTCCCGGCCTAAGGTATCATAGATGATCTCCCCACCGGTCAATACTCCGTCAACGTCAAGCACCAACAGCCTGACTTTCTTAAATAGTTTCGCTATATTTTTATTCATCTCTTAGATGATGCCGGCGGCGATCAGATCCTGGATATCGAGCATTCCTACCGGTCGATAATTCTTATCCACCACCGGGACTTCGTCAATTTTTCTTTTTTCGAGAATCCGCAAAGCCTGAGATGCCAGATCAGTATCCCGAACCACAGTAGGGCCTTTAGTCATCACCTCACTGACCTTCTTCCTTAAAAGATGCGGGAAACGTTCCAAATTCCTTCTTAAATCTCCGTCAGTGAAAATACCCACCAGACAGCCCTTTTTATCCACTACCGAAGCTGCTCCGGCATGAAGAGTGGTTATTTTAAGCAAAACATCTTTTATCAAGGTATTTTCGGAAACTACCGGATTATATTTATTGGTACGCATAGCGTCTTTAACGCTTAAAAGGAGCTTGCGGCCCAATGAACCCCGGGGATGAAAAAAAGCAAAATCCCTCTGCTTAAAACCCTTCATTTTTTGCAAAACCACTGAAAGAGCATCACAAACCACCAGCATGACTGTAGTGGAAGTAGTGGGAGCCAAACCCAAAGGGCAAGCTTCTTTATCTACTTTAACGCTGACAATGCCGTCGGCGTAGCGAGCCAGATTAGATGAGATGTTTCCGGTTATAGCTATGATCTTAGCGCCGATTTTTTTAACAAAAGGGATCAAGTGCTTTATCTCGTCAGTTTCTCCGCTATAGGATAATACCACCACCACATCGCCTTCTTTTATCCGACCGAGATCTCCATGGACTGCTTCAGCGGCATGAAGCCAAAACGATGACGAACCGGTAGAAGAAAGCGTGGCTGAAAACTTCTGGCCGATGATCCCGGCCTTACCCATACCGGTGACGATGATCCGGCCGCGACAAGAATAAAGGATATTTACGCTTTTAAAAAACTCCTCATCCAGGCTCTTTCTTAATTTATCAATGCCGCAGACTTCAGTGGCCAATACCTGATCAGCCCAACTTAATATTTCCTTAAGCTTAAAACGCTTCATGATTTTTGTTCCGGTTTTGATATTTCCCGTATTTTTATTGCCTTGCTTATTAGATCTTCTATTTTGTTCAAGGGATATGAAGTATGCTTATCCGAAAGAGCAGTTTTGGGTTTAGGGTGGACTTCCAAAAATAACCCGTCTACCCCGCAGGCAACTGCCGCCAAAGCTAAAGGTTTGACGAACTGGCTATCGCCTCCGGAAATATTACCTTTGGCTGAAGGCCGCTGTAAGGAATGAGTGGCATCAAAGATCACCGGATAGCCAAACTGTTGCATAACTAAAAATGAACGAAAATCTACCACTAAGTTGTTATAGCCAAAACAACTCCCCCTTTCGGTGATCAAGATATTGTGGTTGCCGGCTGCTTCGACTTTTTTTATGATATGCACAACATCCGAAGGAGAGATAAACTGCCCCTTTTTGATATTAACGGTTTTTTTGGTTTTTGCGGCCTCTAAGATAATATCAGTCTGCCGGCACAAAAAAGCCGGGATCTGGATTATGTCTAAGACATCTTTTACCTTACAGACCTGGTCAAAGGAATGAACATCACTTAGGATCGGCAAAGAAAACTTCTTTTTAACTTCTTCTAATATTTTTATCCCTTTGTTTAAGCCCGGGCCGCGGAATGAATCCAAAGAAGTGCGGTTGGCTTTATCAAAAGAGGCTTTAAAAATAAATTCGACCGGATAGGATTTTAAAATCTCTTTCAAACACCCGGCTATTTCCAAAGTAAGGCTGCGGCTCTCTATCACACATGGGCCGGCAATGACTATGAGCTTTTTTTTATTCATCTGATTCTACCTTTTTAATTATCCTGATCAGCTAAGATCTTCTCGATCTGCTCCAGATCTTCCTGGGTGTCAACCCCCCAGGAATTAAACTGGGTTTGGATAACCTTTATTTTATACCCGGCTTCGATCACCCGGAGCTGTTCCAGCTTTTCCGCCTTTTCTAAACTCGAAGGCCCCAGGTTCTTAAAAGTATAAAGAAAATCTTTAGTATAGGCATATATCCCCAAATGTTTATAGTAATTTTTCGGCTCATCCTGTCCGCGGTAATAGGGAATCGGGTAGCGCGAGAAATATATTGCCCAACCGTCTTTATCACAGATGACCTTGACTGCATTGGGATTGTTTATTTCATGATCAGTGTCGATTTTTGTCTTGGCCGTAGCCATTAGAATACTCCGATCTGAAAGCATCTCATTAACTAAACCATCGATGACCGAAGGATGGATTAACGGCTCATCAGCCTGAATGTTTACCACTATCCCGACATCCAGTCCGGAGACTGCTTCGGCGATCCGGTCAGTCCCTGAAGGTTGTTCAGGGGAAGTCATGACAACTCTGGCCCCGAATTTTTCAGCCACTTTAGCAACCTCTGGATGATCACAAGCAATGATCAACTCATCAAGCAGGGATGCTTTATTCGCCGCCTGCCAACTCCACTGGAGAAGCGGTTTTCCTTTCAGGTTGTGGAGTAACTTATGAGTAAACCGGGTCGACTGATAACGCGCCGGAATAACTCCGATGACTTTAATCTTTGTATCCATTGATCTTTGCCGAAAGTTCTTTTCGGTCGGTAGTCGCCGCGCCGAGTTTGCCGACCACGATTCCGGCGGCAAAATTAGCGATTATCGCGGCTTCATGAAAATCAGCCCCACAGCTTAAGGCCAGAGTAAAAACAGCAATCACTGTATCGCCGGCTCCGGTGACATCATAGACCTCATGAGCTTGAGTCGGTATATGCTGGGTCCGGGAACCGGAAAATAAAACCATCCCGTCTTCACCCAAGGTTATCAGCAAAGCTTTGGGATTTAGCTTTTTCATGATTATCCGGCCTAAAAATTCGATTTCACTTTTTTTCCGTATTTTAGTATTGACTGCTGTCTGGGCTTCACTAAGGTTAGGAGTCAAAGCGGTAACGTTTTCATAGTAATCAAAATGTTCCTCTTTAGGATCGACAGTGATGATCTTCTTTTTAGTTTTACAGATATCGACAAGCTCTTCGACTAAATTAGGATTTATCACTCCTTTACCGTAATCTTCGATGATCACCGCATCAAAATTATTGATATTAGCCTTAATCTTTCTAAGGATTGCCTGGTTGATCTTTGCCGACAAAAACTCCACCGACTCCCAGTCGACCCTGACCACCTGCTGATGATGAGCCATGATCCGGGTTTTTATGGTGGTCGGACGCTGGTTGTCTTTGATGATCAAGCCGGTCCCGATGCCGCGGGATTTGATATGCGAGAATAAAGTCTTACCAAAGTGGTCTCGGCCGACCACGCCCGAAAGGCTGCTCGATGCTCCCAAAGCCCTTAAGTTGAGGCCGACATTAGAGGCTCCTCCGCAGGTAAAGTTCTCATTTCTAGCCCAGACCACTGGAACCGGGGCCTCGGGAGAGATCCGGTCGACTTTGCCGAAAATATGGTGATCAAGGATAAGATCTCCCACCACCAGGATATTTTTGGAGGCAAAACGCGAAACGATCTTGGTCAGTTTTGGTTTATTTACCTTCATAAGCTTATCTTTTTAGGGATCGGGAACCAGATAATTATACCATTGGATTTGAAAAAATCTACTATAAAAATAGGCTGGAAACACTATCGGAAAACAGAAGGCCTTTTTTGGTTAAAACCAGGCCGCAAATCCGTCTATCTTTATGCCGATATCTCACTAAATGCTGGGCTAAAGCCTCTTTTAACCAATCAGCTTCCAAGGCCAAAAAATCAAAACCAGTCTTAGCCTTAAACCAATCAAAGTCGATACCGGACACGGTTCTTATTTTCACCGCCGCAGTCTCTTTAGCCCGGCGTTCAGGTAATAGCTTTTCCTTCCAGGATAAGCTATCCTTACCGGATTTGACTGCTTTAATATACCGACCGCAGTCAGCAAGATATTGTTTGCGCACTCCCCCTTGGTAAGTTACTGCCGAAGCTCCTAAACCCAGATAGGGCTGATTATCCCAATAGTTAAGGTTGTGCCGGCATTGATAGCCGGGTTTAGAAAAATTAGAGATCTCATATTGCTGGAAACCTTTTCGGTTTAAAAAACTTACAGCATACTTGTACATCCCGGCTACCCTGGCTTCATCTAAAGGGTTTATGGTTTTAGCAGCCTTGGCTTTAAACAACAGCGTACCTTTTTCATAGGTTAAACTATACAAGGAAATATGCTTAACCGGCAATTTAACCGCTTTTTCCAACTCCTTCTGCCAATCAGATCCTTTCTCCTGCCAGAGGCCGAAAATCAGATCAATGCTGATATTATCTATGCCAGACTTTTTGGCTTTAGCAACTGCCTCTAAAGCCTGTCCGGCTGAATGGATTCTTCCCAGCTTTTTTAACTTCTCATCGCTTAAAGACTGAAGGCCGATACTGATCCGGTTTAGGCCTCCGGCAACAAGAACTTTCAATTGGGCTTCGGTCAAGCTTTCCGGGTTAGCTTCAACCGTAAATTCGCATTCTACTGCCTGTTTTGACTTTAAAACTTTAAGTAATCTTTGCCAATCACTAATGGCCAAAACCGTAGGGGTTCCTCCGCCGATATAAATAGTTTTAAATCTGCCTTTCCAATCTTTGATCTGCCGGCAAAGAACATCTATGTATCGGCCGGCTAAATCCGGCTGATAACCAATACTGTAAAAATCGCAGTAAAGGCACTTCTTGCGGCAAAACGGAATATGGATGTAGAGTGAATCAACCATAATAATATGCTATAATTATAAAGCTATGGAAAAATTAGTCTATATAATTCAAGCTCCGCCGTTCTGGCTAAAAACCCCACCATTATCACTAGCCTATCTTCAATCATATCTACAAAGCAAAGGTATCAATACCGGCATAATTGATTTAAACCAGGAATTATTTATCAATGTAGGGGCGGGTTTTAAACCCGCCCCTACAAAAAGATGGTTACAGTTAGATGAAGAATTTGAAAAAAACCTTTTCGGCATGGTTGAAAAATTATATCCAGAATTTCTGGAAAAAACCTTTAATCGGATAAAAGCCTCTGAATTTATCGGTTTCTCACTTAACCGGCGCAACCGCCACTTTTCTTTTTCTCTGGCTACAAAAATCAAAGAAAGATACCCTGAGAAAAAAATCATCTTTGGCGGGCCGGAAAGTTTAAACTTAAGACTGAAATCTAAACTAAATCCTGACTATTATTGGGTAATCGGAGAAGGCGAAAAAGCTCTTCAGGCCATAATCGAGAAAAACGGCTCCAGAGTTATTTGTCATCAGGAATTAGATGATCTTGATCAACTGCCTTTTTATGATTTTGATAATCTTGATGGTAAAGGGCCAGGCAGGCCTGGCCCCTACAGTATGACCATTCCGCTTTTTTCTTCACGCGGCTGCCCTCATCAATGTAAGTTTTGCACTGAACGCCTGCTCTATAAAAAAGTCCGTCAACACTCAGTGGACTATATGATCGAACAGATAAAACTACTAAAAAGCCGACATCAAACTAACAGCTTTGTCTTCTTAGATTCCCTGATAAATTACCGGACAGATTGGTTAAGAAATTTCTCTCAGCAACTAATCGCCAGTAACCTCAATATTAAATGGGAAGCCCAGCTAAGAGTCGATCAAAGTTTTCCTTTAGAAGTTGCAAAGTTAATGAAAGTCAGCGGATGTTATAACCTTTTTGTCGGCTTGGAAAGCGCCTCGGATAAAGTATTAGCCGCGATGAACAAAGGCTTTACTGCTGCTGAAGCTTTGACTTTCTTGAAAACTCTCGATAAAGCCGGCCTGCATTTTGAGATCAGCCTGATCTTTGGTTATCCCGGGGAAGGCAAAAAAGAATTTCAAGAAACTATCAACTTTATCCAAAACTATAAAAAACTAATACCAAAAATAGCCCAAGTCAACCCCTATATAGATTATTTTGATTCTAAACATCCGGAATATAGTGATACAACCCAAGAGCGAGTAAACCAGTTTTTAGCCCTTATAAACCAGGAGCGGATTCCTTACACTAAAAGTTTTATCAACAACCTGATATATGGAAATTAAAACTGTTAATACCCAAAAAGTCTTATCCCCCACTCAAATTTCTTTGGCGGATTATGTCATCAATCCTTACAAGGGCTGTGAGTTTGGCTGCCTCTATTGTTATGCTCAAGAAAACAAAAATATCGATAAAAATAACTTCTTTGATTCCCTGGCAGTAAAAATCAATGCCCCCCAAATCCTGGAAAAAGAATTGCGCTATAAAAAACCTAAACGGGTACTTTTAGGTTCGACTACCGAGTGTTTCCCGGCTCAAGAGTTAAACTTTAAAGTTACCGGAAAAATCCTGGAAATCCTTAATAGCAAACAGATCCCGTATACCATCCTCGCTAAATCTCATTTAATCGCTAACTATCTCGAATTGATATCCAAAAATCCTGGAAACAAGATCTTTTTTACCTTTAACTTTCAATCCGATGAGCTGATCCGTTTATTCGAAAAAAAATCACCGGTATTAAAACAACGCTTGCAGACAATCAGAAAAATCATTGCCGCCAGAATAAACTTAAGAGTCCACATCGGGCCGTTTATCCCCTATGTTTCGGATTTGGAAAAAATATTAAAACTTATACCAAAAGGCGTGAAAGAAATCGACATCGAACTTTACCACCCCAAACAGGGAAATTTCAACCAGATCATAAAAGCTGTTAGAGAAAATGTTGCTGAAGAAACAAGCAAGAAGCTAGAAGCAGTGTATCGATGTGAAAAAAATTACCGTGAATTTATTAAAAATTTAAAAGCCAAGGCTGAATCTCTGAACGATTACCCAAATCTTAAATTATACTGGATCAACCCAGCCTTCAACCAATTTTACAACTCCCAAATAAAATACACCTGATTATTAAGGACAAATACCGTTTGAGCCGCCGTCTGAACCGACATAAAGTGCAGCATCGTAACCATCAGTCCAACGCTGCACATTTACAACTCCCCTCATATCTATGCCCGGCGGAGTAAGTTCCTGGGGTGTTTCCTGTTTATCAAAAACGCTATTGACGGCATAAGCAATAGTTTTAGGCACGTTAGTAAGATAAACCGCTACGCCGGGAACAGTGTCAGGTGTGCCATCAGCATCTAAATCAAACCTAGCCGTATAGACTGCTCCCGAACCGCCAATAAAGTAGTGTCCGGGTTGAGACCAAGTTGTAGCCAACCCGGTATCTGGCCAGGGATGTTTTGTCGCACGCTCTATATACGGCCCATCCCAACCAGAAACATCAGCTTCGTTAGTTAGTAAAGGCGAAGCCTGGAGAGACAAACAGCCTCCACCACTAGGATCTTCCAATATCCAAACTACCCCAACAACATCATCGGGTGTAAAATAATGGGCACCGGGAAATATCCCTACGTCCGAATAGAAAGCCATCAAAGCAGTCTTTATAGTTTTCATTTCAGAGGCTGCTTTGGCAACTTTCGCCTTCTCGATCGCTTTAAAAGCGTTGGGAGCGATGATGGCGGCAAGGATGGCGATGATAGCGATAACCACAATCAACTCAATAAGGGTAAATGATTTTTTCACTAATCCCTCCGCTTTTATTTTTCCTTATGTTTTCGCTCTATGGGGACGATGCCGGCCATATCTCCAATAAGATTGATTATATCGCTTCCGGCCGGAACTACTATCTTGGCATTATCTTCCAGGGCTGATTCCAAAGCCTGAAGTTTTCTCAACAGCTGGGCATTGCCGATAAAATATTTATCGGCGGCTTCATTAACCAGCCTGATTGCTTCAGCTTCACCTTGAGCTTGTAAAATCCTGGCCTGCCTTATACCTTCTGCTTCTTTGATCTTGGCCCGCTTTTCACCGTCAGCTACGGTTTCCCGGGCAGTAGCAAAATCTATCGCCGCTATTTTTTCATTCTCGGCTTTTACTACCTTATTCATGGTATCCTGAACATCTTTGGGCGGATCTATCTGCTTTAGCTCAGTCCGGACGATTTCAATCCCCCAGCTGGTGGTCTCATCTTTAAGAGTTCGGTGTAACTCGGAATTAATTTTTCCTCTTTCGCTGTTGGCCGATTTCAAAGTGAGAGTACCGATAATGTTGCGCAAAGTAGTCCTAGCTAAATTCACTATTTGCTCTTTATAATCATTCACGTTATATTGAGAACTTTTTACGCTGGCCTCATCAGATTTAACTTTAGAATAAACCTGGGCATCGACCTGGGCGTTTAAGTTGTCGTTGGTGATGATCTCCTGGGGTTCAGCATCAACCATCTGCTCGGTTACATTCACAATATACATTTTCTCAATAACCGGCACGATCCAATGGAATCCCGGATTGGCAAAACGACTGTATTTTCCCAGCCGCTCGATCAATCCCCGGCTGGTCGGCCTGATTATCCTAATACCGGCAAAAAACAGAAAAATCGCTACCGGAATCAACAATTTGACTATATTCATGACTATCCCCCTTTTTTTAAAGCTTGCTTTTTATTCCCTGTTATTTATAATAACATAAAAATCATGACCATAAAGCCTTTTTTTAGCATAATCATCCCCACCTTTAACCGGAAAAGTTTTCTTAGGATCGCCCTGGATTCCTGCCTCCAGCAAACCTTTGATGGCTACGAAATAATCGTTATTGATGACGGCTCAAACGACGGAACCAAAAAAATGGTGGCTGGCTTAAATCATAAAAAAATCAGCTATTCTTACCAAAAAAACCAGGGGCCGGCTGCGGCCAGGAATAACGGCATCAAGAAAGCTAAAGGTAAATTCATCTGCTTTCTTGACTCTGATGACCGTTTCCGTAAACAAAAACTAGAAACAACTTATGATTACATCCAAAAACACCCTGGATACAAAGTATTTCACAGCCAGGAAATCTGGTATCGTAACGGCCGGCTGCTTTCTGCGAAAAAATACCATCAAAAACCAAACGGCTGGGTATTCCCGGCAGCAGTGAAGCTCTGTTGCCTAAGCCCCTCGGCAATAACTCTCAAAAAAGACATCTTCGGCAAAATCGGTTATTTTGATGAAAAACTTTTGGCTTGCGAAGATTATGATTTTTTTCTGCGCCTGAGTTTAACTTATCCGGTTTTTTTAATACCCGAATATCTGACTTTAAAAGAAGGCGGCCATCCGGACCAACAGTCAAAAAAATACCCGGCTATGGATGAATTCAGGATTTATGCCTTGAAAAAAATCTTAAAAAGCAAAGACTTAAATGACGAGAACTACCGACTAGCTTACCAGGAATTGAAACAAAAATGTACAATTTATATAAAGGGAGCTTTGAAACGAAATAAACTGAAACAAGCCGATGGATACAAACAAATTATTGCAAACTATCAAAGATAGGTTTAGCTTCCGGCCTAACCGTAACCAGCTTCAGGAGCTGGACCGCTTAGTCTTTGAGATCAGCCGCCGGGAAAAATTAAGCCCGGAAAAGATAATCGCTGATCTGCCAGAAAATATTCGATTTTCCCGCTTGAAAAATCTCCTGATCGGCCGGAGATTTCCCCTGGCAACAAAACAAGAAAAAATATCTACTCATGGCTTGTTCCTTAATGAACTTCCCAAGCCTCTGGTTGATAATTGGCAACCGAAAAGGGAATTTAAACCTTTAAAAATACTGGTCGAAAAAGAAGCTAAGCAAAGCCAGCTTTTGAAAAACTTTCAAAATCACTGCTCCGGGGTAGAAATCGAAGAAATCAAACTATACAGTGACTACTTAAAAAAACATAAGTTTGCGCTCAATGAGCTGAAAAAACCTTATATATTTATTGTAAAAGAAAGATGGGATTTTTTAAAACCCTGCCCCTGCACTAAGTATCATCTCGGCTGCGGCTATTGGATCTTAAACCTGGGCTTTGGCTGCCCTTATGACTGCTCTTATTGTTTTCTCCAGCATTACACTAACTCTCCGGGAATAGTCCTGCCGGCCAATCTGGAAGATTTTTTTGAGCAGTTTGATAAATTTTCTCAAAAAATAAAGCTGCCGATACGGATCGGAACCGGTGAGTTTTGCGACTCTTTAGCCCTTGATCAGATAGCCGGATATTCAAAGATGCTAATCCCCTATTTTCAAAATAAAAACGTCCTGTTTGAATTAAAAACCAAAAGCACCAACATTAAAAATCTGTTAGATTTAAGGGCCTCAAAAAACATCATCATCTCCTGGTCTCTTAGCCCTGAAAAATTGGCTGGCTCCGAAGAGCTTGCTGCGCCGGGATTAAACCAACGTTTACAAGCAGCCCAAAAAATCCAAGCTGCCGGCTATAGCATCGGGTTTCATTTTGACCCGATTATTTATTCGCCAACCTGGGAAAATGACTATCAGGATTTACTCAAATCTCTCTATCAGCAGCTAAAACCGCCTTTAGCCTGGATAAGCCTGGGGACTTTACGCTCAAACCGCCGGCTAAAAACCGTTTGCGAACAACGCTTTCCAGAAAGCAATATTTTTTACGGAGAGCTGCTGACCGGTGAAGACGGAAAACTACGCTACCCTGAATTTTTAAGACAGGAAATCTATCAAAAAATGGCCGGCTGGATAAGGCAGTACGATTCAAAAACTCCGGTCTACCTCTGCATGGAAAATAAATCCCTCTGGAAAACTCTTGGCGAATTCGACTCCTCCAAAAAAATTGAAAAATATATCTTATCACCGTAGGGGCGACCCGGCGGGTCGCCCCTACAATAACCCGTATCAAAACACCGTAACAACACGAATAACCTGGAATTTAGATTTTCTAATATAATTTTCTTAGTGAGGCTTTGGGGTAGTAGTGTTTGAGGATTTCCTGGTAAGTATAGTTTTTCTCAGCCATGCTGATAGCGCCTTCCTGACAAAGACCGGTTCCGTGGCCAAAGCCAGCTCCCCAGAAAATAAGGAATTTGGGGACTTTGGCCGAAAAAGCTTTTATCTCTACGATAAAGGCGCTGCTGCGTAGATTGTCGAAGTAATTACGAATGGTTAGATCACCGCGCAAGATTTTCTTACCTTGAACAGTAACCACTTCTATCTCTTTATGATGAAAGCACTCTCCGCTTTCTTTCGATGATATTTCTTTTAGGTCAGCGAGTTTAAAACCAAAAGCAATCAAAAAATCCTCGGGGTCATAAATTCTCTGCCAGCGATAATTGGAAGCTTTAGCTCTTGAGCAAAAAGTTTCAGGGGGTTCAAGAAACCATTTTTCTTTGTTTTTAGAAATTTCATCAAAGGAGCCCTGACCAAAGTCTAGTTTATTGGCCAAATATTTCTCCTGGCCAAAAACATCGCTGGCTAAACAGCCGCCACAATTGGAATGATAAAATGCCTCTATCGGCTGGCCGTCAAATTCAAGGATCTGGCCGCTAGTTTCATCAACTGCCCGGATGGTCGCGGCAGTCTCAGCTGAGACTCCCTGGTAAACCTGGCAATGCACATCAGAACAGAAATCAAAACCATCTTTTTTATGACGGCCGCGGTTTTTAAATACCAGGGTCCGGGCTGCCACAGCCTGGCTCTTTAAAGCCTGGGGGTGCGAATTCGGCGGGATCTCCGCTGCCAACACTCCGTAAAGATACTCTTCTACGCTGAGCCGGTTGATCAGAGTCAAAACTCCCTTTTCAGCTACTGCTTCGATATCACCCCGGTAGGCCCGGTCAACTGTCTTATGCCAAAAATTACCCTTTCCGTAAGTAATATCCAAAATATAAAAAGGATATTTTTCCGAGCCGGGGTCGGAAGAAAAAAGCCTGATTTGATTTAAAAAAACTCCCTGCTCTTTGTTGCTTTGATAGTCTTTTAAAATTAACCGGCCACTTTCTAAAATAACCGTATAAATAATTTTCGGCTCACCGCTGAAAGACACTTTTCCGTCGCTGGCAACAAACCGGCTTGGACAAGAAAAAGAAAATTGTTTTAGCTCTGTTGACAAACCTACTGAAACCTGGGAGATTTCCGGCTTGGGGGAATAAGCGGTTAATTTTACCTGTTGTCTCTGCTTATCGATAAGTTTCTTTTTAGCGGCAAAAAAATCTTCACCTAAGGTTTTTTTGACCTTATCCAATAATTTTCTTACCGGTCGGGCCTCCGGGTAAAAATTAATAGCCTTAGATAGATATTGGTAAGCTTGGCTATCTCGACCTTGCTTAGCCAGGCAATCGCCAAGATAATAGTAGGCCAGCCTTAGGCTTGAATCAACTTTTATCAAACGCAGAAAAATATCAGCGGCTTGCCGATAGCGGCCCAGCCGGCGGTAGGCCTTGGCTAAACGAAATAAAGCCAGGCTGTTTTCCTGGATTTTGATCGATTTCTGATAACTTTTAATTGCCTTATCAGACTTGGCTGAATGTTCATAGCTTAAACCCAGATAAACCAGATCGCTCCAGCTTTTATCTTTAAAAGTATTCAACGACTCTGAAGATTGAGAAAAACTTAAACTCAGGTTGGTAGAAAAAATCAGGGCCAGGATCAAAACCTTGGAAAGCTTCATCGATTAGGCTACCTTGGAACGGCCGATAACCGGGATCTTCCACTTATCGGCCAATGATAAAAAAAGCGGCTTATCTAAAATGATGACTTTGTCTTTTTCTAAAACCAAACCTCTAGCCTTAATACTTTTCAAAAGTTTTAAAGTTGAAATGCCTACCACCGGGACATCAAAGCGTAAATCCTGGTTGCTTTTTGAGAACTTCAAGACCAAGCAGCCTTTGCCGGCTAGGCGGTAAGCCCGGTTTATTGCCCGGTCGGTTCCCTCCAAAGATTCTAAACCGACTACGCTTCCTTTTTTGACCACAATGGTTTGGCCGACATCAAGCTCGACAAAGCGCGAAATGACTTTCAAGCCAAAATCGATATCCTGATTGAGGTCGGAAAAATCTGCAAAATTCATCAATCCCTCTTTAGCTAAATCATCACTAAGGTAAACTGTAGAATCGAGGAAGTTGATGCCGACAGACTCTAAATCGTTGATTATGGCTTTAAATACGGCATGCGGGCGAAAATCACTGGCTGAACCGATCAAAGACTCCAGTTGCTTATCCCAGGATTTGCGGCGAAAAATATGCAAGGGGTTAATCTGGCCGGCCATTATCCAATCCTTTAACCCTTCAGCCTGGATAACCTCCTTTAACTGCCCGAGAGCCCCTACTTTTAACCAATGGGCCTGATCAACATGATTTTCGATCGAAGGGTCTGTCTCACCGCGAAAGCAGATAGCGACCACTTTAGATTGTTTATCTTTTTGTTTGATCCGTTGGGCTAAAAGAAGAGGTAATTTGCGGTTTCCGGCAATAATTCCTACTCTCATTTCATTTACTCACTCCCCGCTTTGAAGAAGAAATAAAATCAATAAGATAGCTTATTTCTTTTTGCGAAGGTAAATTTTTAGCGATCAAAGCTTTAGCATTATCGAAAGAATGATTTTCAAAAAAAAGTATTTTGAAGGCTTTTTTAAGGTTACTTATGGTCTTGGCAGATAATTTACCCCGGCGCAAACCCACCAGGTTAAGCCCGCAGACTTTTGCCGGATGGCCGTCAGACATCGAGTACGGCGGGATGTCCTGAACTACCTTGGAACAACCTCCGATAATTGATAAATCTCCCAGGCGACAAAATTGATGAATTGCCACCAGCCCTCCGATAACCACTTTATCCCCGATCTCAACATGCCCGGCTAAAGTAGCCGCGTTAGCAAAAACATTATCACTGCCGACTGTGCAGTCGTGGGCAATATGCGAATAAGCCATGATCAAATTATTATCGCCGACGCTGGTTTTAGAATTTTCCTCAGTACCGGGATTGATAGTGACAAATTCCCGGATACAATTATTCTTACCGATTATTAAAAAACTCTTCTGGCCGGTATATTTTAAATCCTGGGGAACGTTACCGATCACTGCATAGGGAAAAATATGGCAATTGGCGCCGATCTGCGTATATCCCAAAACCTGGGCAAATGAATCAATAACCGTATTCGGGCCGATCTTGGCATGTTCACCGATAATTGCAAAAGGGCCAATGGTAACATTGGCTGCCAACTGAGCACCGGGACTGACTAAGCTTTTAGGGGAAATATTACTGGACATAGAGATAAGATTAAGTTTCAACCAGGGCAAACATCAACTCGGCTTCAGCAACCACTTTATTATCAACAAAGGCTTTGGTGTATACTAAACCGGTTTTACTGCGCACTTTACCGACAGTAACTTCAATAACCAGTTGGTCTCCAGGGACCACGGTTTTTCTGAATTTAATATGATTGGCAGCCATGAAATAGGCAAGCTTTCCGCTATGCTCCGGGCAAGCCAGCATCAGCACTCCGCCGACTTGAGCCATAGCTTCGACTATCAAAACTCCCGGCATAACCGGGCGGCCGGGAAAATGGCCCTGGAAAAAATACTCATTCATAGTCACGCTCTTTATACCGACAGCTTTTTTGCCTTTATCCAAATAAGTTATTCGGTCAACCAACAGGAAAGGATAACGATGCGGAAGGATTTTCATGATCTCTTCGATGTTTAACTCTGTACCCTTAGGAACATAAGCAGTCTGAGAGCTGACTCCGGCACTTTTAGTTTTTTCCCGGTAACGGCGTAATTTATCTATAAGTTTTATATTCAGAGAATGGCCGCCGCGAATGGCGATTATATGCCCTTGTATTGGGCCGGCTAAATAGAGGTCTCCGATCAGATCTAAAATCTTATGCTTGGCAAATTCATCAGGAATCCGGGTTTTATTATCAACTACCCCTTTTTCAGAAACAACCAGAGTATTTTTATGGTTGGCTCCTTTTCCTAAACCCATATCAAGCAATGACTTAACCTCATTTTCTAAACAAAAGGTTCTAGCTGTATAAAGATCGTTTTTTAATTCACCGTTAAGGACAATATCAACATAACCCGAGCCGATAAGCGGATTATCATAACTAAGCACGTAAGATATCCGGCAGCTATTGTATGGTAAAACCACAATGCTTGATGAACCTTCTTCCACCCAAAGAGGTTCCTTGACAAGCAAACGGTCACGAAGCGCATCTTGTTGGTTTAAACCGACTTTCTGCAAAGCCTCGATAAAATCTTTAGCGCTGCCATCCAACCCGGGGACTTCTTCTCCCCAAATGTTCACCTGGACGTTATCGATCCCCAAAAGATGAAAAGCAGCCATCAAATGTTCAACGGTATGCACGTAAACACTAGTTGTCCCTACCGAGGTACGACGGGGAAATTTATCGGGATTTAAAACCGAATAAGGGCTGACCTTGATCAAAGCTGTGGAATCGATATCCTGCCTTAAAAAAGTTATTCCTGAATCGGGCGGCGCCGGAAGCATCTCCAGCTTAGCTTTGATCCCGGTATGCAAACCAATTCCCTCTAAGGCTACTTTTCCGCTGAGTGTTCTCTGATTATCCATTTTTTCCAGTTAATCTATCCTCTAGTTCCTTCAACTTCTCTTCCAACTCTTTCACCTTTTTATGCATCTGGGGAAGGCTTTGCAGACAAGCATTTACCCGTTTAGCCTCATTGTGCGGTTTTGCCGGGTATCCGGAGACTTTGACTCCCGCAGGAACTGACTTGGTTACTCCGGCCTGGGCAGCGACTATCGCTTTATCGCCGATACGGATGTGGCCGACAAGCCCGGCTTGACCGGCTAAGATCACATCTTTACCAATAATAGTACTTCCGGAAATTCCGGCTTGAGCCACAATAATACAGTTTTCACCAGTAACCACATTGTGAGCTATCTGGACCAGATTATCGATCTTAGTGCCCCGGCCAATGATGGTTTTATCAAATCTGGCCCGGTCAATAGTGACATTGGCTCCGATCTCAACATCATCTTCGATCAAAACCGTTCCGATTTGAGGAATTTTTCTTTGGCTGCCGCAAACCTGTACAAAACCAAAACCATCGCTGCCAATAACTGCACCAGGATGGATAATCACCCGGTCATTCACTACTACCCGGTTCATCAACGACACCTGGGGGTAAATAAGACAGCTCTTACCGATCTTAGCCTCCTGGCCGATATAGCAACCGCTGTAAATAGTTGTTCCTTTGCCGATGGTAACCCCTTTTTCAATAACAGCATAAGCACCTACTGAAACACCTTCGGCTAAAACCGCATCTTTAGAAATAACTGCCGTGGGATGAATACCTTCTGGATGCGTAAGGCTACCCGGCAATAATAGCTCTACAACTGCAGTAAAAGCCATCGAAGGATTGTCGGTCTTGATCAGGGGTTTTTTGGTGCTCAGCGGCTCCCGAGAAGTGATGACTGCCGAAGCTTCAGTATCCTGGATTAAAGAAACATATTTGGAATTAGCCAAAAAAGTTATATCTCCTTCTTTGGCTTCCTTGATCCCGGAAATACCGGTAATCACGAGATCAGGGCTGCCGGTCAGCTCGCCATTCACTAAATCTGCAATCTGTCTAAGGGTAAAACGCATCGGTACATTACTCGCGTAAAGAACAAAACCCGGTCAGAAAATCTGATTTCCCGACCGGGTTAAGTTCAAGTTTACTTCTTGTAATTTTTATTAGCTATTTTCAGGATATCAGAAGTGATATCCATTACCTTATCACCGTAAAGAACAGCATTTTCGTTGATGATCAAAGTAAAATCGTTTTTCTTTGCATAGGTATTGATGACCTTATCCATATCATCAATAATCTCCTTCATCTTCTCATCTCTGGCTTTTTTAATATCGACAAAAGAT
The DNA here is from genome assembly GCA_018826075.1 of Candidatus Omnitrophota bacterium. Classification (GTDB taxonomy): domain Bacteria; phylum Omnitrophota; class Gorgyraeia; order Duberdicusellales; family 4484-171; genus JAHKAJ01. Next base: position 48,023 of record JAHKAJ010000014.1, read on the forward strand.
GTCCGCTCTATCTCACGATATTCTTCCACCGCTTTAGTCAGCTTTTCCTGTTCTTTTTGTTTTTCGCCCTCTTTTATCACACTAAGCTTTTTCTGCATCTGTTCTAGATCAGCTTTCTTTTTGGTAAGTTTTTCTTCAGCTTCCTTTCGCTTTTCCTCTAAAGTAGCATCATATTTCTTGGTCTTTTCGTAATCGTTAAGAACTTTGATAATATCAACATAGCCAATCTTCAGATCTTTAGCAAAAATCGCCGGGCTAAAAACTCCGGTTAACCCAATCGCCAGAAAAACAACTAATAACTTCTTCATCGCTCCCTCCTTAAATTAGAATCCCCTACTTATGTTAAAGTGAAACCTTCCTTGCTTTTCGTCTTCGCCTGGCTCAAGGTCTAAAGGCCAGCCGTAATCAATACTTACCGGGCCGATCGGAGTCTTGACCCTTAAACCTAAACCAATGCTTGATTTTAAATCGCCGCTTAAAAAATCTTTCTTTTCTTTCCAGGTATTTCCAGTATCAAAAAAAGTAGCGACTTTAATGAAACTAGCTAAAGGATAGGTATATTCAAAATTTGCTACAAATAAGGCTTCGCCACCGATAGGATCTTCAGTGACTGAATCTATCGGGCCGACTTTACGCTCACGATAGCCCCTGACTGAAGCGGCGCCTCCGGCAAAAAACCGCTCATAGATAGGCACCTTTTCGGTATTGGAAAAAGGATCGCTAATCCCAGCCCGCAGGCGCAATCCAACCACTGATTTATTTATCATCGGAAAATAAACATTAAAGTTGCCAAAGTATTTAACGAAATCCCGGTCTCCGGAAAACGGACCGCCAAAAAGCTCCAGGCTATTGACTAAATAAAAACCCTTAGACGGCGAGAAAACATTATCCCGGCTGTCGTAACTAAGTTGAACCCGGCCGCTGCTTAAATCAGTAATTCCGGCTTCATCTTTAAGTTCCTGTGTGGCGTCAGCTACAATGTCGGTTATTTTTACCCGCTCAAAACGATAACCAAGGTCGGCCTTCCATTGATCACTAAATTCTCGACCTAAACGTAAAGTGCCGCCGCGGATATCTTCTTCGTAAGCATAGCCTACATCTTCATCCTGCTGGTGGCCTTTTTTATAAACGTCAAAACCAAAAGACACCGGCTTGTCGAATATCCAAGGATTAGTAAAACTCAACTGGTATTTATCAGTCAATGTCCCCATGCTCACCTGTAAAGTCAGATCCTGGCCGGCACCGGTAAAAGTCGACCAATTACGGTAGTCAAAATTGCGCTGGCGCAGTTCAACAAACCCGATAAATGCATCGATCGATGAATAGCCTCCGCCAAAACTAAGGTATCCGGTTTTAGCTTCCTTAACATCGACCACCAAATCAACTTTATCGCTTTCAGAACCGGGATCAGTACCAAAACGCATCTCTTCGAAAAAACCTAAATTTTCCAAACGCTCCTTACTTTTCCTGACTTTTTTACCGTCAAACTTATCGCCGGGATAGATCCGGATCTCCCGGCGGATCACCTTATCTTTAGTTTTAATATTGCCTCTTATTTCGATATCTTCGATGTAGGCTACCTGGTTTTCAACGATAGTATAATTTACATCTACTTTCTGAGTTTGGGGATTAAACACACTGCGTGGCTGAACCTGGGAAAAAATATATCCCCGATCAACATAAAGTTCTCTTATCTTTGAAGCGTCATAATAAACTGCCTGCTCACTAAAAACCGAATCGGTTTTTAACGCCAGGGCTTTGTAAATGTTCTCGGCTAAGAACTCATGGTTACCCTCTATGGTTACTTCCCCGATATGATAACGCTGTCCTTCCTCGACAACCACATTAAGATAGATCCCTTTAGGCTTATAAACAGTGTTCACTTTGACCACAGCATCGCTAAAACCCTGCAGCTTATAGTAATCAGTCAAACGGTTAATATCATCGGCTAAGACGTCTTCTTTAAAAATACCCCGATTAAATAACCAGGCCTTGCGGGTCTTCATCACCCGGAGGATCTTGCGAGTCGAAACATGGCTGTTGCCGATTGTTTGCACCCGGCGCACCTTCAAGATACCCTTTTCGTTTATCAGAAAAGCCACCGTAACCTCATTTTTGTCCTTGAGCGGTTCTAAATCGTAGGTTATTTCGGCCTGGAAAAAACCTTTAGCGGTATAGAGGTCTTTTATCTTGCGAGTGGCTTCTTTAAGGGAATATTCATCAACAAAAGAGCCTTCCTTTATATCCAGAAAACCCAAAATCTTGTCTTTCCTTATAAAACGCGCCCCTTCAACAGTTATTTTCTTCAATACCGGTTTTTCTTTGACTTTAAAAGTAATGGCTATGCCTTCAGAAGATACCTCTTTCTTTGCTTCAACGGTTTCAAAGAATCCGGTGGCATAAAGGTTCTTGATATCTTCATTGACGATATTCTCATTATAATCCTGGTTGGCCCGGATCTTTATCCGCGAAACAATCGTAGCATCGCTGACAATTTCGTTACCCTGGATATCGATGCGAGAAATCAGCTCCTGAGAGTAGGATAGTAGGCTAAAACTAATCAGAAACAAAATTAAACAAATTATTTTTTTCATTGTTATATTATATTCCCAACTCTGAACAAAGTCAACATCAAGCCTCTTGTTCCTCGCGGGACATGTCAGCAAACCGGGTAAATTCTTTAAGAAAAGTTAAATTAATACTTCCCACCGGACCGTTACGCTGTTTGGCTATTATTACTTCGGCGGTACCCCTGTTGGCATCAGTAGGATTATAATACTCCTCTCTAAAAAGCAAAACTACCACATCAGCATCTTGCTCGATCGCTCCTGATTCGCGTAAATCAGACAGTTTCGGCCGGTGGCCTTCGCGTGACTCAACCGCCCGCGATAACTGACTGACGGCGATAACCGGTATGTTAAGCTCTTTGGCTAATGCTTTCAGACTCTGGGAAATATCCGATATCTCCTGCTGACGGCTTTCACTGCGGCGAGTGCCCCGGATAAGCTGTAAATAATCGATTAACACCAGCTGTATTTCATGATGAGCCTTTAGGCGCCGGGCTTTAGCCCGCAGTTCGAAAACAGTCATAGCCGGTGAATCATCGATGTAAATCGGAGCTTCGGAAAGCTTACCGGCAGCGCTGGTAAGCACCGGCCATTCCGAAGGAGCCAGAAATCCAGTCCGCATCCGGTTGACTTCGACCTTAGCTAAAGAACACAAAAACCTCTGCATCAGCTGTTCTTTAGACATTTCCAAACTAAAAATAGCTACCGGAATTTTTTCTTCGATAGCTACGTGAGCGGCTATCGATGTAACAAAAGCACTTTTACCCATTGACGGCCTTCCGGCACAAACTATCAGATCACCTTTCTGCAAACCAGCAGTCTTGGAATCAAAGTCCCGGAATCCGCTGGGAATTCCGGTAACATGAGATTTTTTATGGTAAAGAGATTCAATCAACTCTATCCCATCTTTAATAATATCTTTGATATGGACGTATCCGCCCTCGACACGGCGGTCGCTGATCTCAAAAATCATCTTTTCAGCCTGATCGAGAAGCGAGCTGACGTCACCGTCGCCTTTATAAACCGAGGAAATTATAGAAGTTGCGCTGCCGATCAGCGAACGCAAAATCCCTTTTTCTTTTACAATCCTGGCGTAGTGGACCGCGCCGGCAGAAGTAGGAACAAAATCAGCCAGGGTAGCCAGATAAGTCGAGCCGCCAACTCGTTCCAATACTTTTTTCTTGCTCAGGTCTTCAGAAACTGTAAGAATATCTATTTTTTTACGCAGGTCAAAAAGAGAAAGAATACTGCTGTAGATCAGCTTGTGTTCATTCTTATAGAACGCGGCTTCGTCAACCAGTTCAATTACTTCAGGTATGGCTTTTTCATCAAGCAGCATCGCTCCCAAAGTAGCCATTTCGGCTTCAATATTTTGGGGCGGGACCTTATCCAAATATTGGGTAGGGCTATCAACGCTCATATGCGGTATTATTTTTTGACGACCCAAACACGCAGCTTAGCTTCGACTTCCGGACAAAGAGATATTTTTAAATCGTAAACGCCGAGCTTACGCATGGGTTCAGGAACAAGAATACTGCCCTTTTGGAAAGAAATCCCCTCAGCTTCAAGAAGTTTTTCGATCTGGGACTCACTGATCGCTCCGTAAAGCTCTTCATCATCTTTAGCCTCAGCAGTAACCGTTAAAGAAATCTTCTCAATCTGCTCCTTTACTTTCAAAAACTTCTGTTTTTGAATTTCGCTGTTTTTTTCCCGGACTTTTTTCAAATCCTCGAACTTTTTCAGGCTTCCGGCATTAGCTAGTAGCGCCAAGCCTCGGGGAATAAGATAATTACGGGCATAGCCGTCTTTGACTTCTTTAGTCTGACCTTCTTGGCCAAGTTTACCTAAATCCGCAAGAAGAATAACTTTCACTCTAACACCTCTTTTTTTAATGAAACTTGTCCGCCAAAGGCGGACTTAGTTGAATTAACCCCTGGCATTGGCATCGCCAATGTCAGGGGTAAGTTAGACTAAGAAAAAGTTTTACCGGAATACGGGAGTAGATTCAAAAAACGCGCCAATTTTACCTGACGGGCTATCTTGCGCTGATGCTTGGCACAATTGCCGCTGATCCGCCGGGATAATATTTTACCCCGCGAAGAAACATAGCGGGAAAGTAACTCTAAATTCTTATAGTCGATGTCGAGATTGTCTTTACAAAAACTACAGTCTTTTTTAAAACGTACTCCCTTTTTCGGTAAATCCTTTTTTTCCCTTGGTTCTCTTTTTAACATACTGAATCGTTTCTCCTTTGCCTTTATATTGCTTCTTTGTTTGGTGAATTATCGCCTTCTAAGTTAAAAACTTCTTCGGGAGCTTCGCCTAGGTCGACTTCCGAAGAACTTTGCTGCTCTCTTGGCTGGCCGGAAGACATAAACTGCACCCGGGCAGCAACCACTTCCAAAGTGCTGCGGTTTTTACCTTCGGCGTTCTGCCAGTTGCGCGACTGCAGGCGCCCTTCTACCAAAACCTGCCGGCCTTTCTGCAAATACTGGTTGCAGACCTCGGCCATCTGGCCCCAGACTACAACATTGACAAAGCAAGTGCTTTTTTGCTGCTGGCCGGTTTTATCCTTAAAAGAACTGTTGGAAGCTATCCTTAAAGTTGTCACTGCCGTCCCTTGAGGGGTATAGCGTAGTTCCGGATCTTTAGTCAAATTACCTACCATAAATACTTTATTGAAACTTAACATCTCTTTCCTCCAATTCTTAAGACCGTTCCCGCTCCAAGGCCGCAGCCTGGTCTTCTTTACTTATAATGATATTGCGCAAAATTCTTTCTTCCAAGCGCATCGCTTCTTTAAGCTCATCCATTTTATCCGTATCTAAAAGAAAATTAACCAGCCAATAACATCCCTTGGCATATTTTTTCTTTTCAGCGCCGCGGGATTTCAAAGGGTAATAAAAGTTGTGCTCCTTAACCCATATCTTGGAAGCTGATACTTTCCCCTCGAGGCCCTCGATCTTTTTAATGATCTTATTGAATATTTCCTGCTGTTGGTCGTCGCCCAGGTCCGGCCTGATTATCATCATACTTTCGTAATTTCTTTGCACGGTTAAAAACCTCCTAACTTGTTAGCTTTCGATTATATTTAGACATCGCTGATTCAACACCTTCAATCACCCAATCCCGGCACGCTCCTGCAGCCTGGGCAATCACTTCCTCTAAGGTTTCCCTTTCTAAATCAAGAAAATCAGAAAGAACATAATCTGCTGTATCTCGACGGGGATCTCTTCCGATCCCGATCCGCAAACGGTTTATCTCTTCAGTCCCTAAGCTGTCGATTATTGACTGCATGCCGCGATGGCCGCCGGAAGAACCGCTGCGTTTGAACCGGATCATCCCTAACTCAAGATCGGCATCGTCGTAAACGATGAGAACATTTTCAAGAGAAAAACCGTATTTTTTTAAGGCTTTTCTTAGACAAAGGCCGGAATTGTTCATATAAGCGGCCGGCTTAACCAAACAAAACCCCTGTTCATCCGGTAAGGTTTTGCTTAAAGCTACTAACCCTCCTAGACCAAATTTTCTTTTAAAAGAACAATCGCTCTCTTGGGCAATCCTTTCGACTGTTCGATAACCGATATTGTGCCGATTTTTTCTATACTGACTGCCGGGATTGCCAAGGCCAAAGATAAACTTCACTTTATTTCTTTTCTTTACCTTCTTTGGCTTCCTTAGGTTTAGCTTCCTTAGGCTTAGCTTCTTTGGCTGAACCTTCAGGAACCTCTTTCTTTTCCTTAATAACTTCCGGTTCCTGGGACGGAATTCCTTCGGCTGCGGCTTCAACTTCTACCTCTTCCTGTTTAGCCAAAGCGGTGACTACAGCTTCTTCTAGTTCGCTTATAATCTTGATATTCTCGGGAACCTTCAACTGTTCAACATGGATAGATCTTCCTATCTCCAGCCCTGAGATATCTAAATCGACGTGCTCGGGTATGTCCAAAGGAAAGCCTTCGACTTCCAACTCGCGTAAGATCTGTTCAACGACTCCTTCGGCTTCTTTAACGGCCTTGGCCTCACCCTTTAAAATAATCGGAATATTTACCCGGATTTTTTCGGTCAAAGACACCTTTAAAAAATCAATATGGTCAATAGCTTCAGTCAAAGGGTTAAATTGCACATCTTTGATAAAAACCGGCATGGAAAGGGAATCCTTTTCCCCGGTTATGTCCATATCGATTATCGTACTTTCGGAAAAATGTATCGACCGTAACACCTTTAAACCCTCTACCGGTATGCTTAGAACAGTGTTTACATCGTTACTATAAACCACTGCCGGGATGAACCCTTGTTTACGCAACTTTTTGACAATTTCTTTGCCTCTACCTTCTCTCAAACTTACTTTAATTTTTACTCTTTCCATAGTTATCCTTTCTCCAATGAATTAAACAAGACACTAATTGACTCCTCAAAATGGATCCTTTTTATTGCATCAGCAAAAAGGCTGCTCACTGAGGCTACCTTGATTTTCTTACTTTTTTTAGAATCGGCCAAGGGAATTGAATCAGTAATCACTAAGGTGTCAATGCACGACTTATTGATCTTGGAAACTGCATCAGCCGAAAGGATGCCGTGGGTAATCGCTGCAAAGATCTTCTCGGCTCCGGCTTTCTTCAAAGCCCGGGCTGCTTCCACTATTGAAGACCCAGTGGCAATTATGTCATCGACCAAAATCACATTTTTACCATCGACTTCACCCAGGATATGCATGACTTCAGTAGCTTCCGGTGAATTACGCCGTTTATCGACAATAGCCAGGCCGGCCCGAAAACGTTTAGCATAAGCTCGGGCGGTTTTTATCCCTCCTACATCCGGGGAAGCAATAACCATATTATTAAACCTCATCCTGCGAAAAGAATCGACAAAAACATTAGTAGCATACAAATGATCCAAGGGGATATCAAAAAAACCTTGGATCTGCCCGGCGTGTAAATCTAAAGTCAAAATTCGGTCGGCACCAGCCTCATCTAAAACGTTAGCCACCAGTTTAGCGGTTATCGGGACTCGCGGCTGGTCTTTGCGGTCCTGGCGGGCATAACCAAAATAAGGAATAACCGCGGTGATTCTCTGGGCTGAAGCCCTTCGCAAAGCATCAAGCATGATCAATAACTCCATTAGATTTTCATTGACCGGCGGACAGGTCGGCTGAATAACAAAGACGTCTTTGCCTCTTACATTTTCTCCGATCTCTACTCTTATCTCGCCATCGCTGAAATGGGAAATGAAAGCTTGGCCGAGTTTTACTTTAAGATTCTTACAAATCTTTTCAGCAAGTTTTTTATTGGCGCTACCGCTGAAAATAACCATTTTATCCATAGATCACCTCTTGCGACTATCTTTTGTTTTTTTAAGCAGTCTGGCCGGAACCCCTAATACCACAGTATTAGCTTTAACGTCTTTAGTGACTACGCTGCCGGCCCCGGTTCGGCTGTTTTTGCCGACTTTTACCGGCGCGACTAAAATCGTATCCGAACCGATAAAAGAACCCTGAGAAATCTTTGTTTTCCACTTCTTTTTACCGTCAAAATTAGCCACCACTGTTCCGGCGCCAATATTAACTTTATCTTCCACTACCGTATCTCCTAAGTAGCCAAAATGCTTGATTTTCACCTTGTTTCCGACCCGGCAGCGGTTTATTTCCAGGAAATTACCGACCTCGGTATCATCCCCTATCCGGGTACCTTGACGCAAATGCAAGAAAGGCCCCAGGGAACAATTGCGGCCAATTATAACACCTTTCTCTATGAAGGTAAAGGGATAAATTGTAGTATTTTTTCCAATGCTTACCCCCTGCTCAATAAAGACAGTTTCAGCGTCAATTATCCTAACCTGATGCTGAATAAAACCGTTGACTATCCTTTGACGCATGACTTTTCGGGCTAAAACTAAATCTTCCTGGCTATTAATGCCTTCAATCTCATAAGAATCAGCCAGACGGTACGAACTTAAAGGCTCACCCTGCTGGTAGAATAGGTCGATGAGATCAGTAAGAAAATATTCCTTTTTCCGGGGGTTCGGTTTAATTTCAGGCAGGTTTTTTAGTAAAGCTTTACGTTGAAAACAATAAATCCCACTATTGATCTCCTGGAAAATACTGGCTGCGCTCCCGATCTCTATCTTTTCGATAATCTTCTTGGGGTTACCTTGCGGGTCATAAAGAACAGTTCCCAGGGAGTTTTCTCTTTTTACTACTGCAGTCAAAAAAGCGCCTGGCCTCTCTTGGCTTAGGTAAAAAGAAATCAGTTTGCCTAAACTGGCTGCGGTTATCAAAGGAGCATCTCCACAAACAACTAAAAGGTTATCTTGTTTTGCCCGTTTAAGGGCAGCTTCTACGGCTTTAGCCGTACCGTTAAGTTTGGGTTGACGGACAAACTCTATGTTAGAGTTCTTAGGAAAATAACTTTTAACTTCTTTTTCTACGGTTTTAGCCTGATAACCGATAACCACCACTATCTTCTTAATGTACTTTTTCAAACTAAGCAGCTCGCGCAAAACGTAAAAAATCAAAGACTTACCCAGCAAATCCTGCAAAACCTTAGGCTGGGCAGAGTTCATCCGCTCGCCTTTTCCCGCCGCCAAAACTATTGCCGTAAATTTACTCATATTAATTAGCTGCCCTGCTTCGCTCTTCAACAACTAAATTGCAGTGGAGCTTCGCAGGGGCAGTTCTGCTTCGCCCTAAAGGAATCTACGTTTCAAGAATGCAAATCCCGAACCTGACTTAAGATATTTCTCAAATTCTTCTGCGCGTGCTTTATTTGTAAACGTAATATATGTCTGCAATTTCCAAGGCATATAGCGTTTCGTATATAACGAATCTCCCTTGTTATGCTCTCTTATCCTACGCTCTAAATTCTGAGTGAAACCTATATAACATCTAGCTGGATATTCTTTGCTCGTTAAAATATATACAATATTCATCTTCAGTTCCTGCGAAGCCCTACTGTTATTTACCTATCGAAGGGCGAAGCAGAACTGCCCGGTCTGGACTCGAACCAGAAAAGGCAGCTCCAAAAGCTGCTGTGTTACCGATTACACTACCGGGCAATTTTAGTGGTATACTATTATTCCGAATCCTTGACTTTCTGCTCTTCCCGGCGGTGATCTTTGCTCGGGGATGTTTTTTCGCGCTGATAAGCATCCAAAACTTTACTTTGAAGATAATCGCGAAATTCCTGATTGATCGGGTGGGCTAAATCCTGATGGGTTGCTCCCCGATTTTCATCGCTACTCCTGGGAGCAGGCGGTAACTGCACCCCGCAATAATTGCAATACTGACTGCCAACATCTACTTTTTTGCCGCAGCGGGGGCAAAACTGCTTCAATTTACGCGCCGGCATAGCAACAAAAAGGCCGCTATTTCCTTCAATAACCTTGATATTCCTGACTACAAAAGAATTATCAAGGGTGATTGTTGCATAGGCTTTAAGCCGTTTTCCCTCACCTTCTCGAAGTGAAACCCTGACTTCTGTGATCTCCATCGACTTTACCTCCTTTTCAAGATGTATCTCGCCTTAACTGGCTTTTTCTAAAAGTAGTTTTCTATTCAAAAAGTCTCTGTCGCAAAAACTTTCCAAGAAGATGACAGGCTGTTTTTCAAAACTTTTAAAGCTAAAGGAGTATCAGTCGTATAGAGCGCACTGCCTGAACCGGTCACTTTGGCAAAAATATTCCTTTCAGTCAAATATCGTTTTGCTTTCCTTAACTCTGGACAAATAGAACAGGCATTTTCCTCTAAAGCGTTAAAAATACTTTTCTTAATCAGAGCCGTATCTTTACGCTCGAGCGCATTCTGTAATATCTTAGCACTATTAAAAAATTTTGTCAATTTAGGTTTAGCCCGGGCATAGACTGCCTTGGTCGATATTGATTTTCCCGGCCAGATGATGAAATGCTTAAACTTGCTGTTGATCGCTAAAGGCCTTACCTTTTCGCCTCTTCCGGAAATATAGGCAAAACGGCTCTGGGAAAGAAAAAAGTTTACATCACTGCCCAGAGCCTGGCCTAAACGATATAGTTGGACCTTGTTTAAACCTAGATCAAATAAACTATTTAAAGCTAAAACAGTGCTGGCAGCATTAGATGAACCGCCGCCCAACCCTGAACCTACGGGTATATTCTTCTTTAGCCTGATATCTAAACCGTAGGGGATCCGATAACGTTTTTTTATCAGCTGAGCCGCTTTGACCACTAAATTATTTTTAGTTTCTAAACTTTTACAGTTAGATGAAAGCTTAATCCCAAAGTCAGTCTTTACGGTGACCTCGATCTCATCCTTAAGCGAGATGCGCTCGACAATACTCTCTAAGCGGTGAAAACCGTCGGGATATTTACCTATAATATTAAGGTAGAGATTTATCTTGGCGGGGCTAAGAATTCTGACTTTACTGCCGGAAAATCTTTTTTGCTTTTTTAGCGATACAATCAGCGGAGAGGCCATAAAATTCCATAAGCTCCTTGGGCGATCCTGATTGCCCAAATACATTCTCAATCCCGATGCGCTCGACTTTAACCGGGGCCTTGCGGATCAAAGTTTCAGCTACTGCCGAAAATAGCCCCCCGGTAACTTGATGCTCTTCGCAAACCAGAATCGTTTTATAGTTTTTAGCCAGGTTTACCAGCAAATCCTCATCTAATGGCTTTAAACTATGTAGGTTGACCACTGCTGCAAAGATACCTTCCTTTTCTAAAATAGCGCTGGCAGCCAGAGCTTCCTGAACCATGATCCCGCAAGCAATGATTGCCAAGTCTTTTCCTTCCTTTAAAGATTGCCCCTTTCCGAAAATAAAATTAGCTTTGTTCTCGAGGCTGGAAATCTTTGAACGGCCGAGCCGAATATAGAAAGGGCCCTTATTTTTATAAGCGCAGATAACCGCTTCCCGGGTTTGGGGGCCGTCAGCCGGAACTATTATCTTCATGTTAGGAATAGCTCTGAAAAAGTTTATATCTTCAAGCGCCTGGTGTGACGCCCCGTCTTCGCCTACGGTTATTCCGCCATGGGTAGCAACAATTTTAACATTAAAATTATTGCTGCAAATCGAATTACGCACCTGATCCAGAGCCCGGGCAGTAGCGAACATAGCGAAAGTCGAAGCAAAAACAACTTTACCGCTGCTGGCCAGCCCTGCGGCTGTGGCCATCATGTTCTGTTCAGCAACCCCAAAGTTAAAAAACCGGTCGGGAAAGGCTTTTTGAAAGATCGCGGTCCGGGTAGACCCGGAAAGGTCAGCGTCCAAAACAACTAGATCTTTATCTTTCTGCCCCAACTCGACTAAAGTCTGGCCGTAAACGTCTCTGGCGTATACTTTATCCATTTTTTAGGTCTTCCTCATCTTTTGCTATCTCTTCTAATTCACGAATAGCAATAGTTTTTTCTTCCTGGGTAGGCGGCCTTCCGTGAAAATCGACAACATGTTCCATAAAAGAAACTCCCTTACCCTTTACCGTATGGGCAACGATCGCTGTGGGTTTTAGCTTAATCGTTTTTGCTTGCGCAAAAGCCTCCAGTAATTCCTTAATATTATGCCCATCGCACTGGATAACATGCCAGCCGAACGATTCCCACTTATTGACTAACGGCTCTAAACTCATAATTTCGTCGGTCCGGCCGTCAATCTGAAAACGATTATAGTCGATGATCGCACAAAGATTATCCAGTTTAAAATGGGCAACTGCCATTGCTGCTTCCCAAATATTTCCTTCCTGGTTTTCGCCGTCACCGATAAGGCAATAGACTCTTGAGTCTTTGCGGTCGAGCCGGGCTGCCAAAGCCATACCTAAAGAAACCGATAAACCTTGCCCTAGTGATCCACTGCCGACCTCAATTCCCGGAGTTCTCCGGTCAGGATGGCCCTGTAAAGTAGAACCTAATTTTCGCAGGGTCAAGAGTTTTTTCTCGGAAAAATAACCGCATAAGGCCAAAGCCGCATAAACTGCCGGGCAACAATGCCCTTTAGAAAGATGAAACTTATCTCTTTGCGGCCATTGAGGATTCTTAGGATCATGCCTTAAAACATCAAAATAAAGGCAGGCGATTATTTCTGTTGATGATAACGAACCTCCGGGGTGGCCGGATCCGGCTTCGGCCAGCATGGTGATTATAAGCTTCCTCATCTGGTTTGCCTTGGCCTTTAAAACTTTTATTTTATTTTCCATAACGCTGGAGCTTTTCTTTTAAGTTTATGCTGTCCGGAAAATCATTCAAACCTTCCCGGTAATATTCGATTGCCTTATCCGGATTACCAAACTTTAGATAAAAATCGCCAAGATGTTCGTAGATTTCCGGATCTTTGGTATTGGCTATGGCTTCTTCCAGATATTTTCGAGCTTTATCAAGATTACCTTTCTTAAAATAAATCCAACCTAAGCTGTCAAGATAGGCTCCGTTATCCGGTTCAGCCTCCAAAGCCTTATTAAGCATAACCTCGGCTTGATCAAGATTTTCACCGCTTACAGCATAAAGATAGCCTAAAGAATTTAAAATCGGAGCGTAAGAACCGTCAATAGCCAGACCTTTTTTCCAGGTATCTATTGCCTCCTGGCGGCGGCCGGACTCATCATAAAGGTAACCCAGCCAAAAAAGAGCCCCAACATGTTTGGGGTTGACCTCAAGTATCCTTTGATATACCCTTATCGCTTCCTGGGGCTGTTTTTTATAAAAATAAAATTGGGCCAGATATTCGGAAATCCCTACATCCTTGGGTTTAAGCTCGTGAGCTTTCTTCAAAAAACTTTCATATTCCTGTTCAAGTTTTTGGCTGTTATCGGTCAAAGAATAAACAAAGATCAAAATCCAGGAAATATCCAGATTGTCCGGAGCGATTTTTTTTGCCGCAATCAGGGCGGTTTCAGCCTGATCGATTTTTTCTAAACGGATCAAAGCTGCGGCTATTTTAAGGCGCAGGTAAATAGAATCAGGGTCTTTTACTTTGGCTTTTTCTAAAAATTCTAAAGCCTGTTGATATTTTCCCTCTTCAAAATATTGAAGACCTTTTAAATAATCGCTGTAAAGCCTGGTGATACTTTTTTTGTCTTGAGCTAAGGATAAGTTTGAGCCAAAAAAGGAAAATAAAATAAGGCAGGCTGAAAAAACAAAAAAAAGGCGTTTAAAATCGAGGCTTAACCCAGCTATTAGCTTCACTTTTATTTCCTGCTTTGACTCTAAGTAAGGTGTTGTTTTATGAACTGAAAGCCAAACGTTACTGCTAAGAACAATTACAGCTTATAGCCGAGATTAACGAGACTTGTGCCTTTGCTGTTTTCTTCTTTTTTTAAACCAGTGTCTTTTGACTTTTTTGAGCTTCTTTTTTCTTCCGCAAGGCATACTTTATTGCTCCTAATAGATTACTTTATTCAACGGGTATTCGATGATACCTTGAGCGCCTTTTTCTTTAAGCAAAGGAAGTAATTCTCTAACCCGGTTCTCTTCGATGATCACTTCACAGGCAACCCAGCCTTGGAGAGTTAAAGAAGAAATGGTCGGCTTTTTAAGCGCCGGTAAAAGTGATAATACTTCCTTTAAATTTTCTTGTTTAACGTTTAGTTTCAAGCCGACTTTGCCCCGGGCTTCCAAGGCGCCTTTTAAAAGTAAGAGCAAATAATTCATTTTTTTATTTTTCCAGACATCCTTAACCGCTGGCTTGTTGGCAATAAACTGGGTAGTCGATAAACAGATCGTAGCTATTTCCTTCAGGCCGTTAGCCCGCAGGGATTCGCCGGTTTCAGTAAGTTCAACGATCGCATCGACCAGGCCGCTCCTGACTTTGACTTCAGTAGCTCCCCAGCTGAATTCGACATCAACCGGTATCTTTTTATTTTTAAAAAACTTTTTAGTATAATTGATAAGTTCAGTAGCTATGCGCTTACCCTTTAGATCCTGGAGCTTTTTTATTTTTGAATCATCTTTTACCGCTACCACCCAGCGTACCGGGTTAAGGGTGCGCTTGGCGTAAAGTAATTCGGCCAAACGCAGGACGTTTGAGCCGCTGTCCAAGATCCAATCTTCGCCGGTAATGCCGCAATCGAGCACACCGTCCTGGACATAACGGGACATTTCCTGAGCCCGAATAAGGACTACTTTGATTTCCGGATCATCAATAGTCGGAAAATAGGAACGGCTGCTGGCGTAGATATTAAACCCGGCCATCCGGAAAATCTCCAAGGTCTTTTCCTGCAAGCTTCCTTTAGGTATGCCTAATTTTAAAGTTTTCATCATTGATCTCCAACGAGTGTTAATTATATACTGGGCTATTTAACTTGTAAAGAAAAATATTGTAAACGCTTACTGACCGGTTCACCTATCATCTTGAAACTCTTAGCTTAAAGATGTTATCTTTTAGGTGAGACTCTCTGTAATATGGGGGTCTATCTAGCCACGGACCCTCTCTCCGGTTTCCGGGGAGGGGGGTCTTTTTTTAACGCACAAAAAGGCTTTTTGAGGAAAAATTCGGGTCGCTGGTAAGATTCACTCCCAGGCGGCGCAAACCGGCTTCATCGCCGGGTGCCGGTATATGGGTGGTGTGCACTTCGCAACCGGAGAGTTCTCTCAATTTCTCCATGGCTAATTGAGCAGTAGGATTGGTGGTGGCGCTGATGCTCAAAGCGATCAAAGCTTCTTCCAAATCTAGACTAACTGACTTTGCTCCGGAAATATTTTTTTTAAGGTTAGCTATGGACTCCATTATTGATGGTGAAAGTAAGTGGATCTTATCGGGAATATCAGCTAATTTTTTTATTGAATTTAAAACCAGGCTGGCGGTCGCATGCATCAAGGTTGAATTCTTTCCGGTGATTATCTCTCCATTTTTCAATTCAATGGCAGCTCCGCAAAAAATTCCTTCGTTACCCTGATCTTTATCCTGGCCTTCTTTGGCTGCTTTTTGAGCCGGTTCCACCACCTTTCGGTCTAAAGCCTTGAGCCCCAACTCATCCATGATCAACTCTACTCTTTGTACAGTCTCTTTATCGACAAAACCCATAATATATTCACAACTGTACCGGAAATATCTGCGGATAATCTCTTGCTTAGAGGCCTCACGAACCACTTGATCATCGATAATTCCGAATCCGGCCCGGTTCACTCCCATATCAGTGGGTGATTTATAGAATGATTCATGGCCGGTTATCTTTTCTAAAATCCTTTCTAATAAAGGAAAAGCTTCCACGTCACGGTTATAATTAACCGCCGTAGCCTGATAAGCCTCTAAATGAAACGGATCAATGAGGTTGAAATCTCTAATATCAGCAGTAGCAGCTTCATAAGCTATATTTACCGGATGCTTAAGCGGCAGGTTCCAGATCGGAAAGGTTTCAAATTTGGCATAGCCGGCCTTGACCCCCCGCTTGTATTCATGGTAACACTGAGAAAGGCAGGTAGCCAGTTTTCCGCTTCCCGGGCCGGGACCGGTTACCACCACCAGGGGCTTTTCGGTTTCAATATATTCATTGGCGCCGTAACCCTCATCGCTAACGATCAGGTCTACCTCGGTAGGATAACCTTTAGTAAACTGATGAGTATAGACTTTCACATTGCGCCGCTGAAGTTTATTTTTAAAGATCTTAGCCGCCGGTTGATTATTAAAACGGGTTATTACTACCGCCGCTACATTTATCTCCCAGCTGCGCAAATCATCAATAAGTTTTAAAGCATCAACATCATAGGTAATACCGAAATCAGCCCTCACTTTTCTGCGTTCAATATCCCCGGCATAAATACAAAGGATGATATCAGCTTTATCTTTGAGCTGCTTTAAAAGGCGTATCTTAACATTGGGGTCAAACCCCGGTAAAACCCGGGAAGCATGGTAGTCAAAAACTATTTTGCCGCCGAATTCAAGATAGAGCTTGTTGTCAAAGCGCTTCACCCGTTCCAAGATCGCTTGGGTCTGTTCAGCTAAATATTTTTCATTATCAAAGCCGGTTGATTTTGCCATAAAACTCCTGTTTACCTGATTTTTCCGGAAACCGCAAATAACTCCTTATGGTAATCCTGCAGTGACTTTACCGAGATCTTGCTCATTTTAGCCGCTTCAATACCTTCAATGCTGGCCTTAGCCGCAGCCACTGAAGTAATGTAAGGAACTTTATATTGTATAGCCTGCATACGGATGTAACTATCGTCATGTTTGCTGCTTAAACCTAAAGGGGTGTTAATGATCAGATGGATTTCCTTATTCTTTATTGAGTCGACGATATTCGGCCTTCCTTCATGCAGCTTGTTGATCAAAACATTTTCCACAGCTTTGTCATTTAAAAACCGGCTGGTACCTTCAGTTGCGTAGATGGTAAACCCCAGCTTCTTGATCCGTTTAGCTATCGGGAGAATATAGTCTTTGTCCCGATCCGCCACGGTCAGTAGAATATTTCCCTCCAGGGGAAGTTTCGTGCCCACGGCTTCCTGAGCCTTGTAAAACGCCACCCCGAAGCTGTCGGCAATCCCCATGACTTCACCGGTCGCCCGCATTTCCGGGCCAAGCAAAGGATCCACTTCCGGAAACATGTTAAAAGGAAATACCGCCTCTTTAACTCCCACATAAGGAAGTTTGTAAACCCTTAATTCGGGAAAATTATTAAGTTTCTTGCCCAGCATTATTTGAGTAGCTATGTGTGCTATCGGTATGCCGGTCATCTTAGAGACTATCGGCACTGTCCGGGAAGCCCGGGGATTAGCCTCTAAGATATAGACCTGGTCATCGCAGATAGCATACTGGATATTTATCAACCCGACTACTTTGAGCTCTTTAGCAATTTTAGCTGTATACTGCTCAATGGTTTCCAAATGCACTTTCTTAATAGTCCGGGGAGGAATAGCGCAGGCCGAATCACCGGAATGAACTCCGGCCAGTTCTATATGTTCCATGACCGAAGCCACAAAACAGTTTTCACCGTCAGAAAGAGCATCGACTTCGGTTTCAATAGCCTGCTCCAGGAACCGGTCAATAAGCATCGGATATTCCGGACTGACCTGGATTGCTTCCTCAGCATAACGCCGCAACATCACCTCATCATAAATAACTTCCATTCCCCGGCCACCCAGGACAAAAGAAGGCCGTACCATCAACGGATAGCCTATACTTTGAGCTATTTCAACCGCTTCGTTCAATGAACGGGCAATCCCTCCGGCAGCTTGGGGGATCTCCAGCTCGATCATCCTTTTGCGAAAGTATTCCCGGTCCTCAGCCAAACGAATACTTTCCGGTGAAGTCCCCAATATCTTCACACCGTTATCTTTTAATTCCTGAGCAATGTTTAAAGGAGTCTGGCCGCCGAATTGGACTATCACCCCTTCGGGCTTTTCCTTTTCATAAATCGTCAATACATCCTCAACTGTCAACGGTTCAAAATAAAGTTTATTCGAAGTATCATAATCAGTAGAAACTGTTTCCGGGTTGCAGTTGATCATAATTGATTCATAGCCTTCATCGCGAAGAGCAAAAGCAGCATGGACACAAGTGTAGTCAAACTCAATACCCTGGCCGATCCGGTTAGGGCCGCCGCCAAGAATCAATATTTTGCGCTTGTTAGACACTGAAACCGTATCTTGCTTATTATAGGTAGAATAGTAATAAGCGGCATTTTCGACTCCGCTTACCGGAACTGCATCAAAACAGCCGGCTTTACCAAGCTTAATCCTTTTAGTCCGGACTTCTTTTTCAGCTACTTTAAAAAGTTCAGACAGGTACCTATCGGAAAACCCCCACTCTTTTGCCTTGATCAAAACCGGAGAAGGCAATTCATTCCAGCTGTATTTAAGCATCTCTTCTTCGAACTCAACCAGCTCTTTCATCTGGCTAAGAAACCAGCGGCCGATATAAGTTACCTTATATAACTCTTCTACCGATATCCCTCTTCTTAACGACTCATAGATCAAGAATATCCTTTCACTGGAAGGGTAGGAAACTCGATTTTTAAGCTCTTCTGAACTCAAAGCTTTAAACTTACTAACCCCTAAACCGTATCGTTTTATTTCCAGGGAACGAATTGCCTTTTGAAAAGCTTCCTTAAAGTTTTTTCCGATACTCATCACTTCACCCACAGCCTTCATCTGAGTTCCCAGGATATCTTTAGCCTGAGGAAATTTCTCAAAAGCCCAGCGGGCAAATTTGATTACTACGTAATCTCCCCAGGGTTCATATTTTTCAAGCGTTCCTTTACGCCAATAAGGAATCTCATCCATGGTTATTCCGGCAGCCAGTTTGGTGGAAATCCGGGCAATCGGAAAACCGGTTGCCTTACTGGCTAAGGCTGATGAACGTGAAGTCCGGGGATTGATTTCAATAACTACCAGGCGGTCATCAACCAAGTTATGAGCAAACTGGATGTTAGTTCCCCCGATAACCCCGATAGCCTCAACTATCCGATAAGAATACTCCTGCATTTTCTCCTGCAAGGGTTTAGGCACTGTAAGCATCGGCGCAGCGCAAAAACTATCACCGGTATGCACACCCATAGCATCAATGTTTTCAATAAAACAAACGGTGATTTTTTGATTCTTGGCATCGCGGACGACTTCTAATTCCAACTCTTCCCAGCCAATAACCGCTTCCTCAACTAATACCTGGTTAACGATACTGGCGGCTAAACCGCGGCTAACGATTGTACGCAGCTCTTCAATATTGTAAGCTATTCCTCCGCCGGTTCCGCCCATAGTATAAGCCGGACGCAAAACTACCGGATAACCTAATTTTGCCGCAATAGCCTCAGCTTCTTCAACTGACTGGCTGATTTCTGATTTAGGCAGTGGAATATTCAATTTATTCATTGTCTCTTTAAAGGCTAAACGGTCTTCACCTCTTTCGATAGCATCAGTCTTTACGCCGATGACTTCAACTCCATATTTTTCCAGTACCCCGGCCTTATAAAGAGTCGATGAAAGATTAAGCCCGGTTTGGCCGCCTAAATTAGGCAAAAGCGCATCCGGCCTCTCTAAGGCAATGATTTTTTCCAAAGTCTCAAGATTAAGCGGCTCAATATAGGTCTTATCAGCCATACCCGGGTCAGTCATGATCGTGGCCGGATTAGAATTAACTAAAACTACTTCATAGCCCTCCTCTTTGAGAGCTTTACAGGCTTGAGTCCCCGAATAGTCAAATTCGCAGGCTTGTCCGATAATAATCGGTCCTGACCCGATGATCAGCACTTTTTTGATGTCTTGGCGTTTCGGCATAAAAAACTCCTTTGTAAGTATTGATTAATTAGTATTCAAACTCTGCCGCACCTTTAAGCAACCCAGGGCCAAAAAATGAGAAAAGCGCCCCCTCTACTTTGTCTAGTAGAAAACGCGCTTTGTTCATTGGTAATCGGCATCGATTATTACTGCTGATTATCCAACATTCCAATAGTTTGTCAAGGGTAAATTTTGATTTTTTTAGCTAGACAAGTAAAAAATAATCTGTTATCCTTTTGTTATGAAACATCAGATCAGAACCGGGGTAAGTTTCGGCTTGACCTCAGGCATCATCACCACTCTTGGGCTAATGGTCGGCCTTCACTCAGGCACCCAGTCAAAAATAGCGGTTATCGGAGGAATTTTGACTATCGCCATTGCAGACGCTTTCAGCGATGCTTTAGGAATACACATTTCCGAAGAATCGGAAAACCGGCATACTCACAAAGAAATTTGGGAATCGACTATCTATACTTTTCTGTCTAAATTCTTTATCGCCCTTAGTTTTATGGTTCCCCTCTTAAACTTTACGTTGACCAAGGCAGTTATCATCAGTATTGTTTGGGGAATGTTTCTGCTGGTTGTTTTCAACTTCTATATTGCTAAAAGCCAGGGCGAACGCCCCTGGAGAGTGGTGGGCGAACATTTTGCTATTGCCTTAGTAGTGATCACCCTTACTCATTTCCTTGGCGACTGGATCCATTCTCACCTGAACTAACTAACTCTAAGCCGCTAAAATCAGAACTATCCCAAAAACACAAGCTAACACCGCAAAACCACGCAGGGATTTTGCAGGCTTCTTGATAAATTCTTCGGCTTTAGCGGTTAT
This sequence comes from Candidatus Omnitrophota bacterium, assembly GCA_018826075.1. Classification (GTDB taxonomy): domain Bacteria; phylum Omnitrophota; class Gorgyraeia; order Duberdicusellales; family 4484-171; genus JAHKAJ01. Next base: position 68,586 of record JAHKAJ010000014.1, read on the forward strand.
TTTAGAACGGCCGATGATAAACAGAAGCAAGCCTTTAATCAGACTAATGATACCAAAAACAATCACTACCCAAGCAATATTGCAACGCACCGCGGCAATCAGAAAAACTATTCCGATAAGGATGCTCAGCAAACTCCCCATATATAAATGATCTGCTTCCATCCAAAACTTAAGCCACTTTTTGATCTGATCCGGTTTCATCAAAAAAATAACCCCCATGGCAAATACAGCCACACCGATCAACTTAACTAACCCTACCATCATCTTGACCTCCTTTTTAACTAATAAATTTATCTTATCCTACGGCTCTTTTTTTGGGAAATTTTAAACTCGGCCGAAGGCGAAAAATCTCCGCTTTGACTAAAACTTTCTGAAAGGTTCAACTCGCTTAAGTGTAAATAAGATTTGCAATGTCTATGTCGGTGAAAATAACGCGGGTCGCGGGTAACTGCTTTATACTTTGGTTCGATCAATTCAGCCGACGAAGATTTGAATTCTAAAGTTGACGCTGAAATTTCTTCCTTGATCGATAGGCTATTATCTCCGGAAGGCTGATACTCTTTAAGCGTTCCCTCGAAAGTTTTACTGGCTACTGAAAATTCCTTAGTCGAGGCAGAAAATTCGCTTTTAGAATTATTTTTATGAGGGACAATCCTAACCCTGGCTAAAGCTGAAAAACAAACTAAAAATGATATTAAAATAGCTATCGGGTATAAAAAACTTTTTTTTTCGATTACTAAATGCTCAAGTTGATTTTTCATAATAATCCTAAAACTTCTTTTTAAGCTCGGCGGCGAGAATAATCGCTTCAGCAATATCTTTCATTGACAGACGCCGGTCCATGCTTGATTTACGGATAAGCGTATAAGCTTCCTCTTCGCTGATTTTCTGATCCCTCATTAAGATCCCTTTGGCTTTCTCAATCTTTTTCCGGGCTTCTAGTTCTTCCTGGATCACCCGGGTTTTTACCAAAAGCTCGGTGTTCTCAATAGCTACGGCTGCCTGGTTAGCAATTGTACTTACCAGTTCAATGTCGCTTTTGGTAAATTTGTATACCGCGGTCGTATAGCAATTAATCACCCCGATCACTTTTCTCTTAACCATCATCGGAACGCTGATCATCGAAACCAAGCCTTCCCGGCGGGCCAGTTTCTTTTCCTTGTAACGTGTATCCTCCAAAACATTGAGAATGGTGACCGGTTTTTTTTCCTTGGCTACAAACCCGACAATACCCTCTCCGACCTTTAAACTCCTCTCGCGCAAATATTCCTGGCTTAAAGCCTGGGTAGCCCTGATCTTTAACTCCTGACTCTGGGGATCAAGTAGCCAAAGAGCACAAATCTTGGCCTGCATGACATTGGCAGTCAGGGTGACGATCAACTTAAGCATATCCTCCAGGTACAGATCAGAAGTGATAGCCTTGGCGATTTTACTTAAGGTATCAACGTAGGTTTTGTAAGAAGTTTTTTTCATAAACCGGTTTTAGCCTAAAACATGGTTATGCTTATTGTAGCAAGATTTGGGCTTAAATCAACCGCTAATCGCTGCCGGGCTACAATCTAAGCCTCAAATCCTAAAAAGGGCTTGATTTTTCAAGCATTTTCTTACTTTTAACCTAAAAAATGCAAATTTTGCTTGACAAATGTAAAGTTTTGTTTTACACTTGTAATGTAGCAATAGTTGTACATTTACAAATAACAATAAAAAGTGAGGTAAACCATGGAACGTGAATATTTAAGCCCCAGCCAAGCTGCTAAAATCTTAGGTATCTCCCGTCAAGCAATCATTGAACGGATTAAACACGGGACCCTCTACGCTGAAAAAGTAGGCAGCCGCTATATTATACCTAAAGCTGAGGTTGCTGCCGGAGAAGCCGCACTGCAAGAAAAAGATCTGAGCAAACCCGGAGCTTTAAAAACCAGCGGCCGAAAAAAGACTTCTAAGGAAATCTTAGACCTTGTACACAAACACAGCATCAGGACAATACAGCTCTGGTTTGTTGATATCCTGGGAATTTTAAAATGCGTATCGATAACCGAAGGCGAACTAAAGGCTGCCCTGGAACACGGCAAAGGATTCGACGGTTCATCAGTAACCGGCTTTGCCGAAGCTGAAGAAAGCGATATTCTTGCCTTCCCTGACCCGAATACCTTTAAAATACTGCCTTGGACTAAAGATGAACCGATTGCCCGGCTATTCTGCGATATCCTTAACCCGGACCTGTCGCCTTACCCCGGAGACCCCCGCTATGTATTAAAACGGGCCCTCCAACGGGCGACTAAATTAGGCCTTAATTTTTATGTCGGCCCGGAAATAGAATATTTTTATTTTAAATCTGATCGTAAACCAGAGTTGATTGACGAAGGCTCATATTTTGAATTAATACCTAACGATTTAGCCAACACTTTAAGAAATAAAACCATCCGGGCTTTAGAAGAAATGGGCATTGTCATGGAGGCCAGTCATCATGAAGTAGCGCCTTCACAACATGAAATTGACCCTCAATACAACAACGCCTTGGTTATGGCCGACAATGTAGTGACTTCTAAATTCGTAATTAAAGAAATTGCTCAACAAAACGGAGTCCATGCCACTTTTATGCCTAAACCGCTGTTTGGACAAAATGGCTCAGGGATGCATGTCCATCAATCGCTATTCAAGGGCGAACGCAACGCCTTTTATGACAAAAAGGATAAACACCACTTATCCTCTATTGCCAAAGGCTTTATTGCCGGCCAGCTCAAACATGCCCGGGAAATCTGTTCGTTAACCGCTCAATGGGTAAACTCTTACAAACGCCTGGTTTCCGGCTATGAAGCTCCGGTCTATGCTTCCTGGGCTCAAAAAAACCGCACTACTCTTCTGCGGGTTCCTTTGTACCGGCCGGGAAATGAAAAAGCCACCCGGGTGGAACTGCGCTGCCCTGACCCGGCTTGCAACCCTTATCTGGCTTTTGCGGTAATGCTGGCAGCCGGCCTGGAAGGAGTTGAAAAAAATTATGAACTGCCCGTACCGGTTGAACCTAATATTTACCACATGGCTATGGAAGAAAGGGAAAAACGCGGGCTGATTTCACTTCCGGGAAACCTTTTTGAAGCAATTTTAGAAACCGAAAAAAGTGAGTTCGTTAAAAAAACTCTTGGCGAGCATATCTTCAGCCGGTTCTTGTTTAATAAAAAGAAAGAATGGGAGGATTATCGTATCCAAATTACCGAATATGAAATCAAAAAATATCTTCCCCTGCTTTAGGTTATCACTTTCCCAAACGTAATTGGAAATTCACTGTTCCATCAGACAGGACTACCCGGTCAGAAAGAATCTCAATAACTACATTGTCGCCGACCCGGTCACCGAGGCCGACTATTTTCCCGTTGATCACTGCTTTAGGGCTATCCTTAGACCAAATAATACCCTGAAGTGATGAACCGCTATTAGAAATATCCTTGACTATCATCTCATGTTGATTAAACGGATCACGAGTTAACTCAAAACCCTTGGTTTCTTCTTCCAACTTGCGGTACAGACCTTCAGTAGGTTGATTCTGCTCTGACGAAGGATACAAAACATCGTAAGGGATGTTGGCACCTTCAGTCCTGGTTAAGACTGATGAATGCAGGGTTTTCTCCCGGCGGGCCTTGATCTTGCTGACAGTTTTTTGAGCATTAGCTAATGCCAAAATTAAAATAATCGTTAAACCTACAGTAATCGCTAATTTAAGCTTATTTTTTTTATCCATTTTTTTTATGATAAAAGATAAAAACTTATTCCCAGACGGACTTTTAAATCCCGGTTGCTGCCGGAGTTGTTTTTATTTACCTCTAAATTATCGACTATCACCAAAGCTGAAAGCTCTTGCTTTAGAAGCTCGATATATTTAACCAAATCCTTATAGGAACAATCGAGGCTAATTGCAACCGTAATCCTCTGACAGGCTTTATTATCAACAGTCAGATTTTTCTGATTTTTATCCACCAGATTTTTTTTAGGCCCGGGATTGATCGAGACTAAGTTTACCTTCGCCTTGCGGGCAAGATCGGAAATCATCCTCAAAGGCTCCTCTTCTTTAACCGGAAACTTGCCTTCAAGAAAATCGAATCTTTCCTTAAGCATTCTGATGCTCTCTTCCAGGGGCTGGCCTTGATCCACCATCATCTGGATATCCTGAATTTCCTTTTGCTTAGCCTGGAGTGTGCTTTTAAGCTGAGACATTTCCTTTTTGCCAGGTATATAGACAAAAAATAAGAATATCACAAAAACCAGTATCGCCAAGCTGGCGGCAATGATTATTTTTTTTTGAGTTTTAGTTATCGAATTTATACTCATTTTGACTCTTTTTAAATCCTAACCGGAAATATCGCAACGGATTTCAAAACTCTGGTTAAGGCCTTCTTTTTTTGATGAAGTTAAAGCTGCTTCAGTAAAAAAATCCGAGGCCTCAAGCTTTTTCATAAATTGAGTTAAAACTGTTTCGGCCACTGCTCCACTGGCTTGAATCTGGCCCTTTAAAACCAAAGTTGCCGCGTCCTGTTTTAAAGCTAGGCTTTCTAGAGTAATTTCATTGGGTACCAGGTTGCTCAAAACTATCAGTAATTTATCCACCGGGACTTTACCCTTCTGGAGTTTGATTATTAAACCATCCCTGGCTAGAATGTTCTGCCGCAAAACCCTGATTTCACTGATAGTCTCCAGGTGTTTCTGGGCATTGGCAATCCTTGATTTGTAATCATTAATCTTAAGCCTGACCATAAAAAAAGAAAATAAAAATATTGCGACTATGGCTACCGCTGAAACTCTTAAGGAAATTTTCTGGATCAACTCTGATTTTTGAGCTTTAATTTCCTGAGGCAGCAAATTAATCGCCGCCGAATCAGCTAAAGCTGCCCCTATAGCGCTTAAAAGCTGCGGGTAGTTAGAACCTAAATCTTTAAAACTGGCTGATTCTGGGCCAAAATCCGGTAAAACTAAAGGTGACACCTCAAAAGATAACTCCTTGGCCAAAAAACTATCCAAATTTTTTAAATTACTGCCGCCGCCGACAAGACAAAGCCGCGTGATCAAAGGCTGGTTAAACTCCGAAGAAAAGTAATCAGAGGTGCGTTTTAATTCTTTGACTAAAAGTTCAAGATGCGGCCGCAATAAAGAAATCATCTGGATAGCTGTGATTTTCTCACCCAAATCCTGGCTCTGATCTTGAGGAATACCAAAGGCTTGTTTTATGTTTTCGGCTTCCTGGTAACTAAGTTGAGTTTTGCCTTTATCGGAAACTAGGGTTCCGGTCAAATCCTGAGTAAGCTTCTGGGAAGAAAACGGTAGTTTGCGTATGAATTTCAGCCGGCCCTGAATATAAATATATAAAGTAGTTTGATCGTAGCTTAGGTCAAGCACTACCTGGGTTCCTGAGTCCGGAAAATATTTTTTTAGAATATTGCCGTAATTAAGCGGGGCCAAAGAAATCTTCGAAGGCTTAAGATTGAGTTCCTTTACCAAGCCGATATATTCATTCAGGGCTTTCTCCTCGACCAAGGCAAAAACTATCTCATTTTTTTTAGTTCCTTCCTGATCGCTGTATTCACGGACCAATTCCCAGCCGATAACTGCCTTTTCTAAATCAAAGGCAAGGTCTTCTTTAAGCTGCCATTTAGCTGCACCAATAACTTCCTGCCTGGGTAAAACCGGAAGCTGGAGGTGTTTTATAGCCGCAGAATCAAAATCAGGGATGGTCAGATAAAATTCGGGATTTTCAGAAGAATTCTTTTCTAAAAAAGACCGGATTAAAGCGGTTAATTCTTCTGGTTTGCCGCCGCCGGCCAGGGATAATTTTTCCACCCGCCAGTCAAGAAGGTTAATTCCTTTTTTGTGTAGCTGTAAATAGGCCAACTTACAAAAAGCCCGGCCGAACTCAATAGATAAAATATGTTTTGGCCTCTTCTTTGAAAAAGTAAGGTATTTCTCAAGGGCAAAATCAATCATACCCTTAAATTATAAGTCTTTTCCGAAGCGGTTACAAGTATTTTTAAAAACTTTTGATTTCAGCGCTGGAAGTAAGGTTAGTGGAACCCTGCCAATCATCAAAATTTCCGGTCGCGGTTTGGACATTGAAGTTGATGATTACCCGGCGGATATCAACCAAAGCATCAACCCCGGAAATCCAATCAGCGTCTAGAGCCTTCTTGTAGATGAAGATAGCTCCTGGAGTATCTTTTCCATCAATGGTAGTCAAGGCTGAAATATAATAAGGGACAGCTCCTTCAGCTGACCAGCTGGTTCCTTGATCACTGCTGGTTGAACGATAAATATGGCCGTCGCCACTATCCCAACGAAACCTCGCTGAAAGTGCAGCTGCCGGATAACCATAACTATAGGAAAACTGAACAGCTGAGGCATCGATTATGTTACGAGTATATCTTAGACCCCGGGCGTCGGGATTACCTTCGATGATTATACTGTTGAGTTCATCAGCAATCTTCTGGGTATCCAACTGCCGCGGGCTATAAACAAACAACTGAATAAAAAAAATCACGGCACCGGCTACAGCCGCCGCCACAATCGAAATTATCAACATCGTCATGATTAGCTCAATTAAGGTTGCAGCTTTTTTTGTTTTTACCATGAATAGCTTGAAGTCTCGGTTAGGTCACTCATTATAAAAACTAAACTACTGACTGCGCTTAAGCTTTTACTGAAAGTAAACAAACCGGTATTAGCATAAGTTGTTCCGGCCGAAAGAGTAAAGTTTGTCTCTAAAGTTATGGTCGATCCGGAATTTCCAGTACCGCTCCATCTCTGACTTGCGCCCATGGTGATAGTCTTAGCCTTTATGCCACTTGTGCCAGTAAAGCTGATGATTACACCGGTAATGGTTATATCGCTGGCACCGGTATTTCCCAAGGTAACATTCTGTAAATTCGTACCGGCAATGCTTCCACCAGACACTGCTAATGAATCTGCTTGGCCTCCGCTGCCAACGCTTCCGCCACCGCTACCTGAACCAAATGAAACATTAGCCAAATAAGTAGTTAGCTTTACTAATTGGCTAGCACTACCACCTTCATAAACCGTAACCGTGACTTGTTTTAAGGTGCTGTTTGAACCAGCAACATAGGCAACTTCACGCCTTAAATCCTGGCTGTAACCTTCGTAACTTGATGTATTACTATCATAGCCATCAGCTAAGGTAGCATTGTTGTAAGCTAAATTGTTAACTTTGGACATTTCCAGTTTAGCTAAGCCAGCGGCAACTGTTAATTGACGGGAATAAGCTATACTTTTTATGTATTCCATAGTTATCAGCCCGACCGGAATCATCACTATGACTGCAATCACTATGGCAATAATCGACTCGATAAGGGTAAAACTGTTTTTATTCATGGCATTAGGTGTTCCTGAGACTCTTCCCAGGAAATAATCTCACTTGTCCCCACATCGTAAGCAGCTTTAAGGGTACGCCGATAAGTATCCGGCGCTACTACTTTACCGGTTGAGGTGATCATCATCGCGTTAGCGCTGCCTAGGCCGGCATCCAATAACATAATCTCAACCGTACTGCCATCACTAAAAGTAACTACTACTGAAATGGTCTTTGAGCTGATACTGCTGCCCACGCTCCAGTCCAACCAGACATCATTCTCGGTTGTACCGGCCGGTATTGTATAATCAATCATGTCTATATTGGTTCCGCTGGGAGCAGTTCCGCTCCACTCAGAAGTAGCCCGGCCTAAATCTATATTAATTAAGTTTTCTCCATTGTTAGGGGTCCAACTTACCTGCATGTGAGTTATAGTAAGGTCAGTTGCACCCACATTAGTCATACTAATATTTTTAATTTTACGGTCAGCGACTATGCTAGGGGAACTACAATCAGCAATAAAAAACATACCTGAACCGCCAAACGAATAATAAGTATTAGCAGCGATTTGAGTATCAGTCTGGGCAGTTACCAAGCCGTCATTTTTATAGTCTGCTACTGCGGCCATGACTCCGGCCTGGGCAGCGTATAGAGCTGTTTGCTGATTAATATTGGAGATGTTATACCTTAAAGCTTCACTGATATAGGTGGCTATTCCTAAAGCGACAATAGCCATTAAAACCACTGCAAAGATTACAGTAATTAAAGCAAAACCTTTATTGGCGCTTTTTAATCTCATATCAATAACAATAAATAGGGGGCAGAAAATACCTGCCCCCTATTTTAAATCTAAAACTTAGTCCTGGAGAAAAGAACCATTAGCAAAGGTGTAAGTGTAATTATTACTTGCCGGGCCAGTATAACTGGTTGAGTTTACCTTAGTCCAATCGTCAGTCACACCACCTTGGGCCAGAACATCGTCAAAACAAGCATTGGTTTTATTGCAAACCGCACTACTTGCGCTATCTAGATTGCTGGGATAACTACAGGTTCCGCCGGCGCACTGATTAGCATAATAGGTCGCAATCCCTGAACGGACTCCGCCGACTACTCCATCTTCCGCCGCGATTTTAGCTTGCGACTGAAGATCATAGTATTTAGGTATGGCTACGGCTGCTAAAATTCCCAAAATAACAATGATCATGATCAACTCGATCAAAGTAAAACCCTTCTTCATGCATATACCCCCTTCATCGTTTAAAAACCGCCATTAAATTCCACATCGGCAAAAATATACCCAAAGCCATAAGCAGGACCCCCAAACCTAAAATCAGAAGCATCATCGGCTCGATCAAAGAACTGAAATTATCAATCGTATATTCTATCTGAGTATCGTAATAATCCGAAATGAATAAAAGCAACTCATCCACCTTTCCTGAATCTTCGCCTACTGAAACCATCTGGATAACTGCCGGAGTAAACAGACCACTTTTCTTCATCGGACTGGCAATTCCTTCGCCTTCATTTACCGCTTTACGGATATTATTTATGGTATCTTCAACCACCACATTGCCCACCCCTTGGGAAGCTAACTCTAGAACCCTCAAAATCGGCACTCCCGAACGCATCAAGGTTCCGGTAGCCCGGGCAAAACGGGACATATAGACTTTGAGAAAAAGCGGCCCAAAAACCGGAATTTTCAATTTAAACTTATCCCAAAGAAATCTTCCCGGCTTAGTATTGATATACTTATATAAAAAGAATATAGCTCCACCAACTAGTATAGCAGTAGCCCACCAGTATCTAGTGACCGCATAGTTAGCCCAAATAAGTATTTTGGTTGGAAGCGGTAAAGCCACTGCAGCCGCGCTGTAAACCTTGACGAATTTTGGAATTACAAAAACAATCAAAATGATAAATGCCACCACCATCGAACAAACTACCATTACCGGATAGCGGGTTGCCGTTTTAATCTGCATCCTGACCTTTTCCTCATGAACCCCTAAGGCGCTTAAACGTTCCATGGCCTCGGATAAAGTCCCGCCTTCCTCGGCAGATTTAAGCATATTAACGTAAAGTGGGCTAAAAACTTTCGGATGTTTTTCTAAACTAGAAGATAAATCTCTTCCCTCCCGGACATCCTGTGATACCTTTTCTAAAGTTTCCTTAAACAGCTTGTTGTTGGTCTGCTCGCCGAGGGCTTTTAAACTGGCGATGATGGTGACTCCGGCTTTCTGTAAGGTGGCAAACTGCCGAGTAAACATATTCAGCTCATTAAGCCTGACTTTACGCAAACGAGCAGCCCAATTATCAAAAAAACTATCCTTTTTGTTCATCTCCCGAATAGAAGTAGGCAAATATTCCATCTCTTTTAACTTCTCAGCTACCGCGTTTTCAGTCAACGCTTCCATTGAGCCGCTGACCAGCTTACCATACTTATCACGTGCTTTATATTGATACTTGGCCATCACTTAAACCTTAGTAACTCTTAAGACTTCCTCAATTGTGGTTACACCTTGCGCTACTTTCTCCAGACCATCCTCTCTTAAAGTTTTCAATAAGCCTAAAGACAAAGCTTTCTCACTTATCTGGTCGGCAGTTTTTTTCTCGTTAACCATCCTGCGTATTTCTTCATTGATGGTGAGGAATTCAAATATACCTATTCGGCCGGAGAAACCGCTTCCTTCACAGTTTTTACAGCCTTTGCCGCGGTAAAAATCTCCTTTGGCCTTATCCCCAAGATCCTTTAACGCTGGGTCTACCGGAGTATATTTTTCTTTGCACTTATCACAGATAACTCTTACCAGCCTCTGGGCGACTATACCGATGACTGAACTTGAGATTAAAAACGTTTCGATACCCATATCAACCAAACGGGTCAATGAAGAAACCGCATCATTAGTATGAAGGGTTGAAAAAACCAGATGCCCGGTTAAGGAAGCCCGGATAGCAATATCAGCGGTATCTTTATCCCTGATCTCACCGACCATAATAATATCCGGATCTTGACGTAAAATAGCCTTCAGGCCTTCAGCAAAAGTAACTCCGATTTTTGCATTCACCTGGGTCTGGCGGATTAAAGGCAATTCGTATTCAACCGGATCTTCAATAGTTATAATGTTTTTATCCACCGAATTAATCGTAGTCAAAGCAGCATAAAGAGTAGTAGTTTTTCCTGACCCGGTAGGCCCGGTCACTAAGATTATCCCATTGGGCCGACGGATCAGTTCTAAAAAACTATCTAATTTTTCTTTGGATAAACCTAAGTCACTCAAACCCAAAATTACTGCTGATTTATCAAGAAGCCTCATTACTATGTTCTCACCGTGTACGGTAGGAAAGGTAGAAACTCTTATATCCAAACTGCGGTTTTCCACATTCAGGCTGATCTTTCCATCCTGGGGTCGACGACTTTCGGCTATGTCTAAATTGGATAAAACTTTAATCCGCGACGCTATTGCCCGGCCTACCCCTTTAGGCAGGTTATAGGCTTCCCGTAAGCTTCCGTCAATACGATTGCGAACCAATAGATTCTTGGCCTCCGGCTCGATATGAATATCCGAAGCCCGCTCTTTAACCGCTTTTGAGATTATTAGATTCAATAACTTGACTACCGGTGCCTCTTCAGCCACCTCAGCCAAATCCTTATCTTCTCTACCAGTAATCTTATCGGCATCAATAAAAGAAACTATTTCATCTACAGTACCGGGGCCTCCGTAATAACTATCCAGTATTTTTTGGATGCCGGCTTCGGAAGCTACTACCGGTTCGATCGTATCTAATTTACTGATTTTTCTGGCCTCATCTAAAGCTACTATATCCTGCGGATTTAACATAGCTACCGAGAGACTTGAACCAACCTTGAACAAAGGAACCATCTTGTGTTTTTTAGCTATTGACTCAGGGATAAGTTTAGTCAAATCGGAATCAATTATATAATCCCGCAAATCCATATAAGGTACACCTAAAGATTTAGCCATGGCTTTGGCAATATCTTCTTCACTGATAAACCCCAGCTTTTCCAAAGCCCGGGTCAAAGAAAGGCCAGTACGCTTGGTCTCATCCTTGGCCTTGATGAGTTGTTCGGGAGTTATCAGCTTCTCTTTAAGTAAGAGGTCGGTTATCTCTTGTTTTTTTGTCATTAGGTCTCCTTAGAGGCTAACAGCGACTTTAACGGCGGATTCGTAAATTTTTAGGAAGGCTGATCGAAAAAGTAGTCCCTTCATCAACCTTAGACTCGACTTCTATCTTTCCGCCGTGCATTTCAACGATATCCTTAACGATCGATAAACCTAAACCGGTTCCCTTAACTCCTTCTTTCAAACTGCTTTCCAGACGGCTGAAACGGTTAAACAGGCGGCTTAAGTCTTCTCCGGGAATGCCGATACCGGTATCGGCAATCTTAATTTTAACATCGCTATCAGCATCTTCCAGCTTTATTTTAATCTTTCCCTTGGGTTTATTATACTTAACCGCATTATCAATAAAATTAGTTATTACTTCATAAAGCTTGTCTTCATCTCCCCAAATCTCTATTTTTTTATCGGTAAGGATTCCCTTGATTTCAAGGCCTTTTTTTTCAATCAAAGGCAAAAAAGTATCAGTAGCTGATTTTACCATATTGGTTATATCAAATAGTGTCCGTTTCATGTGGTGCAAACCGGCCTCAGCTTTGGAAAAATCCAATAAATCATCAATTAAACCGTTTAGACGCCGGATATTTTGTGATGCCAAATTCAATAACTTCTTCTGTTTTTCGTTAATCGATCCGGTTATCTCATCTAAAACTAACCCTACTGATTCTTTAAGAGCAGTCAAGGGAGTACGCAATTCATGCGATACGTTAGCGATAAATTCGGACCTTAAAACATCTAACTCTTTGGCGTCTTCCCGAAAACGTACATTGACTACAGCTATTGCTGACAAGTCAGCTATCCGGTTCAATACATCTAAATCTTGCTCATTGAAAATTTCTCCGGATTCTTTATTATTAACATTAATAACCCCGATTACCTTATCGTAAACTTTCAAGGGAACGCTTAATAAAGAGTCAGTACTATAACGGCCGCCTCTTTTGGGAAACCGAGGATCTTTGCTTATATCCTTGATTAAAAGCGATTGCCCGGTCTGGGCTACCCAGCCAGATACACCTTCGCCCAGTTTAACTTTTGCATCTCTGATGATTTCCTTATCTAAACCTTTAGCGAACTTAATCAGCATCTCTCCGCTGCTTTTGCCCACCAGCATCAGCGAGACTATTTCCACTGACATCACTTCGGCAATCCTGTCGACCAGTATATTCAAAGCTTCTTCTAAGCCAGTCGAGCTTAAAACGTCACGATTAATTTCATAAGCCACTCTTAATTTAAAAAATTCTTCTTCTAGAGAATCACGGCTTTTGTCTCTAAGCTCGCCCTTCAATCGGCTGAAATTACCCGAAGAATCTCTCTGAGATTTTTTTCCTTTGATAAGATTAATTAACCAGTTGTTCAGCGCCATAAGATCAGCCTCCTGTTAATTCTTTGATTTTTGCCAGTAAGGCCTTAGGTTCAAATGGCTTGACTATATAACTGTCAGCTCCGACATCCTGGCCCATCTTTTTATCTGATTCTTGAGCCCGGGCCGTAAAAAGAATTATCGGAATTTTTTTATACTTCTCGTCAAATTTAAGCATCCGGCAAACCTTATAACCGTCTATTTTCGGCAGCATCAAATCAAGGATTATCAGGTCCGGTTTCTCCTTCCTGGCTTTATCCAAAGCTTCCTGGCCGTCAAAAGCCGATAAAACTTCATACCCGTTAGCTTCCAAACGCATCTTTACTAACTCAACTAAAGCCTGTTCATCATCAACCACTAAAATTCTTTTTTTGCTCATCGTCAGATATCCTCCCTGACTATTGTTTTTTCAGCCATACCTAAAGCCGCTCTCAAAGCTTGCTGAGAATCAGAATAAGCGCTAATTTTAGGAACGAAGGCAATTACACCCAAATTTTCGGCTCCTTTAATTGACTTTTCATCAGAATAAGCAGTAAACATAATTACCGGAATATCGCGATTAATCTTTCTTAAAGCTTTTAAGGTGACTAAACCGTTTTTTTTTGGCATTAAGTAATCAAGTACCACAATGTCCGGTTTTCCGGAATTTACAATTTCCAAGGCCCGATCCCCATCAAGAGCAGTTAGCAAATCATAGCCCCAACTTTCAATTCTTGTACCAATTGTCTCTAAAATATCTTGTTCATCATCTGCTAATAAAACCCTTAAGCCACTCATGCCCCCTCCTGATTTGAGTTAAAAGCTACACCCTTTTGACTAATTTAAGAAAATTAACCCAATTTATCCCAAGGATTTGTTAAAATTTCCTCTATGGAAGTAACTAAACGGTCAATATTATTTTTAGTAATAGTAAGTAATTTTTTTTGCTTAGGGTTTAATTTACCGGGAACCTCCTCTGCCACTAGAGACACAGCTTCCTTAATTACCGCTAATGGTGTCCGCACTTTGTGTTCAATTATGCTAACCAATTCATTTTTTAGCTTTTCTAAGTCAGATTTTTGGCTCATCAGCAATTCCTTTCTTTTTTTCAACTACTATTATAAATAAACTGCTGGTTTACGCAAGGATATTTACAAATTTATCAAATAATACCCTGGTTAAAAGGAAAATTTCAGTTTTGTTCCTAGAACATGGGTGTCGTTCCATTGGTCTGACTTCTCGCTGGACTCCCAGAGGTGATAGATCTCGCCGTCAAGATTTTTAAGGATTTTCAGGCTGAAGCCTGCGAAAAGACGGTTTTTGTTTAAAGTCTCAACGTCAAAATCATAAAAGATCTCATCGGCTATATAGGGTTGGATTTCTAACTTAGTAAGTTTAAACGGCGCCTTAATGGTGAGTTTATTGCGGTAACGCCAAAAGTTATCAGCATCTTCCCGGTTACGATACTCCAACCGCAGTTTATTGCCGAAAGCCACATCCCAAAGTTTCCATTTTACATCAGCGTTAAGGTTAGGCTGGTTTTCTACCTTCCAGCTGCCACTCCTCTCTTCAGTGATGTGGCGATAGCTTAAAGTCAAATCCAGCCATTTAGCTAAACCGGAATAAGTAATCCCTAAATCCGAATGGCGGTAGTAAGGATTTGAAGCATTATCGCCCCAGCGAAACTCCTGGTTGAAGCTTAACTTCCAGTTATCGTTTATTTTTTTAGAAACACTCTCATTGTTCCAATACTGAAAATCGCCATCATCAAAAGTCCAAGCGCAGACCGGAACGGTCAAAATGATTAAACCTAAAACAAAAACCCTTTGCACCAACGCCTCCTTTCTACAGTGGTAAAGTGAATAAAAAAATAGTGCCTTTATCTACACCCTCGGATTCAGCCCAGATTTTTCCTTTATGTTCCTCGATAATATCTTTGCAAATCGCCAGGCCCAAACCGGTTCCCTCGATCTTACCGCTTCTGGCTATCCCCAGTTGTTCAAAAGAACGAAACAACTTAGGAATATCTTTTTCCTCTATGCCTATGCCAGTATCGACGATTTTCACTTCGACAAATTCCGGTTTTTTCCCGGTAGAAATGGTAATCCGGCCCTTTTTGGTAAATTTAATGGCGTTACTGATCAAGTTTATCAACACCTGGGAAATTTTATCACGGTCAAATTTGAAACTGTTTAAATTCTCATCAAGCTTTAGGTCAATCTCCAACTCCTTACGTTCGGCCCAGGAAAGCATAGCCGTATAAGTATCCCGGATCAGTTCATTTAGATCGTTATCTTTAAAGCGAAACTCCATTTTCCCGGCTTCCAGTTTCTGAAAATCTAAAACATCATCGATAAACTCTGCCAAACGATTTACGTTTTTAGTGGCAGTGGCTAAAAGCTCTTTTTGCTCACTGCTTACCTCACCGACTATCCCGTCAGAAACCATATTGATGCTGGTCTTAATCGCCGCCAGAGGCGTTCTTAGCTCGTGGGAGACCATCGAAACCAGATCCGACTTAAACTGCATGGCTTTAAGCAGTTCCTCTTCGACTTTTTTACGTTCGAGGATCTCTTTCTGAAGCTTTAAAGTGCGTTCGTCAACTAAATCCTCAAGGTGCTCTTTGTATTTTTTAAGTTCGTCGGTCATCTCATTAAACAAAGAAGCCAACCTACCGATCTCATCATTATGCTTTACTTCGATATGACGGCCGAATTCTTTATCGGAAATAATATTGCCGATAACCTCAAGTAGTTTGGAAATTGGGGCGATAATGATCCGGGAAAGGCTTTGGTAAAATAAAAGTAAAGAAAACAGTAAGGCCAAAAGTAAAACGATAAAACTTTGGGCCTGCATGTTCCGGATCTTACTATTGATGACCTCCTGCTTTATCCCGATATTGATTGTGCCGATAGCTTCATCATCCCAGATGATCGGGATCGCTGATTCATAGTAACCCTTGATTAAAACAGTAGTTTTCCGCAAATTTTCCAGGGGATAAAGTCCGTCGGGATTCTCCTGATCGACTGAAAAACCGACAAATTGAGGATCGGCATGATATAAAATTTTGCCCTGTTTATCGGCAATAAAGCAATAATCAATCCCCTCGTTAGTATCCAGAATACTTTTAAGATAACTGTTCATCTGGGAAAAACTATCCAAGGGAAAATAACGTAGATTGTTATAGACTATCCGGCTAAGAGCCTGGCCCACAGCATAAGATTTCTCCTCCAGGGCCTTCTGGTAGGCTGATTTAAAAGTAAAAATATCGATCAAGGAATTGGCGGTTATGGCCGCGACTAAAACCAAAAAAATAACCGCAAACAACTTAGTTTTAATGCTTAGATAGCGTTTTTTATGATTTTTTTTCATTGAACTATATTCTCTCCGGCCAGTTCGATGTATTCCACCGGGACCTTGATCCCGAATCCAGCGGTTTTGTTTAAATCAAAAGCAAAACCGTTTTCCTTGGGCCACTCCGGATAGATATCTTTAATCGGCCTTCCCTCGAATAGCTGCTTTACCATCCGGGCAGCCTGCCGGCCCATGCTTTGGCTGGAAGGATAAATAACCATAGTCGCTCCCCAACCATCCATAACTGATTCTTTTCCCAGCCCAACCAAAGGCTTGGTCGAGTTAGCATAAACCATCCGGGAAAAATATTCCTGAACTCCCATCTGGTCATTAGGCGCCAGAAAAACATCGACTAAGGGGTCGAGCTCTAAAACAAACTCTTTAGCGGCTTGAGCCATAAATTTAGTCCCTTCCTTTCCAGTGACTAACGGCACTGAGCGAAAGATGACTCTAAGATCTTTAAAATCAGGATCAGTTTCAAAAAGCTCTTCTACCCAGCGGCGGTAGCTACGCGACTGGGGCATATCAGCATAGATCAAACCGATAGTCCTGGCTTGAGGCATCAATTCCTTGATGAATTTAAAGCGGGTATTCACTCTCAACGGGTAATGGACTCCGGTAAAGTTATGATTAGGCGGCAAATCAAACCCTTCAATTACTCCGATCCCGACCGGGTCAGTATTGGCGGCAAAAACAACTGGTTGTTGCGGTTTATCTAAAAGGACTCTACTGGCAGCCACAGTCATTACTGTACCGTTGATAAAAATAATGTCATAATTATTCGCTATCTGTTGCTTAAGTATTTCTTCTCCTTTTTCAACATCGTTTTCAATAGTAAAATAAGTCAGGTTCAAGTTTTCCCCTTGAAGATAACCCCAACTATTCAGAGACTCAAGCATGGCTTCCCTTACTTGCCGGTAAGGTTCTCCGCTCTGAGAATCCATGATCAGCAGTTTAAACACACGGCCGGAGGCCTTTACCTCCGGCGCCGGCTTTGATTCTTTTTTGGCTTTTAGCGAAAGGTCGTTGTTACTGCAAGCAGCAAATAAGACCAGAAAAATAAAAAAATAAATTTTTCCAGTAAGATTATAAAAATCAACCCTTAACATCTTGGAGTTATTTTACCACAAACTCCTCAAGGTTGTTATTTCTTTAAATCCAGCAGCCTTACCTTCACCACCCCGGAAATCTTAGCAATAGTTTTGATCATTTCTGAAGAAGGCTGGCTGGAAGCGTCAATGATCGTACAGGCATAATCGCCCTTACTTTTATTTAACATCTCAACGATATTAACGTTGGCTTTAGCCAGGATCGTCGAGACCTGCCCGACCATATTGGGAATATTTTTATTCATCACTACCAACCGGTAATTGGAATTTTCCTCAAGTGAGCAGTCAGGAAAGTTTACTGAATTCTTAATATTTCCGTTTTCCAGAAAATTACGCAGTTGTTGAGCCACCATCACCGCGCAATTACTCTCAGCCTCTTGAGTCGAAGCACCCAGGTGAGGGATGGGAATGACATTTTCCATACTCAAAAGTTCATCGTCAGGAAAATCAGTCACGTAACGGGCAACTGTTCCGTTCTTGATACCTAGACCCAAGTCATCATTATTGACAATTCCCCCGCGGGAAAAATTTAAGATCCTTACGCCTTTTTTCATCCGGGCAAACTTCTCGGCGTTGAGCATGCCACGAGTGGTATCAGTAAGCGGAGTATGCAGCGAAATATAATCGCTATTAGCTAAAAGCATATCCAAACCAGTTGCCCGCTGGACCTGGCGGGAAAGCCCCCAGGCTGATTCAACCGAGATAAACGGGTCATAACCAATAACCTGCATGCCTAAATCCAAAGCGCTGTTAGCTACCATGACTCCGATCTTGCCCAGCCCGATGACCCCCAGGGTCTTACCCAGGATCTCACTGCCGGCAAACTTCTTTTTATTTTTCTCAACCAGGTTTGAGACTTCGGTTCCTTTTCCCTTAAGGGTTTCGCAGTAAGCGATCCCCTGGGCAATATCGCGGGAAGCTAAAAACAAACCGGCGATAACCAGCTCTTTTACGGCATTGGCGTTGGCACCGGGAGTATTAAAAACTACGATTCCTTTCTCAGAACATTTCTGGACCGGAATATTATTGACGCCGGCTCCGGCCCGGCCAATAGCCAAAAGATTTTGACCCAGATCAGTCTGGTGCATATCAAAACTGCGCAGGATTACAGCTTGAGGATCAGTCATTTCAGTTCCGATTTCATATTGGTCCAGGGGAAAAAGCCCTAGTCCTTCAGCAGCTATCTTATCCAATTTCATTACCTTATACATAATACCCCCTTAGTTTAACGATCTTTCTGGTCAGCTGTTATTCTTTTCAAATTCCTTCATAAAATCGACTAAACCCTGGACCCCTTGGACCGGCATAGCATTGTAGATGCTGGCCCGCATACCGCCGACAGTCCGGTGGCCTTTTAAAGTCTTAAAACCTTTTTTGGAAGCCTGTTCGATAAATTTAGTATCCAAGTCTTCATTACCGGTAACAAAAGGAACATTCATCAAAGAACGGTCCTGTTTTCTAACCGGGCTTTGAAACAATTTAGAGTTGTCCAGATAGTCGTATAAAATCTGGGCCTTGAGGCGATTTTGCTTACCTACGGCTTCCAAGCCACCTTGCTGTTTAATCCACTCAAAAACTAAACCAGCAATATAGATTGCATAGCAAGGAGGCGTGTTGTAAAGAGAGCCTTCTTCGGCCTGAGTTTTATAGTTAAGCAAAGCCGGTAGGTTCACCGGCGCACTGCCGATCAAATCCTCACGGATAATTACTATCGTCACTCCGGCCGGGCCGATATTTTTTTGAGCACCGGCAAAAATTAACCCGAATTTTGAAACCTCGATCGGCTCGGACAAGATATTAGAAGACATATCGGCCACCAACGGCACTTCTTTAGTGTCCGGAATCTGATGGTAAGCAGTCCCGTAGATAGTGTTGTTAGTCACAATATAAAAATAGTCGGCATCAGAAGAAAATTTATCCGGGCTTAACTCCGGGATATAAGTAAAATTTTTATCTTCAGAGCTGGCCACCATATTGACAGTACCGATCTTTTTTGCTTCAGCCATAGCTTTCTTGGACCACTGGCCAGTATGTACATAATCGGCTTTTTTGCTTTTGACCATAAGATTCAAGGGGATCATTGAAAATTGCAAAGAGGCCCCGCCCTGCAAAAACAATACCTTATAATTAGCCGGGATAGCCATAATCTCTCTTAAGTCAGCTTCGGCCCGCTCGATGATCCCTTTAAACTCTTTACCCCGATGCGACATCTCCATTACGCTGGTGCCCGAACCGTTGTAGTCGAGCATTTCGGCTGCTGCTTTCTTTAAGACTTCTTCCGGCAAAACCGCCGGGCCGGCGCTGAAATTATAAACTCTGGCCATAACCCCTCCTTTTATTTTTGTAAACTGAATTTGGCGGCTACAAACCGCAAGGCACTGGTAAAATCCATATCTAAATGCACAATGTTTTTAGCTACTAAAATTTTAACCGGCGAAAAATTAAGGATACCCTTAATCCCGGCCGCCACTAATTTATCGGCAACTTCCTGCACTGCCTTAGCCGGAACAGCAATAATCCCTAAATCGATGCTTCTTTCTTTTACCACTTTGGTCAACTGATCGATACTGTAAAGTTCAATATTGGTCCGAAGCCTTTCGATCTTATTAATGCTGGAATCAAAACCAGCCACGATCTCAAAACCATCCTCGGCAAATTTTTCATAATCAAGCAAAGCACTGCCTAAACGTCCCAACCCTACAATGCAAGCTTTACGTCTTTTGGTTAAATTTAATCTCTGCCCCAGCTGCTGTTTTAAAACCTCTGCCGGATAGCCTCTACGGGTATAGCCGGTTACTCCTAAAAGACTAAAATCCTTTCGAACGTTATAGGCTGTTGCCCCAATCCCCTTAGCCAGCTCCAAAGATGAAACAAAACCAACACCTTTGCTGCTTAAGAAATTGAGATAGCCAAAAACCTTGCAAATACGTTCAAGGGTATTGTCTGATAGTTTCATTGCTCCAACCGGCTTCGCCACCCCCGAGGAGTCCGCTGACGCCTATCTTACGACGGACACCTCGGGGGTGTACAGATAATACATTAGTGAAATCTTTCACCATTATAGCTAGTATGGCTCTTTTGTCAAGAGATTTTTTCACTTGTCTTTTTAAGATTTAGACTAATGTGCTGAAAAATGCTTGAAAAAGCTGGTATGATTTAACCGGGACCTGTCCCCGAATTAGCGGGCGGATAGAAATACGGTTTCGTCTTTGGCTGGTATGCTTACTTTAAGGTTAAGCTTTTTAAGATTAGTTCTTAAAACTTCGGATTGCTCCTCTTCTCCATGAACAATAAAAACTTGTTTTAGGCGGCCGCGGCAATTCTTAGCATATTCAACCAAACCATCCTGGTCAGCATGCGAACTGAAAGCATTCAAAGTGACCACTTCAGCATTCAAACGATGGGGATGGCCGAAGATCTTAACCGTTTCATTCCTCTCTACTATCCGTCGTCCCAAAGTATCTTTAGCCATAAACCCGATGATCACGATGGTATTATGCGGGTTCTCGATGTTATTTTTCAAATGGTGCAGGATCCGGCCGTTTTCGCACATACCGGAAGCAGAGATTATTATCATCGGGTTTTTCTTCTCGTTGAGTCTCTTTGAATTATTAACCTGGGTTATATAAGTAATATTATCGTAACCCAGGGGATCTTCCTCTCTCTGGAAAGCCTGTTGAGTAATATCGTCAAAATACTGCCAGTTCTCCCGAAAGACTTTGGTCAGGTTTACTGCCAGGGGGCTATCAACGTAAATCGGGATTTTTTTAATTTTATTGCGCTTGATCAACTCACTGATAAAAAATACGATCAGCTGTGTCCTTTCCAAAGCAAACGAAGGAATAATGATTTTACCGCCCCGCTTGACTGTACGGTTTATAGCATCAGCCAGCTCTTCTTCGGCGTCAATTATACTGTCATGCCTGCGGCCTCCGTAAGTGCTTTCGATTATCAAGTAATCTACGTCTTTAGGCACTTCCGGATTCTTTAGCAAAGGCATGTTATAACGGCCTAAATCCACCGCATAAGCTATTCGCATCGGTCCATAACTGGTCTTTATATCCAGGACCGGAATACCTGAACCAAGGATATGGCCGGCTTCATAAAAAGTCAGATCGATTTCCCGGGAAATGGCGAATTTAGCATGATATTCAAGGGAACGGATATATTTAAGGGCTTTTCCAGCTTCTTGTTTGGTGTAAAGCGGCTGGCGCGACGGAAGATGGCGGCGCTTATTGATCTTATTCACATATTTTACATCTTCCTCCTGAACATAGCCGGAATCAGGAAGCATATAGTGCAGAAGTTTTTTAGTGACCGGGGTAGCAAAGATATGCGAACGGTAGCCTTTTTTTATCAAAGTGGGTACATTGCCGCAATGGTCGATATGAGCATGAGAAACTACAGCTGCCTTAAGACTTTGAGGATTAAAGGAAAAATTTGAATTTACCTGGAAAGCTTCATCGCGGCGGCCGTGGAACAGACCACAGTCAAGCAAAACACTGGTGTGGTCTGCGGAAACCAGATGCATCGAACCGGTAACAGTCCTGGCCCCGCCACAAAACTTAATAGTTACTGTCAATTCAGGCTCCTGATGTTAAATCATAAGTGATAATATTATTTAAGGCTTTGATCTAATTATACCCTAAGAATGTAAAATCTCAAACAATAATAGCAGTGATCCGGAGTTATTTTAGAGCTTCGCTGGTTTTATGCTTAAGCTCTAAAATCTTTTCCAGGATTCCGATGTAAGAATAACCTTTACGGCGGGCTTGACTAATAAAACCGCTGTCAGGATTGATGTCCGGATTGGGGTTAACATCAAGAATAGAAAGCCGGTTATTTTTTTCTCGAAAATCTACCCGAAAATATCCTGAACACCCCAAAGCCTCTGCGGCTCTCTGGGATAAACCAACGATCTCATCCTTAAGCGAATCACTTATTTCCAAACAAGGAGAAAAAACTAACTTTTTAAACTCCGGAGCAGCTTCTTCCCACTTTGAAGCATAGGTTAAAAAAGGTGTAAGGTTTTCATGTCTTTGATAATCCAGTTTCCCGATACCCAGCAACTCATAAGGAAAGCTACCCAAAAAAGCAGCATTATATTCTTTGCCGTCGATAAACTCCTCTACCAACACCCCCTTAGGGAACCTTTTTAACTTACTGTTTATAGTCTTAAGCAACTCTTCTTTTTTTAATACTAAACAATCTTCTTCTATGCCTACACTGGCATCCTGGAAACAGGGTTTTATAAAAAGCGGGAAATTAAAAGCTTCGATGTCTAAGCTCCTGGTTTTATCGATGAATATCCCGGCCGGAACCGGAATTTTGTTGCGGCGCAGTATGTTTTTAACCTTCTGTTTGTTAAGACAGATCTCTAAGGCTGCCGAAGGATTACCGGTGAAAGGTATTCCGCTGGCTTCAAGGACCTTAACAAACTCGGCTTCTTTAGCCGAATCATCACAGAAACCCTCAAACAGATTAAAGATACAAACCGGATTATTCTTATTAACTTTTTCTTTTAACCCTTGAGGATCTAAGAAATCTTTTTTATCGATAAAGCTGTAGGACGCATTAAAGCCTCGGTTGATGAGGGCTTTTTTTATTGACTCGGCGCAAGCCAAAGCCCCGAGAGCATCTTTATTTTTGGCCTGGTCTCGAGCAACGCTGATAGTTATCGTTTCTTTAATCTTAGGCATCTAAACCGCCTTTAAACCATATCGTTTGAATGTAGTCTCCAGTAAAGCTTTGATTAAATCAGAATAGCTTCTGCCTTTTAATCGATAAAGAATCGGTAGATCACTGTAGCGGGGTGAGAGCCCCGGTAAAGGGTTGATATCGATTATCCTGGGAAGATTATCCTGGCCGACCCGGAAATCTATCCGGGCAAAATCCTTTAGCTCTAAAGCCTGATAAGCCTTTAAAGCATAAAGTTTTACCCGTCTTTGGATGCCGGCAGCTATTGTGTTTTGCGGCTGATAGGTGACTTTTTCTTCCCACTGGCGCTTGACTTCCAAAGAGTATATGAACTTTTCTCCGGATTGGTCTTTGGGAACGATCTTCATCATCCCCAAAAGGCAAGGCGAATCATTGCCGGAGACTCCGGCGGTGACCTCCTCTTTCTCCAGAAATTCCTCGATCACTACCGGCTGGTGATACTGGCTAAAAATATATTCAGACCTTTCTTTTAAATCAGAAAAATTATCCACCAAGGAATTTAAAAAAATTCCTTTAGATGAGCCTTCCCAGCGGGGCTTGACTAAAAAAGTTTTCCCCGGCCGGAAAATACCTTTGAAGCGATTCAACTGCTTAAGTCTTGCCGCCGTAAACATCAAGGGAACCGGGATCCCGGCTGCTTTCAATATCCGGCTAGTAAGAGCCTTATCCTGAGTTATTCCCAAGGATACCGGATCTGAACCGGAATAAGGAATCCCTAAACTCTCCAGGATACTGGGAACCTGCAATTCCCGGCTGCGGCTAGAGCCTCTTCCCTCAGCCAGATTGATGATAAAATCCGGCGGCCGGCGGCGGATATCTTGAGCCAAGTTATCATTTTCCTCAAACAACTGGACTCCAAAACCCTGCTTTTCTATCTCAGCTTTTAAAGCTTCGATGGTTTCGATTTCGTCAAACTCTTCCTCTTGATCACTGCCGCTTTTGTTTTTTCGCAGATTAAAAACTATCCCGACAGCTTTAACCAAATTATCCTTTTTTCTTTTAGCCGGAGGTTTCACCGGATTTTGCGGATTATCATAAAAGAATAGCTCATCTTTGTAGTTTCTCAACAGCATTCCTTTTTCTGATGCTGAAACCAGGTAGTCCGGGCCAAGAGGCACTTTACCTTTTCCCTCTGTGCCGTCAACCACAAATGTCGGTATGCACATACCACTGGTATAACCGCGCATTTTTTTTATTATTTCGACTCCGGCTGACACTTGAGTCCGGAAATGTCCGGCCCCGGAAACCGGATCGCACTGGAATAAATAATATGGCCTTACCCTGATCGACTGGAGTTTCTGGCAAAGTTGGAGCATGACTTGTGGATCATCGTTTACCCCTTTAAGTAATACCGACTGATTATTTAAAGGTATGCCACAATCGCTTAATTTCCTGCAGGCTGCTGTTGATTGAGCGGTGATTTCCCGCGGGTGGTTAAATTGCAGATTTATCCAAAGGTTATCATATTTCTTTAATACCGCGCATAAACCTTCATCAATCCGCTGGGGAAAAACCACCGGGGCGCGCGTACCAATACGGATTACCTTAATATGCTCAAGGGCCTTAAGCGAAGAAAGTATATAGTCCAGGCGGCTTGAGGAAAGAACCAGAGGGTCTCCTCCGGAAACTATTACTTCCCGGATAGTTTTAGTTTCTTTAAGGTATTTAAAAGCCCGGTCAAAATCCCGCAAGGTCGGTTCAGAGACTCCGCTTCTCCAAAGCCGTTTGCGGGTACAATGGCGGCAATACATGAAACAACGCCCGGTTACCAGAAGCAACGCCCGGTCAGGATAACGATGGACCAGGCAGGACACCGGAGACATTTTTTCTTCGGCTAAGGGATCGATGCTTTCATTGGGATTTTGGTCTATTTCCTCGACCGAAGGCAGGCACTGCCTGGCGATGGGGTCACTGGGGTCAGAACAATTTTTGATCAAGAAAAAGTAATACTGGGGCAGGCGCATGTGGTACATTTCAGTTACCCGCCCGAGAAGGGCTTTTTCTTTTTTATCTAGATGGGCATAGCGTGAAAGTTCATTCAGGTTTTTAATCGAGCCTCGGTATACACTCAGCCAATCTTCCTCAATAACTGTTAAACGGCTACTTCCCCCAGGCTCCTCTTTGGAGGAATCAACCTGCTTTTCTGAACACTTCATATCCAGCCTCCTGTTAAAAGAAAAAATACCCCCGTTGATTCTCTTGAATAAAGGGGGGTATTCTCATTTTTTTATTTGAACAACCTAAACACGGCCTATAAATATTTTTAAAGCTGCCGGTTTAGTAACTATCTATGGGACTGTCCTGGTCACCAGAATCGTCTGATGATTGGTAATCCTCCAAAGACATCGGCTCATCGCCGCCTTCCAGGATATACTCATAATCAACCAGCTTCACCAATCCGGAAACTTTCTCGCCATAAGCTTTTATGGTGTCGCCAACCTCAAGATAAGCTTCTTCCAAAAACTCTTTAGTAATAGTAAATTTAACTGCTCCACTACCTTCTCCCACCACCAGGTAATCACCTTCCGGGGAAATCTCGGTAATCGCACCCTGAACAGTTACTTTATTTACTTCTACCGAAGGCTCCTGGGCAAAACTTGAATTTAGAAACATAAAGGAACTCACTACTAAAAAAATAAAAGAAATCTTTTTCATATAACCTTCTTTTTTAACCTACAGTTTTGATAATCTAAAACTCGTCCTCTTCCTGATCACCATCACCCTCATCGTCATAGTTATCGATATTCGAGTCCATTACCTCCTCTAATTTAGGCGGATTAAGTTTTGTAATCCGTAAATCTACGCAGCAGCCGGAACAGCAAACTGTATTGCCGATTTCCAAATCACTATCCAGTTGGAAACTCTCATCGCAAACCGGACACTTAACCTTTTTTTCCACAGACATCAAGATACCTCCTTGTTCATCTTAGGGGCGCAAACCCCAGCTTTTCCCGATCATTCACAAACGCCGGCAAATTCTTAAACTCTTCGAAAATAAAACTGATTATCTTTTCGATCTCGGGATCTTTACTCAAGCTATAATAAATAAAATTTCCCTCTCGTTTATCGTTGACTATTTTGAGTAAGCGTAAGGTGATCAGGTGTTTAGAAGCTGCCGGCTGGCTGATTTTTAAGGCAGAATGTATTTCTTTAACGGTAAGCCTTCGGGTTTTCAGTAAATTTATTATTCTTAAGCGCGTATCGTCACCCAGCGCTTTTAGGATCTGTCGCAGTCTTTTTAATTCCATTTACTTTATAATATATGCCTATATACGCATTAACTCTGATTCAGTAAAAGATTAGCACAAGAAAATTATTTTTTCAACATTTTTTTTAATTATTTTTAAAGTGCACGATCTAGGTAAGCATTGCCAGCAGCCGGGAAAGTTTTATCGTGGCTACACCGACAAAAGAATCGGCTCCGCCATAATAGTTATAGATGGTATCGCCGCGCAAAACATGGCCGCAGGGAAAGACGACATTGGGAACTTGGCCTTCTTTTTCGTATTTTTTCTCCGGTTCTAATATCGCTTCGCTGGTGCGGGAAAGAACCAGCATCGGATTTTTAAGGTCAAGCAGGGCTGCGCCTAAACTGTAATGGTTATCTTCGGAAACTCCGTGATAAAACAAGACCCAGCCGGCTTTAGTTTTTATCGGCGGCCCGGCTAAACCGATTTTTTTACTGTCCCACATCCCGTAACGCGGCCCCATCAGCCAAAGGCCCCGGTTGACGTCCTGCGGCGCCTTCTCTAAGGAACTCACAAAATCAACACAGATCTGGCTGTTGATCCGGTGGATAAACAGATATTGGCCGTTGATCTTTTCAGGGAACAAGCAGGCGTCTTTATCGTCTATGCCCGGCGGCGTGATCAAAACCGGCTTAGTCCAATTCCACTTAGCTTTAAGAAAATCCTTTACTGAAATCAAAGACAGCCCCACCCGGGGTGGTTCGACTCCGTTATAAGCGGTGTAACACATATATAAGGTATTGCCTATCCGGACAATTCTGGGATCCTCACAACCAGAGTTACCATTAGGCACTTTTTTAGCTTCGGAATCCCCGCGCGGTTGATAAACCGGATCAGGCAGCCTTTGGGTAATATTTAAACCATCGGAACTTTGGGCATAACCTAAAGTCGAAGTATTATCTTCAGACATCGCCCGGTAAATAATATGAATCTTTCCCTCAAGTTCAATAGCCGCCGGATTAAAGACGGCCTTACTTTCCCAAGTGTGTTCGCTGACCGGGCTGATGATCGGGTTCTTCTTAAACCGAACCGCGTAAGCCGCTTTCAAATCCGGACGCATACTATCACGCAGATCTTTCAATCTGACTTTAGCCAGGCAAGAAGTAGTGTCCGTGGCCCCGTAAAAAATCCAAAGGTCCTTGTCCCGAATCAAGGCACCCGAAGGAAAAATAACATTCTCGATCTGGCCGTATTTTTCATAGCTTTCTTCGGGGACCAGCATCGGATGTCGGGTGCGGCCGATGACTTTCCTGGGATTTTTAAGATCCAGCAGCAAAGCTTCGATTCCAAAAATCTTATTAGAGTCGCGGTAGTTCTGGATATGCGAATAAACCAGGAGCCAGCCTTGTTTAGTCTTTAACGGTGCAGCTCCGACCTCGATATGATCAGTAGCTACCCGGCGGACATGGATAATATGTTTATTAAGATTTTTATACCAATTAGCCCAGTATAAAGAATTCCAAATATCAGCTTCCTGATCAAACTGGGCAATAGCAACTCTGGCTGTGCGGTTTAAATTGTCGGTATTTACGGTAAGAATAGCTGTCATCTTACCGTTAATTTTTGAAGGAAAAAGAGCCATGGCTTTGGAGTTGAAGGGAGTGACCAGGTGTTTCTCTTCTATCTTTTTAAAATCCCTGGTTATCGCACAGGCTACTTTGATACCGTCGTAACGAAACGGAAAAATTGAAAGTGCAGTATAAAAAATATAATATTTACCGTTAAGTTCGGTGACTCTGGGGTCTTCACAGCCGTAGCGCTCCCAATCAAGTTCGGGCTTGATCAGTTGGGTCTGGCCGCTGTAATAGATACCGTCCTTACTGTTGGCATATCCGATCGAAGATATCCGCGGGCCATTACCCGGTATCAAATCCGGTTCAGACATCGCCCGGTAGACAACATGAATGGTTTTTTATCGGCCTTGCTGACGATCGGAGACCAGTTGAAAGCGGCAAAAGTTTCCCAGGGGTGTTGTTGCGAAGGAACCAGGATCGGATTGTGAGTCGAGCGCTTGACAACAAACATATTTAGTTTTTATCTTCTTTCGGTTGAATTGTCAAGAGCAAACTACTTTTTTTAGCTGATAACTTACAGCTTTATCTTTTTTAACGCTTTTAATCAACTGCTTCATCTGGGCAGTGGCACAGCAGACTACCCGGTCGCCGCCGCCATAATAGACAAAAAGTTCCTCGCCTAAAACCACTGCTCCGCAAGGATAGACCACTCCCGGTTTTCCTTCGTTCTCGTAATGCTCATCAGGCTCAAGGATCGGATTAGTAGTGCGATACAGGACTTTGGCCGGGTCTTTTAGATCCAAGATCATCGCCCCCACCTTATAGCGGGTATCATCGCGGTCATCAACTGCATGATAGATCACCAACCACCCGGCTTCGGTCTTAATCGGAGTCGCCCCTACGCTGAGCTTTCGGCTGTCCCACATGCCCGGCCGGGTAGTGATCTTAGCTTTAGCTTCCAGCCAGCGGCCATCGTCAAATCTAAGGTCATCCCGGTAATCGATCAGGATATGCGGAAAAATCCGGTGAAAAATAACATACTTACCTTTGACTTTTTCCGGAAGAATACAGCCGCTTTTATTGACCACTCCCGGAGCTGAAATCAACTTTGGCTTCTCCCAATTCCATTGCTTATTAAGGAAATCCTCGCGTTCTATTGTGCTTAAAGCAATCCGGGGATGAGAATAACCATTGTAAGCAACATAAGTAAGATAGACCTTATTATCAATAGCAGTAAGTTTGGGATCTTCACAACCGCCCCAGCCGCAGCCGGACTTATAAAGGTCAGTACGCTGACTGGGCCGAGTATGAATACCTTCAAACTCTTCCCGGGGAACATAAGAAAGCTCAATCGATTCTTTTTCAATGTTAAGGCCATCTTTAGTCGAAGCGTAACCAAAGGAAGATAAACCGCCTTTACTTACTGCCCGGTAAAGTATATGGACTTTTCCGTTATCATAAAGGGCTGCCGGATTAAAGGTAGCATCGGCTTCCCAATCATTAGCTTCATTAGGAACAATGATCGGGTTGTTATAAAATCGCTTAAGGCTGGCAAAAACTTTTTTAGCCCGCACCGAAGGAAAAGGCTGATGAATCGTAAGTACGCTAATCTCTCCAGCCTTGGTGGTAAAATAAACCAGGATTTCCTCATTAAGAGAAACTGCTCCTAAGGGGTATAATTCCGGACTTCCAATATCACGCAACTCCTCCCAAAGCGGCACTTCTGAACGCCAGATTAAATTATTGGGGTCAGAAAGAGAAAATAAGGCTCCTCCGATCTGCAAAGTCTGACGGCCATTTTGTTTGTATGAACAATCGTAGACCACCAATATACCGTTGGAAGTCAAACCAGCCATAAGAACTGTCAGGCTAGCCTGGTCAAAATAACTGCTTCGGGGAGCCAGACAGGCAAGCTCTGATATCTTCCATTTTTTTAGATCCGGAGAAAAGGCGGTCTTAAGAGAACCCTGGCCAAAATAAATACAGTATTTGCCGTTAAGTTTATAATTAGGGACCAAAGTCCCTCTTTCCTGGACTTTTGATATTTTTCCGGTAATCGAAAAACGCTTCAGATCTTTGGAGACTGCACCGACCAGGCTGTCAGCGGTTTTACCTTTCTGGATGAAACTCATAAAATAGCCTTTATCACAGGCTGAAACTGCCAAATGCTGATAAGGCCCTATTTTAGCCTTCTGCCGAAGAGCAGTGACGATCTCGACTTTAGTTTTTGGCTGGGTAAACCGCAGGCCGGTTTTTCCCCGAATCAGATAAAGTTCGGGCTGGCCGGGATCAACGGTCTTGAATAAAAGGCCGGCTCCGTTTTTGTCAGCCATAAAGCCGACCGGTAGACTTGATTTTAGCTCCTGACTTTTTTTAACTGTTCTTTTTTTGATCATTGTTCACCTCTTTTGGAAAAATCATCTATACTGTCCGGTTATAATCGTCCTCTAATCTAACAATATCGTTCTCGTCAAAATCGCCGAAAGAAATTTCCAGCACTTTTACCGGCAAATCATCAGACTGAATCCGATGCTTTTGTCCCCGGACAATAAAAAACTCATCACCTTCCCGGGCCTGAGAAACAACATCCCCTACTGTAATTTTAGCTTCTCCGGAAATTACTTTCCAAAACTCCGAACGTTTTTGATGATATTGCAGACTTAAAGCCTGACCAGAATTAACGGTAAGGATCTTGACTGTAGAAGGCTGGCCGTGAGTAAACTGTTCAAACTTTCCCCAGGGCCTGATCTCGATATATTTTTTCTTTAAACTTTCTGACATATACTTTCGGCAAACTAGATACACCTCTCCTATTGGATGCAATTTGAGTTGCTCGGCCTACAGACTATTTTAACTTTTTGATAATAAAGGTTGGTAGAACTTAAATGAATTACTGACGACGTATTATACTAAAAGTCAGACTCTTGTCAACTAAATAATTACTATTTGACGGCTTTTAAATCAAAGAAAGGGCGTCGTATTTACAGGCCTGGATACAGAGGCCGCAATCAGTGCAGTTTTCTGCAGAATATTCAAGGATTTTTGAACGTTTTAAGGCTCCCGAAGGACAAGCTTCAACACAGCCGACACAATCCGAACCGCAGCCGCAGGAAATGCATCTGCCGTCTTTCCAACAACACTTTTCGTAATCGATCTTTAACGGCATGACTTATCCTCCTTATTTATTTTACCAAGACAGGTTCACTCCCCACTTAAAACCCGGACGATTTTCCTTAGAAAGAAGCTCCAAAAACCATTGGGCATCGCTG
The DNA here is from genome assembly GCA_018826075.1 of Candidatus Omnitrophota bacterium. Lineage (GTDB taxonomy): Bacteria > Omnitrophota > Gorgyraeia > Duberdicusellales > 4484-171 > JAHKAJ01. The sequence goes on from JAHKAJ010000014.1 coordinate 99,618, forward strand.
CTTAAAAAACTCTTATTGAGAATAAGACTTATTCCAATATCTTTTCCTTGCCGGTTGATGAGCCCTAAAGTGACCTTGGTCTTTTCATCGATCCGGACAAAAACTCCGAAATCAATGGCTTTTGACCGGCCGTCAGCATAATCAAGCACTAAAGATAAACCGGCCTTTCGGCTAAACTTCCATACCCCGTAAAGCGAAACGACTTGGGTTTTAAACAATTTATCACCCTTAGCTCCTATTCCCAAACGGTATTTTATCTGGCCACGTTTACCGATCAGATTGGGAGTTTCTAGATAAGCCCGGAAATCAAACTGAGAAAAGTTTTTACTGTCCAAAATATAAGTCAGACGGTTTTTCTGATTTATCTGCCAGTAACCCTTAAAATATAAGTCATGGCTTTGTTTAATTTTACTGCCGGGAAAAGATTTTTGATAGGTGTAGACCAGAGTGTTATTTTTGACTTGCCAGGTGCCTTGAAGGGTAAGCGGCCGGTTTGGCGAAACTTTCTGCTTGATCAAAAACTGCAAGCGGTTATGTTTATCAGCCTGCCACTTGCCTTTAAACTCAAGCCACTGAAGTTGGCGAACGCCATTTGCTCCTTGAGTATACAAAGAAAAGGCTAAGCTGTCAGCTTTAGCTTTGATCGAGTTTATCTTAAAACTAACCTTTTCTTTCCCGGTAAAAACCTCAAGCTCTGCGTTCTTGTTGAGTTTATATTTTACTCTCATCAAATTCACCCCAAAACACTAACTGAATAAACTTTACTGTTTATACCTGTTTGGTAGTATAATGGCTTCAAAGGAGAATGATGAAAAAAGTAAACTCGATCGAAAAGCAGCGAATCTGTAAATCCCTGGCCTGTGATCGCATCCTAAGCATCTACAATCCTGATATCTACTGTTATGTTTGCCAGAGAGCCCTCATTGATAAAAAACGCCCCAAAACAGCCCTTCGGGTCGATTAGAAGCGCTCTTTTCTCCGTCTAAAATTGGTCTTCTTGCCCCCCTGGCCGTATCTGCGGTCTTTAGCGCCTTGCGGCCGGGAACTATCCTGATTACGTTTCGAGAAACACTCGCGGCAATATATCGGGCGGTCTCCGCTGGGCCTGAATGGTACTTCGCATTCTCTCTTGCAATCGGCACAAACAGCCTGGGTAAAACTCCTTTCTTTAAAATCCCGGTCCGGCCTTCCTTGACTGTGGCGCTGAGAATGGTCAAAACGCTGAAAAGGTTTAAAAGAATGTTTGGCCGGAGAAGGCACTTCTTTAGATTGGCCGATTAAAATATCGATTTTTTTCTCCAAAAAAACTAACTGCTGCTGTATTTTACTGATTGAAGACGCCAGGTCTGAACTAGCCGGCGCCGGGGTTAGAGAAACTTTCTTTTTAAAACCTTTTTTCATCTTACTCCTTTTTTTATTGCTAATTATTGTTGAAAAATGTACGCTTCAGGCTGTCTTTAAGCCGGCCTCTCTGGATTTCTCTGGCAAAAATATGCTTCAATAATAACGGCAGATTAAATAAAAAAAACATCAGATCCTTAAAAGTAAGCAGTCTTATCGAAATACTTTTTTTTAATATTTTGACAAACCTCATCGGCGTGTAAAAAGAGAATTTTATTCTTTTGCCGATTTTTTTCAGTTTATCGTAACTGTATTCATCTGAATAAAGGACGCCGTTACTGCCGATATGATAGCCGGGGGCATTTTCGGCGATTTCCCTTAGCGGCGAAAACTTCTCTATTCTTAATTTAAGAAAAGTGATCGAATCGACTCCGATCTCCTTGGCAAACTCCGGTATGTAAAGCATTTCCTCCTCAGTCTCGCTGATATTGCCGTAAATAAAATATCCGTGATAGTGCATCGGGTATTTTTTAAGCACCTTAAAATATCTCCTCACCGCGGCTGAATCAAAGCCCTTATTAAGCTGGGCCAGTATCCGGTCCTGCGGCGATTCTATACCGATCAAAAGGGCTTTGAACCCGGCTTTGACCATTTTTTCCAATAATACCGGATAACGGGCTATGTCCACGCGCACCTGGGCGGCAAAACGTTTTTTTATTTTGGCGGCGATTATCAAATCGCAGATCTTTTCGACTCTCTTGGGGTTAATCGATAGATCTTCGTCACTGAAAAGTATCACCTCTGCAGAAATTGTCTTTATTTCTTCGACCACTGATTCGGCACTGCGTGCTGAGTAGGTTCTCTTCTGCCCCAGGGGATTTAAAGTAAAAGTGCAAAATTTGCAGTTATAGGGGCATCCTCTTGAACTCAATATCGTGTCAAAAGTAAAATTTGCTACCCTGGCCCCGTTTAAGGTGTAACGATATTCATTGCGACGAAGTTTGCGATCCGGCGAAGGGATAAGCGAAACATCGGATAACGGCCGGTTTTGATTATGATTAATTTTTCCGTTTACCCGATAAGAAATACCCAAAATACTTTCAGCCGGTACGCCATTAAGGATTTCTTTTATGCTGGCTTCTCCCTCGCCCCTGACAATAATATCTATCCTCGAGCAAGCCTTAAAAAACTCTTCAATTTTTTCGGTTGCCGTATATCCGCCCAAGATCAAAGGCAAATCCGGCGGCATTTTATTTAACAGGCCGCAGATTTCTTCAAACTGGCGGTCCCAGCCGACCCCAACGCAGACAACATCTATCTCCCGACGGATAAAATCCAGTAACTTATCGCTCTCCAGAAGGTCTTTCTCGTACCTCAAATCCATGAGGGTTACTTTTTCCACGCAATCTTTAGCGCTGGCTGCTATATACTCAAGGCCAGTGGGCGGGAAAAGCATCATGGCGCTAGTGGCTGACTTTTCAACGTAAGGATTTAAAAATAAAGCGTGATTATATTTCATAAAAATATGTTTTGCTAAGGAAATTTAAACGCGGCTTCTCCGAGCCGCATGGAAAAAACCCAAGAAGTATCTTCGCCAAGATGCTTGGCTGGATTTAAATTGGTTTGTTCCGAAAAAATAATCTACGATAGCTTCACGCAAACGGGCAAGTTCTTTAAGACGGGAAAAAGTTTTTAAGTCGCCTAAAGTAAAATCTAAAAGCTCAAGGGCGCGCCAGAAAGCCTGCTGGGAATAAACCGGATTATTCTTTGCCTGCCAGTTTAAAGCTCTTTCTACTTCGCTTCCAATATTAGCCATTTGCTCTATGAGCGAAAGCTGGCTCCAACGCCCGGCGGCAAGACTTTTATGTTGATAGTTCATCGGGTAATCTTTTTTTTCACGATTTCGAAAATTTTCTTGCGTATCTGAGCATCCTCTATGCCGCGGCTAGAATTTCCTTGAGAGGGACGCATATTAATCATCGAATCAAATTCAATGAAATCATCGTTTAACAAATCAGGATAAAAGTTTACCCCCCAAAGATTTTGCTGTTCCGAACCATCATCAATAAGCAACGCCTCTAAATCAGAATGAAGCTCAGCCTCAACTGCTATAAGTTGCCGGCTGACATCAACCACGGCCTTGACCATATTACCAAACATGGCAGCCATCTTTTTGAGTTCTTCCAGAGTTAGGTTTTCAGTTATTATTTTCATAGTAGCCAGTTAAGCTGCCTGGTATTATACCAGTAATCGCCGATTATACAATCGATAACCAAGCTGAGGCCGGCGGGATAATAAAACCGAATACCGTAGTTTCCCTTGTCTAAAATAGCCCCAGCGATATAATAATCAGCAAGCCAGTGTTTTGAAGGCCCGTCGTCGATACACGCAGCAAAAACAATTTTCTGGGAAGCTTTGAGGCCAAAAAGCACGGTTCCCCGCCGCAGGCGGGGATTTTTGGCCGAAACGCTAGTCAAAATTCGCGCAGGGAATTTTGACGTTCCAAAGAAAATTTGTTTTTGCGAAGTATCACAATGGCCTGAAAAAATACTGGTTTGCTGATTAACCAAAGGGGGGTAATATGGATTTTTTTGAAACGATTAAAAAACGGAACAGTGTTCGCCAATACAGTCAAAAACCGATCGAAGAAAACCTTTTGGTTAAGATCATCGACTGCGGCCGCCTGGCTCCTACAGCCAGGAACGTACAGCCCTGGAAATTTATCACGGTAACTGACCAAAAGGATCTGATCTGGCTGGGAGAAATAGCCCCTAACGGCAAATTCATCAAAGATGCAGCGGCGGCAATCATTGTCTTCTGCGAAGATACAAAGTACTACCTGGAAGACGGCTGTGCGGCTACTGAGAACATTCTTCTGGCAGCTGCAGCTTTAGGCCTCGGCGCCTGTTGGGTGGCTGGAGATAAAAAAGATTACAGCTTGGAAGTTTGTAAATATTTCGGAGCTCCCCAGAATTATAAACTGGTAAGTATGATTTCTTTGGGTTATCCTCAAAGCGAACCCGCCGGCCAGCCGAAAAAAGCTTTATCCGAAATTTTACATCGGGGCAAGCTTTAAGTCAATCTAAGCGGTTGATAAACTGTTCTATCACTGCAAGGTATTCTTCAGGAACTTCTAAAAAAGCATCATTGTGCCCGCCGGAAAGCTGATAAAACTTTTTCGGCTCTCGGGCTGCATTATAAAGTTTCTGGCCTAAGTTAAAAGGCACTACTTCATCATCCCGGCTGTGGATAAACAGCTTGGGCTCTTCTATTTTGTTTATCTTAGCCAAAGAATCGAACTTTACCGAAAGAAGAAAAGTCGGCATCCAGGGATAAATCACCCTAGCCATATCCCTGATACTGCTGAAAGCCCCTTCGCTGATCAAAGCTTTAACCTTCACTGCTGACGCTAAATCCATAGCTACTGCCCCGCCCAGCGACTCTCCGTAAACAATAATATTCTCGGGTTGAATATTTTCACTATTCACCAGATATCGATAAGCCGCTTGGGCGTCAAGATAAAGGCCGATTTCGGAAGGCTTACCCTGACTCCTTCCGTAACCCCGGTAATCAACAATAAAAATATTGACTGGAACTTGATAAAGCAGTTTTAACTTATCTAAACGGTCAGCGATATTTCCGGCGTTACCGTGCAAAAATAATAATGTGTATTTAGCCTCGGGATTAGGAATAAACCAGCCGTTGATCTTTAAATTATCCTCGGTCTGGATATAGAGATCTTGGAAACTTAAGCTGATCGAACTCGGTGAATATTCTATTTTTTTAGACGGGAAAAATATATTGCTACTCTCTAGGTACTTAACATAACCGACCATCAGTAAAACCACGATTAAGGAATAAACGACTATTCTGATCATCGCAAAAGAAGTTAAAGGCGTTTTTTGATTTCAGTCAAAAGGTTCCTAGCCGGACTTTCTTCTCCTAATCCGTAACGGACCTCAAGACGTACATTTTTAGGCCCTTTATCAAAAACATCAACAGCCACTTTTTTACCAGTCTGATCCTGTCCGCGCAGCTGCACTACCTTATTTTTAGTAACCTTATCGGTAACTGAAATCTTATCAGCTTTAAAAGATGCCTCTACCGCTTTAACTGCCCGGCTCATTGATACTGCTTCTTCGGAGATCACCTTTCCGGCCTGCCAAAATGCTGTTCCGCCTCCGGCTAAAAGAGCAAGACACCCTGAACTGAATACAATCATCACCACCAAAAAAGATATCGAAAAAATCTTCCTTAACATAACGCCTCCTTTATTTTAGTGTTCACCGAAGTTAGACCCCTTTAGCGACTAATATGTTTTTCGGTGAATTTTATTATTTGATTCATCATCTTGACTGTTTCAGCCGGATATTTACCCACTGCTGATTCAGCTGAAAGCATTACAAAATCAGTGCCGTCGATTATGGCATTAGCTACATCGGTCACTTCAGCCCGGGTGGGCCTTAAGTTTTCAACCATACTTTCAAGCATCTGAGTAGCAGTAATCACGAATTTACCGGCCCGGTTACATTTCTTAATGATCATCTTTTGAATCAAGGGTATTTCGTAAATCGGTAAAGACACGCCCATGTCTCCACGGGCTATCATTATTCCATCGGATACTTCGATTATCCGGTCGATATTTTTTATTCCCTCGCGGTTTTCGATTTTTGCGATGACCTGGCATTTTGATTCTGCCCCCAGCGCTTTTCTTACTTCCAAAATATCTTTAGAGGTCCGTACGAATGACTGGGCAACATAATCCAAGTTGTTTTTACGGCAAAACAAAATATCCTTTCTGTCCTTCTGGCTTAAGCGGCCGAATTCAAGTTTTGCTCCCGGTATATTCACTCCCTTGTGTTCTTTCAACCAGCCGCCGGTTATAACTTTAACTTTCAGGCTCCTGCCGGACCGGCCAACCACCTCTAAAGCAATATTGCCATCGTCTATGAATATTTGCTGGCCATTCCTGATACTCGCAAGCCGGCCCTGATAGTCAAAAGGGATTTTTTCAGAAGTTCCTTTTAGCTTCTCTTGAGTAAGCCAAATAGTTTTACCTTTCTTAAGCGCCAACTGAGATGCCAGGCGGCCGATCCTGATCCGATGGCCCTGCAAATCGCCAAGGATTTTTATCCTCCGGCGGTATTTAGCATTTAATAACCTGACCAGGGCTATCCTTTGCAATAACTCCTGCGGTTTTCCGTGAGAAAAGTTAAGGCGGGCAACATCCATCCCAGCCAGGATCATTTTTCTAAGCGTGGTTTCATTAGATGATACCGGCCCCAGCGTACAAATTATCTTAGTCTTAACCATAGTACAATTTCTAATATTTTTTATATAAACCAATCAACTCGGCTTTATCCAAGATATGACCCTGCATTGACTTTTCTAGCTCAACTTTGTTTACACCTTCTTTTAAATTGAGCTCTCGGTCTAATGCATACACCTTAAAGAAGTACCGGTGCGTACCCGATGGCGGGCAAGGGCCTCCATAATCTTTGCTGCCGGAATCATTGATCCCCTGTTTACCGGGAATACTATCCTCGGCAATTTTGGAAACTAAAGGAATATCGAAAACAACCCAATGCACCCAGGTGCCTATCGTAGCATCCGGATCATCCACAATCAAGGCCAGGCTTTTTGTTCCCTCTGGAATGCCTTCTATATTAAGCGGCGGATTGATATCCTGACCCTGACAAGTGAATTTTTTAGGAATAAACCCCTTGTGCTCAAATTCCGGGCTGATCAACCTCATCACTTTGCCTGTCTCATTTTTTATTCAAGGTTTGTACTCATTTTTTCCCAAACTATGTCTCTGAGGCTGGCGAAATCAGCCGGCTTAAAGCTTTCAGTACTAATTGCCGGGAGCACCTTTAGCTTGGCAGATACCTTGGTTTTGAAGATCCAACTTCCTTTAGGGATAGCTTCTCCGGTACCCTTGATAGAGATAGGCAGAATCAACTTTTTTTCTTTTATTGCCAGTTTAAAAGCTCCACTTTGAAACTTATTCATCTGCTCGGTTTGGCTGCGGGTGCCTTCGGGAAAAAACAACACCGACATATCTTTTCTTAACCACTGGATAGCCTCTTTATAGACTTTGATGATACTTTCGGTCTTGCCTCTTTTAAGTTTGATATGTTTGGTAAGCGAGAGGCTCCAGCCGATAAAGGGAACCTTAAAAAGGCTCTCCTTGGCCACCCACTTAAACTGCATGCGCGCCCCATATAAAACTACAATATCAGCTAAACTTTGATGGTTGGCCACCACCACATAGGTTTTATCCGGGTCGATATTCTCTAAGCCGCTTACTTTAAGGCCCCAATAAGGATTTAAGGCGACGACTGCTCTTGACCACCAATAACACTGCCGGTGAGCAAGCTTTCTTTTTCGATCAAAGGGAAAAGAAATAATTGTCACCAGCAACACTACGAAAAAAAGTAGAATCGTTAATCCAATAATACTTAACCAAATTGTTATTGAAATCAAAGCTTTCATCTTAGGTTAATAAAAATGACTTCCTAGCTATAATCATCCCCTAATAAACTTTCTCTATTTTACCACAAAAACCGCTAAGCCGATTTTGCGATTAACTGTTTTTTTCTGGCCCGCGGCCAGCCTTTGATCTGGGCTTCCCGCTTCTGGGCTAAAGACCGGTCGGGCTGGGACTCTGAATAAACCAGTTTTACCGGAAGGCGAAACCGGGTATAAACTGCTCCCTTTTTAGAGTTGTGTTCTTTTAGCCGCCGTTTAAGGTCATTGGTAGAACCGGTATACAAAGTATTATCGAAGCATTTCAATATATAGACGTACCACATTTGACAATTTTATCACAAATAAAAAATCCCAATCAAACGATATACCCTTCGATCTTATTTATAAGTTTACCGATATCGTAAGCAATGATTTCCGGAAGAACCGAAAGAGTTTCAATGTCACGCTTAAACTTCTTTAATTCAGAGATAAACCTCTCTATAGCCACCCTGCCGGAACGGGTTCTTGCTTCTTCTGGATCTAAGTCCTTGCGTCTTTGCCTTATTAACTGGGTAAGATCTTTTTTGACCTCAGCAGGGTCTTTGTCTCTGTCTAGCAAATCAGACTTTACTTTTCGATAATCGTCATCACCTAAGGTTTTACGTGCCCGCTGCAAAGTAGCGATCGTCTCAAAGCTTGGCGTTGCCTTATAGGGTTTATCCTCACTGCGGGAATCCTGCAAATATAACGGTTCCTCTTTCTCAAGAAATTGGTATGAACGAATAAGCTTCATCGCGGTATGTTTGCGAACATGCACTTCTTTTTCGCTAAATTGATCAAACCGGTCATATCCCCAATTGCGGTATAGTTTTTTATCCCAAACCAGATACAAGACCTTGGCAAGATTTCTCCAGGAATTTTTGAAATCCCGGGTTGCTTTCACCACCTGTTCTCTTACTGCATCCGCATCCAGGCTTGATAGATTATCAATCTGGTCATTTTTTAGTTGATATACTTCTGGTTCCATAGATCATTACCTCCAATTTATTTTCGGTTTTCGAATTATCTAGCGCTCTCCAAACCAATGATTTTACTTTTCCGCCCGGATATTATAACAAAAGGCTTCTCTAATCGACTTCGGGTGGGGAGTTGCGGAATTCCTGGTCATCTTTATAGCTGTTGATTATCCGGCTGACTTCAAGGGAAGGCTTTTCTTGCTCAAGCTGGCCAAGGCCAAAATCAGCAATCGCATAATGCATTTTAATAATGTGAAAACAAAGCCGGCTGATCAACTCATCGGGAATTTCTCGATCAGCTAAAACATTGATCAGGCGTTGCAAGAAAGACTTTTGCTGAACTGCTGCGGCAGCCTCAGATGTTTCTACGATTATCTTTACCGTTTTTATATCAGCGTGGGTTTGCATACTTTTAAGGATTATTGCTGCCTGGTATTTTTCAAAAAGTACTGTGTAGTCAGTGAGAGTAGAACCGTCAATGCGCGTAAACTCGGCTAAAAATTCCTGCCACTGCCGGCTGGCAGCGCTCTCAGCCATATACTGTACCAAGTTGACTATCTCTCTTCGTTTTACCAATCGCTTAGCCTGATTTTGGACGGTAAAAAACTCGACTACTTTGGTAAAAGCCCCTTGCGAAAGGTTCTGCGAATAGCCCCAACTGCGTAAACCACCAAGACTTTTTAAAAACTCTTCACCCTGTTTTTCAAGGAGTTGGCTTAAGGCTTCCCGAAGCCGGGGTTCATCACTATCGCCCAAATGCGGCGATACAGCTTTAGCTGAAGATAATTTTTTTATTACTGACTCCTGATTAGTAAAAAACCATTTTATAAAGGCTGCCTTATCCTCTAAGGCCTCAAGCCGGCCGGAAAAAGGAGTGTAACCATAATCGAGGGCCTGCTGAGCAGCTTTAAAATTCTTAAGCAGATAGATCAGGGCTTTTGGGTCTTGGGAATTATTATTTCCCAAAGAATTTACCAATAATCGTAAATCATCAGTAATCAAAATTTCCGAAGCATCTTCGGGCCGGGTCAAAAGGCCTGTCAGGATCTGCACGAATCTTTTATCTTCAACTATCAGGCGCGGATAGACCTGGTTAAACAGCTCCTGGCTGCGGCCGAAAACTTTATAAAGCAGGGAAAAATCAATAACACTGTCTTTGACTCTCTTTAAGTGATCACGAAAACCAGTATGATTAAGCATCAAGATCAAATCCGCAGACTTCTCTTTCATCAGCAACCGGAGTAAATTTGGGTCATCAACTATAGCCGGAGTTATATCAAGAGAAGATACTAACTCCTTATCCCAGCCAAAACAACAAGCCTGACTCCAGAGCCCGATGAACTGCTTTGTTTTTAAGGAATTTAGCAGACGCTCCGAACTGCTTTCAGCCAAAAACAATTTGAGATATTTAGCGATCATTTGGGAGCTGTCCGGCCGGCCGGATAAATCTTTCAACAGGCTGATTAGTGAAGAACGGATATTTTTGGCTGATTTAAGGAGATTGACATAAGCCCGATAATCTCCGGATTGGTTATACTTAAGGAATTCTTGAACCTTTAGCTGGCTAAAAATTTTATAAGCCGGAAGGTTCAACTTTGAATCTAAGGACACGTTTTGGCGAAAAAGCTGCAGAGCCAGCGGCGCATAAAGCCTAAGCTCAAAGGTTTTACGCATCTGGTTTAAATAATCTATTTTTTTCTGCTTTAGCTTATCATATGCGCGCTTATCCATCAGAGCCGCAAATACACCGCCTAAAGAATCTTTGGGAAAATCCTCACCCAGAGCTGCCTCGATTTCCCGCTCAATTGACTGATCAGTAAATTCTCCCAAAAAAAGATTGCTTAAGTCAAAATAAAGCGAATAAAGCAGTAAGCTTGCCACTCTGATTTTAGGAATGATGTTTTTTTCATAGGCAGTGATTTCTCCGGCAAGGGTCTTTTCGCCGGTTTGGCCGATATAGCCGGCAGCAGTCCGGGTGTCTTTGGCCAAAAGAGACACGGTTTCAACGATTCCCCGCAGGTCATCGCTAAAAGTCTGGCTTTTTTTGGAAGCGGCTATTGCGGCAAAATAGCGATAAGCCGGTAAATCATGAAAGGAATCCAGGCCGTTGATGAGTATCGACTCAAGGATCTGCAAAACCGCATCTCTTTTAACCTGGGAAACACCAGAGCCTTCGATTTTAGTGCGGATTTCTTTTAACTCGGCAGTTACAAAAAAATATCCGGCAGAATCATGCTCAATCGGCAAGAAATCTTGAAAACGTTCGATGACCTTGGGGTGCATGATCGCGTAGGTAACCCGGTAAAGGATCGACTTAAGCAGCTCATCAAAAGCCGGCCGTTTAAGGGCTATTAACTTTGGCAGGCGGTCATAGAATTTATTAACTGCATCTACCAAGCCTTCTAATTCAATAAGCTTAAGCAGGGCAAGTGAAAATTGCCGGGGTGAATGTTTATCGCTGCGGCCTTTGAATAAATTCAACATGTTGAGGGTAATTTTACCGCTTTTAGGCGCTGTCGGCAAGAATAATGCTTAAACAGCATAAAAAAGTCCTGCAGCTTTTTACTGCAGGACTTAAGGGGTGGCTATACCTGCAAAAGTCAGGCCTTTTCTTTGGCGATAGCACGAACTATATCTTTCTTGGTGATCACGCCTACTAACTTATTTTTATCTACTACCGGTAAATAATAGGACTCTTTTTCAATCATCAAAGTAGCAGCACTCTCTATTTCTCTGTTGGAATCAATAGTAACTACGTCTTTTTCCATGATCCTAGATACTTTTTTTGCGGTGATCTTTTTTATTTCTTCATTGTATCGCTTAGTCCCCAAGGTGAGAAACCCGAGAGAAAGATTGATAAAGGTCGGCAGATGTACCTTTTTATCATGGAAGATCAGGCCTTCTTCCTTCACTACTCCCAATAATTTTCCGTTCTTATCTACCACTGGAGCGCCGCTGATGTTTTTTTTCATAAATAATTCTGCTAATTTATGAATATCCATTTCCGGGCTGACCGTAATAACTTTTTTTGTCATTATATCTTTTATCAACATAGTCCCTCCTTATATTGCAATTATATCACTTCCCTTTTAAAATAGTAAGATAAAAACAATTTGTTGGGAAGCTTTAAATAACCCCTGTTTTATGAAATTACGAAATACTTTTGCGAATTTCGGCGGTTATAAATTCCGGTTTATTGGCCTTGGACTGCTGGATAGAAAATCTTTTAAAACTCACTGCGCCTTTAGCCGATAAGATCTTCTGCATATAATCAAGACAGCGCTCTTTGCCGGTGCCTGAGCCATAGGTGCTGAATAAAACTATCGCTTTAGCGGAAATACCCAAACATTTATCCAGATAGGTATTCAAAGCCGGAGCCGGAGCAAAAGCCCAAACCGGAGTGCCAAAACAGACCAAATCATATTGCGACAAGTCCAGGTTAGCTTCTCCGATCTTAGCTCGTTTATGCCTGAAAGCCCGCTGACACTGGCCAAGAAATGATTTTGACTCATCCAAAGCCACAAGTTCTAACTCCTCGGCCTGGCCTTTTTCCTTCAGGATTTCAACCAGCACACTTGCCACTTTCTTGGTATTTCCGCTATAAGAATAGTAAACGACTAACGACTTCATATATTAGTATTTTAAACCACCACCTTGTATACTTTATCGCTGGCATGAACCGGTTGAGACACTTTTATGCCTACCTTATCCCCGGCTTTGGCTTCAGTAACATTATCAAACTCTATCCGCATCGACTCGATTGTTTGAGAAAAATCAGCCTGTTTGCCTTTGAAATGAATAGTATCTCCTACTTTAAGTGCGCCGCTTAACTTAATGATCCCCACCGAAATCTTGCTAAAAAAATGGTCGACTACTCCGATCTCTTGCTCCTCCATATCTAACCTCCTTTTTTATTATTATATCATAAAAAACAAAATCCTCGGCAACATCTCCCGTCACGGAGGTCTTTTAACGTAATTAATGGGACTGTGACCACTTTATTCAAACCCGACCCCTAAATTATGTCAAAGAATTAACTATACTGTCCCGGGAATTCTTGGGAATTATTGACTAGATAGCTTCCATGGTTGAAGGCGGTTTAGAAGCTATATTGTAAGTCACACTTACTACCCCCGGCACCTGACTGAGCATGCGGCCGGATAATTTTTTAAGGGTTTCATAGGAAAGTTCTGTCGGGGTGGCTTTACGGGCATCGACACTGTCCCAACACCTTATCTCGATCTGCAAGCCAAAATCTCTTTTTCCCTCCCGCATGCCGGTAACCCGATCATTGTGTAAAATAGCCATGTATTGAAAAGCTTTTGTAAAAGAAAGCTCTTCCTCGACGATTCTAGTGGCAATTCTTACTGTATTGATCTTTTCCGGGGTTACTTCACCGATTACCCTGGCTGAAAGCGCCGGGCCGGGAAAAGGCATCCGGTTGAATATCGACTCCGGTAAACTTAAAGCTTCGGCAACCTTTCTTACGCCGTCCTTGCGTAATTGGATCAGCGGCTCAATGATCTTGTAGCCAAAGGTGCTTTGCGGATCTATTCCCAGCTGTTCAAATACATTATGCTGACGTTTTATCCCGGCAACGGTTTCATCTACGTCGGTGAGGATCGTTCCCTGTAAAAGATGTTTGGCGCCGCTTTGGGTTACTAATCTACCGAAAACATCTTTGTAAAAAGTCTGAGTAATCGCCTCTCTTTTCTCTCCCGGATCAATCAAGCCTTTCAGTGCCCTGAAAAACTCATCCTGAGCGTTAGTTATCTCTACCTTAACTCCTAATTTCTTAAATATGTCTACTATTTTTTGCGGCTCGCCTTGGCGCATGATCCCGTTATCAATAAAATAGGTTTTAAGCCTATCACCTAAGGCCCGGTGGCCGAGCATAGTAACCGCCGAAGAATCCACGCCGCCGCTTAAAGCGTTAATAGCCGTTCCCTGGCCAACCAATGAAGATATCTCCTCAACCTTTTCTTCGATAAACTTTTTGGTGTCCATACCTTGCGCTTTTATCTCCTGAATCTGAGCCATATTTTTTCCTCCTTTCCTGTTCTAATTATTATTTTACAATTCTACTGCTATTATCCCCTATCGGCAAGAATGAAAAAGAAGACTGGTTTACGAAGCAAAAACAATCTTGGAATGATAAAGTACGGTTGGAGTTAAGCTAATCCGATGATTTGAAATACCGGTCAAGTTTTATCTCTGTCCAATCCTGAAAATCAGGGACCTTGATCCATAATCTATTACTATCCGGTTCAACGATCACCTGATAGGCTGTTCTTTCAGGCCAGGTAGCACCTCGGTCATAAAACGACCTATCCATTATCCGCATCATCTTATCCGGAGTAATGCTGCCTTTGTATTGATCAGCCAGGGCAAGCAGATTATCTCTTCTTTGAACTGTCTTGTCATCGCTGTCATCCGGAGCAATAAGCCCCCAGGCAGGATCGATGAAATGATTGGTCGCCACCAGAATACCCGGAGCAACCCCTTCTCTTTTCTTTGTGTCAGTAACCGATAATTCATAAGAATAAGCCGCTTCCTTGTCTGCTGCCTGCAGGATAAAAGCATAATTAGAGCGCAGAGTATTCATGGCCGCGTCAAATTCTTTAAAGCCGGTATAATCCAGAAGAGAATTTACAGCCTCTACCGGAAGAATCAGCCGGTCATCGACAATAACATTCCCGCCCGATTTTACCCCCTCGTTAATTTCAAAAAATATCCCGTTTTTGTTTATCCCGGTAAAAGAAGTGACTTCACCGGGATAGCAGATAACCGCAACCGGGATATCGTCGATGGGATTGTATATCACCACATTTAAAAAAGAAGAAAAATCCTTAAACTCAACGCTGGAATCGTAATTTCTTCCCAATAAAAGGGGCTGGCCGCCGGTATATTGGCCCCAGGCGGCAATAGCCGAACACTCACCAGCCTCTGCCTGTATAAACTGTATAGCCAATATCTGTTCAAGTATCAGTATCTTTTCAAGCGGCATCCCCGAAGCCTGGCTGAGGCCTGTCATCAGGGCCTTGAATCTTTCGGGATAAAACCCGGCTGCTTCTTCGGAAAAACCTTTTATCAACTCATAACTAATTCCCAAACGTTCAATGTAGTGTTTTTCTATGGCCAGATCATAAAATTTATCGATCTTTTGTTTCAATAACCCCCCGTATTGCCTTCCCATCTGATGGTAGCTTCCGTTAAGCTCAAGCAGGTCTATTCCGCCGGCCTGATATAATTTACCGCCCTCGAATTCCTTAACCAACTTGATATCGGCTTCCTGGCCAAAAGCCCGGCCGGAAAAAAGGCCCACCAATAAAAGCAGGTTAATAATCGGGATTAAAAATGGCTTCATCTATTAAACTCCTATATCCTCACTCCAAAATAGTAAAAACTTTCTAAGAATACATTATAACAATGATTATTCCGAATTCAATGGCTAGGTTCGATCGGGGACAGAATACCTATCTCTCTTTCTTCCTGCGCCCCGCTATCTTCTTCTAACCACCGCGTAGGTGGAGATTGATGGCATTGGTTCTATTTAAACGTGTCTGTCCCCTTTACCCCCTGCTTGCCTTCATGTATAATACACCGATGAAAGAAAACAAGTTTAAGCCCCAAGAGATTATGTTCTCTCCTACAACTCGGTGCAATCTTCGTTGCGTGCATTGCGGTACTGAACAAACCGGAAAACCACTCCCTAAAAAAACCGCCCTTAATTTTCTTGACGCCTGCAATAAATTCGGGATTAAACGAGTAGGCTTTACCGGTGGTGAACCATTTTATGCCCTTGACTTTCTCTGCCTGATCTCGAAAGAAGGAGTCCGTCGTGGAATGTTTTTTGATCATATAATAACTAACGCTGTCTGGTTCAAAACCAAAAAGGAATTATACTCAGTTTTGAATCAACTTTTCCTCTGCGGATACGACGGCAGATTCTTCGTAAGCGTTGATGCTTTTCACAACCAAGACTTACGAAAAGTCGCCTCGTTTATAAAAGTTGCGAGTCAAATCTGGACACTGCCTAATATCGTTTCGATTTCCAGCGTAAAAGGAACAAGAGAGAGAGAAACCAGGACAAAGCTTAAAAAGCTTGCCGATCTCCTCGAAGCTCGCTTTACCGGATTAACTTCTCAAAAAGCCAGCATAAGAAACAAAGATTTTCTCATCAATATCTTTTCTTTTAATCTTAGTCCTGTCGGCAAGGCGGTCCGGTTAAAAAATCCTTGGGATGGAAAGTGGTTTGAAGACGACTTCTGTAAAGGTCCCGGTCATATTTTTTTCGTACTTTCGGACCAAACGGTAAAACCGTGCTGCGGATACGCCCACGAGGCAGATATCCTTACTATCGGCTCCATAAAACGAGATAGTCCACAACAGCTTTTGCTAAATGCTAAACAAAACCGGTTCGTCTCCACTGTTTTCGAATCTGGACTACACGCGATCAGAAAACAACTTGAATCCTCCGGGATACGTTTCCCGGGTAAAACCACAAATCATTGCTTTTTTTGTTATTATCTTACCCACCATATACCGCGACCGCTCCTCAATAGCTGTCTGGAAAAAGTACATAAAAAGTCTTAAAGATTCAAATACTTAGCGGAATAGGCAATGCCTTCGCTGGTTTCCTTTTTATTGTAAAAAGGCACAAAATGGGCACCAAATCCCCCCGCCTAAAAGACGGGGGATTATTTTTTTTATGGCTCTGCTTATCCAAGGAGATACGAAGGTTCTTTAGTTCGAAATATGAAGACTGGCTCTGCTTTATTTCTTAAGTATCATTTTAACAGCTTGCTCAAGTGCGGGGTTAAAACGCTCAGGAGCTTTAAGCATCAGAAAATGATCCAACCCCTCTAACTCCAATAGCTCGAAATCCTTTATGTGTCGTCTGTTGGCTTCAACATCAGTTGGCCAAAGATCGGCATTCACGGCCACGACCGGGACATCTAATCCCTCGAACAGCTTGGCCACACCACCTGTCAGATACCCGTCTAATGAACCGTTTATTGCACTGAGCGCAACTTTGGGATCAGCCAAAGACATATCAGAAATCACCCATTCATTGACCGGCGAGTTATCAAAACGCAACATCCCTGTAACAAAACCTCGGACACCCTGTTTGAAATCTTCTTTGAATGGCGCGGTCATCTCCTTGAACTGTTCTTCGCCTAAAGGATATTCCACATTCTGAAGATCATCAACCGCGATCAACCCCATAACCTTCCCCGGCATCAAACGGACTGTATGTGCGCCTACCAGCGCGCCCATGGAATGGCCGATCAAGACCACCTTCTCTGCCCTGATACTCTCGACCACAGCCTTCACATCCTGAGCAAAAGCTTCCATGGTGTAATTCTCACGCTCACTCCCAGAACCACCATGCCCAGCCAGATCGATCAGAACCATATGATACTTATGCTTGAAATATTCGACCTGTTCTCTCCAGTAGCTGGCGTCACAACTCCATCCGTGAACGAACACGAGTACCGGCCCCTCTTGCCCATGCTCGTAATAATTGATCACTGTGCCGTCAGCGGAAGTCGCAGTTCTGATCAGCTCGATGTTCGGTTGAGCGTCGTTTTGCGCAAAAACGGCCGAAAACCCGATCCCGAGAATTAAAAACATTATTGTAAGTAATTTTAAAACGCTCTTTCGTCTCATATCCTCTCCATTATTATAGCAACGGCTCATAAACCGTTGCACAAACCTAAAAAACTCTGATTTTAAATTGGCTCTGCCTATCCAATGATATCCCAAACTACTTTTCGGTTTATTGGCTGATCGAACAAGTTCCGCCGCCCAATTTAGAACTGTAAAGTTTTTTATTGTAGGGTAGCTTCATCAAAAGCATACCCATTAAACAATTATCCGAAAGACCGGAATAAATCAGGCCGCAACTTACAAAGATGGTAATCAGAATAAAACCCGGATGTGCAAAAAAAGCTAGTAAAACACCGAACAGAACCAAACTTCCGGCTGCTGCCCTGACTTGGCGTTCAATAGAGATTCCGCCCAGGCCCTTGATCACCCCAAGCTTTTCCTTTTTCCATCTTAGCATTCCGCCGTCTAAAACTTTTACATTATGTATACCTGACTGAAACAGCATATCCGCAGCCATAGGCGACCGGTTCCCGGTACGGCAAAGCACAATAAAGCTATTCCCGGATTCACTCAATTCCTTTATGCGCGAAGCAAGCGTATCAATCGGAATATTTTTAGCAGCCTCAATATGCTCTTCGGTAAATTCAAGCACACTGCGCACATCAAGTAGTTTTATTTTTGAGTCTTTACTCAAAAGCTCCTTAGCTGCCTTGGGAGAAATAACCTCAAGGCTCACCGCCTCTCCTTTTTGATTAACCCGGATGATATTGTCGATATTAAACGGCTTAGGAAGCTGCTTAGAGCGGGCACTGCCGACAAATCGGTCTTTACTATCCTCGCTCATGAAGGGATTATTAACTTTTTCTTTAGCGATGATTGAGGAAGTTTTCCCGTTGTAGTCGTGGGCAGGAAAAACAATAGTCTCTTCCGGCAAAGCCTTAAACTTTTGCAAGGTGTCGAACATCGATTCCGGAGAGCCGTTTTGAAAATCAGTACGGCCGACGCTACCGATCAAAAGAACGTCAGCGCTAAACACCCGGCCGGCTCCGTAAATAGCCATAGTGTCATCGGTGTGGCCGGGCGCATAAATAACCTTAAATTCTTTTACTCCGAGCCTTATAATCTCTGCGTCCTTAAGCCGCTGATCAGCCACCTGGGATATTGCTTTTTCATGCATCAAAACCGGAACTTTAAGCAATTTCTTTAAGCTGGCGGCCGAAGAAAAGTGATCGGCATGAGTATGGGTGTCGATAATATATTTTAGCTGTAGTTTATTTTTCTTAAAGTAGCTTAAGTATTCTTCCTGAAGGCTGATATGCGGATCAATCACCAAAGCCTCATCTTTAGAGCTTAAAATATAGGAATAACAGTTTCCGGCCCTTAATTGTTTCATGGCAAAATTCTTATTCATATAAGACCTCCTTCTTCAATCTAATGATAAAACTTGGCTTCAAAATGTCAAGGAAACAAAAAAGCCTGCCAAGAAATGGCAGGCGATTTAGTTTGTAATATGAAGACTGGCTCCTTGTCCAGGTCTATACCGATTATCCTTCCCAACTACATCTATGAGAAAGCCCCTTCTTCCTTATCGTGTCTCTAATGGGGGGCTTGCATTTATTTCTTTTAGAGTCCCCGGAGATTTTTTTCTCCGGGATATTTTTATTCATCATACTTGCTAAACATTCGTATGCTGCTTCCTTTGCTTAGGATAGTTTGAAACTGCGCTGAATCCATGTGATTTTCATTAGACCACAGGGCTTGTCGTATTGCCGCTACATAATCTTTCTTTAGGACATCGTTATTCTTTTCGTTGGCAAAGGCCGTGGCAACGCGTTCAACCTTATCCCATGTTTCTGGACCGAGAATCTTTTCGACTTGCGTTAAATCGCCAGTTAGATAGGTCTTGGTAAGTATATCAAAGGCTTTTCTTTGTGCTGATTGAGTTTCTCCCCCTATTAATTCAGCAATTTTATAAGTCAAAGAGTTAATGGAAATTTGTTCAGCTTCATAGATTCCTCGATGAACAGCATAGGAAAGGCCGTGGTTTACGGCGAGTTGAGTCATCGTATTTTGAGCCAGCATTTCAGTCATACCTTCATTAAGCCTGGATAGACTTTCTTTTACAAGGGGAGAAGTAGCCATAGTATTGAATCCTTGAGAGTTATTGTGAAATGTTTCATGTAGTAGTACTTGGTAATTAAAATTACTAAATGATCTGAGTTGTCCACCGTCAGGGCTTATCGCTAGTTTCGAGGAGACAATAAAGACGCCGAATTTGCTAAAGGCCTGGCCAGCGACATCCCGATCAAGGAGCTCAGCCGGGATAACAAAAATCTGAGACGTTTTGTATTCGAGTCCATACTGGCTTAATACATTTTGCATTTCAGCGTTTACCATATCCCTGTTTTTTGCGGTGGTTTTATTTAAGGGTATTTTGTTTGCGTCTGCCCATTTCAGGAATTCACGTTTTTCTACCTCACCGCGAGCCGCTAAATATTTTTTTACTGTTTCTGTTTTCAACTTAGGATTTTCTTCATTCATGCCGGCACGAAACATAGAAAATAGTTTATTGTCATTTGTTGTTAACCTTTCGGTGTGTACTTCGTGAGCCTTAAGGCTTATTCCGGTATATTTATTTTGATTTGGGCCTCCGTTTGTACGGGGTTTAGCCGCGTCGGTCGAAGTGGCGGAAGTCGCTTTTAGGGTGGTTGTTGCCGCAAGAGATGTTGAGTAACGACTCGGGGTTGAAATCGTGGTCTCCAGATTGTTGGTAGATTTGATACTTGAGCGTAGTGGCCTAGTACCACTAGGAGTATTAATGGTATTGGGACGCGAGTAATCGTTGGCCCCAGCGTTTGTTGGATGGCTTCGCCCTGAAGTAGTTGTTGTACTATGAACAGTAGGGCTGGTTCTGGATGGTGTTTCGATAGAAGGAGAGTGTCGTGGCTGATTGCTCAAAGGTTGAGAACTTCCTGAAGGGAAGTTTACCGGATTCGAACCACCCGAGGAGTCATAGGCATAAATATTTGGTAAAAAAAGTAAAGTTGCAAGAAAAAAGGATACAAACCGATATAATATAGCCATCTACAAAACCCTATTTTTTATCATTTTTGGCGCCTCTCTAACCCTATATATAAGTATAACATTTATAATATGAAAGTTACACGGAGAATGGCTCTGATTTTGCAACCGCTTACAATAAAAATTAATTTCTCTTTTCCGGCGGGGGGAAACAAAAAAGCCGTCCTCAAAAAGGACGGCGATTTAGTTTGTAAAGAAAGACATGGCTCACCTTATTCAATGATCTCCGAAACTACTTCTCGAGTTCGAACAACCAATATGCCTCCCCATTCAGGTCTAATTCAAACTGCATTCCGATAATTATCCCTAATTTTATTCATCGATCCTGGAAGCGGGTGGTGAAGTGATGTGCCGCCCGGCTGGGGCCGGGCTTGGTCTGTGGTGACAGCAACGCCTTGCTTCGCTGTCGCTCAGCAGGGCTTGCCCGCTCGC
>JAHKAJ010000015.1 GCA_018826075.1 Candidatus Omnitrophota bacterium
AGACAAAACAAACAAAAGTGAGGTCAACAAGCTTAGCGCTACAATCCGCCTAAAACTAGAGCGATGAACTGCCTGCCAAGATAATAAGCTCATGAGTATTATCGCTAGGACAAAAGGATAAGTAATAATTTCTGAAAACAGACTGAATGCTGAATTAACAATGGCCGGAGAAAGACCGAAATACAAAACTACCGCTAACTTTATAACATTTTTAATCTCTAATCTGCTTAATAATTTAAACAACAAAATTTGGGTTATAAATAAAATCATTACCTGAATAGTCTTCTGAATTAACTGGTAGGAAGTAGCAAAGATATCGGCGATTTTCATCGAAACCGCGATAGTTAAAGGGTAAAGCGGCTCACGGTTAGGGCCAGTTTTAAAATACTCTATCCAGCCTTGACTATATATCATTCGGCCAAGCTCTTCGTACACGCTAGCGTCATAACGAATCAGCATCTGGGAAGTAAAAATAAGATAAAACCAATAACTAAAACACATTAAAAATACTATAATTATTCCCCTTCTATAAATTACTGGTTTCTCTAATGCTCCGAACATATTTCTTATGATTGGTTTAAACATTTGTTAAACATCAATTATTTAGAAATTGATTTATCCTTCAAAATCTTAAGTTTTACGAATTCTTTTAAAAAAAGCCACAAAAATACCGAATTTCCAATTAAGTACCTCTTCCACAACCTTCTCGGTTCGGTAACTAAGCGAAAAACCCATTCCAGGCCATTATCGCGCATCCATCTTGGAGCTTGGGCTTTTGATCCGGCCAAGAAATCAAAAGCGGCTCCGGTCCCAACCAAAACCGGTACTTTTAGTTTATCTTTATATTCATACATCCAAAGTTGCTGTTTAGGTGTCCCTAGACCTACCCAAACTAAATCAGGATGAGCCTGATTAATAATATTTATTTGCTCTTTCTTTTCTTCCTCGGATAATTCTCTAAACGGAGGGGATAAAGTGCCGGCGATTATTAAATCAGGAAGCTTCTTCTTTAAATTATCAACTAATGACTTCAGGGTTTCTTCTGTGCTTCCGTAAAAGAAACTAGAATATCCTTTTTTCTCGGCTAGTTTTAAAAACTCAAACATTAAATCCGGACCGTAAGCTCTCTTAACTAAAGGATACCCGTGCAAACGCCCAAGCATAATTAAAGAAAACCCGTCGGGAATAGTTAAATTACTATTATTTACCGACTCTTTTATAACCTCATCCTGAACGTTCATTACTAAATCATAAGCATTGGATACAACAACATAGTTACCGAAAGCCCCTTCAGCTATCCAAGTCTCGATCGAACTGATAATTTCCGGTAATTGCACCATGTCTATTCGCACACCAAAAACTACTATATAATTTTTAGCTGGCATTGTTTTCTTCAAATTTTAACTATTTTGAGAAATTCAACTATCAAGTTTTCCTAATGCGCATTTTTTACACATTTCATGCTCAAAGCGGCCTCTTTTTAATTGTTCTCTAAGCTGCTTATAGTGGGGCTTATTCCAAATATCGATCATGTTTTCATCTTTCAAATTCCCCAACTCAACACTATTAAAATAATCATTATGACATAGCACTGCCTCTCCCTCGTGATTAACTATAAAACTATAAAACCCCCACAAACAACGTTTGGGTCTTTTATCTTCAGCTGAAAGCTGGACTAAACCGCCCCGGTTGGTAAACTCTTTCAATTCTCGATAAATCACTCCTGTCCGATCTTTACCATTGACCTTCCTATATTCTAGAAGTTTATTTATATTCTCCGACTCTCCCGATTGATGCTTAGTAATTAGAAAATCGGTAACTCCCGATTCGATCAACCGCTTATACAGCTCAATGGTTAAAAAATCTCCATTAGTATATATTATTATAGAAGAAGTCGGTAATTTGGACCTGGCATATTTTACAAATTCTGGAAGACGTTCATCTAAAAGCGGCTCATTATAGAAATTAAACTGTATTTGGCCAAACCATCTTGATTCATCTAACTCATCTATAATTTTGTGGAATAAGTCCCTGCTCAACTTTTTATTGTTTCCCGGAAGGCCCCGATCAAACTTTGAATTAGGGCAATAAGAACATCTTCTATTGCAGGCCGAAGAAGTTTCCACAATAACTAATGAAAAAATATTAAAGATTTTACATCGCAAAGAGGCTATTCTCAACTTAACCGAGCAAGGCAATAACCTCCTGAAATATTTAAATATTTTGCCAATCATTATTTTCTCTTTTTATTTTCGCAGTATATATCTAAGTACCCCGTCTAATTCGGAAAATCGTAAAAGATAATGAATCAACTTACGTAAAGGATTCCTGTCATATTGGATAAACCAATGAAGCCGTTTATACTTAGCAATGCCTAATTCACTGAAAATTCTTTCTAAGCAAACAGAGTTAAAAAACCAAATATGGCCCGGGTTATAAAACTCCCGCCAACCTGACATAAAAACCCTAGCATTAAGACTTGAATTGTTAGGGGTAGCGATATAAAGCCAACCGCCATTTTTTAAAAGCTTATAAAGATCTTTTATTCTGTCCTTTGGTGAAAAAAGATGTTCAATAACATCGTTGGCAATGATTCCGTCAAAGGAAACTTCCTCGGGAATTTTCTCTATGCCTCGAAACACTTTAAAATTTCTGCCATCAAGATAGTTATAGCTAAAAGGGTCGATTCCATAAGCATCTGCTCCTGATTCAGAAAGTGCTGTTAACATCTCACCCCTTCCGGTGCCAAAATCGAGAATTTTTAAGCCGCTAAAGCTCTCTAGGCCTAAAGACTCTGCTATTTTCTGTAAATAGCTCCTGGCTAAATCAAGAGTTGTTACTCCGATTTCATCGATATGCTTACCTGAATCAGACCAAGCATCTTTGTATAGCTTAACAAATTCACTCTCTGATATTTTTCTAAATAATAATCCACAAGACAAACATCGCCAGATGAATAAGGTCTTATTATATAATCTTACATCCTTGTGACTGCAAAAAGGGCATTGCTCTAAACTTTTAGCTACTTTAACCATTCAATAAATCATAAAGCTTATTGACTACTTTTTTATAAACCGGAACTGAACCAAATAAAGTTTTTTCTTCAAAATCATCGGCAGCCGCGTTTCGAAATACAACAGGCGGATGGGTTAAAGGGAAACTGACCGCCTCGCTTTTTAAATCAGCCACCAAACTCCTCCCCCTTGTATGTGCGCTTTTTCTTCCAAAACCGATATTGGTAACTAAATTAACTTTCGGGACAATCGTCAATCCACCCTGAAGCCAACAAGCAAATGTCCATTGGTAATCCCAGGTATCGATTTTACCACGGTAGACTGTCTCAAACCTTCTCCCCCAATATCTAGCAACCCGTTTATTAGATAAAAAATCGTAAAGGTATCGACTATCTCGAGTTGAAGGCCATTGTTTCATATCTCGATCATAATAATGCCAGGCTCTTCTCCAGCTGGCCCAGCCCCAACAATGGTTAAACCGAGAAAAATAATAACTATACTCGGTGACCGATCTGCCCAATTGAAAATTATCTCCTGATATAGCCATTATCCGTTGATCATCACGATATTTATTAAGTAACTCTTGGCAAAACCTAAAGAAAGTCGGATCAGGTAAGCAATCATCCTCTAAAATAATTCCCTGGCTAACATTTTCAAAAAACCAATCAACGGCTGTGCTCACTGCCATACGAGGGCCGAGGTTTTCTTTACGAAATAAAGTCTTAACCTCACAATCCCAATCTACGTTAGTTACAATTTGTCGTGCTGCTTGACATTTGTCTTCATCATCAGGTTCCTCAATCCTGGGCCCATCAGCTGCAATATATAATTGTCTTGGCTTAACTGCTCGGACAACTTCAAACACCCTTCGTACAGTGTCTGGACGACTAAAAGGAAGAAGTAAAACCGGAGTTACTAAAGGGTAACTTGAATCTAATTGGCTATCTTCCATGGTTGTAAATTCTTTTATCTAAAACTATCAGAGTAGGCTCTAACCATACCAACAAGATTTTTACCGACGATAGAACCGTCATACTCGCACCAACTAACTTTTTCTTCTGGAATAAAACCCTTATCTATTAACTGTTGATAATACGGCGTACCTGGAAAAGGTATACAAGGTGGATTCTGATAGGGTATTGCTAGTTGTTTTATCTTTCTATTTTGCTCAGACCTGTCAAAATCCGTTTCGCCTGGAAGATAATGCATAAATAATAAAAATAAATCTACATTTAGCCCTTTTAGATAGTTTATTTTATCAATAATATCTTCTACCTTTAAATTCTTATTAACAGCATCTAGGAGGCGCTGCGATAGGCTTTCAACCCCAATCCTAAAACCACTGCATCCTTTATCTACAAAATATTTAAACATCTCTTTGGTTGATGTATCAAGCCGGGCATGGATAGTCCAAGGTATTCCTATCTTACCAAGACCGTCTGCGATCTCGATAAGACGCTCTTCGGGGCCGATATTCCAACAATCATCATCAAAATATATATGTTTAAAATTATATTTAGTAATCATATTGTCGGCTTCATCAAGAACTCCTTGGGCCTTCCGTAATGAAAGCCTTCGATTAAACATCGTATGCACCCAAAGACAAAAATTACATTTAGCCACACATCCACGAGTCGCATACATCCAAAGTTGTGGAAACTTTAAATTTCGTAAACAATTGTAATCACGATAGTTATGAATTATATTTTCATCCCGATAAGGATAAGGCAACTGATCAAAATCAATAAACTGGTGTTCGTAAATACCTTTTATTTTACTTTTAGCCATCTCTAGAGATGAAAGTTCATAAGCTCCCCTTAAAACATAATCGACAAAGGGAAGCTCAATGAGTTTTTCAGCAAAAGCAGTCGCCTGAGGCCCTACCAAACAGACCTCATAACCCCTATTATGGATTTGTTCAGCGACCTTTAAGTCAATATCAAAAGTAGGGGCAGAAGTCTCCTGAATTACGATATCGGGTCTAAAGCTATCTATTTTTTTAAAAAAAGTCTTGTAGTTATCTCTATCCCCAATAGCATCATAAAATTTAGCACTAATTCCCTTGGCCTGTAAATAAGTTGTGGCATAACCCATAAAACCAGGGTATGGCCTATATCTTTTTCGCCAATCTCTAAAATTGGGAAGGCTCAATGGCCAACGGGAACCAGCCCGGAAACCAACTCTTTTTCCCAAAAACTTGTTTTGTTTAAATATCCAAGGTGGATTAGTGATTATTACTTTCATTTATTTAAATAAAATTCAGCTGCCCAATATCATCGATGACTACTTTCCGCATTAACTCATTATAATAATGAAAACGGCAATCATATTTATTACAATCGTTAATATCAATCTCAGCCAGTTTCTTTTGAGTTTTCTTAGAGTGCCAGATAGTTTTCAAATCCTGCTTCAACATATTTCCTAAACAATGATTTTTAATCCGATGATGATAATAACAACAAATATAGACATCGCCGTAAGGATCAACTACTAATTGCAAAGGGGCAAGCCAACATTTATCTTTAAGCTGAGATTTTTCAAAATTAGCCATTATTCTTAAATCAGGATAGTCATGCTTCATCTGGGCTACTTCTTTTTTGAGCTTCTTAACCAACCTGGAATCTTTTAACTCAGAGTCTACGTTTCGCGCTAACTTAAACTGAATAGAATCTACTTTCAATTCTTCGGCGAACTTAACTGCCTTAGTAACATCTGAAAAGTTATTATTATCAACCGTATATTTAATTGAGATCTGTAATTTTGTTTGGGGTAGGCAACTGTTTCGTAAACTAACTAAGTTCTTTATGTTTTTGAGCACATTTTCGAATCCAGCCTTTTTATTGATCGGTCGTTTATAAAAGTTAAATATCTTCTCAGTGGCCGACTCTAAACTCACTCGGCAATAAGAACCTTTCTTAACTAATTGCTCTTGCAATTTCTGATTAAGATTTGTACCATTAGTTAAAAAACCAAAAGTAATATTATGTTTAATCAATTTATCGAGAACTTTCGGCAAAGATGCATGAAGTGTAGGTTCGCCTCCGCCACAAAACTCTATGCCCTGGACTCCGATATCAATTAATTGATTGATTACCTTCATAAATTGTCTTTCGCTAAGCGAATGTTTGGTCTTATTCAACCTGATATAGTCACAGCCTAAACAGCTATGATTGCAAACATAGGTAGGATAAACAATAGCCATGCGCGGCTTTGGCATCTTTCCCTGCTTTAAAAGAAGGGCTTCGCTATAACAAGAAAGTATTCGTAACTGCAAATAGTCTAAAACGCTCTTTTGCCCTCTCATGAATCACTCCAACCCTTAAAATAGCCTTGGTTTTTATAAAAATCCATAATCTCGGTTCGTAGCTTATCCATTTTATCGTTTCCGATGTATTGATAGTCTAAAGCAAAAGGATGACAATCAAAACACCAATGATCAGCAAAGTTATATTTTATCTTTACTCTATATTTTTCCGGATTCCTCCAAACTTCAGAACCGGGTACCGGTATAAACTGAGTAATTCTGCTCTTGTCAGGTTTAGCTGTCAGCAAAAACTTTTTGGTTTCAGCTATTGTAGCCTCATCTTCCCCAGGAAAACCAAACAACATATAAGCACAACTGATTATGCCGGCTTTACGGCACATCCTGACTGCCTCAATATTCTGCTTAACTGTTATTCTCTTATCCATAAGATCTAATAGCTTCTGTGATCCAGTTTCGAAACCAAAAAATATTTCTCGACAACCAGACTGTTTCATCAACTTTAACAAGTCTAAATCCAATCGATCAGCTCGCGAGAGAATAGTCCAGCGAATATTTTGTTTGGATATTTTCTGGCAAAAATCAACGAACCATTTTCGATTTAAATTTAGGCAGTCGTCAGGAAAACGAAACCAATCAATATCATATTCAACTTTTACTTCTTCTATCTCAGCAATAATGTTTTCCGGACTCCGGCTTCGCCAGCGCCGGCGCCAGAGTTCCGTATCACAAAAACTGCAGTTATAAGTGCAGCCGCGGCTGCCAAAAATAGTAGTAGCCGGCTTATCGCTATGATGGACCTTACCTTCATGTTTGATCATGCTCCGAGGAAGAAGGCTGCGGGCCGGGAAATTAATCGTATTAAGATTTTGAATTAACTCTTGCGGCTGATTATGAACTATTTGCGAATCTCGCTTATAAACAATGCCTTTGATATCTTTTAAATTTTCACCTTTGCACAGATTAGAGAAAACTTGCTCGCCTTCACCGACTACTACAATATCAGCCTCAGTATTATTTAGGGTAAATTCGGCCATGCTAGTAGGGAATGCTCCGCCAGCAACTATTATTGCTGAGCCGTTTCTTTTGCGTATAGCTGTCATCACCCCTCTGGCTGCTTGAAGACTGGCATTGCTATGGATAGATATACCAAAGATATCAAAATCAATATCAAGAGGCTCCTCAATAGTTACCATATTCTGAACTTTAACCTGATAAAAACCATCTAAATTCGAAGCTAAGTAGAGTAAGCCTAACGGCGGATAAGAAAGTTTATCTTTTAATCCAACGGCCGGCGGGCTTATTAAACTAATTCTTTTCATAATCTCTATGCCCCAAATACGATTTGCCTAAAATATTTCTTATCTTCGATATCAAAACCTTTGACTAATATAATTACTAATAAATACAACAACATACTTATGGGAATAACCAATAAAAGGCCAAAGCCGAGTGAAAAAGCCCAATAAGTAAAGCAACCCATGATGATAGCGGCAATAAAAGGTTTTAACGTCGAACGAACTAAGGCTAATCCATATTTTCGCGTTTTTAATAACAGACATGACAAAGGCACACCTAAGCTATAAGCTACTACAGTAGCGATAGCTGCGCCAACAATCCCATAACGGGGGATTAAGAATAAATTAAGTAATATATTTGCTGCTGCTCCGGAAGAAGTGAAAATAAAATCAAGTTTCTGTAACCCTACAGCAATTAATAAATTAAGGTGAACGGTGCCCAAAAAGGAAAAAATCCCAGACCAAATTAATATCCTTAAGGCCGGAACCGAACCTAAAAATTTACCTCCATATAAAATATTTATAATTGGTTCTGACAAAATGCTTATCCCCACTGCTATCGGTATTATCACCATTGCCATATATCTAAAACTAAAATTGTAAGCTTTCTCTAGTTTTTTCTTTGAACTTATAAAGTACTTAGAAAATAATGGAAAAACTGCCATCATAAAAGCTGCTGGCAATATATTAAATGCTTCTGTTAGCCTAACCGCTGCGGCGTAATAACCCACGCTTTCAGCGCCTTTCATTTGAAAAAGCATTAATTGATCAATGCGCACATATAAAACTATGAAAGCAGCGGTTAAAGCAAGCGGCCATGATTCTTTGATCAAGTCCTTGCAAATTTTAAAATCTAATTTGAATTTAGGTCTAATAAATTTTTTAGATAGTCTAATTATAATAAATAATCCTGGAATAGGGGCAACAACGCTGGCCACAATATAGAGGATAAGTTTAGCCTTAGAAAACACCAAAACACAAAAAATAACAATCTTAATTAAAGAATCTAAAATATTAACTCCAACGATATATCCCATCTTGTGATTAGCCTGGAAAACTGATTCATAAAATAAAGTTAAAGAAGTGAAAAAACTTAACGAAGCAATATAAACTAATATTTTAGTACTCAAAGGGTAATTTAGAAAAGACACAACAAAACATGCTAACAATAAAGCTAATAACGATAAGGTAATACGCATAATAATTGCATTACCCAATAATTTAGCAACTTCTATTTTACCTTTAGAGATTTCCCTCACTAAAATAGTTTTAATTCCCATATCGGCAATAACATTAAAGAATGTTAAATAAGCAAAAACAAAAGAATATAAACCAAAGTTATCCACGCCTAAAACCCGAGCCACCAATACTGCTGTAACCATAAAAAGTAAAGAGTTAATAGCTTTGCCACTAAAAACTATTCCTGTGCCTTTTGCTATTTTAACTACTGTTTTCATTTTAGTTTTTATAGGATTGTTTTAAAGTAATTGAAAAAATCTTTTGCTCTTATATCCATAGATGCATTATTAACTACATAATCATACCCCCGCTGAGCAATCTTTTTTCTTTCCTCTTCATTTTTTAAGTAATAATCAATTTTGGCTATAAGATCCTCTCCGCCATCAGTAAAAACCATACAATCATCCATATATTTTTGAGCAGTTGGTACTTTATCACTAATTAAAAATCCTTTACAGGCCAGAACATCATAAGTACGTCCGGTAACCACATCCCAATCAAGACAAAATTGTGAACTGCAGTTAAGGCTAACTTTCGCATTGCTATAAAGTGATGCCGCATCTTCTTTGGATATTTTGCCTTTGGAAAGATTTTTAAAAATTTTCTTATATTCAGGTTGCCGCTTCCAGTTCTTCCAAAAACGATAGCGAAATTGAGAATCCCAGTTCCCAAATAAACCAAAGTTATAATTAATAGCTGGCGCGAGATAACGCGTTGTATACTGACTACCCTTAATATCATTGCCTATATATGCTACATCATATTTATATTTTTCCTCTTTTTGTTGCGGGTAAAATAATTCTAGATCAACTGCAAAAGGCAAGAATATTCCTCTACATCCCAATGATTCATGAATTTTTAATATTCTCGGAGAAGAAAAAATATAACCATCATAATTAATCTGTTGATTTTTTTTAACTAATTTATATACATCAATTTCGCTATAGGTATTTTGAAAGTAAAGAATATGCTTTTGGGCCAATCTGTATTGAGGTTTTGTATCATTAAGATACACCATCAAATCAATTTTCTCCTTTGGTAAATAATTAGGAGCAAAAAGTTCAGCATTTAAGACGCCAGGAATTTTTCGTAACGATTTACACAAAGATTCAGCGTATAATTCATCGCCGACTACGTTACCCCTTGAATTAATGGAATTTTTCTTATATTTTAAATAAAAACCGACTTTCATTATTTAACGCCTGGTTTAAATTTTCTACTAACATGGCATGCAAAAGAATCCCAGCTCCAGCCAAGGAAAAAGGCAAAAAATGGTATCACCCATATAAATTGTCTCTGTAAAAACCAATATTCAAATATGACATCAGCTAAAAATATTAGGCCTATTGGGAAAAATATAGCAATCATCAAAAAAGATATCTGCCTAAATCTATTTCTATAAGATAAAACGAAAGGAAATATAAGGCTAATTAATAAAAAGTATATTTTTTTATAGCCGATAAGATTACCGAAAATAGCTTTTAAAAAACCAGTAAAATCAACAAAAGGATTAGAAATGTATTGAAAAAGTACCGGGTTGGCCTCATGATACTGCTCGTAATGCGGACCAAATATGCTAAAAAGCCATAAAGGCATTGCAACAAAAAGAACGAGCAAAATTAATTTAGCTGTATCTTTAAAAGTAATCTTACAATCCTTGGTTCGTAATTTAGTTAGCAAACTATAAGCTAATGTTGAAAAAACAATTACTATTCCATAAACATGAAACCAGATGGTCATAACAAACAAAACGCCTATAGCCCATTTTTTCTTCAGGTTCATATTGATATTCTGATCAACCAGCTTCAAGGATAGATAAAGGCAAGCTAAAGCTAGGGTAGGCAAGACTGCATAGACTCTTATCTCGGTAGCGTGATTTATTAAGGTTGAGTTAAAACAAACAATAACAAAAGTAATGAGATAACCCCAAATGGTTTTAAAATATATTTTACAAATAAGATAAAGCAGCCAGAATCCTATGATTGTTGAAATAATATGTGGTAAGGCTAGTCCCCATTTGTTAAAAGAAAAAATCTTAAAGAAAGGATAAATTAAATAATAATCCCCGGATAGATATGAGCAAAATTCTTTAGCCGGAAGTGACTTTATAAGCTCTAAAAAAGAACCTTTCATCTGCTCCAGCTGATATAGCTCATCAGACCACAGTTTATGGCCTGCCAATTTAATGAGCCTAAGATATAAAGCATATATACAAATTAGAACAACCGTAGAGTTCAATAAATATTTTTTTTTATTTTTAACAATTTGGTTCAATAACATTTTTAATTTGTTTTAAAAATTCCTATGATTTCACGTCCACCGCTGATTTTAAATTTAGTCTTTAGCTTATCGGCATAGATAGTAAAGAGATCGTCGAGACTTTTTTCGTCGAACCGCTTGGTAGTAGAACCTGTTAAAAACCTTGATATCCTTTTGACGATACCAGAAATAAAGGGCTTACTGCAACTTGATACATTCAATACTGGCTCGGCGAAAATAACCCCTTTAAGTGCTGCACTAAAAATCTTATTTAAAACCTCTTTCTCTAAAGGAATAAATTGATATAAACTGGCCTGGATAAGAATATATTCTGCTTGAGGCAAAGGATCATTACTAAGGTCAAACAGTTTCACATTAATGCCCTTGTTAAGACCGTTGGTTATAAAACCCGGGCTGATGTCTAAACCGAGATAATCTATATTTTTAGATCTTAGGTAGTTTTGATAAAGACGACAATCCC
Organism: Candidatus Omnitrophota bacterium; assembly: GCA_018826075.1. GTDB lineage: Bacteria > Omnitrophota > Gorgyraeia > Duberdicusellales > 4484-171 > JAHKAJ01. The sequence continues at coordinate 11,554 of JAHKAJ010000015.1, forward strand.
CGCAACAGAGTTCAACTAATTGTACAGCTTCAGGTACATGCTGGCTGATAGCCTCATATCTTGCCTTAAAATACTTTCCATAAATTAGCCTCATAAAAAACTGATAAACTAAGGGATGCCGATAAATAATGCCCTTGTTATTGCCTGACCATACTCTTTTACGAAATTTATAAAGTTGAAGTAGGTGTTCGAAACTATCTTTGAAGATCTTAACGCTACTTACTTTATCGCATCTCCTGATAGATACGCAAGGGACTTCCTTGATTTTTAATCCATAGTAGTAAGATAAAGCCATCACCTCGGTATCCCAAAACCAGCCTTTACTTTTAGTTTTAGCAATGATCGGCAGTATTTTATCACGTTTAAAAAACTTATAGCCGGTTTCAGTATCATGCAAAGGAAGATTTAACAAAAAACTTATTAATTTACGGCCGGCTATACTTACCAGATGTCTGAATAAACTTACCGGGTCAATGATTAATTTATGAAACCTATAGCCGGTAGCGATATCCGATGAGTCATCAAGAGCCTGGATTATAATCGGAATATATTTTGCATCGACTTCCAAATCGATATCTAAAAAACCAACTATTCTCCCATTTGCCATTCTGATACCTTCGGCAACGGTTCCACCTCGACCAACATTTCGTTGATGAAACCGATAAACCATATTAGGGTTGCCTTTTACTATTTGGGTTATCACCTCTTTTGTCTTATCCTTACTAGCATCATCAATAAAGATAAACTCACAAGAATATCTAGCTTGTTGCATAACTTCTTGTATCTCCTTAACGCTCTCAAGCAAGATACCTTCTTCGTTATAGCAAGCAATAACTATTGAAACGTCGTAGTTCATATTAAAATCCATATATGGTTTGCAATACGCTCTTCATTCCCTCAAGACAATAATCAAGTCCCTGGTCAGCAAGTCCGGTATAAAACGGTAAACGCACTATGCGTTGAGCAAGATCTTGAGTGCGCGGCACATCCTCAGGTTTAAAGCCCAACTTAAATCCATAAGTTGAAGAGTGTAAAGGTGAATAGCCAACATAGGCAAAAATATTCTTTTGACGAAGTAAAATTAAAAATTGTTCCCGGTTTTCTGGCAAATCAAAAATAACGAAAAATGCGTGATGATTAATTCTTGCATCTGGTGGTATCTTGGGAGTTTTAAGGCAACCTTTCTCCTGATAAGGTGTCAAAAGTAAAGAATAGGCCTTAGTAATAAGGCTGCGTTTCTTAACAATATTCTCTACATTTTCCAACTGGCTAAGAAGCATGGCAGCCAGAATATCCGAGAGCAGAAAACTTGAACCCACATCTACCCAGCCATATTTTTTCTTCTGATCTTTAAGCACTAAATCGCGGTCGGTGCCCTTCTCCTGCAAGAAACGTGCTCTCTGGATGAACTCAGGCTTATTCACCACCAACGCTCCTCCTTCTCCACAACTTATATTTTTGCTCTCATGAAAGCTAAAAGCAGCTAAAGGAGGCAAAAAGCCACAGGGTTTATCTTTGTAAAACGAGTGCAATCCTTGGGCCGCATCTTCCATAACCATTAAGTCGTATCTTTTAGCTAGGGCCATGATCGGTTCAATCTCACAAGGTATACCAGCGTAATCAATAGGCACGATCATCTTGGTTTTCTCGGTAATCTTGGACTCAATAAGACTAACATCTATATTCATTGTTGATTCCTCTATGTCACAAAATATAGGCTTTGCACCTCTCAAAACAATGGCGTTGGCGGTAGAGGTAAAGGTATAGGAAGGCAAAATTACCTCATCGCTTGGTTTTAAATCAGCGAGCAAGGCACCCATTTCCATAGCAGCAGTACAAGAAGGCGTAAGAAAAACGCTTTTGAACCCGTATCTTTCTTTTAACAATTCAATGCAGCGTTGACCATAAAAACCATTGCCGGCGTGACTACTGGAGCCCAAAGCTGCAGAAATATACTTTTGTTCATTTCCAGAAAGATAAGGAAGATTAAAAGGTATCTTCATTGCCTTACCGACTTTTTTCTTATGTAGCCTATAAAAGAATCCCAGCTCCAGCCCAGAAAAAAGGCAAAAAACGGCATTACCCAGACGAAATATCTTTGCAAGAAATAATGTTCGTTATTCATAGAAGATAAAAGTATTAACCCTATCGGCATGATTACTGCCAGAGCCAGAAAAACCATCTGCTGAAACCTTTTTTGGTAAGGCACGATAAAAGGCAGAATAATTCCTGAAAGTAAAAAATATAGTTGTTTCCTGCCGATAAGATTACCAAAAACGCTTTTCAAAAAACCAGCTATATCCTTAAAAGGGCTGGGTATATACTGAAAAGTATTGTAACGATTATACACGGTGTGCGGGCCAAATACACTGATAAGCCACAAAGGCATAGCAACAGCCAGGACTACCGATAAGAATTTAGCCGTATCTTTGATGATTAGCTTAAAGTCTTTATCTTTAATTTTAATTAGCAGCGAAAACAATAACGGACAGAAAAGAATTAATATTCCATAAACATGAAACCAGATAGTCAGAACGAAAAATGTGCCAATGGCCCATTTTTTCTTCAAGCTCATATTGATATTCTGATCGACCAGCCTTAAAGACAGATAAAGACAGGCCAAAGCCAGGGCCGGAAATACTGCATAAACTCTTATCTCGGTAGCATGAATTATTAAGTTTGAGTTAAAACAAACGATAGTAAAAGTAATGATATAACCCCAAATAGTCTTAAAATATCTTCTGCAGATAAGATAAAGCAGATAAAACCCAGCGATGGTTGCAATAATATGGGGTATGGCTAAACCCCATTTGTTAAAAGAAAAAATCTTAAAAAAGGGATAAATTAAATAATAATCCCCGGAAAGATAAGGACAATATTCGGTTTGAGGCAAAGCTCTTAGCATATCCATAAACGAACCATACATCCTGGCTACTTGGTATTCTTCATCAAGCCATAAGCTAAGATGGGTACTTAAATGTATCAAACGCAAGTATAAAGCATAGCCGCAAATACTAAAAACAACTAGAGGGTTAAGATACTTTTTTGCCTGCTTGACATAATTACTTAAAAACATACAAACCTCACTTTTAAATAAGCTGACAACTTCTATATATTACAATTATTTACCTTAATAGCCTTGTTATATATTTCCATAAGTAATTCGTAGTTGTTTTTAGCGTTATACTTAATCTCATACTCTAATCTCGCCATTTTTCCCATTCGTTCTAACTGTTCGGGATGCTTCCAGGCCCATTCAATACACAAGGCGATATCCTGTGGGTCTCTTGATTTTAAGAAGACTCCTGTCTCGCCCGGCCTTATAAGTTCAAGCATAGCGCCTAAAGGAAATGTGATTACCGGCGTTCCGCAGGCAAAAGCCTCGATAATAGTTACTGAAAAACATTCATACCATTGCGAAGGAAGAGCTAGACAATAAGCCTTCTTCATTAAATCAATGACTTTGTCATGGGTAACGGTGCCTAGAAACTCAACATTCTGAATATTATTTTCTCTAACGAACTGCTCCATTTTCTGTTTGAGCAGACCATCCCCGGCTATTTTAAGCGGGATACCCTTTAACTTTTTCCAAGCTTGCAAAAGGATAGCGATTCCTTTCTCTTGAGAAAGCCGGCCGGCAAAAAGAACATAGCTTTTAGTTTTTCTCTCCATCCCAGGATCAGAATTAATAAAATTAGGCTTAATAACTATTTTCTTTTCTGGAAGCCCTCCTTCAATGTATTTATCACGGGCGAACTTAGTAAGGGCGATATAAATATCAATTTGTTTCTGCCAGGTCTTAAGCCAGCGATGTATAGCTATCATTGAGGCAACTCCGGCAGTTTGTAAATGAGAGCTCCTATAACAAGCCCTTAATACTCCTGGCCAAGGTAAAATAGTTTTTAGACAATGCTCACAAATTTTTCCGTCACGAAAAATAATTGCTGCCGGACAAAGTAAACGATAATTATGTAATGTCTGGACTACCGGAATTTTTAGTTTCTTGCAAGTATAGTAAGCTGACGGAGAAATGAGAGGAAAAATATTGTGAAAATGAACTATATCCGGTTGTTCTTTATTTAATAGTCGAAGTAACTTGTGCTTTGATTCATTGGACCAGATGAGCTTAGCAGCCAGAACTAAACTATTCATCTTGTCAATCCGGCGGTTATCCTCTGTATAGGTTATAACTTCCTGACCGCCTTGACGTAAAACTGCAACTTCCGATTTAAAAACTTCGTTTTCTCCGCCGTAATTTTTATAGTAATTATGTACTTGAAGTATTTTCATCTCAAATCTCAAAAGCCAAAATTATAATATACCTTTCTCTTTACTAAAAACTGTAAGCTTTTAGGGGCAATTGAAAAATAGGCTAAAAGAGAAACGGCAGTAAGATTGGCTTTATTTTCCTTAATTGCCCAAAGCAACTCCTGCTTTACCTTTCCAAACTCTCCGGTCAACAGATAATATATAGCGCAGCGCAGATAAACTTTAGAGATCAGCTTATTTTTAAACCCGGGCTTAAGTCTATAATTTCTCTGGAAAGCTTTTTCGAGCATATTTTTTTCTTCTTGTTTTGACTGCTCGATATTCTTAAGAATGTAATTTGCTGACATCCGATAAAGAGTTAAAGGCTTGTTGATATAACCTACTTTATAGTTCTCAGCTAAACGCAGCCACATATCCCAATCAGCAGGAATAAAAATGGTTTCGTCAAAAAGCCCCGCCTTTTCAAAGCAAGCTTTACGGACGACCGAGGTGGAATTACAAATGTAGTTTCTGGGAAGCAACCTTTTAGCTATCCAGCCGGCTCGCCGGCTTTTAGGGTGAGAAAAAGTTCGTAAAATCCTATCGTTCTCATCTACGTAATAAGCAGCAGTATGAACGAAACCAAAATCAGGATGTTTCTCTAAATAGCCAACACTCCGCTCTATTTTTTCCGGTAAATAAATATCGTCGCAATCAAGAAAGCCAATGTAATCGCCGCTAGCTAAACCGATACCTAAATTTCTGGCACTGCAGGCGCCGCCGTTTTTTTTATAGACATATTTAATCCTCTGCTTAAAGACCGAAAGACACTCCCTGGTATTGTCGCTAGAACCATCATCAACCACAATAAGTTCTATATTTTTATAGGTCTGATTCAAGACACTATCAATGGCTTTAGCGGTCAGCTCAGCCATATTATAAGCCGGAATAATAACTGATACTTTTTTCATTTATTATCTCTACCTATCTTTATTGGTCTTAATATATTCGGCCAAAGAATCATGCCAATGAGGCATATGGTTAAGACCAAGTGAATCCAGCTTATAGTTAGAGAGTATTTCCGAACGGGGCCGCGGCGCCGGCAAAGGAAACTCTTCAGAGCTAATCGGCTTAACCTTCACTCGGCTCTTAAAACCCATAAATTCAACTATTTTTAAAGCAATGTCATAACGCGACCCCATGCCTTTATTAACCATATGGTATAAACCATATTTTTCAGTTTCAATTACCTTCAATAAGTTAGCGGCAAAGTCTTTAGTAAAAGTGGGGCTGCCGAATTTATCGGAAACCGCCCTAAGTTCAGTTCTTCCTTGGCGTAACTGCTGGACGATTTTATAAACAAACTTCTTATCCAGCTGCCAGCCGCCAACCATCCAGCCGGCCCGAATAATGAAATAGTCAGAAAGCAACTCCTTTACTACCAGCTCACCCTCGAATTTGCTCCTTCCATAAACATTGATTGGATCCGGCAAATCAGACTCAATGTAAGCTCGCTGCTTATTACCGTCAAATACATTACTTGTACTAATATAAAGAAGTCGGCAGTTAAACTCCCGGCAGGCATAAGCAATATTTTTTGTGCCTAGACTATTTACTCTGAAAGCATGTTCGGGATTCTCCTGGCATAAATCAACATTAGTTTCAGCAGCAAGATGAAATATATAGTCTAGTTGCAGTTGCTCGACTTTACTAAAAACTCTATCCCGATCAGTGACATCTAAAGCCTCTATGTCTGGAACCCGTTGATGAATATCAGTCTGAACGACCTGGTGTTTGGCCTCTTGCAAACGAACGATAATATCAGCAGCAAGCATACCGGCTGCTCCAGTAATTAATATTTTCATGCCTCTCCTTGATTTGCAACCAAATAGTTAATAATTTGTTGCTGCTTTTCGCAACCGGCCTAAAACTGCAGCGTCAGAGATTAGATCATCGTAAAACTGTCGGTAGTTCTTTTTCTTGATACTTATTAATACCTCTCTTAAAAATAACTCAAAACAATCAGCCTTGGCTATCCTTAAAGTCCTTTTTTGGTTTTTTTCGACAATTTTGAACTCATTCTCCATCTCAACCGGAATTGTAAAAATTCGCTCTATATCTACAAATGTATCTTTACCTAAAAAACTTATGGAATTGCGGTATTCAGTATCAAAACCAAAATGCCCAACCATTGACCTTCCTTTAGAGTAAATAGCTAACAAACTAAAAGAAACCTCAAGGTTATCTTTGCTGTCGCGGTTATTTATAGTGCAATACATTTCTTTCGGCTCCTCGCCAAAAAATAACCTTCCCGGACTAACAGCGTAAGGCCCAAGATCATAAAAAGCTCCTCCGCCTAAAGACCGGCTATATCTAAAATTATCATGAGCCAGTGGCGGAAAAGAAAAAGAAACAATCAAACGTTGAGGCTCCGTTTTGTTAGCCGAAAAAATATCTTTGGCCATTTTAATTTGAGGATGATAAGCATAAACCGTAGCTTCAGCCAAACATAGATTGCTCTTTCTTGCTAAATTAACCAATTCTTCGGCTTCCTTCAAACTAGCGAAAGCCGGTTTATCAACTATCACATGAAAACCTTTACTAAGTGCAGCTTGAGCTAATTCCTTATGTAAACTATTTACGCTCGATATGTAAACCAAACTAGCCTTACTCTTAGACAAAGCTTGTTGATAATCATCATAGACATTTCCTCCTAAATCTTTAGGCAAAGTAATTGAAGTTTTAGCCCTATGCGAAGCAAGATCGATGCCGCTAATATCACTAATCGCCTGTATTGCCGGAATAACTCTTCTTTTTGCAATCTCTGAATAGCTCAAAATTAATACTTGCATATCTTTAACTAAAAATTTACCGGCAAGATAAAAGAGTTCTTGCCTCAACGCTTACTAAACTGGTCTGGCCAGTAAAATCTAGAAGTTGATCAAAGGTCATCCAGATATAATTAGAAGGTATTTCTAATTCTTCGTTCTCTCCAACTTCGATTATCATATATCTGTTTTGAGAATGGTAAAAACGTCCTCCTTCTTCCGAAAAAATAACTGAAGATTTAATCTGCTCCGGCGTTGCCTTAATAAATAACTCTGCAAAAGGAGGCAATTGGCCGCTTTTAAGTCTTTGTTCCGGATCAGAATAAGATACCGTAGGTGCCATTTCGCAAGTATTAATATAGCCGGGCTCAACTTTAGCCTGGACCAAAGCATGTAAAACACCCTTTATTCTTTTGGTCAGAAACCCCACCATTCCAATATTGGACGGCTTCAATAAAGGTTGAGACCAGCTTCTGACTTCGCGACCTTCAACCTTAACCGAAACAGCGATAATTGAAAAAAAGGTTCTTGATTCATGACTAATCTGCCAATCATCGATATGCCAACCACCCCGGACATCTTTCAAAGCAATACTTTCAGTTTGACACTTATATTTGCTTCTTAATCCCTGGATCCAACTGGCTATCTGCGATTTAGTATAAATGCCATCACCTTCTTGAGCGGTTAAAGGAAAACAAGAGAGCACCGACCTAGCATCCATATTTACAAAATTATCAATAGCCAAAAGCTCCTTTATCTGCCTCAAAGTTAACCAATAGAAATTAGGCGGTAAATTTATTTCTTGATCAATCTCAACAATTACGTTGCGATTTCGTTTGCGTAAGAATTTTGCTCCTTGCTCAGACTGCAGTTGGTCAACTAAAATTTTAGCCTTGCTACCATTAAGAAAAAAATCTAAAAATAAAGGCTGTTTCCCTTTATGAACTTGAGTATAATTACTTTTAGTAGCTTGGACCGTAGGTGATAATTGAAAAATATTAACATTCCCCGGTTCAACTTTAGCCTGCATAAGAAAATATCTGACCCCGCCGATTATTTTAGTAACAATACCTAAGATACCGATTTCCGGTTGATTTATGATCGGCTGCTCCCAAAATCCCGGGTATCGAAAATTGGTTTCAATCCTCAAGCCCTCAATTCTAAAAAATTTACCTGAAGAATGAACGATATTTCCTGAATCTTCTTCAAAGTGCCAACTATCTAATTGGCTAAATGGAATCTGCTTAACTGAAAAATTGGTTAAGTTTTTTAACCGCTCGAATTCTGACTTAAGGCCCTTAACGCTTATAAAATTTCTATCTTTTATTCTCATTTCTTGCTGGCTATAAATTTTTAAAAAGATTAAGAGATATCACTGCTCACCCCTTTACCCATTAATTCATTCAAGTAAGCAAAGGTTACCCCAAACAAAGACCAGAAAGGTATGGCATAATAAGGCAACTCTAAAATAACCGCAAAATTAGCATACATCAATATGCTGATTATGGCTCCTGACAACAATATTCCGTTAATTGATCTTAAACATATCGACCTTTTTATTATTTTAATTAAAAAAATAACCATAAACACAATATATAGCATCCCTACTATTCCTGCTCTATACACAAGGGCTAAGTAAGAGTTATGGAAGGCGATCCAACCGTCGCGACCCCATTCCCCCCCGGCGAAACCAGCTATCTCAATGCCGCGAGAACGAAAAGGTTTACCAAAATCAAAACCTAAAAGAGGCTTTTCTTTTATAAGCTGGATTAAAGCATCTCTCCAAATTAAAATCCTAAAGATAGAATTGCCACGGGCGTCAGATGCTTTCCTTACTCTAAGTTTATACCGCGTATCACGGATATTCAAGAATGGATCTTCGATTTTATTCCGAAACTCCTGAATTGCTTTAGTTAATTCAACGTCTTCAGTTGCGATTTCCAACTCATTTAAAAGCGCTAGGTTTTGTTCTATCTCATTTTGGGCCTTTTTTACCAAAACCCAAACATCTTCAGTCTCTCTAAACGACTCTGTTTTCTCGGATATTTTCCGAAGCCTTTCTAAAACCGCATTAACCCTAACCACCTTTTCCTCTAATATCCCTAAGGTAGCTTGGATTTCTGTTGCTATCGGAGAAGATAATGCTTTTTTAGCTTTTGGAATTTGAGCTAAATCTGTATTTACCGGTTGCGGGCTGAGTTTTTCTAAAGAATCAATGACGCCAATCGTGCTGGCTTGGATTTCTTTTAATCTAGATTCAGGTTCCTTGTTTTTTTCTGCTGTCGGATTTACTTCAACTGGCTTTTCCTCAATTACCGAAACCGGCAATGCAGCTTTTCGTTTAATTTGTGGGTTATAAAGAACTGCTTTGATCTCTTTAGGGTTATAATCATTTTCAGTGTCGCTGACAAGCTCTTTAGACTCTAAATATTGCTTCTTTAGCTTACCTAAATCTATGAGAGATTTTATTTCCTGAACATATCCCAACTTAAATACAGCTAGCAGCAAAAAAAACATACAAAGCCCCAATATAAAAACTTTAGTTCTTGCCTTAGCCTTTAAAATAAAAATTATCGCTACGCATATAAATATCGCAGCTGTAACATTACCTACCAGAATTGCCCGCGAATCTCGCAAAAATGCACCATAGGGAACTAACAGAAATAATAATAAAAAAAGAGCGTATTTGATACTTCTGAGGGAGTAAGCTTTTATTAATACAAAGGCTAAAATAAAAACAGTAAATAAAAAAAACGGCTGGATTCGAAAAAATAATTTAACTATGTTTATCCTCAATGAAATAATCAAAAGAAGTGATAGAATTAAAATGGCGTTTTGACTAAAAAACTTTTTCTTATAGAAAGTATAGCCGAATATTGCAAACAGAGGATAATAAAATAATGCTGCATGCCTAAAAGCTAAAGGCCCCCATTTAGAGGGCCCTAAATACCCCCAAAAAGCTTTTGCCGCCACAAAGATGAAATAAAAAAACAATGAATAATGCCAAGCTTTTAGTTTTGGAGGAAACTTTTTCCATTTCATGGACAAGACAATTAAACATAAAAAAATTAATATTTCACCGATAAATATAGGAAAATCTAAAAAAGAAAACTGAATATGGCATTCGGCAAATTCACGCCTAAACAAAAGATAGCCAAAAGAAATTAATCCCATGAGAAATAGACCTATAGCCTCTAAGCGACAACTCTTGTCTACGCCAAAACGGTTAAATATTCTACCTAAATAATTAGATATACCGCTAGTAATGGTTCGATGACTCATTTACCCCTCTGGATCTTTTTCCTAAAGCCCTAATCCAGGTGCCTTGAGGATTATTGGTAACTGTACCGTAATACCACTGATAAAATCTTTTTGAAATACATACCGGGATAAAAAAACGCAACTTATAGAATAGGTTTTCCAGTATTTTAAAAATCACTCTATTTTTACCGCGGCCGGCCGGAGAGCCTTGCATATCCCTTCCATAACAAGCAATCTGCTGAAGGCTTAAACCACTTTTTTCAAAAAGCATTTGCAGGCTCAGCTTATTGAAAAAAGTTAAATGCGGGAATACGTCCAGTTTGAACAGATAATCTTGATTAGGCAAATCAGCAAAAATGTATCCCCCTTCAGCTAATTTCTCTACTGCTTTTTCCAGCATATCCTTAGGCCGATAAAGGTGTTCTAAAACATTTGATAAAATAATAATATCAAATTGCCCTTCTATTGCCTCTAAACTGTCTTCAACTTTCAATTTAATCTTAGGATAACCTTTATGCCAAGTTTTTTTGAGTGACTCCCTTAACACATTGTCTTTTTCGACAATGTAATAACTGTCTAAACATATTTCCCGATCTTTAGCTGCAACCATTCCTAAAAACCCCTGCCCGGCCCCGATATCAAGCATAGATATGGCTTTAGTAATTTTCTTAATAACCGGCTTAATAATTCTCCAACGGGCAGTAGACAAAGCATAATGGCCAGGGAATTTCCTCGGCAACAAGACCTCTACTCGAGAATTATTCCAATAACCGCTCTGGGAATAAAATTCAAGCAACTGCTCATCGCTCAATTTGGGAAAAGCTACTCCAACACCGCAACTACTACAAAAAAGGATAGAGTGCGGCTTGGAAAGAAAACTATTCCTAGATAAATCCGTAGGGTACTTTACAGTTCTAAAACCAGAATCTTCCAAAGACCGAGAACAGACAGGACAAATCAATAATGTTTTCTCGATTATCATGATCTAAAAAAATTAATCAGGTTTTTTGTCGCTTCCACTTCCATTGCCAAACGAGATTCTCTGGTTAAAGTTCCCACATGGGGAGTTAAAATTACATTATCCAGTTCAAAAAGCTTTCCTCGATAGGGCTCCTTAGAAAAAACATCCAAGGCTGCCGCAGACAAATACTTGCTGGATAAAGCATCGTATAGAGCATTTTCATCAATAAATTTACCCCGGGAAGTATTGATTACAGCAGCCCCTCTTTTCATCAAGGATATTTTTTCTCTATCCAGCTTAAAAGAGTCAGCAGCATTATCAGAAAGATGGATAGATATAATATCAACGACACTCAATAATTCCCGCACCGGTAAAACCTTCAAGTTATTGCTTTTAGCCCAGGCATCATCAATAACCATATCTGCCCCGTAAAGATCAGCCTCTAATCTATTTAATAATTCAACTACCCGGCGGCCTATCCTGCCTAAACCTAATATCCCCACTTTTGCTCCGCTCAATAAATTTCCAGATACCTTTTGCCATTTTCCCGACTTCAAAAGAGCGGTATGAAAACTCAAATTACGCAATAAATCAAAAAACATGGCAATGGTTAGTTCGGCCACCGGCTGGATTACCACGCTGGGAGTATTAAAAACAGCGATACCTTTTTGTTTAGCTTTCGATAGAGCTATATTATCTAAGCCTACGCCGCAACGTGAGATACAGCGAAGCTGCGGCAAATGGTCAATAACGTAATCGTCATAAGGTTCAAGGCCGGCGATTGCGCCTTCGGAATCTTTACCCATTTTGATTATTTCTTCCTGGACTAACCTTCGGCCTAAGGGATTAATAAAATACTCAAAACCATTTTGTTCAAGCAGATTCAGCGATTCTTTTCCGTGTTCAGCAAAAGTCGAAGCTGAAATAAATATTTTCTTACTCATCTTATCTTTTGATAGAATGCCTGCTGAGCAGGGTCCTGAAGCAAAATCTTTTCAACCTCTTCTACATCACTTTCTCTATCTACGGCTACTGTCCGCTGAGGATAAATAACGCTGTAAATCGGATACCCGTGCTCAAGTATTCTTAAGAAATCTATGGATTCGGCTATTTCCATAGTCGTATGCGGCAAACTAGAATATTGCCGTAAAAAAGTTTTGGTAAATGCAGAGATCCCTGTCTGGCGGTATGCCGGGCAATTATTTTTTACCCGCATATAGGGAACAGGCAGACGGGAATAATACATAATATAGCCTCTATTGTTTAAAACCGCCTTAACCACGTCAGTATTATTTAAATCGCCTTCCTCGCTAATAACCGAAACCAAGTTAACGCATTCGGCCTTTTTATCCCTGACTATTGGCCGGACAACCAGATCAAAAGGGCCGGGATCAATAAGCGGCTCATCTCCTGAAATAATAACCACGATATCAACATCTAATTTTTCAGCTGCCTCTTCGATGCGGTCAGTGCAGCGCTGATGAGTATCAGCGGTCATAACCGCTTTCCCGCCATAGCGTTCAACAGTTTCTTTTATCTCATTATCGCAAGTAGCCACATAGACATCATTAAAAATTTCGGACAGAAGAGCCCGCCGGCGGACATGTTCAATCATCGGCAAACCCAATATATCCACCAGGGGTTTTCCGGGAAAACGCGAAGAAGCCATCCGAGCAGGAATAACTGCTGCTATCTTTTTTTTATTCATATCAAAATTGCTTCATACATAATTAAACGTTACTTTTGCGCGAACCGATTTTTATTGCAGGAACCCCACCGACAATATCAAAATCGGCTACATCTTTAGTTACTACAGCCCCTGCACCCACAACAGCCCCCTTACCAACTACAACATTAGGTAGGATTACGGCATTTGCCCCTATCCAAACATCTTCTTTTATGACTATTTTTCCTTCTTGATGGCCTTGATCTCTTATAGGAATATTAATATCTTTATATCTATGCCCACTGGCTCGCATAACTACATTTGGGCCCACCAAGACATTACTTTCAATAGTGATCTCTCCTCCTATATCGGCATTTATCATAACATTACAATTTAGACCTACTCTATTTCCTATCTTTATACTTGAATCATTACTTTTTGATTCGGCAAAAATACAACTATGCGGAGATATGCACACCTCATCACCAAACTCAATATTTTTAAACCCTTTAATAGATACGCCCTGTAAAATATACACTTTCTTACCGCAGGTCCTAAATCTTTTTTTATAAATAGAATACCGTAAATGACAGCCCAAAATTCCTGGAATTTCTGACAATAGGCTATCGCTAAGTAGCCTAACTTCTCTTAAAATTTTGTTTAGAATACTTACTCCCAATATTCACTTATTTTGTCTATTCTTCCTTTCCTCTTCAGTGATATGATTTTTGATACCGATGAAATCTTTATGTACCGGAATATTTGCATCTCTAAAAGACTTGTTGCTATCCCGTCCGACAAAAGGTACGCCTGCTTCTTGTGCAGCCAGATAATCCTCGAAAGTATCTCCGATGAATAAAATCTCATCTTTAAGAATGCATTCGGTATCTATAACATCTTTAATAACCTTTATTTTAGTCCAAGGATAAGCATATATTTTTTTGAAATAGTTCCTTATACCTCTAAAATTAATAACCTCATCTAACTCCTGGCTGGGTGTAATTGATGCCAGGTAAAGAGATACTTTTTTATAATAATAATCTAAGAAATCTTTTGCCCCATCAACATAAGGGCATTTTTTAATTGCACTAAGCACATAACTAGAAAATTTCTCGCTTAGCGTCTGCGCAACGGCCATATCATAACTGCGGCCTAAAATGTTTTCGGTGATATATTTAAATTTTTCATAGCGGATAGTAGCATTATGAGAAAGATGATAGTGCATTATTTCATCTAAATTCTGAGAATAGTCTTTAAAGAGCTCCTTGAAGGCTGAATCTTTTATGCCCACTGATTCAACAATGGTTCCATCGAAGTCTAAGATAATTGTTTTAAATCTCATTGGGTAGAAACTCGTTCTTTTTTTCTGATCTGATCAGTTATATTTCTCATGCGTTCGCTCCATTTCCATAATAAGAATATATCCGAAGCTAATACCACAAAGGTATAGCCCAATTTAAACTTATCCTCTATAGCTTTCATGTCCGGATCGACTATGTGAGTGCCGCAAGCCTTATTGTGACGACGGCAAGAATCAATTACACGTATTGCCGCCTGGTTAACCTTTGGATGGTCCAATTGACCAGGAATACCCAACGACCCAGAAATATCATAAGGACCAACCATCACTCCATCTATTTGCTCAAAACTCAAAATCTGATCAATATTTTCTACTCCCTTGACAGTCTCGATCTGCATAATCAAAGAAGATGAATCATTCCATGCTGACACATACTCATCAAAATCAAAACCATATCCTTGAGCCCGGGCAACGCCAAAACTCCGGCTTCCCTCAGGTGGATACTTACACCAAGGGATTATCTTCTCTGCTTCTTCAGGCAAAGACACCATTGGAACCATTAACCCGTCTGCCCCTGAGTCCAGAAGACGCTTGATCATTTCCTGATTATGAGTAGCAATCCTAGGAAGGCACAAAGTGCCATTCACCTGAGAAGCGGTTATAATTCTCTGTGTCTGCTCCTGGCTTATGGTGCTATGCTCAATATCAACTCCTACGAAATCTACACCAATCCTGGAAAAAATCTCGGTTATCGAAGGATGACCCAGTGAAGTCCAAGCGCCAAAAACCGGTTTACGCTGTCTTAACTTCTGTTTAAATTCGTAACGTCTCTGATTTAATTCTTTCATCTTTTAACAATTCCTCCTCGGCTTTAGCAGCATCATCGAGAAACATTTTTACGGTTTCCTTAGTGTAGGGATGAATGATCATGCCTTTTAGTAGATTTGGTAAAACAGTTACAATATGAGCTCCGGCATGTAACCATTCGACAACATTCAACACCTCTCGTGTCGAACCTAATATTATTTTTGACTTC
This sequence comes from Candidatus Omnitrophota bacterium, assembly GCA_018826075.1. Lineage (GTDB taxonomy): Bacteria > Omnitrophota > Gorgyraeia > Duberdicusellales > 4484-171 > JAHKAJ01. The sequence goes on from JAHKAJ010000015.1 coordinate 26,854, forward strand.
AATTTGAAATCCTCAAGCAATTTAGACAATTTCTTTATTTCTTCAACAACGTTATAACCCATATTATTTACTCTTCCGCCAAACATAGAAACATAGGTCGCTCCGGCCATGGCAGCCAAGAAACACTGTTGGGCACTCATCATCGCCGTAACATTCACCCGAATATTGTGTCTTGTCTCCAACTCATGCACAACTTCTAGGTTATCTAACTCGCCTTCCGGACCGTGAACTGTAATTTTTACTACGATATTCTCAGCCCAGCTGGAAAACTCCTTAGCTTGATCAAACATCTTTTGACGATCATTAGTGGTAACTTCCACCGACAAAGGATAAGGAGCAATAACCCTGGCGATGTCTCGAGAACAATCTTTTAAAACTTTTTTAACTCCGGACCGATACAGAATCGTCGGATTAGTGGTCACTCCGCGTATTATCCCCAGTTTGTGAAACTGTTCTACTTCTTCAACTTTTCCGGTATCCAAAAATATAGCCATAAAAATTCCTCCTTACTAATTGTTAATAACTATTTTGTTTTCAAAAACTTTTCATTTATTGTGTGCTAATGTACTTTCCCATTTATTTCCTGTCTGCATGACTCTGGGGTCAGAAACAATCAAATGCCAGATAACTCCCTGAAAAGCTTCGGTTTGAGGAGTAATCGTGTCGGGATTAACCACTGGTATAGTCAAACAGGCATCTGCTAATTTAGCGGTGTAACCGCCATCGTGGCCGACTACGCCGACTATTTTAGCCTTGCAGCCTTTTGCATAATCAAGGGCATCGACAATATTAACACTTATATTTCTTTCCCGGTCACCGCCACCTACTGAAAAAACAAACAGGCAGTCTTTAGTATTCAAATTGCTGCCTTTAAGCCACTGGCTAAAAACCGTATGCCAGCCTTCGTCGTTAGTTCGGGCTGTCAGCTCAGAAATATTATCTACCGGCGTATAAGCTTCAAAGCCGGCTATTTTTCTAAAATCGTTGACCGCGTGAGAACAATTTCCAGCGCTGCCGCCTACGCCGATAAAAAATAAACGCCCTTTCTGGCTGCGGACTTTGAGCAAAACCTCTATCATCTTTTCGATTTGGCTTCGGTCTATCTTTTCGATAATAGCTGCGGCTTCTTTCAAATACTGTTCTGGGTATAACATCTGACTATTTCTCCTTTTTCCTTAATAATATCCGGGCATAAGAACTGAGTAGATTGGCTTGTAAAAACTGTTGAAAAGAACGCTTAACATTCTCATCCCTATTTTCAACTATATATTTTACAAATCTAGGAAGCTTTACACTCTTGTTTTGTTGAGCTGTTTTGGCCACTATTGCCAAATCTAACACCCCTGGCGTACTGAATTCAATACACTCAAAACCACGCCTTTCAAATAGAACCTTCAAACCTTCTACCGTAAACAGGTTCATTCTATCCGGCGGACATAAATTTTCGGCCTTATCCCAAAGAATCTGTAAATCAAAACCGGAAATCAAAACTGTGGTTATGAAACAAAGCCCGCCCGACCTCAACATCTTATAGACTTTATCCAACAAAAGGTCAACATCAGAAGCCCGGTCAATGACTTCAAATAAGCAGACAACATCAGCTTCGTTACACAGATAAAGGTCTGCGATTTTGGAATTTATAACTTTTATTTCCGAACTGAGCTTAAGGCTGTCTAGATCGAGAAAAGGATTTATTAATATTTTCTGCTCAAACTGCTCGGCTCCCAATATTTCTTCAATATAGTTATAGTGAGCGGTATTAATATCGACCAATTTCTTAGCCTGCGGAAAATATTCGGCAGTTGCGCCGTTTATCCAATCAAAACGCGGCTTGATTATTTTCTCTTTCCTCTTGGAAGCTGTTACCTTAGAAAGTTCTTCCCGCCAGAATATCCGCGCTTGAGAATTGCGGTAATAATCGATTAAGGCCGCTTCACTGGGCCGCGGCGACAGATAAACCGTTTTACAACTCTCACATTCTAAATAAGTTAAGCCCAATTTTACAAAAGCTTCTTTCTGGCCTCTGCTCTGGCAACCCGGACAAAGGCAAGGGGTTAGAATTTCCTCATTTACCAAAAAAGAAAAGACATCTTTTTCGATAAGCTTTAAATAAGTATTGAATAATTCTGAAGGCTTTAAATCAATTTCATTATATTCATCAAAGATTACAATATTTCTCATCGCCAATCCTCCCTTCGGCCTTGCCGTCTTGATAGGCTTTATCAATGATTTCCATAACTGATAAGGCATCACTCGATGAGCTGCTGACAACCGGGCTATCGCTGTCAATACACTTTATAAATTCTTCTACCTCCAGCTCCCATGATTGATCACGATCAAAATAAGTTATTTCCTCAGCCGGATTGCCGACCGCGCTAGCTTCATCTTCGAATTGCCGCCGGCCGACAACTAATTTTTCTCTTCCGTAGCTGCCTGATTTAGACAAAAGGCCTTCGATTAAAATGTAGCCTTGTTCGAATATGATATTCAGTTGAAAGGCGTGTTTCCAAAGCGTAGCTGAGGAATGCAAAAAAGCATTCTGGCCTCTTTGGTTTTGTAAAATAACATAAGCATTGTCTTCGAGATCGAACTTCCAGAATCTATTGCTGAGAAAACACTTTATTTTCTGGAAATCACCGCAAAAATAACGAAAAAGATCCAACATGTGTATGCCTTGATCAAGTAATATGCCGCCGCCGGATAAATCTCTATTGTTTCGCCATGATTTTGCAAAGTTCAATCCTCCCGATTTACCATATACACCCCGCAAACCTATAATTTCACCAAGCCTTTTGCTGTCAACGATGACTTTAGCTTTCATTACCGCCGGATGAAAACGGTGGTTAAAACCGAACATCAGTTTGGTTTTGGCGCCTTCTGCGGCGATTATGCTCTGAATATCCTCTAAATTTCTTCCCGGCGGTTTCTCACAAAAAACGTGTTTACCTCTGTTCATGCTTTCAATACAAATCTTAGGCGAATAGCTGTTAGGCGTACAAACAAAGATTATTTCCGGATCTCTCCGGATAAGTTCTTGGAATGATTTAAATACCGGGCAGCCGTCAACGGCTTTGGCTGCTTCCGGATCGGGATCAACGATCCCGATTAACTTTAAACGCGGATTATTTTCGATAACCAATTTGCGTATTTTACCCATATAACCATAACCGACTATGCCAACCTTATAAATCTTATTCATAATATATCCTCATTCAACGAACTTAGCCAAAGTTTCTTTGCTGGGCGGATGAAAATAGCTAGCCAGATAAGCCTTAGCTTTATCCCTTTGCAGATTAAAATCTTCCTGGCTTAAATTGTCTATCTCATCTAGTTTTGCTTTTAAAGAATCTTCTTTATGGACTACCCATTTTAGATGGCGGCAATCAAACAAAGGATCATAACTTAAAATTTCTCCGCGGTCAAAATGGATAACCGGTTTACCGATACTTAAGGCTTCCAGAGAAACAGTGGTTCCCCAATAGATAACAATATCGGCCCAAATAATATCGTCATAGAGATAATTTCCGTTGGAAACGCTGACGTTAGGCATCCGGCTCAAATCATAAGCAAACCTTCTTTTAAAATAAGGCCAGGGAACCATGGGATGAGTCCTTATTTTTATATGATAGCCGTTACGGCCCTGCATCTGGCTTAAAACATAATCCACTATACAGTGGACATCGATATTGCCTTCCAAAGCCACCAAAATATTCTTCAAACGCTTTCTTGGCTGAAAAGGTTTATCAAAAAGATATTCAAAACGCAAACCACAGGTAGCCTCAATAAAGCCCGGCTCATATTCACCATACCTCTCCATAATCTTCTTGGTTTCAACCCCAACAGTCAATATTTTATCCGGCAAAGGAGATAATGACCTATCGTGACCGACAACAAACATATTCACTGAAGATTGAGGAACAACCGTATGTTGATAGCCGATAATCCGGCTAGCCGGAGAATATCGCCTTAAAGCTAATATACACATCCGTTCCCAAGGTTTATTCTCATAAGTTAGAAGGAACTTTTCAACAGCAACTTTCTTAATCAGATTCTTAGTGCTCCAATAATGCAAAAAATGATAAAATCGGACGCCCTTAAAGGTCCTTTTTAATTCAGCGTTGATTATATCGGAAACATCGTATCCGAAAAATAAAACCTTCCGATTAATCCTGATTTTAGTAAATAAAAACTCTATGGCCGCCTTTACAATACTCGGCAAAGTTAAGAGAGCTTCTACCGGCAAAATAATCCGCTGCTGGCATTGGCTAATTTTTTTTAGGCACTGTTTATAATCACCTAAAATGCAGGCGTAAATCAAACTCTTTTGCTTACCCTTTAAAAACTCCGGCAAACTACCAAAAAAAACATCGCGGTAACTACCGTCTTTTAAAAACGAATGGTTATAAATAAAAGTTTTAATAACATAATAGGACTTTTTAGGATTAAGCTCTTTTTTTATCCTTGAGCCTAATTGTTTTCTGGCATATAAACTACGGCGATAAAACTTTACCGTCTTATATATAACTCCGATGGTTCTTCGAACAGTTATATATATTGAATCTAACCGCTTCTCGGCCGGATTACCGAAATAATGAAATTGTATATTAACGCTCTTTAAAGTTTTCTTCAGTAACCCGATTGTGCTAATTGCCGGGCCGACAATAATTAACTGCAGATAGTCTTCATCTTTGGCAACTTTTGTCATAGTCAAAAACTGATAAAGAAACTCTGGAACTTTTGAGGCAAATCTGTCTTTGGAGGCTATATCGGTAGCCCACCATACCTTAGAAGAACTAAACTCTTGGGAACAACTCGCAATAGCTTTGTTGTATTCACGCAGGAATGCATCACGATAAAACTCATCGTGTTCGGACTTAGGGATTTTTTTAAAATTCTTAGCTTCGAGAAGATCCTCAGCCTTTTTGCTGACAGTTTTCCACAAAAGATATTTCCTGCCTTTTTGCTCTTTAGACGAAAGTGTAGCGAGATAGCTGATTAGCCGTCTTTCGGTTTTAAAAACAAGCGCTGATTTTATAAATAGAGTTTCTTTATTCATTAACTATAGCACTCCGGTGTATTTGTCTCTCAAATAAACAGCTTTAAAAGGGCTTACCGTTCCTTGAAAAACTTGCCTTACCTTATCATGGCCCCAAATATTACCGTAACGCTCGGCCGCATCGGCTAAAACTTTCTCTCGAGGAAGTTTTGCTTTAAACCCATCCAAGAGCCATTTCAAATAGGTACCTATTCTTTCAGCGGCCCGACCATCCCTAAAAGGATCTATCTCATCAAGTATGGACGACCAATTGCCAAATTCCGGCATGCTCGAAGCATTATTCCAATACTCACTGCATGTCTTCCATAAATTCTGCCAATCAGTGAAAACAACACGCCCTGTACCTAATCTGTACAATGAGCTTACTTTCCAACCTTCTCTGTCCAAAAGAAGTGTCGGCGCGCCGGCTAAAGCCGACTCCACCCCTGCTGTTGCCACGCAAAGATGACCATGAACCGCAACATCACAAGCAATAGCTGCTAATGCCGGGGGATACCAACCATGCAACAGACCTCCTTCAATTACCAAACATCGGCCAGTCTCCTCAGCGCGCTTCAATAATTCGGCCACTTTTCCCAATCGCAATCTCAGTGTAGTTGGAACCTTGGGTTTGAAAATAATTCCCAGCTCCGGTTCTGATAAAACTCTTTCAAGTAAAAAACTATAATTCTCCCGCATAAACTCATGACCGGTATGCCAACGAGAATCATCAGCTGAACCTTCATCAAAATAAGCTAAGATATATTTTGCTCCGCTCTCTTTAAGTTTATTTCGAATTGCTTGAGCCGGTTTTTTCAGCAAAGGAAACCTATGGTCACCAAAATAACCTACAGCAACATGATAGGGGATTAATGAGCCGGACCTTCTTTCGATGTCTGCATTCCGAGAAGAAAATCCAAAAACTATATCTGAAACAATAGTTGTGCCCATCGAAGAAAACTCTTCAAATGCTCTCTGGTAGATAGCCAAAACTCCTCCTAGTTTTTCTAAAACATCGGCTATTATGCAATGTTCATGGCCATATTTATACCAAGTTAAATATATTTTCCCATTATAACTGGTAAAAAAATCAAACCAATAATTATATTGTGAGACAAAATAAGCCAATTGCTGCTTTAGCCATTTCTTTTCTGCCTTATCTTTTGAAAGGTCTAAACTACTTTTGAAATAATTCACATCTAGATTGCACTTCCGATGATAAAATACCTCAGCATTTGGAACCTCAACAGCATCGGGAGAAAGAGCAATTGCCCTCATGTCGTACTGTTCAACTTCTTGCAGCTTTTTTTTATCTAAAGGATCCTCGGCGAAGTTAAAATTAATAACTATATCTTCAGCTGACAAACTGGAATTTTGCCAAAAGAATAAATCAGAAGTTAATTCTGGTTGGGCTAAATTAAGGTGTCCGTAGTATTGAACTGCTAGTTTTGGCGATGGATTTCGAGCCGGGAAAACAGCCCTCGTCTGTCTTAAAAACTTAATAAGCCCTTCTCGTTTAATAAAAAAACATATACTTTGGAAAAGCTTTAGTTTTGCTCCGCTAAGCCTTACTAAAATATCTCTGAGATTGATGTGCCAATTTTTTATCGGTATAAGTTCTACTTTGTACTTAGAAGAGTACTTCTTTATCTCCCTCCACCACATCCTCTTATTTATGAAGAGAACTTTTTCTGTATCCTTAGCTGAAGAATCTTCTTTGGTTTTCCATAGGGCAAGCTGAATTAAAAGCTGTGCCCGCCATACAGTAGAATTTACATTGTAATAAAGATTGGCGATTCGCTTAGTAAGAAATGTTAGTGTTTTTTTATTAATCTCTTGGCAAGAATCTAATTTTTTAAAAATATCACGAGATAAGATGTCTTTTTGAACCTCAGCAAAATCGAAATAATCCAGTCTCAGCCTTATGAGATTTCCCGAATCATCTTTAATGTCAATGATTCGAAATTCCAGCTTCCGGAAAGAAAAGCCTAATATTCGAGAAATGAAACCAGCAAGAACAAATCCGGCTTTACTCGTATCAATTACATATATATCTTTCTTTATTGATTGCGGCTTTTTTTTCAACAAATAAGGCAATACATAAAATAAGTATGAACTCAGAGTGAGCTCCTCAATAAAACACAAACAATGAGTGTCTTTATTACAAGATTGTTTTTGTGTTGAAAAATTCATAATACTCTGCAATATTTCACCAGGCGCTCCAACCGCCATCCACATTTAATACTTCACCAGTTATATAGTTTGATGCTTCACTGGCCAGAAAAAGACAGCAGTTAGCTACATCCAGGGAGCTGCCCCATTTCTTTTGGGGTGTTCTTTCTATAGTAAACTTATATAAATCTTCTTTCTTCTTGAAATTTTCAAAGTATGAAGTCTGGCAAAATCCGGGAGCAATAGTATTAACGTTAATATTATGCTCTGCCCATTCAAGAGCCAAACACTTTGAAAGCGTAATGATAGCTCCCTTAGAAGCTCCATAGGCTGAAAGCTCAGGTAAGCCAAGAGTTCCAACAATAGAAGAAATATTTATAATCTTGCCACTCTTTTTTGAAACCATACTTTTGCCAACTTCGCGGCAAAAGAAATAAACACTATTAAGATTATTACTTATTACTTGATTCCACTCTTGGCTGTTGGTATCAAGGAATTTTTTTCTAAATCGCATGCCGGCATTATTTATAAGTAGATCGATCTTATTAAATTTTTCAATTGTTTGCTTCACAAATTTCTCAACAACCTCTTCCTTGGATACATCCCCTTCATATAAAAATATACGCTTGGAATCAAAACTAACTTCCTCTTTAAGGCTTGATAAATCCTTTAAATTTCTGCTAATAAGAGCAATATTCGCTCCTTCTTTATAAAAAAGCTTGGCAGTCTCTCTTCCTATACCTTTGCCAGCGCCGCTAATAATAGCTACTTTATCTTTTAATGCGTATTCCTGGGCCATTTTCGCACCTCCGAATCTGCTATTTTATAATATAATCAAACGTCTTATTTATAAAATCCTCATCTATATCATCATATACCTGACAACTTCCAATTTCTTTCGGCAAAACAAACCTTAACTTATTATCTTTCTTTTTTTTATCTTTATTTATATTCAGCACACAATCTTTAATCAAATCATCACGGTTAAATGAGATCTTTTCGGTTTCAACCCTTATCGGAAGCCCGTATTGTCTAAGGATTTCCTCATGGGCCGCCAAAACAGTTTCATCAGATCCAAGGTATTGCTTTGCTAAATGGGCTGCAGCAACCATACCTAAAGACACACCTTCTCCATGTCTATATACCTCCTGAAGAGTATCGGTAGAAATCTCTATCGCATGGCCGAGGGTATGACCATAGTTCAACTTAAGCCTTTTAGCTTGTTCTTTTACATCGCCGGCCACATGTTCAAGCTTTATCTCTATAGTTCTACACATAATATAAAACAAAACTTCCTCTTGGCGTTTAAGTATTTGTGCGCTATTAGCTTTAAGGTAACTAAAAAAATCCTTATCGCAGATAAAAGAACATTTTATAATCTCGGCTAACCCAGCCTTAAAGTCACGTTGAGATAATGATTCTATAAAGTCAAGATCTACGATATTTACTATCGGATGATAATAATTTCCTATAGCATTAATAGTCTTTCGGAAATTAATCGCTACTTTACCTCCAATACTACTATCGATCATGGCAGTAAGGGTCGTTGGTATATGCGCAAGATTTATGCCTCTATGGTAAGTACTTGCCACAAAACCGGCTAAATCTCCGATGACTCCTCCCCCTAAAGCTATAATTGTTGAATCTCGCGAAAATCCGCTAATTTCAAGCAATTCGTAGATTTTGATTGCCTCACTTATAGTTTTATTGTGCTTGCCGGATTCCATAGCATAAAAGTAAACATCGTAACCCTCCTTTGATAGAGAAGCTGCTAAGTTTTTGCTAACTTTATCTTTAAAAAAGGAATCAAAAACTAAAAGGATTTTTCTATTTTTAGTTTTTTCCGACAATATCTCAACGAGATTACTCGTGAGCAAATCTTTTCCAATAAGAATATCATATTTGCTGCTATCAAAATTTACTCGATATTTCTTACTAGATAATGTTTTTTGACTCATAATAACATCCTAAATTACAAAAAGGCCTGTGTTGACAATTAACTCTGCAACCTTAAAGTCTTCGGGTGTGTCAATGTCATGACCTTCAAAATGATCAATAAACTTTATATAAGAATTTTGAGAAATTCTCTGACCGGTTTTTTCAAAAATTTCCCTTTTAAATACGTACAAACTAGATTGTTCAACGATCACCGGATCTATATCCTGAGTACGGGGAGTTGAAACGCCAAGAGAATAATTCAAAGGCTTGCCACCAAACCAACAAAACTTTTTTACCTGGTAGGCAGTGAAAGCTGAATCATATTCTCCACTGTTGACCTTATCTATACATTCAGCTATAGTCTGTGGCTTCAAGAAAGGTGAGGTAATATGTAAAAGCACAATCGTATCAGCCTTATCTTTCTTTAAAAACTCAGCTATAATATCTTGTATTTTTGCCTCTTGGCTATCCAGACTCTTGGGCCGCTCTAGAAACTTATATTTCAAACCATGCTCAATATGCTTGCAAATAGAATCCTCTGAGGCAAATATTACGACTTCATCGATCGAAGGAACTTTATTCATCGCCTTAACTGTGTAATTTATTAAAGGAATACCCCCTAATTTTTTTATGTTTTTAAACGGGACTCTTTCGCTATTAAGCCTTGACGGTATGAATCCTACTGTCCTCATAATCCTTCCCCTATTTTTTTCTGCCGCCTAAATATTCTTCTTCATATTCGGCAGAGATTCTATCCAACACCTGCATTGCCTCTTTAGATGCTTTATTTTCAGCAAACTGTCTACGTAATTGGAGTTCATAATTTTCATCTGCTGACACCGGCGGCTCCCAACCGCAGCGTTTATATATTTTCAATCCTACACCTTCAGCATACATCTTACGTGGAACATTTTGCTTTCGCATCATCCTACGGGTAACTGACGAAATTTTGGTCTCCAGTGAATCTACTATTTTCTCCATATAAGATTCAGGATCGATAACAAAACATTCAAAAGGTACGGTTATAAGCTTCGCTGCCGTTTGCCTTTCTTTAAGTTTAGCCTTAAAAGCTTTTGTTCTTTTAGTCATACTTTCTATTAAATAAATTGCCTTTTCAACGAGATTGGATTTTAAATATAGATCTTCCCAGCCGCGCACGAAATAAGGAAATGCCTTATTTTTATAAGTAAAATAAACTTCAAAATGCCTTGGGTCTGACAAGAACAAACTCTCCATATTAAGCACTTCCTGCTTTAGCATATACAATGGGTGCCTAACCACTTCTATAAATACAAGTTTTTTTCCAAGTGCCGAAAAAACAGAGCCTGCCCGGCCTAAAAGATCATGAGTAGTCAGATGTAATATCGGTTTATCCCTCTTAATACGTTCAGTTATTGCTTCATCGCCGGCCTGAAAGAGTCTTTTTAAATACCTGAAAGGTTTTGCATCACGAAATACACTTGAGGAATCAGTCAGCCTGAAATTTGTTTCACGTGACATCATTAAGTTATAGATTCGAAGATCAGTAAATAACTTAATCAATGTCTGCGCTGTATCTTGATCTATTTTTTGCAAAAACTGTAAAGCACAAACCATCTCAACCTCATAGGCAAAGGTAAGAAGCTCTACGCGCTCAAGAGCGGCAACAATCGGAGAAAGCATCGTCTTACCGCAACCCGGCTGGCCATCAACAATAACAATTTTATTGCCAAACTCAACATCACGAACTATGGCAGTATCTTTTAAGTTAAGCTTTTGCAATACATCTTCCATTTTTTACTACTTCATCCTCTACTGCCGGCTATACAACAACCAATAATCTCAATCACCTTATCTTGTTGCTTTGGAGTAAGCCCCACCGAACAAGGTAGACTTAAACCGCTTTTATGTACATCATCGACAACTTCCATTCTATGAGCATAGCAATCTTTAAACGGTGGCAAAGAATACAAAGGATGCCAAAAAAGCCGAGTTTCAATATTGGCGGCCTTCAATTTTTCCAACAGTTGCTTATTGCTCAAACCATAACTATTCTTATCTATTAAAATTGTATAAAGCCAGAAGATAGACCTGATACCTTGAGCTTCCTGAGGTAAGGTAATTCCTTTTACTCCGGTTAAGGCTTCATTGTATTTTTTTGCGATTTGCCTCTTCTTGACTATAAATTCGTCAAGCTGTTCCATCTGAGCCACTCCTATGGCTGCTTGAATATTAGTCAAGCGATAATTATAGCCGATTTCGTTATGGATATGTTCCAAGGCATCATCTCTGGCTTGGGTAATAAAATAGCGTGCTCTCTGAGCTAACTTTTGATTATCGGTTAAAATCATTCCGCCGCCGCCGGTTGTAATAATCTTGTTACCATTAAAACTCAAGCAAGCAAGCTCTCCCAGACTTCCCACTTTCCTTTCTTTGTATAGGCCCCCCAGACTTTGAGCTGCATCTTCAATCACTTTTAACCCAAAACGCTCAGCTATTTTCAAAATCGGATCCATATCTACAGAATGCCCTAAAAGATGCACCGGCAATATCGCCTTTACAGCTCTTTTGGTTTTAAGATTGATAAACTTTCCCTTTGAATACTTACACTCTCTAGTCAGAAAATCGTTAACCTTATCTGGATCGATTTGCAGGAAATTCGATTCAACATCAATAAATACAGGGTAAGCACCAATATATTTAACCGCATTGGCTGAAGCAACGAAAGTTAAGCCCGGCAATAGCACTTCCTCGTCCGGCCTAATACCCGCTACCATTAAAGCAATGTGTAAAGCTGATGTTCCATTAATGCAGGCAACCGCAAATTTTCTTCCTATATAATTGGCTACCACGCCTTCAAACTTATTTACATATTCACCGGACGATGAAACCCAATTAGTATCCAGACATTCCTTCACATATTTCCACTCATTACCTTGAATTTGAGGAACGCTTAGACAAATTGCTTTTTTATTATTTTCCTTTTCAACCATAATTAAATTACATACCTGTCTTTCTGGTAAAATTCTAAGTTTTTCTCATCCTTAAACCAGGCTATTGTTTTCTCAAGGCCTTGCTCTAAAGAAACTCGCGGCTGCCATTTTAATATTTTTCTTGCCTTAGTAATATCAGCCTGGAGCAGCATCACTTCGCTATTCTTAGGACGGATTCTCTCTTTTTTGCTTATAATCGAAGGTGTGTTGCCAATTAACTTAAAAATCATCGTTGATAACTCTTTAATAGATAAGGCCTCTCCAAAACCAATATTAAATACTTGGCCCAAGGCCGACTCTTGCGCCATAGCAGCACAAATAAAACCAGAAACAGTATCTTCAACAAAAGTCAAATCACGCTTGGGGGTAAGTAAACCTATATGCACTACTTTTTTGGTTAGAGCCTGTATGACAATCGTAGGTATAATTGCTCGTGCTGACTGCCGAGGACCATAAGTATTGAAGGGGCGAACCATAACAACCGGCAGCCCAAAGGAACGATAAAAACTTTCAGCGATCTTATCAGCGCCTATTTTCGTCGCAGAATAAGGAGATTGTCCTTGCAAGGGATGCTTCTCATCTATCGGCGTATATTGTGCTGTTCCATAAGTCTCACTGGTTGAAGTATGTATGAAACGTTTCACTTTCATGTCTTTTGCCGCCTGCAAAAGATTTAAAGTACCTGTAATATTAGTCTGCACATATGAAGCTGGTGCATGATACGAATAAGGAATACCAATTAAGGCTGCTAAGTGAAAAATATACTCCCTGCCTTTCATCGCCTTGTACACATTATCTCTATCGGTTATATCGCCAAGTATAATGTCCATTTCATTGGACTTACAAGAGTTATCAAGCCAACCCCAGCGCCCTAAAGAATTGTAATGAACAAAAGCTCTTACCTCAGCGCCTAACTCAAGGAGACGTTCGCATAAATGACTTCCGATGAATCCTCCGGCTCCGGTAACAAAAACTTTTTTATTTTTCCAGCTGAAGCGCGCCATTCTTAATGTCCTCCTTTGCTTGTTCGTAATTTTCAGGATGTCCTATATCAAGCCAATACTCCTGTATAGGAAAACAAACTACTCTATGATTAGCTTTTAGTAACTCATTAACTAAATCGGTCATATCAAAATTGACATTTTTAGGAATATAGTTGTAAGCTATAGGTTCTAACAAATAAATTCCGGCATTAACAATAAAATTCTTTACTGGTTTTTCGATAAGCCTTTTTACAACCACATCATCAATATCAATAACTCCATAAGGTATCTCTATCTCGCACTTGCGCACCCCTACAGTCATTATTGCATCATGATGACGATGAAAATCCAGCAACCTACGAAAATCTAATTGAGTCAACACGTCTCCGTTAATAACCAAAGTCGGCTCATCCATTGGTTTCATTAATCCCAAAGCTCCGGCAGTCCCCAAAGGCTGGTCCTCGTTGACATAATCAATATCTACCCCAAAAGCATCTCCTTTGCCAAAATGTTTTATAATCACATCAGATTTATAATGAGTAGAAATATTTACTTTTGTGATTCCTGATTTACGCAGCTGCTTTATCGTACGCTCCATCAAGGGGCGATCCTCTAAAAGAAGCATCGGTTTTGGTGTATCTTTAGTAAGCGGATGCAAGCGCTGCCCCTTTCCGCCGGCCATGACCACTGCTCTAACCGGCATATTAAGCTCTTCTTCAACCAGCTCTGAAAGCAAAGCCAGTTCTACGATGTGGGAGTCACTGTCGAGAAGCGGTATTTGTTTTAGCTTTTTCTCACTCATGATTTCAATGAGCTTTTCATGAAGCGTATTGTAAGGCATTGAAACCGGAACTGGATAGTCTTCAGGACGACAATCAAGCAAGACAGTAATCTTTTTACTTAAAGGGATTTTATTCAAAATGGCTCTGCGGATATCTCCATCGGTTATTGTTCCAACAAGACGCTGTTGATCATCTACAACAAGAGATATGCCGACACCTCCACGCTGTATAACAGTTAAAGTTTCCTCGATTGTATTATCGCAACTTACAAATACTTTTTTTACGTCTTTCATTTTAAATCATTTTTACCATCTTCAACCCTCAAGATACTTTATGCTTAAGTTTCCATTCACCATTTATTTTTTCCCAAAGATGAGGTGAAAGAGAGCGATAGAAATCGATAACTTCCCAAAATTGCTCTTCTTTAATATCTAAGTATTCAAGAAATTCCTTAAAGTATTTTTTAGGAAATTCGCCATCGTAACGATGGACTAAGGCTACACCCTCTTCTCTGGTTAAATGCCCGTCTCTGATTTCATGTGCAGCATCTGATGTAGCACGGGCAATGCCAAACTTGATATATGCCAGATAAAAATGGAATCCGTCGGTCTTGTCATCCAAACTGGCATATTTAGAATATGTGCCCTCTGAACGCCCGTCAAAGTTTGCCTGAAAACCAGTATGATCAACAGAATAATAGTAATTCTCCTGCGGCACCCACTTTTTATAAAAAGAAAACCAGTGCATCTGCGGTTTAAGTTTCTCTATATCCTCAAACGGAGGCATTCGATAAAACTGGAAAGGATCACTCTTTACTTCTTCTTCGCTAAACAACCCCGCCTTTTGGCCATGTTTTATAATTTCATCGACACCAGAACCCTTATAATAAACTTCTTTATAATTATCGGTTGGTTCCACCGGACTATCTACATAGGCAGTAGAACCTCCATATTCTACTTCGCCACTTTCGCCATAGAAAATTAAAGGAATCTTAAACTTGGTAGCAATATGAAAAGCATATGCCTTTTGCCCATAAGCAAAAGGCTCCCAAGCATCACCCAATAATTCAAAACTAAGACGAGCTAATTTACGATGGATTATTCCGTTAGGAAAACACAAAAGGTTATCAAACCCATGATCTTTAAAGGCGATATAATTCTGCCAACCAACGTCTGTGTACATAAAAGGTGCCCAGGTTACAGTGAGCGGGTGCATCCGATATTTATATTTCAGTTGATGGGCAACATAACTACTATCCTTTCCGCCGGAACCAGGAACAACGCAGTCATAACTTCCATCCCTGGACCTGTGCTTATCAAGCAACTCCAAAAGCATTTTTTCTCTTTTAACCCAATCAATCTTATTATGCTTAAGATAAGCATAGTTACATGCGCTACAGACTCCCTTTTCATCAAAGGTAATTCTTGGCCTTTGGTTTGAAACCACACATTTTGTACAATATCTAACCTTTTTGGGGCTTTTTGCTAATTGTCGATCTAAGGTTTTTCCTGAAAACAACATTATTTCTCCTTTCTCTAGCCAAAAATCCTATTGGTAAATTTAAACAGCATATAAAAACTCTTTTAAAATTCGCAAACCTACATTCGCACTTACCTCAGGATGAAACTGACATCCAAACACATTCTTAGAACGTATTACCGAACAAAAACGACGCTGGCCATATTCAGTTTCAGCAAGAATATGTTCGGGTCTTTGAGAAACAACTGTGTACGAATGTACAAAATAGACAAATTCACCCTCAACAGTAGTAGATAAAATGCTGCTCTGCCACTGGCTGGATTCAACTGGCCGAAGCAAGCGGTTCCACCCTACATGCGGTATTTTATAGTTAGAGCAGCCGTTTTCCGGCTCTAGAAAACGCCGCACCGACCCGGAAATAATATCCAAACCTCGATGCCGACCAAATTCTTCGCTCTCGGTCATAAGAAGCTGCATGCCTAAACATATTCCTAAAAACGGCTTACCGGCATCAATGACTTTTAGTATCGGCGCAATTAGCCCCATCTTTCTTATCTTGTCCATGCCATCGCCAAAAGCACCTACCCCAGGTAAAATAACCCGCTCAGCAGAAGCTATAGCCTCCGAGTCAGAAGATACGACTGCAATCCCACCAAGATACCTTATCACTCTTTCTAGACTGAAAAGATTGCCCATTCCATAGTCGATTATCACAGTAACTGGCCTTGTGCCTTTCATATTTTCTCTGCTTTTATAACCTCTCTAAAGGCCTCTACAGCTCTACAGTCAATACCGGAATCAGATAAATATTTTTTAGCAGTTAGTATGTCTACCGGCTCAAGCCTCTTTTTCATAAAATCTAATGACTCTCTATTTTGGCTAATAAATTCAACATTACCTTCTTCTGTGAACTTTTCAGCCGAACGCAGTCTCTCTAAACAATGGTAATGAAAAATAGAGGCAGCGCTTACAGCATCGGCATGGCCGGTTTCGATAACTTCAAGAAAATGTTCAGTCTTTCCGGCACCGCCACAGGCGATAACCGGAACGGGCACTGATTCTGAAATCATTTTAATCAACCCTAAATCATATCCCCTGCCAGTTCCTTCCTTATCGATACTGGTAATAAGCAGTTCTCCGGCGCCAAGGCTAACTGCCTGCTGTGCCCAATCAAATACATCTTTTTCGGTTTTTTCTCGACCATTATCAGTTAAAGCCTCGTATTTACCCTCGCTTCTAAATTTAGCCTCAATCGAAATAACAATACACTGTGAACCAAAAACTTTTGCAGCCTCGCTGATAAAGATGGGATTTCTTATGGCGGCAGTATTTATCGCTACCTTATCTGCGCCGGCCCTTAATAACTCTCTTATATCCTCAATAGTTCTGATTCCACCGCCGGCGGTCAAAGGAATAAATATATTTTGAGCTGCTCTCCTCACAATCTCTAAAAGATTTTCTCTGCCGTAAAGACTGGCAACAACATCAATATAGATAAGTTCATCGGCCCCATCAGTATAATATTTTGAAGCAAAGTCCTCGGCTTTGCCTAAAACTCTAAGACCTTCAAGGTGAACTCCTTTAACTAAATTAGGACCTTTAATATCAAGGCGCGGTATAATTCTTATCATCTCTTCCCCATAACCTTGCAAGGATTTCCAAAGGCTTTTGAATTATCCTCGATATCGCTGATTACCACACTGCCAGAACCAATTAAACAATTACAGCCTACATTAATTCCCTGATTAACTACTGTGCCAACTCCGATATGGCTAAACTTACCAATAGTTACCCCTCCGCTTAAAGTAACTCCCGGAGCGATATGAACCAGCTCTGCAATTTGACAATCATGGTCAACAGAAGACAATGTGTTTATTATCGCATTCTTTCCGACCCTTGTTCCTGGATTAACCACTGCGCCAGTCCCGATAAATACGCCTTCATCGAGGGAACATTCTTTTGCAATAACAGCTGCCGGATGAACAATCGTTGGTAAATTAAACCCTATCTCTTTAAGTTGCTTATAAATCTTCCCTCTTATTGAAAAATCACCTATTGAACCAACAGCAATAAAGGCATTTTTAATGCCCCGGTTGTAAATATCCAATAAATTATTATCGCTACCAATTACAGAAATATTCGAAACTTTTTTACCTATATCTATATTCGGGTCAACAATACCTTCTATTTCAAACTGCTTCGCTTTCAAAACAGCATCAATGATAACTTTACAATGTCCGCCGCCGCCGATAAGTATAATCTTTTCCATCGCTAACCTACTTTTATTCCAACATTAAAATCTAGATCATAAAAAGCTTTTTTTAAGCTACCTTTTACATCAAAGTTTTTAAAAATATGGTTGATTCTTTTCGCTGCCTGACCATCGCCATAGGGACTAACAACCGAAGCAAGGCCCTGCTGAAACTCTTTCGAGTAAAGCTTCTCAAAAGAAGCTTTAATCTCCTCTTTTGTCGGCTCACAATCAATGATACTTTCTGCACGAATCCTTCCCTTTTGTCGATCACCAATATTTATGGTCCCAATCTTAAAACTTAAGGCCTCGATAATTCCGCTCGATGAGTTGCCAACGACCGCATCAACCAACTGCATTGTTGACAAATACTTTAAATTTCCCAACGAGGTAAAAGCTTTGGCTTTCTGGGAATTGTTGTTCACGTATTGGTCAATCATCTTGTTAATTACTCGACCGCCAACATCAGCGTTAGATTTAGTAAGAATAATACCGGTTTGATCTAATCCCTCTAAGACATCAAGAAGATTCTTAAACTGGCCTTCCGATGTATTGGATTCCAAAGTAACCGGATGAAAAGTAACCAGTAAGTTGTGTTTTTGAAACTTAAAATCTAAATCTTTCTCTAGCTCTTCTTTAGAAAGAAGTTTTAATCCTTTTATGTTATCTACCCCCAAGGCGCCTACATTGAATACTCTTTCCGGCGATTCTCCCAGCTGGATAACCCTCCTTCTGTAATCCTCGGTGGAAGTAAAATGTAAATGGCTCATCTTAGTCATCGAATGCCTGAAAGCATCATCAAATGATCCTTGAGTAACTTCTCCTCCGTGAATATGAGCAATCGGGATTCGAGCTATATGTGCAGCTATGGCTGCGCTAAGAATTTCAAACCTATCCCCCAAGACAACAACGATATCAGGTTTCAATCTGTCGTAAGCTTCAGATAATCCCGAAATCCCAAGGCTAATAGATTTTGATATACCAACAGGGGTATCGGAATTTAGGAAAATTTCTATTTTTTCATCTATGCTAAACCCATCTTGTTCTATTTCTTTATAAGTTAAGCCAAAATCCGACTCAAGATGCATTCCAGTTGCAATTAGCTGTGACTTTAAATCGCTATCGCCTACAACTTCCCTTAACAGAGGCCTAAGAAGACCGTATTCTGCTCTTGAACTAGTAATAAAACAAATCTTTTTCATAACTACTTACAAACTCAAGCCTTAGCCAGGAGCTGCTTAAACAAACGTACAAATATGGGTAACTCCTTATGGATCGACCTGATCGGATCAATCTTTACCTTCATACAATAACCTAACCACAAATAAAATAATACTCGATATAGCCCTGAGAAAGGTAACCAACTTAAAAACTCGGCTGCCGGCCGTAAAATCGGAAAGCGGATAATAATCCCGGCTATCTTTTGTAAATTTTCAATCTTTCTTTTTTCTTCGGCTGAAGAAAAGGTAAATATTGAAACTCTTTTATTCGACTCAAGAAAATTTTCTGAATTTTTCAGATAGCCATTTTTTATGCCATATTTCATAATGTCCGTACCGGGATAAGGATAAATCAACCCGCAAGAAGCAAATGTCGGGCGTAATTTAATATTTAAATCGATTGTCTCTAAATCAATTCTGAAAGCATCGGGGGCTGGTATACCCATAATATTAAAAGTAACTATTCTGATTCCCTGCCGATGCAATACATCTGCAGCTTTAACAATTTGATCATTAGTTATGTTTCGCTGTAATATTTCATTAGCAACCTTTTCGTTACCGCACTCAACCCCCATCCAAACATAACTCAATCCGGCATCGCGCAACTGAGCAATGTCCTGCTCTCGAACTAAATCTGGACGTATTTCAATTGAGAAAGGGAGAGCTATCTTTTCCTTATATCTTTTGCAAAACTCATCCAGCCAGCCTTTAGGCTTCAAAACAAAATTGCTATCACAAAAAGAAACTTGAGTTAAGGGATAATAATCACGTACTTTCTCGATTTCCTCAATCACCCGCTCTGGAGATACGCAACGGACCACATTGCCTTTGCCTTTATAGAATTCATTAAATTGTTTATTAAAACAATAACTACACTCAAAGGGACAACCGCGTGAGGCAAAAAAAGCCTTAGATCTTAAGTTTTTCATGTTGGGATCAGCATCATAAATAATCTTTCGATCGGGCAAGGGTAGCGTGCTTAAATCAGCTTCCAGGGGCCGCAAAGGATTTTTTATAATATTACCGTTATATTTTAGGTGAAAATTGAGGGTATTCTGATAATCTCCCCCCTTCTCCAGGCTCCGACAGAACTCAGGAAAGGCCTCATCGCCTTCACCAATACAAATAGCATCAACCCCATCTTCCTTAATCACCTGCGGAAAAAACATGGCATGCGGCCCGCCGAATACGGCTAGAAAATTAAAATTTTTCTTGAGAGTCCGATTAACTTCCAAGAGTGTCGAATGTTCACCAGTCATGGCGCTATAGCCTACTACCTGAGGTGAAAATTCCCGCATAATTTCTTCTATTGTCGTCAAACCGCTAACACTTACTACCGCTAAACGAGTTTCGTGTCCGCAGCGATTCAAGCTTGCGCTAAGAGCCATGACGCCTATACGTTCATAAGCAATTACATCCTTGATTATAAATAGTATTTTCATGCTAAACCTCTATTGCCTCGTCAGCTTTAAAACACCTCTTGGCAACCCGGCCAATAACTCTATCCCACTCTATCGGACTAATTCCGACGCCGGGACGTTTAGCGGTGATATTTTCTTGACTAAGGATTTCCCCTTTTTTAATTTCCCTTGAAGCAACAATACTCTTTCTAACTACTTCTCTGTTATGTAGCTCTGAGGGGGATACTCTCTTGATTCCATCACCAAGAGCATTCTTTATTTTTCTTATTGACTCTACCATTGCTTTGAGTTCGCTTGGCTCCAAAGAGGCCTGATGATCAGGTCCTTCCATGGTTCGATCGAGAGTAAAGTGCTTCTCGACCACCTCTGCTCCAAGAGCTACTGCTGCAATAGGAACTTCTATCCCCAAGGTATGGTCAGAATATCCAACTTTAACCCTTAAGGTATTCTTGATCGTTAACATTGCTAATAAATTAACGTCTTTAAAAGGTGTGGGATACTCTGTGTTGCAATGCAAAACTGTAATCTTTTCCTTGGCTGTTCCCGAAGCAACTAAAATATCTAAAGCTTTACTTATTTCTTCTAACTCGGCCATGCCGGTTGAAATTATTATTTTCTTGTTTAAGCTCCCTACTTTTCGCAAATAAGGAAGATTGGTTATTTCTCCGGAAGGTATTTTAAAAATTTCTAAACCTAAACTTTTAAGAAAGTCTATACTTTCTAAATCAAAGGGGGTTGATAAAAATATAACTCCTTTTTCTCTGCAATAATCATTAAGCTCTATGTGATCTTGCCGACTCAACTCTAATTTCTTTAGCATATCAAGTTGTAAAGATTGCTGACTAACCACTTTCTCAGCACTGAATGTCTGAAACTTTACTGCGTCAACGCCAGCTTCGTAAGCTAAATCTACCAGCTGTTTAGCAATCTCGATGTCGCCGTTATGATTTACGCCGACCTCAGCAATAATGAATATCCTGCTGGTATTTTTCACCATGCAGTCCAACCTCCATCAACCACTATATTTTGACCGGTTACATAACTAGAAAGTTCACTGGCTAAATAAGCAACTGCCCCTTTTAAATCCTCTTCTTTAGCCATGCGCCTCAAGGGGGTACGTTCTAGATAACGCGAAAGAAAAGGCTCTGAGTGGTCTCTAAAGACCCCTCCGGGGGTAACTGTATTTACCCGTATCTGAGGCGCTAAGACTGTTGCCAGCCATTTAGTAAAATGGATTAAACCTCCTTTAGTAACGCTATAAGCAGCCGGATTGCCTAAGTCGGTTCCTTGATATAACCGCATATCCGGGCCGACTAAACCATAGATTGAACTTATATTGATTATTGATCCCTGTCCTGAATAAGCCAATGCTTTCTGGCAAGCTTGGACTAAAACAAAAATAGAAGTTAGGTTAACTTCCAGTGCCACGCGCCAAGCATCAGTTAGTTGATTTTCAAACGGCACAGCCCAGCCTTTTAATTCAGAGCTTCCAACTAATGCTGCACAATTTACCAGAATGTCAAGACGCCCGAACTTATCCAATACAGCTTTCGGCACCAAACGCACCTTATCTTCTTTAGCAAGATCAACTGCTAACGGTAAAGTTTCTACATTATATTTATTGGCAACTGCTTCTGCTTCCTTATCACACTGGGCTTTATCGATATCCAATAAAACAATCTTAGCGCCTAACTCAGCTAAAGTTTCTGCCGCCGAAAACCCAATATGTCCGGCACCTCCGGTAATAAGTGCTACCCTATCTTTTAAATCCATTAGTTCTTTCAATGATTTCATTTTCTACCTCTTTTATTGATTAAGCACTCAGCAATTTCAAAATCTAACATAGTATCAATATCAATTGCCCTCTCCGATGGTATTTCTACCACTTTAACTCTTCCTTCTAGTAAAGAAGAAGCCTTAAGTATATAGGAAGCTACGGCCGCATAAGCCACAGTTGTCATGTCATAGACTACCGGCGCTTGTTGGCGTCGGCTAATATCTTTACCTGTAGGTATAGCTAATTTAGCGTAACCTTTTTCATCCAGCGTAATCATATTAAAGTAAGGATTGCGCTCAGCAACCTTAGCGGTAACTACAATATCGGTATCTCCTTGAAGTAACAGCTCTATACAAGAAGTAACGTCTCTTTCGCTACGCAAAGGTGATGTTACTGGAACGCTTACTGATATATCAACTTTATGACCAAGCTCTTTTTCAACTGCCCCGATTGAATGCTTCCAGGCAAATAACTCCGGGGAATCGTCTCTGGCAAATTCAGCTGGACGGATAAAAGGAATTTCCGCACCATACTTACGAGCAACGTCGGCTATTTCCTCGCTATCAGTAGAAACAATTAACCTATCTATCAAAGAAACTTTTTTGGCTGTTTCAATAGCGTAAGCGATTAGCGGCTTACCGGCTAACTCTTTAATGTTTTTACCAGGTAGACCTTTTGAGCCTCCGCGGGCAAAGATCACACCCAGTATGTACGGTTTCATAATGAAACTCTTTCCTTTGTTTTTGCTGAAGCTTTCAGTGTATTTACTAAACGAATAACTTCTTTGGCCTCTTCTAGAGAAACAGTTGGCTTAGAGCCAGAAGCAAGGCAATTAAAAAAGTGCTCTAATTCGGCCTTGTACATTTCGCTTGAACCAGCTTCTCTTACAGCAAGCAGCTCCTGCCAGCTGCCAGTTTCTGAAGAGAAAAATCTCACACTGCCGCCATCAAATGAATCCCAGAGAAGCGTTCCCTTAACCCCAACTATACGACAGTAACGATTTGCCGCATGATCGATCATATCAAGATGGACGCTGCCGAAAGCACCACTCTTAAACTTCAAAGATATCTCAACAAGATCTTCAACATCAATTTCTAAATCACTTACCTTACCTAAAAAAGCATGTATATCGGTTACTTCTCCAATAAGCCAAGATACATAATCTAATTCATGACTTAATTCAAAACAGGCGCCGCCGCCTAAGTCTGCCCTGGCGCTAACTGTATCCTGATATCTCTGGCTAGGCCGCCAATTCAATAAATTCTGCCCGGCTGAAACTCTAATTGATAACACCTTACCTATAAGGTTGTCCCCTAAGGCTTTTTTTATTGTCTGGAGCGCTTTAGAAAATCTTAATACATAGCCAACCATGACTATAAGCCTGCGCTTATTTACTTCTTCAATTAATTCCTGCAAACCCTCTTCATTAACTGACAATGGTTTTTCAATAAACAGGTGGCTATTACCCTTGGCAAAGATTAAAGCTGTATCTATATGCCTGGTAGCAGGATTAGTTATAAAAGTAATCTGCGGCATCCATTGCAAGGCATCTTCTTTCGAAAAAAAGACTTTATCCACCAAAGATTCCAATTCACCCAGCTGGGCTTCTTTGGAAAACTGCCTCCAGACCGCTATTTGAATACCAGAGTCAATACTCTTTATATTCTTAATATGCCTGCGGGCAATACTACCCAATCCAACAACTAAAATCTTCATATCGTTTTCGTCTGGCTATTAATAGCTTCTCTTTTATCGGAAACATTAGAGGACATCTGTTCTGCTAAAGCCATAGTTTTATATGCTCCTTCCAAATCAAGCATCGGCCATTGACTAACTCGATTACGCACTAACTTTATAAATGCTTGCATCTGCCTAAAAAATCCCGGCTTATACGCGCGGTCAACCTCATCAGGCTCAATATCATGTATTACAAAATTCTTATCAGTCCATCTGCCGGCTTCTAAAGGTTTGTACTCAACTGTAACTCCGTACCCATAAAGAACAACGCTCCAACCACCAGGAGAATACCAATATGCACTGTAGTGGCCTATAGCTCCTGAGTTAAGTTCCATTTGTACGGAAAATTGATCACCGCGCGGCTCTATATATTTATGAGCTAGAGAACTGATTGACTCTGGCTCACCGCCAAAAAATCTTAATAAATCAATCGTATGGGTACTATTTGAAAAAATCCAATGATAGCGATCTTTTTCCGATAGCCGGGCTGCTCTTAACCACATACGTTCATGGCCTTGAATTTCTACACCTAAAAGCGGGCCGTGGGCGCGTATTATTTCTAAACCTTTAGCAAATATAGAGTAAAACCGGCGATTAAATCCAACCATGTTAGGAACCGAATGTTCTTTGGCTAAGGCAGCTAATTTCTTTGTATCAGATGGGGTCAAGCCCGGTGGCTTCTCTATAAATAATGGTAAACCATAAGGGATAGCTTTCGAAGTCACCTCATAAATCTGATCAGCAGAAACAAGCACCATCAAAGCATCGAGTTGAGCTTCTTTTATAAGTGAATCGAGACTATCAACACAAATAGCAATTCCATATTCACTCGCTAGATTTTCTGCTTTTTTCCGGGTACGAGAAGTTATCGCTACAGCTTCAATATCATCGATGTCTTTAATCACATCAAGGTGCTTTCTGGTAATTGAACCGGCGCCGATCAATCCTACTTTTATTTTTTTCATCATCTTATCTCTTTAGGTAACTGGACAATAATTATCTTCTTTTTTTAACAAACGATTAAAATGCACAAGCAACTCTCCAAGAATAAACTCATGACTCAAAAAACACTGCGACAGTGTAGGCAATTGGCAGTTGTCTTTAGCTAATATATCGGCAACAAATGTTTTACTCATATGGCTTACATTCCAATCTTCATCTATGGCAATATTGTGCCATTGCCAATCTGATGAAAGATGACTTTCATAGGCAAATTTTTGAAAATGATCAATAATAAACCTGCAGTTTGGCGTATGAATAGTAGTGTGGTCAGGACTCTTGTTGTCACCGGCAAATGAAATCATGAATTTGCTTCCTTTGTCAGAATAACCGCAGATACTTCCGCTTAGATCACAAACTTGCGGCCCACGCTTTGAAGAATGAACTATTGGGTCTATCTGGGAACCGAAACTCTTAAGCTGTTTCGACTCATCAAAAAATACAAATAAATCAACTACATGGACACCTATATTAGCTAAGCCGTGATTGCCTCCGATTACACTAAACAACAACGGTTCATTCACATTTAGGCACGATTTAATATACTCATGAATAGCATAAGCCCGACTCTTACAGTTAACCCAAACTAAAAGGTCATTAATCTTACAAAATGTCATTAAATCCTGATAATCTTCTACTGATTGTGACACTATCTTTTCTATTAAAAACTTTTTATAGCCAAGCTTGCTAGCAGCCTGCTTAACCATATCGCAGCGAATATCAGCCTGGGTTGCGACAATGCAAAGATCACCGTTAGCTGACTCATCATTTAACTCACTAAACCAACTAAACTTTATTGCCTTGTTTAAATCTGATAACTCTTGCAAGCGCAATTTGCCGACTTCAGCTGCCTTAGGATTAGAGTCAACAACATGGACTTCGCCAACCGCACCAAGATAAGCTACTGCCTGCAGGTGCCGACTGCCGAGTGCTCCACAACCAATAATAAGAACTTTATATTGCTTCATTGTATTTTCTGCTGGCCGGTCGGCACCCCCCAAAACTCACAACCATTACACAAGGCCACTTCTTTTCTTCTTCCTTCTATATGTTTCTTTAACCATTGCCCTCTCTGAGAACCATTCCAAATATCTGCTAAAGCTGTTGAGTTGCAATCTCCAATAATACCTAAACCTTTAGGATCAAACCTTACACATATAGAAACTTTTCCATCTCTGCGGATAACCATATGATTAAGAAAGTCTAAGCAAACTCCTATCTCAGGTATAGTTGGATTCTTTTTATAGCTAAAACTACCCATAGGAGAATGCAGTATGCGAGTCGCGACTATACATCCTAAATCCTTATACCGGGTTAAATCCATCTCGCCTAAACAACGTATTATGACATTAGGCTTTCTTGGTCCTTTGATTTTTAGAAATTCTTTAATCAACTTATATTGTTCTTCTTGATCTTTATCCTTCTCAAATGTTGAAATAGTCAAAGTATCTAAATTATCAATAATTTCATTGGCTTTTTCGACTATTAATTTGCCGTTAGTATCCATGCATCTAATTTGCCGAGTAAACAAGCTCGCTGCTTCTTTAAATCTAGGATAAAGAAGCGGCTCGCCATTATTATGAAGTTGAACCACAATTGAATCCGGTAATTGCTTGGCAATTGATTCAACCAGTTCGAACTCCATATCGCCATAGTTAAGGGCGATCTCTGGATAATCCCGATCAACCTTTCTGCGTCCGCACATCCAACAATCTTTGTTGCAGCGATTGGTTAACTCTATATTTACAGTCGTCAAATTATTAAAACATTTATCCATTTTCTATATCTTTACAGCGATAGGCTCATGATAATCGTGTCGCACTTACCCAAGATTCTTAAATGAGATTCATAAGCCTGGTTAAGCTCTTTTGAATCAAGAAATTTCCACTGATTATGACCATCGGGTTTACCTTTTGCCAGCCAAAATAGATGGTTAGCTAAAGAATACCTTTGAATCTGCTTTATGTAATTTACTTTTAAATTTGCTTGCGAAGCTAATTCTTTTAAAGTTTTAATCGTAAACAAAAACAAATGACAACTCCAATAAGTAAAGTCAGAAAAGGCTTCAGAATTATAAATTGTCAGTAAAGCATCATCAGCATTAGGCACTTCAATAATAAGCTCTCCCTTACTTTTTAATAATTTACTTAATTCGATTAAAGTTGACTTTGGATCGGGCAAATGTTCCAAAGTATGAAAAAGAGTAATTAGATCAAATTTATCCTTGGCCGGAACTTCAGGCACAGAGCGATATACTGTTAAATTTAGCTCTCGGAAACGTTCGACTAAGCGCACCTCCGGCTCAATACCGCAAACCTGGTTGGCTAAACTAGAAGCTTTGACCAGAAAATTACCGCTACCACAACCAAAATCAAGCAAAGAACTTTGAGGCAAAACGCTCTTAAGCTCCTGGAAACGGCGCTCGTCATCGGCCTCTGTCTTTTTAATCCAATCTTCGATATTTATAGTTTGCTCAGTATGCATATTTGAATTTTCATAAAAATCATCTTTAATATGATCAAATGATGATAAGAAAACTAAGTTACAAGAAGCGCATTCTAGTACTTTCAACTGGGGATCATCCCGAACCTTGGCTGATCTCTCTCGATAGGTTCGGCCCTTACATAGATAACATTCTTTCTTGGTCATAATTAACTATTTTTGCCTTCTCTGGGTTTAACAGCACTAGAAAGCAACATAACTTCCTTGGAAAATCTTACCCATTTACTATGAGAACTTAGTCCTTTAGGGGTAATTAAAGCTATCAGTCCGGACAAAAGATTTAGCCAGGGCAACTTCCACAACAAAGGCAGCTGTCTAAATTTCTCGGCTTTAACCTGACTAAAACCGTTAATCTTAAAAATATCTTCTAAAGATTTGACTGTAAAAGGGGTCCGATGTGTATAATCTTCATAAAACATCTTGTAAACAGACTGCCAATCCGGTGTCATGGTAATAACTAAACCGCCGGGATTCAAAACTCGATAAATTTCCTGCACTAGCTTTTCAGGATAATAAAAATGTTCTAAAACTGATTTTGAAAAAATTACATCAAAACTGCTATCTTTATACGGCAAAGGTTCATTTTCCAAATCTGATTGTAAAATTTCTGATTTCGAACAAAGATCTTTTGCCGCCAAAGATTCATCAACGCCATAGCCTTTTAATCCACAGCGCACAAATCCTCTTAAAAACTCCCCGCGACCACAACCTAAATCAAGTATTTTCTGGCCAGCCGATAGCTGGTATCTTTTAACAAGATACTCAGTAAGCAAATCGGGATATTGAGTGAGTGGTTTTTCCTTTTGGTCATAGATTACCGAAACATAGTCTCTTTTATTGACTTCTTTAGACATCAGAGAACCTCCACTAATTCGATAAATGTTCCTTCGGGGGCCCGGCAAAAGGCAACTTTAGCATAGCCGTCAGGTGAAACCTCAGGCCGGGAGTTAAAGAAAATTCCTGCGTCCTTTAATCTTTGGTATTCACTATCTAAATTATCCACAGTAAAAGCCACATGTCTGATACCGATATCAGTTATTTGATCTACCTCTATCTCCTGAAGATGAGAATGGTACTCGAGCAACTCAATCATTTCCCCGTCTGGGGCCTTCATCTTAACTGTTGTTACAGATACTCCTTCCAAAGCGAGAACCTTATCAATATAGCCACCCTTCTCTTCCATTTGCCTTTCAACCTTGAAACCGAGTAAATCACGGTAAAAAGCTAAAGACTTCTCAAGATTCTTAACTACTATCCCGGTATGACGAATGTTTTTAACCATTATTCTATTACCACTCTATTTAACTTAATCTCTTCAGAGACCATTTCCTGGTCAAAAGAAACGACAAAAACTATATACCGAGCTAACTCTTTAGGGTCAATAAAAGTATCAAAGTTTTGATTTTCAATTAGTTTTCCCATCCTTGTTTTTACTGCTCCCGGCGAAACACAAAATGTTCTGATATTGTGATCTTTTAGCTCTTTGTGTAAAGATCGAGAAAATCCTAAAAGAGCATGCTTTGAAGCACAGTAAAGTGAGGTCTTTTTGTATCCGGTGTAAGCCGAAGAAGAACCAATATTTATAATCCTACCCCATTTTTTCTTTACCATACCTTTAGAAAACTCTTTGCAAAATATGAATGCCGATCTGACATTTAAGTTAAAACTGGTTTCAAAATCTTCCAAGCTAGAATCGGATAGATTCTTGACTACAAAAATACCAGCACAATTAATTAAAATATCTATAATCAACATCTTCTCTTTTGCTAGGGCTATTATTTTATTTATATCCTGAATCTTATTAAAATCTCCGGCTTGATAAAAAATATTTCTTTTCTTATCCTGAGAGGCTTCTATCTCTTCCTTCAAACTTTTCAATTTAGCGCTATTGGTCGCGGTCAAAAATAAATTACAACCATTGGCAGCCATTTGCAAGGCTATCTGCTTTCCTATTCCGCCAGTTGCGCCGGTTATAAAACAATTCTTATTTTCAAATAGTTTAAACTTCATTAACCAAAAATCCTCCTTGCAAGATTTGGATCCTTGCCAATTTGATATTCTAGATAACCAAAGTCTTCCGGAATGTCGACTTCAAAAATCTGTGGCGTAACATAAGCGATAACCCGATCGCCGTGTATCTTTTTAGCCTCTCTAACATAAGCACTCTTAATTATGTCAACATAGCCATTAGCTTGATAGGTTGTTGCAAACTCCTGACGAGGACGATTGGCCGCTTCTATGTCTAAAGATCCTGAACCGATAGATTTCAAATATCCTTCCTCTATATCAAAAGCTTTATAAACTGATTCGGTCATCGCATGCACTGAACGCAAAGCAGTGACCGACTCTTCAGCTTCCTTGATCCGCGAAATCGCCCCTTCGATATAACTTATCTCACGAAACGGTGTTGTCGGACGTAGATGAACTAGATATTTAGGCTGATACCCTTGATTGTCCTGCAGCCAATCTAAAAGATGTTTAATAAACTCATAGTCGGTACTGCTGTCGCCGGATATCTCCTTGGGCCGCAAAAAAGGAACGTCAGCCTTGTATTTCCGGGCGATATCAGCGTAATGTTCGGAATCGGTCGAGACAATTACTCTATCGATATTAGCTGTTGCGGTTGCCGCCGCAATGGTATAAGCAAACAAAGGCCGGCCGCCTAATAATTTGATATTCTTATCGATCACAGATCTTGAACCGGATCTTGCCGGAATTACAGCAACCACTTCTTCCATAGTTAACAAACCTCTTGTATGCTTGACTCCCAACGAATATGAGCCCTTAATTTTTGAGCAATTGGCACTTCTTTGCTGTGCATGGTTAGTTTTCCTGTACCCATTGCAGCTTCTATTTTTCGCACGGCTCCCACTAATGTCCGCAAACCACCTGGTTCAACTGAGGCTGCTTGATCTGAACCATACATCGCCCGATCTAAAGTAATATGCCTCTCCAATGAAGAAATCCCTAAAGAAGCCGCTGCATAAGACACCGCTAAACCAACTTCATGTCCGCTATAGCCAACCTTGCACTGATATAAATTACGTAAAGCTTCTATCCGTTTCAAATTAGCATCTTCATCAGCCATCGGGTAAGTAGAAATGCAATGCATTAGCTCAAAAGAACACTTAGCTTTCTTGAAAATTTCTACCGCTCGGTCAATGTGTTTTTTTTCACTCATGCCGGTCGCAATAAAAGTATGCTTACCTTCTGAAGCAACTAGCTCAAGTAGCTCTTCATAAACAATCATTGCCGAAGCGATCTTGTTATATTTTAAATTAAATTGTTGCAAAAACTTCTGACTTTCAATATCCCAAGCTGAAGCAAACCATTCAATGCTCTTTTCTTTACAATATTGATCGATCTCTTGATATTCTTTGAGTCCAAATTCAAGGCCTTCCTTTTGAGCCCGTTGGGTATCGCCCCAGGGACTTTGACGCGGTGAATCTAGAAACTGTTTTGAATAAACTAAATCAACTGTCCGCTTCTGAAACTTAACAACATCGCATCCGGCATCTTTAGCTGTATCAATTAACTGCTTAGCAATGCCTACATCTCCGTTATGATTAATCCCGACTTCAGCAACAATAAATATTCCCATTTTTTCTCCTTGGTTAAAGTTTAGTTAGTTCTATCTGCCAACTCTACTAATAATTCATCAATACTTTTTTCGGCCGAAGGAACGTGTTTTCCTCTTCTAAAAATAACCGGATCATAAGTCCCGTCTTCTTCAATCCAATCAATTCCTTCTGAGTTGCCAAACCAAGCTTTGGGATTCAAGGTGTAACTCTTAGATATTGCACTAAAACCGATAACAAAAGCTTGATCGCAAGCAGCTCGGCCGTCACGCAGGGCACTGGAAGCAAAACCAACCATACCTAAATAATCACACATGACTTCTCTTATTGGCTGATCATACCCAACGCAAATTGCGTTAACACCTTTACTTTTAAGATAATCCTGTAAATCATAGGCCCAATGACTATTATCCCGTGGATGAAAACGTAAATGTACACTTCTAGCGCCACTCTCAGACAAAACAATCTGGATATCTCGATAGATAATTTCCAGCTGACTGGGAGAAAGTTTACTTTCATTAATAAAGCCACTCAATATCAGTAAAATAGCCGACTTATCTTTTTTAGCCTCATTGCCATTACAGCGGCAATTTCCCTGTGTCGGATACTTAACAACATGCGCTTGGGCTTTTTTAAATAACTTTCTCACCTCTTCGGCTTCAACCTCATCGCAAAAAACAAAAACTCCTGAATTATCTTTCGGAGCGATTTGATTAGAACTAACGTGTCCAGTTAAAGGGAATATTTTTCTAACCAACAACCCTGGTAAAATAATTCGACTACAAAACCGGTTCCCTTCTTTAAGAAAAAGGTGAAAAATCTTATTAGCATAGGCTTTTCCAGTCTGAAAAAATTCGTCAAATGATTTTGCCTGTTTAGTTTTTCTAAGTACTTTGGATAAAAAACTATCCTGACTGCCGGGGTCAACAACTCGTTTGTACAAAGGATACCCCAGGGCTGCCCAAAAACAAACACAGACACAATGCGAAGGAATAACGCATTCTACTATATATCGCTCAAACACCTGGGCCACAGCATTTGATAGAAAAACATCGAAATTAGAACTGCGCCAGGTTTTCAGCTTTGACTTAATATAAAAATGATGCTTGAGTATATTTTTAGAACTAGGCACAAGCCAGTATTCCTTAATTAACCCCTGAACACGCATTGAATCTAAAGCTTCTAGAGTTTTTGCTGGGGTAAAGTAATCTATTAAGATAATCGAAATCGAAAAATTCTCAGCCAATTTTGGTATCAAAGGAATCATTGTCTCATAAAAAACTTGAGGGCTGCCCCAGGACATCAATAGCTTTTTCTTATCATTCTTACTCATCTATAATCACTCCCTAAGGCCTGTAAACAAACAAGTCTATGATATACTCCTTTCTGTTCAAGGAGCTCCTGATGAGTTCCCTGCTGAACAAGGCAGCCGCCGCTAACAACAAATATTCGGTCAGCATCTAAAACCGTGGAAAGACGATGAGCTATAGTAATAACCGTTCTTCCTTTAGCGATATAATCTAAAGCCTGCTGAACTATCCGCTCTGACTCTGTGTCTAGAGATGAGGTTGCTTCATCAAAAACAAGAATCTCAGGCTCAGTTAAGATAGCCCTAGCAATTGCGATCCGCTGCCTTTGGCCTCCCGATAAACGCACGCCTCTTTCACCAAGCAAGGTATCATAGCCCTTAGGCAGTTCCTTTATAAACTCAGAAACATGGGCCCGTTGGGCGGCTGTCTCTATCTCCTCTTTGCTGGCTCCAGGTTTAGCAAAGGCAATGTTAGCCTGAACTGTATCATTAAATAAAAAAGTGTCTTGAGAAACAACTCCGATTGACCTACGCCAAAAATTAAGATCCAGCTCTCGCAAGTCAACACCATCAATAAGAATCTGTCCCTTTTGGGGATCATAAAAACGCAATAGAAGTTCTACTATCGTTGATTTGCCGCCGCCAGAAGGGCCAACAATGCCAACTTTCAATCCTTTAGTAATCGACAAAGACACATCGCTCAATACTACATTCTCACCACTATTGTATTGAAAACTAAGATCTTTTATCTCTATTTCCTTTTTTAAGCCGGAGAAACATTTGCTACCATTAGGAATGTAGAGCGATTCTTTTTCCTGAATAAATTGATGAATGCGATTCAAGAAAGGCCAATAGCCAATAATTGAAACTCGTATTGAATTAAAAGCATTTGCCGAAGGTAGAATCCGGAAAAATATAAAAAGAAAGACTAGAAGGACCTGGATCGAAGACTCACCGTAATGCTGCAAAGCAAATGATCCAGCAATCATAACCAAAGCTAAACTGCTGACAGCTATAAATTCAAAAAAAGGCTTAACTAGATCTTTTGCCTTAACCAAACTAAAAACCTTTTTTCTATATTCTTCTGCATCTTTATCGAACCTATTGATAGTATCATTCTCACGATTAAACAAATGAATGGTCTTCATGCCAGTTAAGGCGTCAAGCAAAGTACTAGTTAAATTTTTAACCGCTAAATCGGAAGCCTTACCGGATGCTGCTGCCCGGCGACTTAAGCCTTTAAGGATCGACGAAGCTAATACAACTAGAACAACAGCAAGGATTGTCATCTTCCAAGATAAAACAAATAACATTGAAAGAAGCAACAAAATAGTAAGCAGCTTAGGAACAATATTTCCTATATTACCTATCAACACTCCTACATGATTAGCATTAGTTATAATCAGAGATTGAATATGGCCCAATCGTTGCAAGTTAAAGTAACCTATTTTAAATTTCATCAATTGTTCAAAGCAAAGCATGCGATAGTATTTTATGGAATTCTGCTGCAGGCGATTTACTAAAATATTCCCCATATAGGTTAAAAAACTCTTAAGCGAAATTATAATAATCATAAACGCGGCAATGGTTTGAATTTTTTGTTTGAGTCCCATATCAACAAAAAAAGAAGAAACTAGACTAAAAGGATATGGCAACGGCACAATCTTTGGCCCAGCGGCGCCATCTAACAAAGGAATAACTATAGTTACTCCAAAGCCCTCAGTTAAAGATACACCAATTCCAAAAAAGGCGATAAGAATAACTATGCCTTTAAACCGTTTTAACAACTGCACGAGCTGTTTTGTATTATCTTTAACTAACAGCTCTTTATGTAACTGCTCATCCATATCGCGCCTCTTGACATTTCTTAGAAATAGCTGTCACTGCCTTATATATAGGTAAAAACCCAGGATAGTTTACTGACTTTTTATTTAACAATGAACTCAAACTCACTTCTTTTGAGGAAAACAACTGCTTGGTTTTCTTTAAAATCCCATAGGCTCCGGGAATGCACTTACTTATCTTCTTTAAGCGTTCTTTTGGGGAAAAAACAGCATAGCGCTGCTTAAACTTATCTGACAGGCAACCATTCAGATAGCTCCAAAAAGCCCTTTTAGATATAGCCTGAGCCTGCTCGCGAGTAATACTATCCTCCTGAATAAGGCCTTCAACCAAAGAATCATGAAATATTTTATAAGCTTCATTCCAGTCAGGATTAGTTATCCAATCATAAATATCACTATGAAATGCACGCCCCTGATGGTGCTGTCTCACTAAATACAGGTCATCATAATGCTTTATTTTTCCATGAACAACAGAAAGGCAACATGGCAATAGCTCCTCCATAAATGCCCGCTCAGAGAGTTGTTTAACATTCTGATATAACTTTTTCCATGTTTCCGTGCGCTGAACTGAAAAAACAGTAACACTGTAATTATTTAAATGGCCTATTAACCTCTCGCTTGCTGTTGATTCCTCTACTGCCCGCTGAGGATACCTCCCTATATTCAAAAACTCTCCATAAACACCGGAATTCTTAAGTGAAAAAACCAAAGCGCTACCATGAGCGGCACTATATTCTGGATTGCTCTCTAGAAAATCAATACACTTTTCCAACGTTTTGGTAATAATGAAGTCATCGTCAAGAATGATTGCTGCATAAGGAGTATCTAACTTGTCGACCAGGGCCTTCAAGCACATTGAAATCGATAGATTAGGATACTCAAGGTGTCTAATGTTTAACTTACCGTCTAGGCTCTTAATAAATTCTTTAGTTCGTTCCAGATGAGTCTGGTCACTGGAATCTCCTATACAAATTGAATAGGGATAGTCTGTGTCAGCGTAATATTGCAGTAATCTAATTAAAAAATCAGATCGGTCCATTGTCGGAATCATCAAGGTAATCATAACTATCTTTTTATAGCCCTGCGTTTAACCTTCTTGCTTATTATTTATAAACTCTTCGACGATTTTTAAAAAATAATCGAGATGCTCTTTGCCTAAATCCTGATGCACCCCAATATGCAGACCATTGTTACCTACATACTCAGCATTTGGGAAATCACCTAACTTATAGCCTAAGAATTCGAATCCCGGACATTGAGTCGGCATTGAAGAAAAAAGACTTCGTGTGTCAACGCCTTTTTCTTCAAGAAAAATCACCAATTGTTCACGACTGAATTTAGCCTTTTCCTGGACAATAATCGGAAAGGCATGTGGACCTATCTTTTCATAAGCGGCCTCTTCTATAGTTACAAGGTCAGCTTCGAACTTTTTAAAATTATCAATTAAATATTTTAAGTTTTCTCTTCTTTTATCTAATATGTCCTGATAACTATCGATATTGCCAAGACCAATAGCCGCTTCCATTTCGTTCATCTTGCAGGAATAGCCAATCCGCTCAAAGCTAAATCGAATATCTCGCTTTTGACCATATTGAAACCGCTTAGCGCAATATTTAGATTGGGTATTAAGTTGGCAAATTTTGCATTTGCAGGCTCGACCATGGCAACGCAACGATCTTAAAATTTCAGCAAATTCAGAGTTATCAGTAGTTATGATTCCGCCTTCAACCGTAGTGATAATGTGGGCTACATAAAGGCTAAAAGCTCCCATATCAGCCAAGGCCCCAGCTTTTTTGCCCTTATATTCGGCACCATGAGCTTCAGCAGCATCTTCGATAACATAAAGATTGTATTTTTTGGCTATTAGTTTAATCTCATCCATCGCTGCTGGTTTACCCATTAAATGAACCGGCATAATTGCGCATGTGTTATCAGTAATTGCTGCCTCTATTTTTTTAGGATCGATATTTAAAGTTTTCCGATCAATATCGATAAATGCCGGCCTAAACCCGGCTTGCAACACTGCGTTTCCAGTAGCTACAAAAGAAAGTGCCGGAACTATTACCTGATCGTCTTTTTGAGCCCCAAAATCATACAATGTTGCTAAGGCTAAAGCATCGGCATCAGTGCCACTGGATACAGCGACTGCTTCTTTAACCCCGATTAGCTGAGCGAATCTCTCTTCCAATTCTCTTACATATTTACCGGAAGAAAGACGATTAGAATCTAAACACTGATTAACCAATTCTTTTGCTTTAGTAGTAACTGAAATAGTACCAAAAGGTATTCTCATTTTTTCAACTCCCTTTGGAAAAGACATCTTTTAATTTTGTCAGTCAATCTAAATAACATAAGAATCGCCCCTAAAATTCCACTTTTACGAATCATCGGTAAAATTCGCCAAGGAGCAGAATAGATACTTAAAAATCCGTCATTTTGTAGCTGAAGTAACTTTTCGGCCGACAACTCGTTCACCTCCATAACCGCTGAACCGTAACGCCTGTACCTTGAATAGTCTTCAGTCAATAATCTTAATCCATAATCTCCTCTTCTAGCCATATCATAAAGCTCAGTGCCAGGGTAGGGAGTAGCAATGCTAAAATTGGCCTGCTGAATATCTCGGGCCTGACGCAAAAAGCTAAGTGTTTTGCCTACGGTTTCAGCTGTCTCCCCGGGTAAACCAAGCATAATCGAATTCAAAGTCTCAATGCCATATTTATTAGTAATCCGATTGGCTTTTTCATAACTATCTAAAGGAACTTCTTTTTTAATAATTTTGCGAATTTCAGGATCGACAGTTTCTAAACCAAAAGAAATTCTAATTAAACCGCTGTTAGCCATAACTTCTACCAACTCTTCATCAATCAGATTTGCTCGAGTGCTGCCGTCAAAAGTTATTTTCAAGTTCTCTTTAATTATTGCCTGACAAATTGCTAAAATATAGTTTCGATCCAAAGTAAGAGTATCATCAAGAAAAGTAAAATGCCGAGTATTAAAATTATAAATCACTGACTTAATCTCAGCGATGACTGAATCTACAGATCTTCTTCTCACCTGACTTCCAAATACTTTAGTGCTACAAAATATGCATTTAAAAGGGCAACCTCTTGTAGTCATGATAGTAGTGAAATTCTTTCTGCCCCTTAAAGTTCCGATATTATATTTTTCTCTGTTTAGCAGGTGTCGGGCCGGATAAGGTATTGAATCGATGTCCTTTACTGGTTCTGAACTGCCGGTAGAAATAGTTTTGCCGTCTTTCCGATAAATAATGCCTTTAATACCGGAAATGTCTTCATCATTTTCATAACGGTTCAAAAAATTAACCCATGACTCCTCAGCTTCGCCAATAAACGCATAGTCAAAACAAGCTGGGAAATCTTTTTCCTGTAATATAGTTATATGGGCCCCTCCGATAACTATCGGGATATTAGAAAACCTCCGTTTAAAAGCCTTGGCATGCTCAACCACTATATGGAAAAAAGGAGTAGTTGCGGTCATGCCGATAATATCCGGATTGAAATTTTCTATTTCTTTGGTAATTTTTTCTAAAGAAATATTTTCAGCCTCAGCATCGATAATTTTCACTGTATGACCCAGTTTTTCAGCCAAAGCAGCGATGTAAGCTAAATTTAACGGCGGCCAAATAGATGCTTTTTTGGCAAAATGCGAAAATATTCCGTATTCAGCCGTCCAGCGTGGAAATAGCAATAGGATCTTCATCTTAATTTTTCACTACCAAACTCTTCTTTGCTTGTTCGTATCTCTCCGGGGTACCGATATCAACTAATTGCTGTTCAGTTACATAGCCAAAGCAATTTTTGTTTTTAAGTTTAGGGAATAAATCATATTCCAAAGAAAATATCCCTTTAGGCATATAGGAAAAAATAGTTTTTTCCATAAAATATATACCTGCATTCATAAAGCCTTGTTTTTGAGAGTCGGCCCGCTCAGAAAAATCTTTTATCTGACCAAAATCATCCAAAGTAACTATTCCGCAATCTCCTGACTCTCTTGCCTTAACTAGAACTAAAGTAGTAAAAGCTTTTTTACTCTGATGAAAGTTGAAAACCTTATTAAAATCCAAATCACAAAAAGAATCACCATTTATAGCTAAAAATAAATCACTGGTAACTAACTTCTCGGCCTTCTTTAAGCCACCGCCAGTGCCCAAAGCGCTCTCTTCTTCAGAAAAAACTATATCCTCCCGGTCTTTAAAATACTCTATGACCTCTTCTCTTTTATAGCCAACACTTAAAATAAACCGCTTAAAACTAAATCTCTTAAGATTCGTAATTAAAAGATCCAAAAAA
Source organism: Candidatus Omnitrophota bacterium (assembly GCA_018826075.1). GTDB lineage: Bacteria > Omnitrophota > Gorgyraeia > Duberdicusellales > 4484-171 > JAHKAJ01. The sequence goes on from JAHKAJ010000015.1 coordinate 65,163, forward strand.
GGTTTGCCATTAATATCCGCTAAAACTTTAGGCTTATCAGCTAAAACTGATTGTAATCTTTCACCCTTTCCACCGCAAAGGATAACTACATCTATATTTGTTAAATCACTCATTGCTTAATTATGGTTGAATTGCTAGCTATCTTTTCAGCCGCTAAAACATCCTTGTCAACATCTGCCCAAGACTGATGATCAGGAGCATAGTAAATTATCTGACTACCTAAAGTATCAAACTTAAAAGGAACATAGAGTAACTCACCCAAAGCCTTTCTTACCTGAGGCTGAAGCTCAGGTTTAACAAAAAATAAAATAAACCCTCCACCACCGGCTCCCAAAAGTTTTCCGCCGCTGGCTCCGGCTCTGATAGCGCTTTCATATATTTCATCAATAACCGGAGTTGAGATCTTAGAAGTTAAACTCCTTTTTAACATCCAATTTTCATTAAGTAACTTACCAAACTCATCATAGCTATCTTTGCTTTGATTTAAAATATCCATTGCTGCAGCCACCATCTCATGCATAGCTGAAAGTTCCTTCTTTTTATTGGCCGTTTTTCTTATTTGCTCTTCGGCAATTTCAGAAGCAGTTCTTGAAAAACCAGTAAAAAACAACATTAGATGCTTTTGAAAATGTTGCATTTTCTCAAGATCTACAGTTACCGGCTGAACTTCAATGTTATGGCTGTTAAAGGTAATTTCATTAAATCCGCCGAACGCGGCGATGGTTTGATCTTGTGAACCAACATGCTCTTTGATTCGCTCCTGCTCAATGTGAATAGCTTCAAGCGCCAGCTGCTTCTTAGTTATCATATTGCCTTTTAAAGCATATAAAGCATTAAGCAAGCCTACGGTAAAAGATGAACTTGAGCCAAGACCGGTTCTAGCCGGCAAATCGCCATCATGATGTATTTCTACCCCCTTATCTAAATTCATAAAACCTAAACATTCCCTAACTGAGGGGTGTTTTATCTGAGAAAGCTTTTTTACTGCCTCGCGTTCTGAATAGACTATTCTATATTTATAACCAAAAAATGGCGGAAGGTACCGACAAGTTACATAACAATACTTATTAATTGAAGCTGAAATCACGGAGCCTTCATTTTCCTTATACCAAACCGGGTAATCAGTCCCTCCGCCAAAAAACGAAATTCTGAATGGAGTTCTGCTTATAATCATTTTGCCCCCACCATAGCTCTACAAGCTTCTTTAATCCGGTTTAGGATGCTGATTGTGTCTATCTGATTTATTTTATAGAGATGGTCACGGCCGCCAAGTTCAAAAACATACCTATCTTGGAAACCTAAACCTTTAAAGAAAACATTAGCTTGCCGATCATTTAAAATATTTAAAATCGCTGAATCCAGCCCGCCTTTTTTAATAAAAGCCTCTTCCAAAGTAATTACATATTTATAGTTCTTTAGAGTTTCAAAAATCAAATCTTCGTTCAAGGGTTTAATCAAAAGCATATCCAATAATCCGCAGTTAATACCTTGATTGCTAAGCTCCTCCACTACTTCACGAGCCTTGTGGGTCATGTAGCCGGTTGAAACTAAACAAACATTTTCACCTTTCTTAAGTTCATAAAATCCTCTTTCTAAATCCTCAAAAGTAATCGTATCGTAAATTTGCGGCAAGGGTTTGGCATCGAGCCGAAAGTATTTTGGTTTTTTAACCTTAAAAGAATATTCAGCCAAAGCCTTAGTTGCTACCCAATCACTGGGAGAAGCCACAATAAAGTTAGGTAAAACTCGCATTAAAGCAATGTCCTCAAGACAATGGTGACTGGGTCCGGAGACATCATAACTTATCCCTGAACCAACTCCGACTAAATTTATATTTAACTCCTTAGTTTGAGCAAGCAAAGATAAGTTATTTCTATTCTGTTCAAAAGCCCGCATAATTAAAAACGGTGCAATAGCATAAGCATAGACGATGTAACCTTCCAAAGCCAACCCGGTTGAGATGTTAATTAAATTCTGCTCGGCAATTCCCACATTGATAAACCGGTCACTAAAATCTGCTCTCACTTTATCGAGAACCGACGAACCAAAATCAGCCGATAAAAAGAAAATACTCTCATCTTTGGTCATTCGCTGATAAATCTGCTCAATAAAAGCATCACGCATTGTCTTCTTGCTAGGATTCATAAGCTCGATTCCTCAACTAGAGCATCAACCTCTTGGGCCGAAAGAGACCGAACATGGCAAAGACTATCATTTTCTAATTTAGGGACCCCTTTTCCTTTTTTGGTTTGAGCAATAATGAGCTTAGGCTTAGAGTTTCTGTCTTTTTTGGCTTTCAGCAAAACTTCCTGCATTACCGCTGGGTTATGACCGTCAACTTCTTGAGTCATCCAACCAAAAGCCTTAAATTTATCGGCTAAGGGAGTTAAATCAAGTATTTTACTGCAATAATCAAGCATGCAAATCTTATTGTTATCAATAATTAAAATTAGATTATCCAACTTATGATAGCCGGCAAACATAACTGCCTCCCAAACTGAACCTTCATAAAGCTCTCCATCACCAAGAACAACAAAAACGCTCTCAAGCCTATTCTTTCTCTTTAAACCTATAGCTACTCCTGAAGCCACGCCTAGGCCGTGGCCTAGGGAACCATTTATAGTTTCATAGCCAGGAATCAGGGTGTCGGGGATACCACCCAAGAACGAGCCTTCCTTGCAAACAGTTAAAAGTTCTTTTTTATCAAAAAATCCTAAATCAGCTAAAATCGGATATAAACAGATTGAACCATGGCCTTTGCTGACTATCAACCGGTCTCTGTCTTCGGCCCTAAGGTTTGTCGGGTCATATTTCAATACTTTGCCATAATACAGAGCCACAAAAAGCTCAACACTGGATAACGAAGAGGCAATCCGGGTCTCAGGAGCTAACTTATGCACCTTTAAAGTTTCTTTACGCACCCAATTAGACTTTTCAACTAAGAAATTTGGCTGCATTCTAATGGATCCTCAAACAGCTTCCGGTTTAGTTTATGTTCCAACATCTGCTTTATATGTTCAAGCGTAGGTTGACCGAATTTTTCCTCAACCATCTTAAGATATCTAGGATTTTTATAATACTCATCAAAGGCCCGGTCTCTAAAACTTAACACCTCTTTGGCCGAAATATGCTTAGTAGCCAAAGGAATAGTTTCTCGACTAATCTGTGAATATTCGAGCCAATTAGAAGAAAGTTTAATTCCCTGCTTTAGGGACTCCTGATAAAGCCTTGAACCAGGATAAGCCATGGTGGTGTAAAAATTAATATATTCGCAATTAAGCTCTTTTGCTAAATCTAAAGTCTCCTGCATTGATTCTAAATCATCATCGGGAAGGCCAAACATAAAATTACCGATTATGTTAATTCCTGCATCTTTGGTCATTTCAACCACTCTTTTTATTGCCGCCTGATCAAACCTACCCTTGGAAACTTCCTCACGCACTTTTCTGCTAGCAGCTTCGATTCCATAAGCTAACCAATTTACTCCGGCTTTTTTTAACTTGTTCAAAATAGCTTCATCAACTGTATCAATTCTGGCATAAGCCCAAATATTTAAATCATAGTTACGCTCAATCAATAAATCACAAAATTGGTTAACTCTTTCCTTATTAAGAACAAAAAGTTCATCAAGAATTTTAAAGTTTTTAACAGCATACTTCTTTACTAAAAAATCTATCTCTTCAACTACTTTTGAAATACTGCGATAACGTATTCCCGGTTGCCCATTGTACAACGCCCTGATATTGCAATATTTACAGTCAAAAGGACAACCCAAACTAGTATAGATAACTGCATAAGGACTGCGTTGATTGACATGGTCAAAACAATGCCAATTGTGAGCACGGTATTTATCCATCGGCAAAAGATCCCAGGCAATAAACCCCAACTCATCTAAATCTTTAATTAAATCTGCCCAACCATTAGCAATAACTTTCCCGTTTTTTACATACCAAAGACCTTTAATCAAAAGATCTCCCATTTCCTGATCAGTTTTCAATGTTTTTAAAAGTTCTAAAATCGGATAGAAACTTTCTCCCCGACAAACAAAATCAACTGCTTCCTCCTTGAGAGTTTTCTCAGGCAAAGCTGAAACGTGAATACCATAGGCGACGGTCTTACCCTTAAGCTGCTTTGCTTTAAGCAGTTTTAAAACCTGACTGGCTGCGGCCATCTTAGGTGTTGATGCCGCCGATGGATTAGCCCCTATTGTACCAACGCCAATCAAAATTGGATCGCAAGCAACGATTCTTTCAACGATCTCTTGAGTACTTAACTTTTCTGCATCAGCATCTATAATTGCGACTTCAAATCCCTTGTCGCGAATAAAACTGGCTAACAAACCTGTCCATACTGGAGGTTCGATTCCAGAAAAAACCTCACTCAGTTTTCCATATGTGACTTTTTTATTGCCGGGATTTATTAGTAAAAGGTCTGGCTTATTCATTGAGCTCCTCTAAACGTTAGAATATTGATTCCTTTTTATAATCTGATATCCTTTTATCAATTCAGCAATTCCATCTTGGAGTGAAACATCAGGTTTTAATCCGGTAGCTTCGATTTTTTCATTACTAACAATATAGTCTCTTTTGTCGGGATCTTCGCCGATATCGGCTTCAACAAAATAAAAATCAGGGAGTTGCTTCTTAATCTCCTGGCATAACTCTCCTTTGCTTAAATTAGCATCACTCAAACCTACGTTATAAGCCTGATTTTTCATAGTTTCAAAATTACCTAAAGCATGAATAAAAGCCTTAGCCACATCACGAACATGGATATAATTTCTTTTGAAATGAGCCTGAAAAAGAACTATGAACTTATCGTTTACAGCTCGGTAAACAAAGTCATTAACTAAAAGATCGAGGCGCATTCGGGGGCTAACTCCAAAAGCAGTGGCTAAACGTAAAGTAATGACATTTCCAGATTCAAGCAGCATTTTTTCAGTTTCTACCTTTAACTTTCCATAAAGCGAAACCGGCCTTAAAGGAGTTTCCTCGGTACAAAAAATGTCTTTTTGGCCTATACCATAACCACTATTGGTGGTTGGGTAGACGATAGTCTGATTTTGGCTACGTAAATCCAATATTAGCTTCACTGCGTCAAGAATAACGCTCCTGGCCACTAAAGGGTCTTTCTCGCAAAGCGGAGCGCCAGTAAGACAAGCTAAAGGAATAATAGCCTCCACTCCTTTCATGCTCTCGGAAATTATGCTTTTATCTCTGGCGTCACCACGGATAATGGTTAATTTTTTATGATTGCAGCAATCTAGAAGTGAAGACTGATTATACATAAAGTTATCAACTACTCTTACTTCATGGCCATTATTAAGTAATTGAGGAACTAATACTGATCCTATATAACCGGCCCCGCCAGTAACTACTATTCTCATATTTTCTTAACCCCCGTTTCAGCTTCATTGTTTGATAGTTTAACCGCCGTTTGATAACCAAGATAGGTCTTAGCAATTCCTTCCTCTAGCGATGTTTTCGGCAGCCAGCCTAATTTTCTTATTTTTGTAGCATCTAAAGACTTCTCAGGAGCTCCGTCAGGTTTTGTGTTGTCAAAGATAAGTTCTCCTTTGTACCCGACAATATCTTTTATAACCATAGCTAATTCTTTTATCGAGATATTTTCTCCTGAGCCAAGGTTAATTGCTGTCGAACCATTATAACTAGTTATCAAAAAAATAGCCGCCTTGGCAACATCATCAATAAAAACAAATTCTCTTCTCGGATTACCACTTCCCCAAACAATCACCGAATCAAAATTATTAATCTTAGCTTGATGAAATTTATCAATTAAAGCCGGAAGCACATGTGAATCTTGAGAACCAAAATGATCATCAGGACCATAAATATTTGAAGGTATAATACAGATAAAACTTGTTTTATACTGACGATTATAAGCCTCACACATTTTAACCCCGGCAATTTTAGCTATAGCATAAGGTTCACTGGTTGACTCTAGGCGCCCTGTCAGCAGGTTATCTTCATTCATCGGCTGAAGGCAATGCTTAGGATACATGCAAGCACTGCCAAAGAATAAAAGCTTTTTAACTCCCGAAGCGTATGCCGAATGGATGGTATTGGTCTGGATCATAAGGTTCTCGTAGATAAAATCTGCTGGATAGCTACTGTTTGCACCGATTCCACCGACCCGGGCAGCAGCTAAAAATACATAATCGGGCCTCTCCTGACTGAAAAATCTTTCAACTTCTATCTGCCGAGTAAGATCCAATTCTTGATGGCTTCTGGTTAGTAGATTGGTATAGCCTTTTTTATTAAGTTCACGAACTAAGGATTTTCCGACTAATCCTGTGTGTCCGGCAACATAAATCCTAGCCTGTTTTTCCATAAATCTAAATACCCAACTTCTCTTCAGTCCAGGTCCGTTTTTCCTTATACCACTGGACAGTATTTTTTATTCCGGTTTTAAAATCTACCTGGGTTGAGAAACCCAAAGCCGAGATCTTTGATGAATCCAGGCAATAGCGAAAATCATGGCCTGGACGGTCAGTGACAAAATCAATACAGTCTTTATCTTTTCCCAATAGTTTTAAGATCTCTCTGGCTAAATCGATATTTCTTTTCTCAACCCCTGAGCCTAAGTTATAGACTTCGCCAAGCTTTCCCTTGTCCATGACCAAAGCAATACCCCGGACACAATCGGTAACATAAAGCCATTCGCGTTTATTCAATCCTTGAGCATAGACCGGAATTTTTCTATCGGCTAAAACACTGGAGATCGCCACCGGGATAAACTTTTCCGGGTATTGCCAGGGGCCGTAATTATTGGAAGGCCTGATGGTCACTGCCGGAAAACCATAAGTCCGGACATAGGCTCGAACTAGGAAATCTGCGGCAGCCTTAGAAGCTGAATACGGCGAATTAGGCGCCAAAGGATGATTTTCCTTAAACTTACCTTTTTCAATATCACCGTAAACTTCATCGGTGGAAATATGGACAAACCTCTTTACCTTATATTTGCGGGCGCAGGCTAAAAGGTTAAGAGTACCCCGGACATTGACTTCTTCAAAAATAAACGGGTCTCTGATTGAATTATCGACATGGGTATTATGACAAACTACATTTCCTATTCCACAAACGAAATTGTGGCTCTTCTCTACTTCCAGATCATAAACCCAACCTTCATATTGAATTTCCTGTTTTTTTCTCTTCACCAATCCATAATGCTGGCCAGATAATTCAGTCTTAAACTCCCAGCTTCTTTTATAGTTCTTTCTATCGCATTCAAAAACTTTGAATTTTTTTCCTTGTAATGTTAAAAGGAGGCTGATTTGATTCGTTAATTTGTAAGAAGTAGTCGAATACCTGCCATCTTTAGTGCCATCACCTTCGAGTAACTTACTCCAAAAAAAACTCCGTTGATTAGCTTCTAAATCAAAAATCCAATCTGGGAAGAATTTTCCATCACAATATTTTCCACAATTTTTTATTAAATAATTGAAAAACTTTTTATTGGACACCTGTAAATAAAACACATCTTTATGCTGTTTATTTTTATGCTTACCGATATAGCATTTTAACGAAAATTCTTTTCTAATTAGTTCTCCTATATGTTCAATCCATCCCTTGTTAGCTTGATTAATTTCTATGATATATCCGCCATTAGCCTTATTGAAAGTCGCATTTCCTTCTGTTATATAGGCTGCTAGAATTTCCAAAAGTGCCAAGCTTTTTCTCTTATTCCTTTTTTTTATTTCATTTATTTCTCTAATAACCAATAACTCCGGGTTAGTGTGCGGATTAGTCAACTCAAGACTTGAACTATAAATAGAATGGTTTGGAGTTGCTTTTATAACTCCATGCTTCTGAATTAGTTTTATAATCTTACCTTTATACCTATGTCGAGTAATTGCTTTGACTGGCATCCATTGGCCACCATTCAGAAAACTTAAAATTTTCGTCTGCTTGCCTCTTAAAAATATCGCTTCCCCCTTTTCGTTCTTTATGGGCTTATTATTTTTAGCCTGTTCTTTCCACAGCTCACCAAAGGTAATTGTTCTTGTCCCTATCCTGGGGACAGATTGAACTGGGACATAAATATCCTCGGGAATGCTTTCAGCCGCTAAATGTACCACCGTGTCTATAGGATGTGGAAAAATCTCTTCAATGTCAGAAATATTTCTTAAATCAGCCTTGATAAAATGATAACTTTTATTTTTGGAAACATCTTTCAAGCGGGCTAAATCTCCGGCGTAACTTAAATTATCCAGGTTAAAGACGTTACAGTCGCGCTTATTTTCTAAAAGATAACGCACAAAATGCGATCCAATAAACCCTAAACCACCGGTAACTAAAATATTTTTAGCCATAGTTAAATCCTACATCGGCATCCTGCAAAGTAGGCCATTTTTTATCCCGTTCTGACAGAATCGGTTCTAAGCTGGGCCAGTGGACATCAATGGTCCGGTCTGACCAGATGATCCCCCGGTCGTCAGCCGGAGAATACTCATTGCTACAGCTATAGATGACTTCGCTGTTTTCCTCAAGGGTACAGAAACCGTGAGCAAAACCTTCGGGGATATAAAGCATAGCCTGATTTTTAGTCGAAAGCACAGCTGAAACCCAACGGCCAAAAGTAGCTGAACCCCGCCTGATATCCACTGCTACATCAAGGATGCCTCCCGAAACCACCCTGACTAATTTTGCCTGCTGCATTGGTTTTTTCTGAAAATGTAAACCCCGGATCACTCCTTTAGCAAAAGTTTTAGAGTGATTCTCCTGAACAAACCGGTCTTTGATCCCGAATTTGGCAAAATCGCTTTCCTTATAGGTTTCCATAAAAAACCCCCGTTCATCGCCGATTAAGCGGGGCTTGATCAAGACCACTTCCGAGATTTCCAACCTTTTAAATTCAAAGGGCATTTTACTGTTCCTCAGCCAGAATGCTTAATAAATACTCTCCGTAATTAGTGTTTACCTGTTTGGCTAATTGTCTTAACTGCCCGGCATTGATATAACCCATCCGAAAAGCTACTTCCTCGATACAGCCGACTTTTAAACCCTGGCGGTCTTCAATGGTCTTTATAAACATTGAAGCGTCGATTAAGGAATCATAGGTTCCGGTATCCAGCCAGGCATAGCCGCGGTTGAGAAATTTAGTTTTCAGTTTGCCGCGTTTAAGATATTCATTATTGACATCAGTGATCTCAAGCTCCCCCCGGGCTGAAGGCTTAAGAGCTTTGGCAATCTCGATTACTTTATTATCATAAAAGTACAAACCGGTCACTGCCCAGTTTGATTTAGGATTGGCGGGTTTTTCTTTAAGCGCTGTAATATTTTTATTCTTGTCGAATTCGATTACTCCGTACCTCTCGGGATCTTTTACGTAATAACCGAAGATTACTCCACCCTCCGGTTCTGAAGCCGCTTCAACTAAAAGATCGGAAAGATTATGGCCATACAAAACATTATCTCCTAAAATCAAACAAACCCGGTCTTGGCCGATAAACTCCTCGGCCAGAATAAAGGCCTGGGCTATACCTTCAGGCTTACTTTGAGCCAGGTAAGAAAATTTTACCCCTAAAGAACTTCCGTCACCCAAAAGATATTGAAAACGTTCAAGATCCCGGGGGGCTGAAATTATCAGAATATCCCTGATCCCGGCCAGCATTAAGACTGATAAAGGGTAATAAATAAGCGGCTTATCATAAACCGGCAGTAATTGTTTGCAGACCCCTTTAGTGATCGGATAAAGCCTGGTAGCAGTACCTCCGGCTAGAATTATTCCTTTCATAATCAAACCTCCGCCTTAATATCTTCAATCTCCTCTCCGTTAGCAATCAACTCCTGCTGTAACTTGCTCCATTCGCTGCGCATCCGATTATATTCTTCCTCTTTTTTCTTTAAAAAGTGATAGGCAAGATGAATCTTCTGCTTTAAGCCGCTTTTAGTAAGAATATACCTTACCTTACCCAACTTATCTTTGCCATGGGAGAAATTTCTGGCTTTGATCAGGTTTTTCTTGATTAGCGATTTTAGCAAGTAGTTAGTTTTACCCAAAGAGATCTCAAGATGACTCGACACATCTCTCTGAGTTAAATCGTCTTGGCTGGATAAAAGACGCAGGATATTAAAAATATCCTCACCGAGAGTATATTTTTCTTCTTTCGCCATGAACTTATATAACCCGTTAGCCCGTTAGGAAAATATGAAAACTTACCCCTTGTTCATTTATTGAACATATTATAAAACCACACCGGGATATGTCAACCTTTTTATTGGTTTAGATTTAGGGGAAGAAATCAAAAGGTCAGGATCTATAACTTGCTGCGGTTTAATATCTTAGAAAGAATATCTTTCCGGGGAGCCGCGCAGATAAAACCGGAGTTTTTTAAGCTTTTCTTGTTATAGCTTAGACCCAAGACCCTGGCTCCAGAGCTTTCAGCGATGGCCTGGCCGCTAGCAGTGTCCCACTCCATGGTCGGGCCTTGCCTTAGGTAAAGATCGGCTTTTGCCTCAGCCACCCGGCAGAACTTCAGGGAACTTCCGGCATAAATTATCCGGGGATTCTTAAACCAAGAGACCACTGTTTCTTCCTCAAGGCTTTGGTGAGAACGGCTCCGTACTATTACCACTCGCTTACCAGAAAGTTTATTGGCCAAAATCGGCTTAAACTTATTGTTTTTATCGACCTTAAAAGCGCCTTTTTGTTTCTGGCCGAAATATAATTGCTGCCGGGCCGGAATACCGATTATTCCTAAAACCGGCTGAGAGTTATGGATTAAGGCGATATTGACCGTAAACTCTCCGTTTCGTTTAATAAACTCTTTGGTTCCGTCCAAAGGATCGATCAACCAAAAATATTTCCAGTTCTTTCTTTTGCTGAAACTTACCGGCCGGCTTTCTTCGGAAATAAGCGGTATCTTGGGAAATAATTTCTTTAGCTTTTTAACTATCAGCTCCTGAGAAAGCTGATCAGCCAAAGTTAAAGGGCTATTATCTTTTTTTATTGAGACTTCGGTTTGATGGGAATTATAAACTTCGATTATCTTTTGGCCGGCCAGAGAGGCTATCTTAAGCAGTTGTTTTATCTGAGAATCATTAAAAATCATTTTTGGATATAACCATTCTTGTCCAAATAATCTAAGATCGCTTTTGCGCTTTCCTGCTTATTAAATTTTTCTGTATCTACAACTAGCTCAGGGCTTTGCGGCTCTTCATATGGGGCGGAAATTCCGGTAAATTCTTTAATTACCCCCGAACGGGCTTTTTGATAAAAGCCTTTAGGGTCTCTTTGTTCACAAATCGAAAGCCCGGCTTTAATAAATACCTCGATAAAATCACTCTTGGATAAGATCTTTCTTACCTGATCCCGGTCTTTTCGGTAAGGAGAGATGAAGGCAGTTATAACTAAAAATCCGGCATCGGAAAAAAGTTTTGCCACTTCTCCAATCCTGCGGATATTTTCCTCACGGTCCTGGGGTGAAAATCCCAGGTTGCTGTTCAAACCGTGCCTGATATTATCCCCGTCTAAGACGTAAACTTGACAATCTCTTTCAAATAGCATTGCCTGCAGCTCGACAGCTATAGTTGACTTTCCCGAAGAAGGAAGCCCGGTAAACCAGATAACCGCTCCTTTGTTTTTGTTTCTTTGTTCGCGGTCGGATTTTGAAACTCCGCTCTCATGCCAGGTTATATTTGTACTTTTAATTTTATCCTTATTCATCTTTTCTCCTTCGGTAATAATCAGTTAAAATTTGCGAAACCGGTTTGCGCATCACTCTTTGATCGACTTCTTCGCCATTCTGAAGTTTTTTTCTCAACTCCTTACCGGAAATCGATATCTGATGATAGCCTTTTTTACCAAACTCATCAACCAGGCCGACTCTTTCTATTTCCTCAAAATAAGCGGCAAAACCGACCTTGACCGGCTGGATAAGCAGTTCACCCTTAAGTTGACTGAATTTATCCTGGGCATCAAAGTCACGCCAGGCCGCAATTCCGTCATCAAAAGAAGCGTCGGCGTGTTTCCTGCCGATAATAATGTCACTAAATCCGTAATTCTGCCGATAGATAGCATGCATTATCGCCTCTTTGGGCCCGGCATAAAACATCTTCATATCCAGCCCGATCAGTAAAAATTCATCGCTTAGATCATAACCTTTAGTTTTCCATAGCTCTAAATCTTTATCACCAAAACCCAGCAGTTTATGTTCGATCAAGGCCTCATAAGTCTGCATCCGGACATCAGCCGGGACATCATCGGATTTAGTTGCCCCGACTAAAGGGTTAAGCACTACTCCGGTAAAAAAACCCTGCCGGGTAAGCTCCTCCATGGCATAAACCAGGGCATATTCATGGGCCCGGTGTAAAGCATTTCTGGTCTGAAAAGCAATAATCCTTTCCCAGCCGCGCTTCTTGAATATTTCTCTAGTAGCTTGGGGAAAAAGCATGTATTTGCTGTAGGCCGAACGGGCAACTTGAGAGAAAGCCCGGATCTTTCCGCCTAAAAGGTACTCGCGCCGGTCATCGTTAACAATCCGGGGGCCGGGATGATCAATGCGTTCAGTACCGTAAACTGATCGGTTATAAGCTTTCTTATCAAAAAAATAAATATCGGAAATTTCCAGCAGGCCGACAGTCTCGCCGGATTCAGTTTTAACGGCCACGGTTTCGCCGATACTGAATTTGTCGGCTTCTTGCTTATAAACTGGAAAAGCGATCGGAATAGTCCAGGCATAAAGTTTGCCATTCCTTTCTATGCATTCATCCTGCAAAACTTTATTAAACTCATTTTCATCCATCGGCCCTTCTAAAGGAGATAGGGCTCCGTCGGCAATCCGGTAAAATACCGAAAGATCTGAATCGAAAATATTATAAACCTTGATTTGTGAAGTTTTGGCTAAAAAACCGGGTTTTTCGGATTCGCTGATAAAGCGGTTGATCAGGCCTATGCCGCCGTGAACCGGATAACTACTCTGATTTTTCATGAAATCTCTTGATTGTTGAGGTTACATACTCGACTTGCCGGTCGCTTAAAAAAGGGTGGATCGGAAGGCTTAAGATTTTTTTGGCGGTATCTTCGCTGGCTTTCAAACTGCCGCCTGATTTAGCTGTCTTAAAAGCTTTCATCTTATGTAAAGGAACCGGATAGTAGACGCGTGAACTTATCCCCTTGGAATTCAAATAGTTAAGAAGCTGATCTCTTTTTGATGAAACTTTTAAACTATAAAGATGATAAACGTGTTCACTAGCTTTAGGCACAAAAGGAGTTTTAATCCCTTTGATACCTTTTAGGCCTAAGTCATAGCTTCTGGCAAACTTTCTTCTTAAAGCATTCAATTTATCGATATATTTAAGTTTAGCTAAAAGTATTGCTGCCTGGATTGAATCCAAGCGAGAATTATATCCGATAAAAGAAGCGTCGTATTGGCTGGTCTGGCCGTGGTTACGCAAAGTTTTTAAAGACTCAAATAATTTATGGCTGTCAGTTACGATCAGGCCTGCGTCGCCAAAACCGCCTAAATTCTTGGAAGGAAAAAAACTAAAAGCTCCACAATCCCCGAAGCTGCCTAACTTTTTATTTTCCAAGCTGGCGCCGAAACTTTGTGCAACATCTTCCACCACAAACAAATCGTTCTCTCTGGCTATTTCAAGAATCGCCGATAAATCAGCAGCTAAACCGTAAAGGTGCACCGGCATGATGCCTACGGTATTTTTAGTAATCGCTTTTTTGATCTTTAAAGGGTCGATATTAAAAGTCTCGGGGTCAATATCTACGAATACCGGGGTTGCCCCGCAACGGACAATACTTTCAGCGGTAGCGATAAAGGTAAAGGGGGTGGTGATGACCTCGTCTTTCTTATCAAAATATTCCCGGCCTTTGATTTTAAGAGCCAGGGCGCTTAAAGATAAGATAAGGGCTTCGGTGCCGGATGAGACGCCGATCGAATATTTTGAACCTAGGTAACCTGCTGTTTTCTTTTCAAAATCAGAAACCGGTTTACCCAAAATCCAGTGCTGGCTTTTAAAACAACTTTTAAGATTGCGGCCGATGGCTTTTTTAAAAAAGGAATATTCTTTTTTTAGATCCAGGAGCGGTACGGTCATGAATTAAACCTTTGATTTCCTCTTGAAATAATCGATAGTTTTTTTGAGCCCCTCTTCCAAACTAACCTGTGGTTTCCAGGATAAAAGCCGCCGGGCTTTATTGATATCCGGCTGCCTCTGCCGAGGGTCATCTTCAGGAAGCGGACAATACTCGATCTTTGATTTAGAAGCGGTTAATTTTAACACTAATGCCGCTAATTTCTTTATGGTAAACTCCGCCGGGTTGCCTAAATTTAAAGGGTCCCGATAATCTGCCTGCATCAGGCTAAAAATACCTTCTAGCAAGTCATCGACATAGCAAAAAGAACGAGTTTGCTGGCCTTGGCCGTAAACTGTTAAGTTTTTTCCCTCCAAAGCCTGGTTAATAAAATTAGAGACCACTCTGCCGTCATCAACCTGCATGTAAGGGCCGTAAGTATTAAAGATACGTACTACCCGGATGTCCAAGTCATGCTGACGCCAATAAGCGTAAGTCAGGCTCTCTGCCCCGCGTTTACTCTCGTCGTAACAGCTGCGTACGCCGATAGGATTAACATTACCCCAATAGCTCTCAGTTTGAGGGTGTTTAAGCGGGTCACCGTAGATTTCCGATGTTGAAGCCAGAAAAAACTTAGCCTGTTTGGCCTTAGCAATACCTAAACAATTATGAGTCCCCAGCAGTCCGGATTTAAGCGTCTTTATCGGGTGAGTAAGATAGTATTTTGGCGAAGCCAAAGAAGCAAAATGTAAAACCCAGTCCAAACTTTCTGAAATATTCAAAGGGTTAGCAATATCATGTTCGATCAGTTTAAACTCAGGGTTACCTAGAAGATCGCTGATGTTTTCTTTAGAACCGGTAATAAAATTATCTACGCAAACCAGGTGATGGCCTTGGTTTAAGAGTTTTCGGCACAAATGCGAACCGATAAAACCGGCTCCGCCGGTGATTAAAATATTCATTTTAGGTATCTGACCTGTTTATACCAATCAATTGTTTTGGCTAAGCCTTCCCGGAAACCAACCTGAGCTTTGAAGCCAAATTCGACTTGAGCTTTGCTGATATCGAGATTTCTTTTTGGCTGGCCGTCGGGCATGGAAGCGTCCCAGGTTATTTTACCTTTAAACCCGGTAAGCTCAGCGATCAAACTCACTAAATCTTTTATTTAAATTTCAAAACCAGAACCTAAATTAACCGGTTCAGAACTATTGTATTTTTCGCTGGCTAAAACAATGCCACGGGCAGCATCCTGAACGTATAAAAATTCTCGGGTTGGCTTGCCGCTACCCCAAACAATTACCTCATCAAGTTTACTATCGATAGCATCAAAACACTTCTTTATTAAGGCTGGAATAACATGAGAACTCTCAGGGTTAAAATTGTCGCCTGGCCCGTATAAGTTAACCGGAAGAAGAAATATCGAATTAAAACCGTATTGTCGGCGATAACTTTGAGATTGAACCAAAAGCATTTTTTTAGCTAAACCATAAGGAGCGTTGGTCTCTTCAGGATAACCATTCCATAAATCAGCTTCTTTGAAAGGGGCCGGTGTAAACTTAGGGTAGCAACAGATAGTACCAATAGCTATGAATTTATCTACTTTTGAATTTCTTGCTTCTTCAATCAGTTGAACACCCATGATTAAATTATTATAAAAGAACTCACCAGGTTTTTCCTGATTAGCTCCGATTCCTCCTACTTTAGCCGCAAGATGTATTACTATATCCGCTCCCGAATCCCGATAAACCTTCTTTACTGCCGTAAGCTTAACTAAATCATAATCCTTTTCTTTAGGGATAAAAATATTTTTGCAGCCTTGCTTCTTCAACTCTTCAACCAGATAAGAACCAAGGAAGCCGGCTCCACCAGTTACCAACACTCGTTTGTTTTGCCAAAAATCTTTACTCACGGCCATAAAATTAATGACTCAGTTAATCTGCTGCCCACCATCTATCAGGAAACTTTTGCTTCAAAATTACATCACCCTCCCCTATAGCCTCTAAGCCCAAACATCTCATATCAGCATCTATCATTATTTTTACTAAATCCTTAAAGTTAACTTTTGGCTGCCAACCTAAATATTTCTTTGCTTTGTCTATTCCGGCAAAAAGCTCATCGACCTCTGTGGGACGAAAATATCTCTGATCTATCTTCAGGTATTTTTTCCAATCCAGCTGGACATAAGCAAAAGCTTCTTTAACAAATTCTTCAACCGAGTTTTGTTGACCGGTACCTATAACAAAATCATCGGGCTCATCATGCTGTAAAATTCTCCACATTCCTTCAACGTATTCAGGAGCATAGCCCCAGTCTCTACGGGCTGAGAGATTACCCAAATATAGATAATCTTGCTTCTTCGCCAGAATAGCAGCTATTGCCATGGTAATCTTGCGAGTAACAAATGTTTCGCCTCGGCGGGGGCTTTCATGATTAAAAAGTATACCGTTAGAAACAAACATGTTGTAGCCTTCACGGTAGTTCTTCGCCATCCAATAGGCATATACTTTTGCTGCCGCATAAGGGCTGCGAGGATAAAAAGGAGTTAACTCACTTTGGGGAGCCGGAGCGCACCCAAACATCTCGCTAGAAGAAGCTTGATAAAATTTAATCTTGAATCCGCTTTTGCGAATTGTTTCCAAAAGCCGTATAGTCCCCAATCCTGTAATATTTCCTGTGTATTCGGGTATATCAAAGCTTACCCGCACATGACTCTGGGCTCCAAGATGATATACTTCATCCGGCTTAATATTATAAATAATATTGGAAACTATTTCATTATCTGATAAATCTCCATAGTAAAGAAAAAGCCTATGTTTTCTCTCATGAGGATCTTGATAAATATGATCGATCCGGCCGGTATTAAAAGTGCTGGCTCTCCGGATCAATCCGTAAACCTGATAACCTTTAGCCAGTAAAAATTCAGCTAAATACGAACCATCCTGACCGGTAATTCCGGTGATAAAGGCTTTTCTCATCTCTTAGCCCCCTTAAACCAATCTACTGTCTTCTTTAGCCCTTGGACAAAATCGACTTTTGGAGAAAACCCTAATAATTCTTTTGCCTTTTGCATCTCAGCATGAGTTTTTCTTACATCTCCAAGTCGAATAGGACAATAGCTAGGCTCCAGATTACTTCCGATAATCTCCTTTAAATTCTTAAATAAATTATTCACCGAATTAGGTATTCCTAAACCAACGTTAAATACTTCCGAGTCAACATTGTCATTCTCAAGGCACCGGATATTCATGTCAACTATATCGCCAACAAAAGTGAAGTCTCTCTCCTGATCTCCATCTCCATATATCGGAGGGCTCATCCCTTCTAATAAACAATTTATAAACTTCGGAATAACAACTGCATATTCATCATCTATAGATTGGCGCGGGCCATATACATTAAAATACCTTAAATTTACAATTTTCATATTATAAAGTTTGCTAAAAACATAGGAATATTGTTCAACAATCAGCTTTGTGGCAGCATAAGGTGAAATTGGTTTTACAATATCATTTTCTTTCTCTGGAAAATCATCTCTCTCTCCGTATACAGAGCTTGAAGAAGCACAAACTATCCGCTTTACACCGGCTGCTTTGGCTTTAAGAAAAAGGCTCAAAGTTCCGCCGACATTAACCCGGTTATACTCCCCGGGCATTTCTACTGATTTGGGAACGCTGCGTAAAGCTGCCTGATGAGAAATCAGTTCTACTCCTTTTAAAACTTTGGCCAAGCAAGCCTCATCGGTGATGTCACCCTTAACAAACTCTATTTTTTTTAAGTTCTGCTCTAAGTTTTCTAATTTTCCGGTTATCAGGCTGTCTAAAACAATGACTTTCGCATCCAGTTCGACCAGCCGATCAACAATATGCGAACCAATAAAGCCGGCTCCTCCGGTGACTAAAACCTTCTTGCCTTTTAAATCTTCTAACATCTTATTTTACTCCTCGGCTAAAGCACTTCCACATTGGAGTATTTTCTTTTATATACATTGCGGGTATCAAAAATCTGTTTGGAATGTTTTTGCAGAAATTGATAATCCAATCCGGAATGATCAGTAACTACCACTAAACAATCATATTTCTTCAGTGAACCCGAAACCAAAGCCTCTCTTTTTAAATTAATACTGCCAATCTTAAGATGAGAAATCAAAGGATCATAGAAACCTACCGTTGATTTATTTCTTTGCAATTCTTCAATAATATCCAAAGCCGGAGATTCCCGCAGGTCTTTTACATCTTTTTTGTAAGTAACCCCCAAGACTAAGATCTTAGCTCCTTTTAAGCTAATACCCTTGCGGCTCAAAATCTCTTTGGTCCGCTGGACTACATATTTAGGCATAAAATGGCCGATATAAGAAGCCAGGTCAACCATCTTGGTCTTGAAACCCATTTTTTTTGCCTTCCAGGATAAATACACCGGGTCATCAGGAATACAGTGGCCGCCGATGCCTGGCCCGGGATAAAAAGGCATAAAGCCAAACGGTTTGGTCTTAGCTGCTTCGATTACTTCCCAAATACTGATGCCTAATTTTTCAGCAACAATGGTAAACTCGCTTACTAAAGCAATGTTTACCAGCCGAAAAGTATTTTCAAGAAGCTTTGAACATTCAGCG